>JBPOIW010000219.1:0-17327 GCA_052034165.1 Planctomycetota bacterium | reverse complement strand
GAAGGCGCCGGCTTTCGTGAAGGCCGGCGCCTTCGGCTGGGCGGTAAACACGTTTGTTCTGGCCGATCTCTCGACCGAATGTGTCCTTCGCTCCTGATTTCATCTTTCGCACAAAGCCGATCATCATGGCCAACATCTGTGTCTTCTGTGGCTCGCGTTCCGGAGATCGCCAGGAGTACGCTCAGGCGGCGCATGATCTGGGGATTTATCTTGCGAACTCCGGCCATCGCTTGATCTACGGCGGAGGCAGCACCGGCATCATGGGAGCCATTGCCGATGCCGTGCTGGAGAAGAATGGCCTGATTACCGGAGTAATTCCAACACATCTGGCTCGCGTCGAACTCATGCATGCCGCGGTTCAGGACATGCGCGTCACCGCCGACATGCACGAACGCAAAGCTCTGATGCATTCTCTGTCGGACATTTACGTCGTCTTGCCCGGCGGTTTTGGAACGATGGAGGAATTCTTCGAAGCCGTCACATGGGCTCAGCTGGATCTTCACACACGGCCCATTGCAGTGCTCAATCCATTCGGCATCTACGATGGCCTGATTCAGCTTATGGATACGATGATGAACACGGGCTTCCTGTCAGCCAAATGCCGGGCTCATGTGACCGAGTTTAAGGAGCCTCTTGAGCTGATGGAATGGCTGCAAGGCAAAACGGCATAGCGAAGTGCATCGGCAAATGAAAAGGCCAGACTCAACGATGTTGAAGCCTGGCCTTTGCTGTTGCGGACTGAACCCCAGCCGTTGCAGGACAACCGGACGCTAACGCGTGCCGGCTAATGACACAGCATCGGGCTTACGCCTTGTCCTTAACAATCGGATTCATTAGCGTGCCGATGCCCGTGATCGTGATGGACACTTCATCGCCGTCCTCCAGAGTAAAGCTGTCGTCGGGGACAACTCCAGTGCCGGTCATCAGGAAGGCTCCGTTTGGGAAAACGTTCTCTTTGAAGAGCCACTTCGCCAGCTCATCCGGAGTCCGCTTCATCTGACTCAGTTTGGTTGATCCGCTGAAGACGGACTTTCCGCCGCGAACAATCTCAAGCTGAATATCAATCGCGTCCTGATCCAGAGGCTTCTCGGCCAGCAACACACACGGGCCAACGCCGGCGCACTGGTTGTACATCTTGGCCTGCGGCAGATACAGAGGATTCTCGCCTTCAATATCGCGAGCCGACATATCGTTGCCAATCGTGTAACCCACGATCTTGCCGCTGGTGTTGATTACCAACGTAAACTCAGGCTCTGGTACGCTCCACTTGCTGTCGTAGCGAACTCGCAGAGGCTGTCCGGGCCCGGAAACTCGATGAGGCGTCGCCTTAAAGAACAATTCCGGACGATCCGCCGTGTAGACTTTGTCATAATGCGACGCGGCCGATTCAGACTCTTCCATGCGAGCCACCTGGCTGCGTTTATAGGTCACACCCGCCGCCCAAACTTCCTGCTGATCAACGGGTGACAGCATCTTGACTTCCGCCAGCGGGACCAGCTTGCTGTCCGGCTTCAGAAGAAAACGAGCCAGACCGACTGGGTCGGCGGAGTTCAAAATATCCATCAGCGAATGACACTGATCAATCTGAGTCAGATCCAAAGGCTGAACCGAATCCGCATGGACCGCAGCCACTCGCAAAGAACCATCATTCATTCGAACGCGTGCAAGTTTCACGAAACTATTCCTGTGATCATTGATGAAAAGAAACGAACTCTATCGTGCCGTCCATCCACCGTCGACGGTAATAAGACTGCCGGTCATATAGCTGGCTGCGGGACTGCTGAGCAGAATCGCGGCTCCCTGAATTTCATTTAGAGTTCCCCAGCGTTCCATCGCGACAGCACCGATGATGTTTTTCTTTGCGTCCTCAGAGTCTGCAATTGGAACATTCATCGGAGTCAAAAATGGACCGGGGCACAACGCGTTACAGGTCACGCCCAGCTGAGCCAGCTCAAGGCCCAGCCCGCGAGTCATCGTGACGACAGCTCCTTTGCTGGCATTGTAAGGCGTACGATTTGCAAGGCCCACAACCCCCAGCGTGCTGGCGATGTTTACGATTCGGCCGTACTTCGCCTTCTTCATATGGGGCAGAACGAATTTGCATGCGAGCCAGGTTCCATCGACGTTTGTCTTTTGAACCTGCTGGAATTCATCGTAGGTCAGGTCGGCAATACTGCCGCGAATATTGATACCGGCACTGTTGATGAGAATGTCGATTCGCCCGGTCTGAGCCATCACCTGCTCGACCATGCTCTTCACACTGTCAGGATCCGTCACGTCGGCGGAAATCGGAATACTCGGCTTGCCAAAGCCGGCAGTGATCTCTTTTGCAACGGCTGCCGCTTCGTCCAGACCTCGACTGACAATCACGGTCGTCGCACCGGCCGAAGCCAGGCCAGCAGCTATGGCGGCACCGAGACCTTTGGAGCCGCCAGTGACGATGGCCACATGCCCCGTCAAATCGAACTGGCGCACGCCGGGTAAAGATTTCAGATCGACTTCGGGGAGAGCAGAAGAGGTCATGGTGGATTCCTGAAAGTATGCCGATGATTCGATCGCGACTCTGACCGGAGTGCTGGCTTCAGCCAGCATTCACGCGAGACTCGAGGAGCATGCCGACTGAAGTCGGCACCACGTAGTAAAGTCAGCTCCCTGTCGGCCGTGTCCCGCCAAAGAGTTCGCTACCATTGAGATCGGGCCGACATCATCGCTATAGTCCGCCTCCATCGGAAGCCAGCACCGGCAGTTTCATTGCAGATTCACGTCATTTCACTCCGTCCTGAAAAACAGACCGCTCATGAAAGCCATTCGACTCGAAGAACCGCGCCGCTTTGAATACGTGGACATCGCTGATCCCGGTCCACCCGGCCCCGGCCAGGTTCTTGTGAGAACTCACCGAATGGGAATCTGCGGGACAGATCTCAGCGGTTTTCTGGGCAAATTTCCATTCTTCAAGTATCCACGAGTTCCCGGCCACGAACTGGGCGTCGAAGTGCTGGCGGTTGGCGACGGCGTTACGAATGTCAAAGTTGGCGACCGCTGCAGCGTTGAACCCTACATGAACTGCGGAACCTGTTTTGCCTGTCGACGCGGACAAGGGAACTGCTGCACAACACTCAATGTCATCGGTGTGATGATCGACGGCGGTCTGTGCGAACGTTTTCTGATCCGCGGAGAGAAGCTGCACCCGTCTGCAAAATTGTCTTACGAACAGCTCGCACTGGTTGAAACGCTGGCGATCGGCTGCCATGCGACGGATCGAGGTGCCTCGACGACCGGCGACCACGTGCTGATCATTGGGGCTGGGCCGATTGGTCTGGCCACTCTGGAGTTTACTCGGCTGACCGGCGCAACCGTGACCGTGATGGACATGGTGCAGAGCCGTCTCGACTTCTGCAAACAGCAGTATGGAATCCAACACACGATTCTGTTCAAGAACGATGGCAGCGAACTGGAGCAGATGAGGGCCATCACCGGCGGCGACATGTATCTGGTGGTCACCGACGCGACCGGCAACAAGTATTCGATGTCATCGGCGATGAAGTATGTGGCTCACACGGGATCGCTGGTTTACGTCGGGATCACGACCGAGGAAGTCTCGTTCCTGCATCCAACGCTTCATCGCCCGGAGATGACTCTTAAGGCTTCACGCAACGCTCTGCCTCGTGACTTCGGCCGTATCATTCGACTGATCGAAGACGGCACAATCAATACGACGCCGTGGATTACTCACCGCACGCCATTCGACAAGATGGTGGCTGAGTTCGAGTCGTTTACGCGCCCGGAAACCGGGGTCATCAAAGCTGTTGTGGATGTTTCCACGGCGGGGTGATGAATGCAAAATCGCTGCAACGAGGGGCTGCAGCGATTCGCTGATAGCTGAGGCGCGGTGCGAAGAGGAAGTGCAGGAATTAAGAGCAACTCGGAGGGCTGACGCTCTGCCGTTCGCCGAAACAAGTGCTCTGTCCGCAATGAATTGAGGGATCTCATTTCGTAGGCCGGACCGAGTGACAGCGAGTTCCGGCAACTCCTTGCTCCGGGTAAGAACAAGCCGGAAGTCGCCCCGCTCGGTCCGGCCTGCAATCATCATCCCGTGGCTGACAGAGTACTAGGCTGCTCTTGCCATGGCCGTGGCCGGATGATGGACGCCCATCGCGGCTTCCATGTCCAGTACTTCTGCAGCGAGAGCCAGATAATCAACCGCACCGGATGAGGTTGGTGCGTAGTCCATAATGGATTGACCAAAGCTTGGCGCTTCGGCCAGTTTGATGTTGCGGCGAATCTTTGACTTGAAGATCTTCGCTGAGGCCCACGGAGTGTCTCCGTCGCTGGCCTGCAGGAATTGCTTCAAGTCTTCGGTGACGTCCGCGGCCAGACGTGTTCCGGATTCATACAGGCACATCATAATGCCGGTCACTCGCAGGTCGCGGTTCAGGCGGCGAGTCACCAGGGCTGTTGTTTCGAACAGCTTGGAAAGCCCCTGCAATGCAAAGAAATGCGGCTGCAGCGGAATAAAGACTTCGTTAACAGCCGTCAATGCGTTAATTGTCAGGATGCCCAGTGACGGAGGGCAATCCATGACGACGTAGTCGAAACGGTTCTGTTCCTTCCAGTGCTGCATGGCATTCCGCAGGTAGAACTCGCGTCCCTGCGTTCCTGCGAGTTCCACTTCGGTCGCGGCCAGATCAATGTTCGCGGGAATCAGCGACAGGTTTTCACCGACCAGCTGGCGAGCATGATCGAGTGTCGTCTGCTGAGTGAACACATCATAAACCGTCGGCATGTCCGGACCTGCTTCGACGCCGACATGGAATGATGCATGGCCCTGAGGATCAAGATCCATCAGACAGACTCGTCGACCTTCGCGAGCCAACGCGGCGGCCAGATTCACACTGGAGGTTGTCTTGCCAACGCCGCCTTTTTGATTCATCACAGCAATACTGCGCATGGAGCTGAGTCCTTCGCCCGGAGTAAACTGATTTCAAAGAACCCGCTGCGATCTCGCCCAGCGGGGCTGATGAATCTAGTTCGTTCAACAATCTGCCAATAGAGCAGACTACTCTCAGCGACCTTTTCCCGGCTCGAATACCAGCAGGATCTGCCGTAGTCTTCAACGGCCGAGTGTCTTCTGCCGGAAAGACGCGGCGGCTTCGGCAATGATTGCCGCTGAACTTCAAATCAGTCAAACCATTCATCGGCCGGGTTGAATTCCGGAAGCACGACAATCAGTACAGTCATTTTGCCAATCGCTCGGTGTCTGACCAGCGGTGGAATCACAATGCTTTGATGAGCCTTGACCGGGATGATCTCGCCGTCCAGCTCCATCTGCGCGTCGGGCTCACATTGAAGGAAGACATACGTTTCCGTCAGCGTCTTGTGGTAGTGACGTTTGGCGTCTTCACTGATCTCTGTGATGTGAATAGTGCCGGGAAATTCGGGAACGCCGTTGAACGCCCGCCGGGCCTGACCGCAGGGGCATGGGACCCCTGGGATTGTGGCAAAATCAGCAAACTTCCAACGGCGTTCCGTCATTTCAAATTCTCCGCACTGCAGGAATCCTCAGTTCATCGGTCGAACCTGGGGGCGTTCAGAATTTGTTCCCCCACTGCGCTGCTGATGACGCTGCAAAGCGGCTTCGATAAAGCCCTTGAACAGCGGATGAGCATTGTGCGGTTGAGACTTAAACTCGGGATGATACTGCACGGCAACAAACCACGGATGAGAAGCCAGTTCGACGATTTCCACCAGGCTGCCGTTCGGGCTTGTACCCGCCACCTGCAGACCAGCGTCGGTGAATTCGCGACGGTACTCTGGATTGAATTCATAGCGATGGCGATGACGTTCGCTGATTTCCGAAACGCCGTACGCTTCCGCCGTGCGAGTTCCCGGAGTCAGCACACAGGGCTGAGCTCCTAATCGCATCGTGCCGCCTTTGTATCGCACGCCCTTTTGTGCTTCGAGCAAACAGATGACCGGATGCTGAGTATCCGCGGAGAACTCACTACTGTTTGCATCCGCGAGCCCGAGCACATTACGAGCAAACTCAATCACGGCGCATTGCATACCGAGACAGATGCCGAAGAATGGAATTTCACATTCGCGAGCAAACTGGATCGCCTGAATTTTGCCTTCGATACCTCGCATTCCAAAACCGCCTGGCACCAGAATTCCGTCGACGCCCTTGAGCATAATCTCGGGCCCCTGACGCTCCAGCTCTTCAGCTTCGATACGCTTGACGATCACCTGTGTCGAATGATGGAAACCGGCATGGTCGATCGATTCATAGATCGACTTGTACGCATCGCGATGCTCGATGTACTTGCCCACGACAGCAATCGTGACTTCGTTGCGAGGATTGCGGATGCGATGCACGAGTGCTCGATAATCGTCCATCTTCAGAGGACCGGGCGACAGATGCAGCTTCTGGCAGATCAGTTCATCCAGACCATGTTCGATCAGGCCGATCGGCACTTCATAAATGGAGAACTCTTTATCGACCTCTTCGATAACCGCTTTCTTTTCGACGTTACAGAACAAAGCGATTTTGTCGGTGTGCTCGCGACCGATCGGGCGTTCTGTGCGCACAATCAGAATGTCGGGCTGAATTCCGATTTCGCGAAGCTGCTGCACACTGTGCTGAGTCGGCTTGGTCTTGGCTTCACGAGCGGCCTTGAGGTACGGCACCAGCGTCAGATGAATGAACATCACATTCTCTTTGCCGATGTCCAGCGGGATCTGACGAATGGCTTCGAGAAATGGCAGACCTTCGATGTCGCCGACGGTACCGCCCAATTCTGTGATGACGACATCGACATCAGGAGTCGCCAGAGCCAGAATCGACGCTTTGATTTCGTCGGTGATGTGCGGCACGACCTGAACCGTGCGGCCAAGATATTCGCCGCGACGTTCCTTTTCGATCACCGAAAGATAAATCTGGCCGGTTGTATAATTCGAATCGCGATTCAGAATCCCGGACGTGAATCGTTCGTAGTGGCCAAGGTCGAGGTCGGTTTCGGATCCATCATCCAGAACGTAAACCTCACCATGCTGATAAGGGCTCATGGTGCCGGGATCGACGTTCAGATACGGATCCAGCTTCTGCATGCGGACTTTCAGCCCGCGGCGTTCCAGCAGCATTCCAATCGAGGCGGACGTTAATCCCTTACCCAATGAACTAACGACGCCGCCCGTGACAAAAATATGCCGACTCATAGTAACCCTGTGTTCCGAATCCCGAAAGAATGATCCCTCAGGAAGTGCTTCTTACCTGAGAACGCCGGGCTCCTCAATCGAGCCGGTCCGCATTCTGCACCTTCCCCGCGTTTTGCCGGATTTCCGCCGGAAACTCTTTCCCTGGCTTGAAATTTGTCGGCACAAAATCCCAGGAATCCGAGGCGGCGGACTTGTCAGAGCGAGAGCCAGAAATCCTTGCCTCACAATTTCAGATGGGTGTAGTTCAGAGAATCCTGTGCGGCAGTTGGCAGGCGACCATAAATTTGGGGAACGACGTCTGCCTTTGGCCAGTAGAATGTTCAAAAACCACTGGCAAAAAATGTCAGGGACTATCCTTGAGCTTTGGCAGGACTACGATAAGCAAGGTGGCCAGCGGGCCAAGGAAGAGGGAGGCGACCCACCACAGAAATCCGCTGCGATTTTTGGACTGAGCCAAGCCGGAATTGATCAGCGAGAGAGTGCCCCAGCCGACGAAAAATTGGGTATTCTGCATCTTTGTGCTCCGTTCTTCCCGATTTTTTTGATCGAAAAACACTCCATGCGAATCAGCATCCAACGAAGACGCCAATGAAAAAGATCAAGTTCGTTTCACAGATCGTGCTGGCCGTGTTCCTGATTTTCGCAGGGCTTATGCATTTCGTGCGGCCCGAGTTTTTCTTGAAGATCATGCCACCCTATTTGCCGTTTCCAAAGGAATTGGTTCTCATCAGCGGCGCGTTCGAGATCATGCTCGGAGCGTCTTTGTGGATTCCTCGCGTCTCGCGAATTGCCGCCTGGGGAATTATCGCGTTGATGCTGGCTGTGTTCCCGGCCAACATCTATTTGTTTCAGCATCAGGAAATCCTCCCCGCGCCGCCGCTGGTTCATTTGCTGCGGTTGCCAATGCAAGCCGTTTTCATTTTGTGGGCATACTGGCATACTCGACAGGACCATGAGAAACTACCGTCCTCTCGTTGACCATTTTTCTCAACTCTTCTGCGGACCGATCTGATGTTGCGAACTCTATTGTTATTGGTTGCTCTGATAACCGCCTGTGCTCCGATGTCGGTGGCCGAGGATGCCGGACAGACGGCAAAAAAGCTCGACACCACAGTGCGTGTTGAAATGAGCTATCTGCTGTATCTGCCCAAAGATTACGACCAAAAAGAATCATGGCCGCTGCTGGTGTTTTTGCACGGATCAGGAGAACGTGGCAGCGATCTGGAACTGGTCAAGATGCATGGACCGCCAAAGCTCATCGCAGCCGGCAAAGAGTTTCCATTCATCGTTGTTTCGCCGCAATGCCCCAAAGATCGTTCATGGGAGCCGATCGAACTCAACGCGTTGCTGGATGACTTAACGAAGAGCTATAAAGTCGATCCCGATCGCATCTGTGTGACGGGATTGAGCATGGGAGGATTCGGAACCTGGGAACTGGCCGCTTTCGCACCAAATCGACTGGCCGCGATCGCACCGATCTGTGGCGGAGGTGAAGTTCACTGGACTCGCCGATTCAAAGATCTCCCGACCTGGGCCTTTCATGGGGCCAAAGACATGGGAGTTCCCGTGGAGAGATCTCAGAAGATGATTGACGCCATGATCAAACATGGCGGAAGCCCCAAATTGACGATTTATCCGGAAGCCGAACATGATTCGTGGACAGAGACCTACAACAACCCTGAATTTTACGAATGGCTGCTGGCTCAGAAGCGAGTTCCCGTCGGGAAATAGAGCCGTCGGAAGCGTCGTTGAGAACCTGCGAACAATTCAGAAAAGAATTTCGAAGGCTGTACAATCATCCGCTACATTCCGCGCGCTCGCCAGGTTTGCGGTGAATAGTTCTGGTCAATGATTTGATCAGATCGCAGAATGGTCAGAATTCAGATTTTCAGTTCTAAAGGAAGACAAGCAGAAACGATGGCCAAGAAGAATTCCAGCAGCCGTAAGCCGGCTGATGATTCAGTTATGGGTTCAGAAACGGTTGAACGCGAAGCCGAAGACAGCCCGTCAGAAACTCCGGTAACGTACGCCAATGTTTCACCCGCCGAAGATGTTCCAGCAGCGAAGCCCGGCAAAGCCAAGGCGGCTGAAGAGCCGACGGGCAGCGTTGGACTCGGAGATATCCGCAAGGCCGTCGCTTTTGCAAACTCGGTCGGCGGACTCGACAAGGCTATGGCCCTGCTGCAGATCGTAAAGGTCGCGAAAGAAGTTCAGTAGTTGATGCGATTCACCGCGAAGCGGTTAAAGAAGGTAGCCGGTGGTCAGCGCAGCGCAACCACCGGTTAACGTCGAGTCCTGCGATTGCACCCTGAAATGGGTGACAGAATCGGGGTTTCTTTCATCCCTTCAGGATGAGTTTGGTTAACATTTTGTTACCGGTGGTACGTCTATCGGCGACCACCGGCTACTCTCTGCCATCCCTTCAGGATTAATCGCAGGGATGTCCACCGTCCATGCACTCGCACATGATTTCGCGGTGAACCCTTTTATTGCTGCTGTTTCATGTGTCAGTTCTTCGGTTCTACAATCAAGATTCAGCACCCCTACGACAACGCGGGAAGAATCGCCCAGTCGTTTTCATGTAATCGCGATACGACTGCCCGAATGCCTCAATCAGTTTTTGCTCTTCTTTCGGTGTGCGGATCGCCAGCATAAGGAGCACAAAGAAGCTGATGCCCCCAATCAGAATATTGGCGGCCAGAATTGTGACGGACGCCATCAACATCGCGGCTGTCAAATAAAACGGATGCCGGACCCAACGATATGGGCCTGTGGTGATCAGAGTCGCGGTTGTTCGAGTCACCACCGTATCGGTCAGGTTCTTACCAAGACTGCTCAACGTCCAAAACATCAGCAGGGAACACGCCGCTCCAGAAACGGCACCGATCCAGCGAACTGCAGGGACCAGCGGCATCGCAGCCCACTCGAGCGACTGCGGAGAAATCACCCAGACCGCTGTTGTTAGAAATAGTCCGAGCCCCAGCGTTCGCAGAATCAAAGCGAACAGAAAGCCTTCATCCTTGCGGGAGATTTTCTCACCGGACGACGCCGCCTGAATCCGGAAATACAACGTGACGACCACGGACATCAAAAAGATTACCACGACTGCGATGCGAAACGGCAGTTCAACATTCATGTTGCGTTCGATCGAAACACAGTCGCCAGCCACAGAGTCATCTCTTTCAGGTCGGCTTCATTCATCGCCAAAATCAAGTCCTGTCGATGCACATCATGCACGGCCAGAATGTGGTCGGAGTGAAAAACGATCTGATCACCGAGATTCAACCCATGCAGGCGAGCTTCAGCCAGTGGATTGTCGATAGTGCCCAGAAACACATCGCCGTCACGCCTGATGACTTGCACCCAGAAATCTTCACCCCAGCCGCGCGACGGAATCTTCTGCTCGGGCAGGGGAACCAAAGTCGCCGGATGTTCATGACGCAGAATCGGTTTGGACATCACACCTTTGCACGACGGACATTCGCATTGTGCCGCCACATCTTCATGGACAGAGAATCTCGTGGAGTCAATCCGCAATTCCACGAAGTGCCCCACATTAACCTGTCGTTTGATCACCTGCGGAGGAATCCGAAAGTGCTCGGGATTCTCCCGGTGCTTGCGTTCTCCATCGACCAGCTGATAGTCATTGGAGAATTGCTGGTTCTGCAATTGTGCGGCCAGATCACCCATTTATGTGGCCACTTCCGGCGGACGATTGAGTATCCCGGCCACGATTTTGCCGGCCTGTCCATCGAGCAGACTGCCGGTCCCGTTCGCGCGACGGAATGACAACTGTTCCTGATTGAGGCCAAACAGATACATCAACGTGGCATGATAGTCGTAATGATTCACGACATCAGTGACGGCCTTGTGACCAATGTCATCCGTCGTGCCGTGGATGCATCCGCCTTTGATACCGCCGCCAGCAAGCCACATGCTGAAGCCGTAAGTGTTGTGGTCGCGACCGATATTCTGTTCATTCTGGATCACCGGCAAACGCCCCATCTCGCCGCCCCAGTGAACAACAGTTGAATCCAGCATTCCGCGTTCTTTCAGGTCCTTGACCAACGCCGCAGCCGGTTTATCCGTGCGCCGACAAACGGCTGGCAGAGCGGTCATGATGCCGCCATGATGATCCCAGGTCTGATTGCCGGTATGCAATTGCACGAATCTCACACCGCGTTCGACCAGCCGACGAGCGATCAGACAGCGGCTTCCATATTCCTGAGTTTTCGGATCATCGATGCCGTAAAGCTTCTGAGTCGCCTCAGTCTCCTGAGAAATATCCATCGCCTCTTTGGCAGCAATCTGCATCCCGGCGGCCAGTTCATAACTCTGCATTCTCGCCGACAGATCATGCTCACCCGGATGTCGGGCGAGATGATCTTCATTGAGACGGCGCAGGTAACGCAGCATCTTTTCCTGACTGGCACCCTTGAGCGATGGCGGAGGGTCAAGATTCAGAATGCGAGGTTCCTGGGAACGAACAACAGTGCCCTGATAAACCGAAGGCAGCCAACCGTTCTGCCAGTTTTCAACACCCAGCACTGGCAACCCAGACGGATCCGTCAACACCATGAACGCGGGCAAGTTTGTGCAATGACTGCCCATGCCGTAGGTCATCCACGAACCCAAAGACGGTCGTCCGGATAATTGTCGGCCGGTGTTCAAAGCATTGATGGATTCGCCATGATTGTTGACGCCGGTATGCATCGAACGAATCAGACAGATATCGTCAGCGACCGAACCAAGATGCGTCACCAGCTCACTGAGATCCATCCCGCATTGACCGTACTTGCGAAATCGCCACGGGCAACCGAATAGCTTGCTGCTGGCTTCACCAGCGTTGTCATATTTGATGTCGCCAGTATACGTTTTCATGTGCAGCCGGTTGAGTTCCGGCTTGGGGTCGAACATGTCGATATGACTCGGCCCACCCTGCATGAACATTGAGATCATGGCAGTGGCCTGAGGCTTGGCAGCAGGCACCTTGGGCGTAATATCGAACGACGGCACTTCCAGATTCGGCTTTGGCGGTTCAGCCTTGGCAGTTTGGCTTTGAAGCCATGCGAAGGCGAGACTTCCCAGTCGCAGCGATTGCTGCGCGATCCAATGGCGTCGAGTGAAATGATTCACGGATCTGCCTCCCGAATTCTTAAGTCTGTTCGAACTATCGTTCGAGATGTGGGAACGCCGAACGATATCATTGGAGTCTACCCCGTCGTCGGTCCGTTGTCACCCGGGACTTTTCTCGTCCCCATTTTTCGTCAATGATGAATGGTACAACTGTCCAGAATCGACTCTTTCGGCCTCGTGCCGATGGTGAACCGGTTTGGTAACGAGAACAAAGTTATCCCAAAACTCCAGGGTATTCTGGTTACCAAACGTTTCACCACTCAGGCGAGCTGAGTGGCGTCAACAAGTGTGAGCCGCACGGCGCTGATGTCCGTATCGTTGTTTGCATCCTGCCAACGCCGTTTACTCGATCGACATCATCGAAGATAAATTTCCCCGCATCGCGTGACACTTTTGACGTCAACGGAAACAATTCAGAATACCACCGCTCAGTTTCAGAACTGGAAACGCTCCCGACTGAAACTCCAACCTCGAAATCTCTCAGCTCTCCTTCCGATGACGGAAATCATGAACGCAAAATCGTCTGTTGATCCACTGCCAATTCTTAAGCATCTGGTTTCAATCCCCAGCGTCAATCCGATGGGGCGAGATGTCTCCGGAGACGAATACTACGAAGGGCGAGTCACGGCGTGGCTGGTTCAGTATCTCGAAAGTCACAATCTGCCGGTGGAGGTTGTGGAGACCGCTGATGGTCGAGCCAACGTGATCTCGCGCATCGATTCTCCAGGGGCTACGAAAACCGTTCTGCTCGATGCTCATCAGGATACGGTTCCCGTTGATGGCATGACGATTCCGCCTTACGAACCCACAGAACGCGATGGGCGAATTTACGGTCGCGGCTCCTGCGACGTGAAGGGTGGACTCGCCGCTATGCTGGCCGCGTTTACTCGCCTGTCGATCGATCAACCGGCTGGCATGCCGAACGTTGTTCTCTCGATGACCTGCGACGAAGAAGCCACAAGCCTGGGGATTAATCATCTGGTGGGCAGTTGGTCCGGCCGAGCCCCCGCGTATCGACTTTGTCCGCAGCGACCGGATGTTGCGATTATTGCCGAGCCGACTCTGTTGGACATCGTCGTGGCTCATCGCGGTGCAACTCGCTGGCAGATTCGAACCACCGGTCGTGCCTGTCATAGTTCACGCCCGTCTGAAGGCATCAATGCGATTTATCGCATGGCCAAAGTCGTGCAGTGTCTGGAAGACTATGCTGCATGGCTGCCAGGCTCTCGGCCTGCTCATCGACTATGCGGCCCCGCTACGTTGAGCGTCGGCCTGATCTCAGGTGGCAGCAGTGTGAATGTTGTGCCTGATGGTTGCGTGATCGACATTGATCGGCGAGTTCTCCCCGGAGAAGACAGCATGGGAGTGCGCGAAGAAGTCATCAAACATCTTCGCAGTAAACTCGATTTCGATCTGATTCATGATGAGCCGTACTGTCTGAGCTCAGCGCTGGGTGATGAACTCAACGGGCCACTTGCTGAGAAGCTGGGGGCAGCGATTCGTTCTGTCGTGGGACCTCGTGAAATCATTGGAGTGCCGTTCGGAACTCATGCATCGCGAGTCGCTGCGATCGGAATTCCGTCCGTTGTCTTTGGCCCCGGCGATATCGCTCAGGCTCATACCAAAGACGAATGGATTGAGATTGATCAGTTGCACAAAGCGACGGAAATTTACTACCAGTTCTGCGCCGCGGGTGGCTAACTGGACAGCGCCATGTTCACTGGAACCGTTGAAAATACAAGCCCGACGCGCCAGCGAGTGAATGAGTCGCAAAGTGCTCACTCACTGGCGCGTCGGGCTTGTAACGGAGCCAAACATGGCGTTTTCCAGCTAAGTGCCCGCTGCAAAACGTTTAGCGGCAGGCGTAACACGGTTCAATAAATGTAGAACGAATTAATCCCCACCTGATCCATAGATCCTACCTTCGATTCCTCAGGAGACTTCACGATGTTGATCGGTTACGTCAGTGATGAACGTTATGTGGCTCAGGCGGATGTTACTTTGGAGTTCATTCATCCTTCGGGCGCCTCGTACGAAGCAGGTTCTCGCGCGAGCGGAGCGGTGTATGCGGATCTGCCTGCGGGAACGTATAAAGTCATCCTGCAAAAAGAAGGCTTCGGGGCGAAGTTTTCCAGCGTCCAGATTCCTGTTGAGAAGCCTCATCAGTTTCGTATTCTGACCGACGGACTGCTGGGTTATGCCTGGCCAAAATGGGTTCGCAGCGGCGACGAGGCGGAATTTCGAGTTCACTCGGTCGAACAATACAAATTGGAACTCTGGCGTTATGGCTGGAAGCCCGAGCGAGTCAAAGAACTTGGCTGGCACGATGAGCATGGACCTCGTGCGACGATGCAGGTCACTCCTGACGGCGACTATACACAGACAGGCGTCGAATGGAACAAGGTCGGCTACGCCTGCAAAACTCATCGACAGTATGTGACAGCTCCGGATCGCAGCGGCCTCTATTATTTCCGCGCGAGCACTCGATCGGGACGCCAGTTTTCTTTTCCCTGGATCGTTGCTCCTCAGACGCCCACGGCTAAAGTTGCGGTGCTGGCATCGAACATCACCTGGAATGCGTATAACCCGTTCGGAGGCCGCAGCAACTATATTCATGCCGATCAATTGCCGCCGACCCCGACTGTGAACGCCAGATTTGAGTTGCAGAGATATATCGATCCGGAACATGGCACGTGGGGCTATTCGGGCTATGTGCCACTCTCGTTTGAGCGGCCTGAGCCATTCTGTCATATCGACTTCAACGAACAGATCACGGATCCGATCGAAGGCCGTCAGGCGTGTCATATTGCTCCGGCGGAATGGCGTCTGGCGGGTTGGCTGGAACAGCAGCAGATCGCGTATGACTACTACGCCGAAACGCAGCTGCACGATGGAACGTTGGATCTTTCGGCCTACAAAGTTCTGATCATCGCCGTGCATCCGGAATACTGGTCACGAACGATGTATGACCGAGTCAAGAAATGGGTGTTCGAGCAGGGCGGAAAGCTGGTCTACCTTGGCGGTAACGGGTTGAATTGTGAAGTACTGCTTCACGACAACGCGTCGATGTCTGTTCTGAACGGCAGCATTGCGTCGCTGTGGAGCTCCGGCATGGGCGGACGCGACAGCCGCATGGCGGTGACTCATGAGTCTGAAGCCAATCTGCTGGGAGTCGTCTTTACTCCGGCCGGAGCAATGACCGGCGCGCCGTATCAGGTTGTGGATCAGGACCATTGGATTTTCGACGGAACCGGTCTGAAACATGGCCACATTTTTGGCACCGCCAGTCTGCACTGTCGCTGTCCCGGTGGCGCGTCGGGCCATGAAACGGATAAGCGAACAGCCAATTCGCCAGCGAATACTCACGTCATTGCGCGAGGATTGAACTGTGATGACGGCGGAGCAGAAATGGTCATCTTCGATACTCCATCCGGCGGTCAGGTCTTTTCTGTGGGCTCGATCAATTACGTCGCGTCGCTGCCTGTCGACAACGACATCTCACAAATCACAGAGAATGTGCTCCGGCGGTTCCTGATGTAGATGACCTGCAGAGCACTTTTCGTTGCCACTCCAGTCGTGGTCGCAGTAAACACACACGGCCCGGAGTTCCCTGAAGAACTCGGGCCGTTGCGTTGTTGTTCTTGACTTCACGCCATTTTTGGTCGGTGAATCAAACCCAAGCCGACTACGCCTGAGGAGGAATCGGGCTGTTTTCAGGAACCGGAACCAGCGGGTTGGCTGGTGTTGGCGGAACTCCTGGAGTTGTCGGGACAGTCGGAGCGGCCGATGGTGGCTCTTGTTCAGAGGGGACCACGATCACTTCAGAAGAGGAATGCTGCACGGCAGAACCGTGAGAGACTTCTGTCGACGAACAGTCCTGACATTCGGGGACAACGATTGGTGCAACCGACTCGATTCGTGGGGACAGCGGATACTCGGTCACTTTCATTCCCGGGACGCCAGTGCCGATCACTCGAGCCCCGTTCACGGAACCGCACGGTGCGGAACTGTGGAGAGCTGACCCACACGGTGCTGACCCACACGGTGCAGAGCCACACGGTGCAGAGCCGCAGGGAGCCGAACCACATGGTGCGCTTCCGCACGGGCTGGATCCACAGGAGGAGCAACCGGTGGTTGAGGCTCCGCCACAGACTCCACAGGCCGAGACCTGGACTTGCCGTGTTTCAGTGCATCCCACGATGTCGCCGCACTTCTGATTGTTAGTCTCACAGTTGCTGTACGACGACCCCGCCGTATACGCACAGCAGCGCCCGTGAGTTGCCGCCTTACGGAACGAGGAGAATGAGTAGGATTGATCCAAAGCACCGATGGCACCAGCGAGGTCCTGCAGTTCGCCGTTCACCGACTTTTGCAAACAGGCGAGGCCGGTAATCAATCCAATCACAAGCAGTGATCCGATAATGACAATTTCAGTGGACAGGATCACTCCGTGCTCATCCTGCCGAAGAGCCTTCAGCAGATTCAACATTCTAATTCTCCAAACTCGACACCAGAGGGAAAGAGATCCGCAACGACATGCTGCGGTGTTCGTTGGCAGACGATCAGCGGGCCTGCCAGCCGGATCCGTATTCATTGACTCCGTGTAGCGCTGTCAGAAGGCGATCTGCCTGCGTGAACGGAGGCGATCAGCGACGAACTGAGTGCTGGATGTTTCGATGAGCTGTGCTTCGAGGAGCAGCCAGAAGGAGTTCGCTCACCCGAAGCGAGAAAGGGGCCTCTCACAACCCCTTCTCGCGTCGGACGAACAATGCGGCTGAAATCGTTTCAGCCGAGCGCGGTTTCTCAGGCCGCTGGAAGATGGTTTCTCAGGCCACCTTCTCCCTCTCTCGCTGTGAACGGAGCGGGTTGCAGTGCGAGGGAATGTCTCTCTCGGGACAGCCCTGGATGGCTCTCTGTAAGTGGCAGCCAGGACCGTTCTCTCATTCCTCACAACTGTTGCAACCGTTAACGTCACAACG
>JBPOIW010000310.1:0-14502 GCA_052034165.1 Planctomycetota bacterium | reverse complement strand
CGTATCCCCAAGGCTCGCCTGCAGGCGATTCCCCACGCTCGGAATTGTGTCGAGTGTGAAAGGATCAAGGAAAAAGGTCGCTGATGACTGCTTATCCACGGACTCGGATTGGTGTCTATGCTGTTCTGACGTCCGTGGCACTTGCGACGGATTTGATCAGCAAGTCTGTGGTCTTCAAGCGGCTTGGCGGAGTCTTCCAGGGTACAGGTTGGCTGATCGATGGATGGCTCAAATTTGAGCTTCACACCAGCCTCAACGCGGGCGCACTGTGGGGCATGGGTCAAGGATTTGCTTCGGGCTTTGCATTGCTGAGTGTTGTGGCCGTTGTGGGGATTGTTTACTGGCTTTTCTTTCGAGGTGCTGCGGCAAGCCTGTGGCTGACGGTTGCCCTCGCGATGGTTTCAGGTGGAGCACTTGGAAACTGTTACGATCGACTTGGCCTGCACGGCGAACACTTTCCGGGCGACCCTGAGCCAGCGCTGGCCGTGAGGGACTTTCTGCGATTCCGATTCGGGACGTATGATTATCCCATCTTCAACATTGCCGACTCATTCCTTGTCGCCGGCGCGATCATGTTGATGATTCAGTCGGTCAAGCAGGAAGAGAATTCCGTGCCGAATGAATCAACGGCTTCGGCGTAGTTGAGTCGTTCAGCTTGGTTGCGTTTAAGGCATTCGTAGCGTCGACTTCAGTCGACGTTGCCTGCCTGATTTCGAATGGATTATTGAGCCCCAGCGGTCGCTCTCGGCATTGCCACTCTTTAACGATCCGTTGCAGCAACAACGATTTATTGCTCGATTGGCCTCTTTCGAATTCTCAATGATGCTCCTCCGTCAATTCAACCTCTGACTGCCCTGCCCCGACGACTGACTCCGCCGCCTTCAGGCCGAACAGCCAGAACAGTGCGGGATGCACAAAGAAGTCCAGCAATGTAGAACTGATGACTCCGCCCAGAATGACGGTCGCCACGGGATACAGGATTTCTTTGCCGGGCTGATCGGCTGCAAGGACCAGCGGGATCAATCCAATGCCAGCTGTCAGCGCTGTCATCAGCACTGGGGCCAGTCTTTCCAGACCTGCACGAACAATCATCTCTTTGGTCCACTGTTCGCCTTCGTAGCGAACCAGATGCAGATAATGGTTCAGCAGCAGAATTCCGTTTCGAGACGCGATGCCCGCCAGGGAAATGAAGCCGACCATTGCAGCGATGGTCAGTGTCTGATGAGTCAATACAAGAGCCGCCACGGATCCGATAAAGGCCATCGGCAGAGCCGCCATGACCTGCAACGACAGATTGACCGATCGAAACATTGTGAACAGAACCAGGAAGACTCCCAACATTGCGACCAGAAAAAGGAGTCCCAGCATGCGAGACGCCTTTTGCTGGCTCTCAAACTGTCCGGCAAATTCGATGTAATAGCCCTGCGGCAGTGATGATTGCAGATCTTTGAGCTTTGCCTGAATGTCCTGCACAACATCGACGAGTCCTCGATCTGCCACGTTGCATTGAACCACGATTCTGCGACGGACTTTTTCTCGGTTGATCGTATTTGGGCCGCCGGATTCATAGATTCGCGCAACGGCTTCCAACGGCACCTGGCCGCCTTCCGGCAGATCAATCGCCAGGCGTCGCAGAGTGTCGAGGTTTTCGCGGGCATCTTCTTCCAGACGCAGGACGAGATCAAAAGAACGCTGCCCCTGAAGGATCTCGGAGATACTATGACCGTTCATGGCGGTCTCGATGAACTCATTCACATCGGCCGCATTCAGGCCGTATTGAAGCAGGCGATCTCGATCCAGTTCGATCCGCAATTGAGGCACCGTTGTTTGCTGCTCGACGATCAGGTCTTTGACTCCTGGGACTGCAGAGATCACGCCTTTGACATCGTCTGCTTTCCGCCGCAGGATCTCAAGGTCGTCTCCGAAGATCTTGATCCCAATCTGAGCCTTGACACCTGACAGCATGTGCGAGATCAGATGCGAAATAGGCTGCTCAACGGCTGTCACGATGCCCGGGATGTCAGCCATGGCCTCCCGAAGTTCTTCCAATTGTTCTTCACGATTGCGTTTGGAAAGAGGATCCATTTCCAGAATGTATTCGCTGGCACTGACAGGTTCGGCATGTTCGTCCAGTTCGGCTCGGCCAGTTCGTCGTACGATCGAGATGACATCTGATACCGCTTGCAGTCGTTCTTCAACGGTGTGATTGATTGCGTTACTGGTAGCCAGCGATGTTCCCGGCGGCAGCAGGACATTCAGTTGCACGGCTCCTTCATTGAATGCCGGCAGGAAGTCTCGATCCAGCCTCACCACAAATAATCCGGCCACAGCGACTGCAATCACGACCACTGCCAGATTGAGCCGTGGGAAGGCGAGGCTAAACCGAATGACTTTGTCGGCGATCCATTTCAGTCGTCGAAGCAGTGGTCCATCTTTCTCAGCATGGCCACCAGATGTTCGACCCAGCAGCCAGTAGGAAAGAATCGGAGTCACGGTCAGAGACACGATCAGAGACGAAAAGATGGAGACGACATAGGCGACTCCCAGCGGAGTAAACAGACGCCCTTCCATCCCTTCCAGTGCAAACAGCGGGATGAAGACCAGGCACACAATCAATGTGCTGAACACGATCGAGTTTCTGACTTCGGTACTCGCTCGATAGACGACCAGCAGAGGCGGTAACGGCGATGGGGACTCACGATTTTCTCGGAGCCGACGGAAGATGTTTTCGACGTCAACGATGGCGTCGTCGACCAGTTCTCCGATAGCAACGGCAAGGCCTCCCAGCGTCATTGTGTTGATCGACATGCCAGTGATTTTGAACACGATGACAGTCATCACCAGCGAGAGCGGAATCGCTGTGAGTGAGATAAAAGTCGTCCGGAAATTCATCAGAAACAGAAACAAAATAATTACTACCAGAATGCCGCCGTCTCGCAGCGCTTCGATCACATTGTGGATCGCTCGATCGATGAATGATTCCTGCGAATACATGGGTTCGATCTGGTAGTCATCAGGCAGGGAGGCTTTCAGTTCCTGAATGGCCGCCATGATGTTCTTTGTGATTTCGCGAGTATCCGCGCCGGGTTGTTTGCTGATCGTCATAACAACAGACGGGCCGCCTTCGAACTGCCCGAGTTCACCAGTGTCGGCATCGTTGGGTAAGCGACGATAGGCACTGCTGTCGCCACGTTTTGATTGAGCCGCCTCTGTGACTCGTGCGACCTGAGCCAGGGCAACAGGTCGACCATCACGAATAGTGATGACGACCTTTTGAAGATCCTCGACGGTCTGGATTCGTCCGAGCCCACGTACGAGCAGTTCATTGGGGCCCTGTTGGTCAAGATAACCCCCCGTCGCATTTTCATTGCTGCGTTGCAGCGCTTCGCGGATTTGTCCCAACGTCACTCCATAATGTTGCAGAGACGATGGTTCCACCAGGACATGAAACTGCTTGCGGCCGCCTCCCATGGTGAAAACCTGGGCAACTCCGGGAATGGTCAGGAGCCGTTGCCCGATCACCCAGTCCGCCTGAGTTCGAAGTTCCATCGGATCCGTCTTGCCGTCTCGGCTCCAGAGACCGAGTACCAGGATTTGTCCCATAATGGAGGAAACGGGCCCCAGTTGTGGTCTGACTCCCGGCGGCATTCTGTCGCTGACCGCTGCCAGTCGTTCGTTCACAATCTGGCGGTCGACGTAGATATCGCTGCCAAAGCCAAATTCCACATTGATGATCGCCAGTCCGATCCCTGACGTGCTGCGAACTGCTTGAACGCCCTGGGCTCCGTTCAGTGCCGTCTCAAGCGGAAACGTGATGCGAGTTTCGACTTCCTCCGGTGCAAGACCAGGAGCTTCGGCCATGACTACGACTCGCGGTCGATCGAGATCCGGAAAGACGTCGATCGGCATTTTCAAAGCTGCCCAGGAGCCATAGCCGAGCAGGAATACCGCGACAGCAATCGTCAGCAGTCGTTGGTGTAGGGCAAATCTGATGATGGCGTTGAGCATGGAATTACCGGCGGTTTGACGTGATTCGTTGATCAGGTTTGAGATGCATGGTGCAAAGGGCCGAAGGCCGGAACGAACATCGTGAGTTCCGGCGTTGCGGGATGATGCCGGAACTCGCTTCGCTCGGTCCGGCCTACTTCCATCAGAGCAGTGCTTTCCAAGGCCTAGTGGTTATGGCCTGCGTGTGGATCGACTCCACCACCGGCTTTGTTGCGAACAGCCATTTGCATCTGATGAGCATTCCGCAATGCAACCACGTCGCCTGGAAATAATGCTCCATCGTTGGCGATGACAACAGACGATTGATCCTTATGAATCACATGGACCGGAATTCGATCGAAGTGTTCTCCGTTCTGTTGGAAGACGAACGACTCCGCGGCCTCCTGAGCGACTGCATCGACGGGCACGACAATCTGATCCTTCCACTCTTCAACAGGAATCATCAGCTGCAAGCGTTGCCCGGGTTTGTATTTCCATGAGATAAAGCGATTGCCTTCTTCGTCGATGTGATCTCGAATGATTTCGTTTTCAAGGTCGACAAAGAACTTCAGAGTGCGGGCGGTTTCATCAATTTCGCTGGCGATAAATGAGATCGGCAAGCTGTTCAGAGTGATACGGTCTGAGAATAGTGCCTGAGCTTTCCAGTTGTTCGCCGTCGCTTTACCAATCGCATCGGCATCCTGCTCAAATGCTCGTCCTTCGATATACAGGCGGCTGTAGTCTGCCAGTGAACACAGCTTTCCACCCTGTTCAATCGACTGTCCATGCTGCACATCCATCGATTCGATGATCAGAGGAGCTGCTGGATTCTGAGTCATCGTGACGGGGCGATAAACTTCGTTACCGGAGAGTTTCAGTTCCTTCTGAATCTGCTTGTTTTCGGGAACGGTAACGCTCAGTTCGCTCAGAAGCCTTCTGTCCTTTTCGATTTGAGAAACCTGTCGTTCAGACAACCCATGCAGTCTCAATGCTTCCCGCTGTGCTCCCAGCAGGGCTTCCAGTTTTTCTTTCGCGTATTGGCGTTCCAACACTGAACGTGGCGGAATCACGCCGCTATCGACGCCAGCCTGCAATCGTTTAAGCTCTCTCTCTTCGACATCCAGTTCACCGAGTGCTCGCACGAATTCGGACTGCGAAGCGACCAGTTCTTCATGTGTCAGCCTGATTTGGAACAATGCTGCCCCGGGTTCTACGGCTGATCCAGGAACGGCAGAGACCTTTGTGACAACGCCTGTCATTGGCGTGGAAACCTGAAGAACCGAACGACCAGGACGTTCAACAATGACCGCTGGCACGGAGATCGTTCGATAGTATGTGGCGGTCGTGACGGGTTTGAGAAACTCGGCCGTCAGCCCAAGATTCTTCATCGCTTGTGCTGACAATTCCAGCGACTCTACTTCAGCGTGAGGAGCATGTTCCTCATGTCCTGCATGAGCATGATCATCATGGCCATGCTCGTCGTGTGAGTGATCGTCTTTCGCTGTCGCAGACTTCCCCACCATTTGATCGACCTTCGTGTTCAGCGAAGTCCACCAGAGGTTGCGTGAGGCGTAAGCACCACCAGCGACTATGCAAAGCATCAGAAGCTGAACTGGACGACTGGTCAGTTTTGAGCGAGAAGTATTCATCAGCGGAGAGTTCCGAATAAAGCAGAGATTGAATTCATTCGTGCAGGAAGCGGAGCTTGCTGTGCAATGATGTTGGCCGAAGGAATCTGGCGAATGTCACGAGCGCTCGTCGAAAGCGAAGGGCCGAGGGTCAGTCGTGCACGGACTGAAACCAAAGCTGATACGTGTGACGAGATGTGCGGCTGAGAAAACAGGGCTACAGGCCCGTGAGATTAAACAGTGGCCACCTGCAATCAGGTGAGCAGCATGCTGCTTATCAAGTCCGCCAGACCTGAATACGCGCGCAGAATTCGGGCGCGTGAGTGTCACTGGAGAGCGTTGGGTGAAGGACAGAGTCGGACTTCACCAGCGAACTGGCACCCGCATCCGCTTTTGGGGCGATGATCCAGAGGACGCATTCCGGAGGTGCGACAATGGCAGCCGCAGCGGTTGAAACAAAGCGGCACTCTGTGTGATTGCATTCTGAGGAATGCTGGTCGTGCGACGTGGGAGTCTCAGAATCAGACTCATCATGGTGTGAGTGCCAAGGGGCATGAGAATGCCCACAGTGTGTCGGCTGTTTGTTCTCTGAACGCTCGACACAATGACTCATGCAACCGTGAATATGATGCCAGCCGCACCCGTAGACGCTGTGTAGCAGCATCGTCAGAAGCGTCAAACATCGAAGAAATACGGCCACAGGGACACTCCAGTGCGAGTTGAGCACGATGGTCTGGAGATAAATCCAGCAATAACCACGTGATCGACACTTGATGCAACTCTACATCATAGATCCGAAGGCGCGAATATGAAGATGTTGCTTTTGCTCAACTGCGGTTTTGTGCTGATCGGGTTTTCCCCAGGGAGTTCGGCTGGACGATCATGGGTTTTCCACTGCACTTTTGAGTCGCACAAAATTGCCGTGGATTCGTTCGAAAACGCTGTCCGAGGAATCCTGCAGCGGATACTCGCAGAGATCAATTGGGATCACTGCAAATCCTGCCTCGGTAGCGAATATGGTTGCTGATTCTGACTGAAGCGAATTCAGCAGGAAGAATCGAGGCTGATCTTTCGGTAGTTTGCCCGCCAGAGCCGTCAACTCCTCTTTCGCTGTGGATGTTAGTTCCTGAGAATCATCCCAGTGAACATATTGGAATTCCCAGCCCAGCTTGCTGGTCAAGTAATGATAGTTGGGACTGTCGCCGACGATTGTGATATTCTGAGCAGACGTCTTTGTTGAAATCTCGGCCGCGAGTACCTGAGTTCTTTCCAGTTGTGTCTTAATCGTTGCTAAGGCTGATGTGATCTCGTGCGATGCCGCTGGCTGCAAATCCACAAAGAGATCAGCAACTTTTGTGCATTGCGATTCGGCAAGTTCGGGGTCCAACCAGGTTGCCCAGACTGTTCCGGGGTGAGCATGTTGACCTTCCGGGCCGTGTTGATGAGTGATCGCGTCCGGGATGCGGATGAGCCGAGAATAGTAGCCGACGGCCGTATCCTTGAGTCTTGAGCCGGGTAGTGAGACTCGATCCTTCCACGGTTCGTAACCCGCACCGCTGATCAGAATCAGGTCGGCATTCTGGAGACGCTGCACATCGTCTTTCTGCGGCTTCCAGTTGCGAGACGCGATGCTATCCGGAGTGATCTTGTGCACTTCGATGTGGTCACCAGCGAGTAAGTCAGCCACCTCGAAAAGTGGCTGACTTGTGACCACGACCACTGGCTTCTTGTCAGTGTTGGAATCGCCCGATTTGTCAGCCGACGATCTGTTCTTGACGTCGCTGCATCCAGAGATGAGCAAACAGGCCGCCAGAATGAAGCCTCGAGAACACATCATGGACTCCATCGGTCAGTTGTCTTAGTCGCCGTTTCGTTCGTGGTGCTGGCTTTAGCCGACAATTCATCGCCACCAAAAGTGCCGCTGCCAACTGTAGCCAGCACCACGAATCAAATCGACGCGCCACTAAGGAACAGTCCCGTAATAACTTTCGTAGCTGAAGTCGTGAGACTTCAGTCCGAACTCTCACGAATTCGGTTACCACGGGAACTGATTTCGGGACCGTTCCTACCAAGGCTTACTTCAGGTTCTTTGCCAGCAGTTCTGCAATCTGAACGGCATTCGTCGCCGCACCTTTGCGAAGATTATCGGAGACGCACCAAAAAGTGATGGCATTTGGATTCGACATATCCTTGCGAATGCGTCCGATGAAGACTTCATCACTGCCATCACAAGTCGAAGGCATCGGATACTGGCTGTTGGCCGGATCGTCGACAACGGTGATTCCTGGCGTTGCCGCGAAGAGCCGTCGCGCTTCTTCCACGGAGACTGGGCGTTCCGTTTCAACGTTGACCGTTTCACTGTGGCAGTTTGAAACAGGAATTCGAATACACGTGGCGCAGACCTGAATGGATTCATCACCAAGGATTTTGCGAGTTTCATACACCATCTTCAATTCTTCGCTGGTGTAGCCATCTTCCTTAAAGCTTCCGATCTGGGGAATCGCGTTGAAGGCGATGGGGAACTTAAAGACCTGGTACTGATAGTCTTTGCCTTCCAGATGTGCGCGGGAGCCATCAATAAGGTCGGCGGTTCCCTGTAGACCCGCTCCGCTGGTCGCCTGATAGGTGCTGACGATCACTCGGCGCACTTTCGCCGCATCGTGCAGAGGCTTCAGAGCCAGGACCATCTGGGTCGTTGAGCAATTCGGGCTGGCGATGATGCCTTTGGCATTGAGTGCGGCTTCCGGGTTGATTTCCGGCACAACCAGAGCGACGTCGGGCTTCATACGCCAGAAGCCGGATTCGTCGATGACCTTGCAACCCGCTTTGACAGCCGATGGGAGAAACTCGGCGGCCGTCTCGTCCGGAGTGCTCGCGATGACGAGATCGATCCCTTTGAAGCAGTCGTGAGTCAGTTCTTCCACTGTGATCGTGCTTCCGTTGAACTCGACCTTCTGGCCAGCGCTTCGAGCTGACGCGAGAAAGCGGAAGTTCTTGGCAGGGAATTTTCGTTCCTGCAGGAGCTGAAGAATGATTCGCCCTACGGCACCAGTCGCGCCAACGACGGCCACAGTGTTAAACACGGAATAATCCTTTCGATACTGTAAGACTGCTCGGGAGAGCGGTTTAAAAAGTCAGCGAATTTTCGACGGTCGCCCGTTTTCCAAGCCACCAACGTACATGGGCTGTTCCTTTTGGGAGCGGGAAAATATCCTTCCCGGTGAGAATTTCCAATTCCGGCAGACAAAGTGAGCATTCTCCCGACTTTTGACAATGCCGTGAGCCAAACCGAAGCTACCGAATTTCAGGCTCGTTTCAAGATCTGCGTTGGTCGCCTGACGCAGGAGCCGGAGCGCGCGCTGACGGAGATGTTCGACCTGGCAGCTCAGCGACTGGTTCGGTTTGCCGTCACAATTACAGGAAATCAGCCGGACGCAGAGGATGCGCTGCAGGGGGCATTTTCCCGCATTGCCTTTCGACCTCGGTTACTGGCGAACGCGGATGCTCCATGGCCGTATTTGATTCGTTCGGTTAGAAACGAGGCCCTGCGGATTCTTCAAAAGAGAAGAGGCAGTGGATACGAAACGCCGGACCGAGGCTCCAACGAGGAAAGTGTGGAGGCTCAGGTCGTTCAGGAGGAAACGGCGGACAGTGTTCGAAGAGTGCTGCAATCTCTTCCCAAGTCTCAGTATGAGGTTGTCATTCTTAAGCATTGGGAAGAACTGACGTTTGCGGAAATCGCCGAAGCACTGGGATTGTCACAGAATACGGTGGCCAGCCGATACCGATATGCGATGGAAAAGCTTCAAAGAAGTCTTGAACCTCTGATAAAATAGTGATCCCCCACCCCATGAATCCTGCCATGATTTTGTTCTCTTCAATGGACAAGTGAATCCAATGATCGACCCCGTCAAACGAATCTCCGAACCTTTGCTTCCGGAGCATCAGCTCCTGCGTGAAGTCGGTACGATGCCGCAGTTGTCCGGCGATCTGCGTTCCCGCGTTGTTGTCGATATTCGTCGTCAGGTCCGCTACGGCCGTTGGGCAGATCGCCTGAGAATTGCTGCTGCGGTGCTTGCGGCAAGTTTACTGGTTTGTCTCGTCTGGAAGTTTCGCTGGACTGGTCAGGATCAGGTGGCTGACCAGAAGCCGGTTGAAGTTCCGGTCCCAGTCGTAGTGCCAGCCCCGCCTTCCTCTGGCATCTATTCCAGCAGTCCAACGTCGCCAGCTGAGCCCGCCAAGGTCCCTCAGGGAGGCCCATCCTCTGTTCCTGATATGCGGGAAATGCAGCAGTTGAATCGGCTGATCGAGGATATTCAGGGTCGGAATAACATTCTGTGTGGGCTTGTGCCGATCTGGTGATGGGTTGGGGCCGGAGTCTTAGCAGCCTGTTGATTTAATCGGCCGAAGGACGCTGGCCCCGGTTTATAGTAACGAAATGCGGGGAACTTGAACCGGGGCTTGCGATCATCGGCTGATGAATCGGCTAAATCAACACGCTGTTGGAAGCGTAGATTCAGTGCCTGTGTTACGGGCAAGCACAGTTCGTTGTTGGTGACGTCATTGTATGAGTGATCGGTAAAACCTGATTGGCGTGCCAGGTTCAACACGGTACCATGACACTCCACGAGCAACTGTCGATTTCACCAATGGTGCGGGAAAACTTGGTCCGAAGTCCTTTCGGAAAGTAATCTCCTGTCATGACGGGATGAACTGATGAGCCGCAATCAGTTTCCAACGCTGTCGCATCCGCGAGTATCTCGCAGGACTGCCGTTCAGGCCGGAGCCATTGGAATGCTCGGGCTGGGAAGCAATCATCTGGCGGGACTGCAGGCTTCCGAGTCTGCTTCAGGTTTCCCCGGAACAGCAAGGACCTGCATCTATATTTTTCTCTCGGGTGGGCTGTCACAGTACGAGAGTTTTGATCCGAAGCCGGAGGCACCTGCAGAGGTCCGCGGTGAGTTCTCCTCGATCGCAACTCAGACTTCCGGCCTTGAGATTACCGAACACTTGCCGGGGTTGGCACAACGGAGTCATCTTTGGTCTGTCGTGCGATCACTGACTCATTCCACCAACGACCATACACTCGGCCATTATTACATGCTCACTGGCCGCAGTGGTGCGACGCCGGGATTTCGAGGTGATCGTCAGCCGCGTAGTACAGATTTTCCTTCGATTGCCTCGACAATCGGTGACGCAATTCCTGCTCGAAGCAACTTGCCGCCTGCAATCGTGCTGCCCGAGAGGCTGGTCCATTGGTCGGGTGGTACGATTCCGGGAGCGTTTGGTGGCTTGATGGGTTCGCATCGAGATCCATTCTTTGTGGAAGCGTCTCCATACGGCAATCCGTTCTGGCGCGGGGCCTATCCGGAGTTTACGTTTCCAAACGAAACGAAGAAGGCACCGACTTCGCCGGATGATCGAGTTTACCAGGCTCCCAGTCTGGCGCTGTCACCGGGCATGACGATGTCGCGGATGAGTTCTCGAACCAGTTTGTTGACCTCGATTGATCGTCAACGTCGTGATCTGGAACAATCGGCAGCGGGGCGGCATTACGATGAGTTCAGGCAGTCTGCGATATCGTTGCTTTCAGAGCCGACCGTTCGCAGTGCGTTTGATGTGACGAACGCCGATGCAAAAACGCAGGAGAGATATGGAAGAAACAGCTTTGGCTGGTCACTCCTGATGGCTCGGCGATTGGTTGAGGCTGGCGTAAACCTGATTCAGGTAAATCTTGGCAATAACGAAACGTGGGACACTCACGGGGATATCTTCTATCGCATGAAGAACAAGCTCTTGCCACCAACAGATCAGGCTTTGTCCGCTCTGTTAGATGATCTGCAGAATCTTGGACTGCTGGATACCACGTTGATCGTGATGGGCAGCGAGTTTGGACGAACTCCAAAGCTCTCGACGCTCTCTGATTCATTTCCTCATGCGGGGCGTGATCACTGGGGCGCGGTGCAGAGCGTGTTCTTTGCCGGTGGCGGTGTTCAGGGAGGCCGAGTGATCGGTTCGTCTGATGAATTAGGAGCGTATCCTGCCACGAGTCCATTCAAGCCCGAAAACATGGCAGCCACGATGTACAGTGCTCTGGGTATTCCGGCCACGGCAGTCTGGAACGATGAATTCGAGCGACCGCATCAGGTTTACTATGGCGATCCGATTACGGAACTGATGTAGGCGGAAAAAAGGAACTCGCCACTCCCGTAGTTCCTTGATTTTCCCGTGCATGAATCGAAAACGCCCGATTCTGCGGTGTGCAGATCGGGCGATGTGATGGATGGAATCATTCAGCTCAAATTCAATTCGATGTATGCTTTGATTAGTTCTGGCTGAACGCAATCGCCACTTCGATCAGATAGGTGGCAATCCCGGTCCGCCACCGTTTCCGGATTTTTCACCGGGGTCATTGCAAATGATGGTCAGATTCGCGTCGCAGTCGCAGGTGTCAGCTCGGTCGGTATACGCAGCACCGTAAGTTCGAGCCTTAAACTGACCGGCTCCTTTCGAGCTGCCGAAACCGGAATGATTGTAAGATTGATTCAGGTTACCAAACGCACTGGCGAGGTCGCTGAGTTCGCCAACGATCGCACATTGCAACTCGACCATTCCAACCAGCAGACCTAACACAAGAATTGTACAGATAAGGACAAGTTCAGCGGAGAGGATGACACCGGACTCGTCGTTCCATAATGTCTGGACGATGGACATTGAGAAAAGTACCTATGGGGAAAATGATGAGGATCGGCGAGGCCTTCATGGCTCAACCGGAAAAAAGAAAAGGCAGGGACCAAGTCCCTGCCTTTTCAAATTTTGAGCAGACGCTCACTGCGTAGGCAGTGATTACTTCTGAACTTCACCGATGTCAGTGCAAACGATGCTCAGGTTAGCGTCGCAGTCGCAGGTGTCAGCACGGTCGGTGTAAGCAGCTCCGTAAGTGCGAGCCTTGAACTGGCCAGCGCCCTTTGAGCTTGCGAAACCAGATACCTGGTAAGACTGATTCAGGTTGCCGAAAGCGCTTGACAGGTCGCTCAGTTCGGCAACGATTGAGCACTGCAGCTCAACGAGACCAACCAACAGGCCCAGAACGAGGATCGTGCTGATCAGCACGAGTTCTGCGGACAGGATTACACCAGCTTCATCATTCCAGAGAGTCTTCAGCATTGTAGAGATCTTTCATCATAATCAGAGAGAGAAACGAGAGAGAGTTATGTCAGGCAATTGATCGTGTGGAAGAATGTCTTTGGCCAAAGCTCATTCATTCACGGACGTCGTCGACATCCGCAGGCGTCACAGCATTCATCCCGTTTGCTGTCTCAGCGTCACACAGCGTTACCTGTCATGATGTTGAGGATTGCCAACACTGTGCCATCTGGCCTGAATCTCATTTCTCTCTTCAGGGTTTCCCTGCACTTCGCTGTCTAAGTGCTTCCCCGTGTTGCACTTGAGTCGTTTCTTTCTCGGTTAACGTTTCCCTGCGTTGACGCTGGAACCGGTAACTGTGCCAAAGAACGACGACACTATGCATTGAACAGATGTTAATGCCGCTTTACAGGCACTTCAGGGCCTGCTCCGGAGTCAACCCCTTAACGACTTCCACATGACCGATCCCGGATGGCAGCACGAATCTTAGCTCGCGGCCTTCGGTCTTCTTGTCGAGCATCATACAGTTCACGATGTCCTGTTGTCGGCTGTGCAGCTCCTGAGGGACGGCAACAGGAAGTCCCAGTTGAGCCAGCAAATCGGTTTGACGAGCCGTCTCTTTGGACGTGATTCGATTCAAAGATTCTGCGAGCCGACTGGCACAGATCATTCCGATGGCGACCGCTTCGCCATGCAGAAGCCCGCCGTAACCAGAGAGTGCTTCAAAGGCATGGCCGAAGGTGTGGCCATAATTCAGTACGGCCCGCAGACCGGTCGTTTCATATTCGTCCTGGCGAACGACGTCGGCCTTCAGTTCGCAGCTGCGGGCAACAACGTGCCGCAGAACTTCCGGAGTGCGCGCGTTCAAGCCCTCAACATTCGCTTCAAGGTAATCGAAGAATTCGTGATCGAGGATCACTCCATACTTCACAACTTCAGCCAGTCCCGATCGATATTCACGGTCGGGAAGTGTGGCCAGTGTCGTGAGGTCAATCAGAACTCCAATCGGCTGGTGAAACGCACCGATCAGGTTTTTTCCTCGAGGATGATTGATGCCGGTTTTTCCGCCGACGGAGCTGTCTACCATGGAGAGCAGCGTTGTTGGAACCTGCACAAACCGCAGGCCTCGCGCATAGGTGGCTGCCACGAAGCCAGCCAGATCTCCTGTCACACCACCACCGATCGCAACGACGATCGTACGTCGATCGGCCGCCATGTCGACGAGCTGATCGTATAGCAATTGCACCTGAGCATAAGACTTCGACTGTTCTCCTGAGGGCACAATTGCTGTACGAACCTCTGCCCCAGCCGCTTCCAGACTTTTCTGAACGGCAGCACCGTGCGGATTTTGGACAAATGCATCGGCCACGATCAGGAATCGCAGCTTTCCGACGTTATTTCCGCCGGTCCATGAGCCCACGGCCGCAGAAGCGTTTGACAGACAGCCTTCACCAATTCCAATTTCGTAACTGCGCGAACCCAGCTCAACGTGAACAGAACGAGTCCATAGGGAGGCGGAATTCATCGGGATACTCAAATTCGTGAAGAGTCTGGCAGGATGTCACCGAATCGGCGAATCCAGGATCGGAACCATCAGGACGGTTGAAAGATCTGGGAAGAATCACGGAAACTATAGCCGCGGTGCTGACAGTCAACCACCGCTCACGCTTCTGGAGTCTGGAAACATCAATGCTGGCAAAACGCATCATTCCCTGTCTTGACGTTCATGCAGGTCGAGTCG
>JBPOIW010000337.1:0-25186 GCA_052034165.1 Planctomycetota bacterium | reverse complement strand
TGATAGTGTCGGCTGCTCCGCTGGCGAAGTCCGTACTTTCAGCGCTCAGCAGAGTTCCCGAGTTGCTGAATACCAGCTTGCCGTTGTCCCCCAGCACAACGCTGGAGGCTCCAACTGTCGTGCCGTTAACGGTAATCTCATCACTGGCCGCACCGCCAATGACGACGTTGTAACCGGAGCCAACGTTGATCGTTTCGATACCGCCAACGGCAGCGTTCAGGCTTTGAACTTCTGTCGTGCCAGTCGGATTGCCACTGCCATCGGTCAGAACTTCCAATTTGCCTTCGTCACCCAGTACATAATTCGTACCGCCGCCCAGCGTCAGAGTATCCGCGCCAGCTCCGGCGATGACGGTATTCGTGCCGTCCTGGAGTTCGATCGTATCGCCAGCCCCATTGCCCAGATTGATCGACTGGATCAGCCGAATATCGCCGTTCGCAAAGAAGAACGCTTCGCCGTCATCTCCGAGCACTGTATTCGTGCCGCCGCCTGCTGTGATTTCGTCCGCACCAGCTCCTCCGATGACCGCATTCGTTCCGCTCGTCAAAGTGATAGTGTCAGCCGCTCCGCTGGCGAACTCCTGACTTTGAGCACTCAACAGCACTCCTGCGTTGGAAAGAACCAACTTGCCATTGTCGCCCAGAACCACTGCCTGAGCACCGACCGCTATTCCGTTGGCTTCAATCACATCACCACCGGCCCCGCCGATGACGACGTTGTAGCCTGAACCAATGCCGATTGTATCAGCGTCGCCTTCGCTGGCATTCAGTGAAGAGAATTCGGTCGTCCCTGTTGGATCGCCATTGATGTCCGTCAGGACTTCCAGGCGGCCCTGGTCGCCCATGACGTAATTTGTGCCGTTCCCCAGAATGATTCTGTCGTCCGCATAGCCGCCGATGACAAAATTCGTGCCATCCTGAAGTTCAATCCTGTCCGCGCCGCCCGTTCCCAATTCCGTGGATTCCAGCAACTGCAAATCACCATTCGCAAAGAACAGGGCATTTCCGTTATCGCCGATCACGACGTTTGTACCGCCAGCCGCCGTAATGAAGTCATTACTTCGACCTCCGATGACGGTATTGACTCCGCTGCGAAGTGTGATCGTATCCGAGTTCCCGGATGAGTCGTTCACGTAGCCAACGATGCTGATCAACTTGCCTGTGGCTGTATTGATCAACACAGTTCCGTTGTCACCAAGGACGGTTGCAGTCCCTGGTCCACCTGCAGCGGTCACCGAAACAGAGTCACCACCAGAACCGGTGATGATGACGTTGTATCCTTCACCGACCGAAATATGGTCATTGCCCGTGACATTCTGATCTGTTGATTGAATCGTGGTGGTGCCATCACCATTGACAGCAATACGCCCTGCATCACCAATCACATAGTTATTGCCAGCGCCAAGCGTGATCGTTTCATTGCCGACTCCGGCGATGATTCGATACGTTCCCGAGCCAAGCGTAAAGGTGTCTGCGGATCCACGAGTCGCATTGGTGCTGTTCGCAAGAACTAAGTTGCCTGATGCATCCAGATCGATTCGACCTTCATCACCCAGAATCGTGTTGGTTCCTGTTCCTGCCGAAATTGAGTCCGCGCCCATACCGCCAATGACACCATTGGTGCCGTTGCCCACGGAGATAAAGTCGTTCGCACCGACCGCGTTTCCGCTCGACGAAATGCGGCTGACTTTATTGTCTGTGAACAAGACACTGGCTTCGTCGCCTGCGGCGAAGTCCGTGCCCGCTCCGCCAAGCAGAGTATCCGCCGCCGCTCCACCGATCATCACGGCAACCCCGGCACTGCTCGACAGAATATCGCTGCCGCCGCTGTTGCTGGAGGCGACGACTGCACTGCTGACGACATGTGTTGCCGCGTCGTAAGTGATTGTGGCGTAGTCGCCAAACATCACGATCGGATTTGCGAAACTGTTGGCGGAATTGTTGAAGATGTTGTCCGCACCACCGCGACCTTCGATAATCATCACGCCGGTGACAGTGGCTGTGCTGGCGACGGTAATGGCATCGGTGAACTCGCTGCCGTGCACTTCAATCAGTGGACTCGTCAGCGTGCCCTGCATTGAGATTGACGAGCCGTTGGTGTCCAGATCGTTGACCGCGCTACGGATTTCGATCCCATCAACGGCTTCGATCAGCGAACCATTCTGCAGCAGGATGTTATCGCCGGCGTTCAGTATGACTTTGCCGCCGGTTGATTTCAGTGAACCGGTCGAAGTAATCGTAATGTCATCGCCCGCTTCAGCTTTCTCCGTTGCCGTGACCACGATATCGGTGGCAGACTCAATTGCTTCCGAGATCGTAACCGGGCTCAAGGCCGTCAACAGAATGGTTCCGCCAGACACCAGACCGGGATCAGTCCCTGCCACTACACCACCGACAGTCAGATGGCCTGTGTTTCGAATATACGTGCTGCCGCTGGTCGACTTGCCTTCGACATTGGTGATCTTTGTTGTGATCGGATTCGCCGACGATCCAATATCCTGAGCCGCAAAGAGATAAACTTTTCCGGACTCAATGTTAAACAACGAGAGATTGGTTCGGCCGTCAACGATCTTTCCGGCCAGTGAGCTGATAAATGCAGTGGCTGTTGGGCCAGTACCAACCGTATTCAGATACAGGTCGCCTGCAAACTCGTTCATGTAGAGATTGCTCAGCAATGCAGAAAGCGTCACGTTCCCGGAACCATGCGCGCGGCTGTCTATCTCCAGCTCAGCGCCTGCATTTCCGATTCCACCGACCAGCGACGTGAGAGTCACGTTGTTGCCGATGACGTCGGCAGAAGCAAGCTCGGGATTCTGCCCGGCTGCCAAACCTGGATCAATCGCAGGATCAATATCAAGAATCGACTGGTGAGCTTTCAGCAGCACGTCACCTCTGACTGCATTCACCGTGTCAACTCGCATTTCACCGAAGGTTTCCCAAATGTAGACATTGTTGCCCAGAGCATACAGGCTTCCTGACGGGCCCTGATCAATGTCGAGCAGATTGTTGGCTGCTCCAATATCACCGCCGGTGGCTGTAAGGCTGATGCTGACGGCTTTGACATCGGTGAGATCGTTTGCGAGTTGATCAAGAATTGATCCCGCCAGTGTTTTCAGGACCACATTCCCCTGCTGAGAATAGATGGTCTCAAGTCGCATCGCACCGCTGCTTTCGGTGAGTACGACACTATTGTTTGCACGTGCTGTCAGTGTGGCATTTGTGTTGAGGTTCATCAGCAATGGCAGAACGTCCGATCCGATGCCGCCACTGGCCGCTTCCAGAATCAGATCGTCGGTCGTGACAACGACCGTCGAGGTATTTGCAGCTCCACTGATTATTGCGCCGCCCGACTTGATGGCCGCATCGCCGCCCGCGGTGATGGACTTGAGTGTCAGGCTGCTTTCGGAACCAATAAACAGTACTCCGGAAGCACTCGCTTCCAGCGTTCCCGTGGCTGTGATGTCAACGTCATCACGCTGGCCAATCTCGATAAACGAAACCGTCACACCGGAAGCCAGCGGATCCAACACAACCGGAGTCACAACGACCGAACGATCACTTTCGGCAATCATCTGCCCTTTTCGTTCCAGTGTCAGCACGCTTCCGCTGACGCTCTCGATCTTCCAGTAGGCTCGAGCCGCGGTGAGATTACCCGTTGTGCCTTCAACACGAATATACTTGCCCGCTGCGAATCCGTCATCGGCCCAGCTTGTGCCATTGGTTCTGGTCAGTGTATCGCCCGTGACAGCGTTCGCCGCGAACGTGACGCTGCCGGAGAACTTCGTGCCGCTGATGAAGATGACGTCAGACCGCTCAGCAGAAGCCAGCAATACGCGTTCGTCGTTCGTCAGGGACAGCGGACGCGGACGCACATCCAGAGTCACCGGTGTCGAGTACGATCCGACATTTCCGCTGCCTGATGTTCCGGCAACAGTCAGCTTGATGTTTCTGCCGCTGATGTTGTCCGCTTCAATCGTCGTCTGAGTATCCGTGACTTCTTTCAACAGACCGGCGCCGATTGTGAACAGCAGCTCGTCTTCCGTCCAGATCTTGATGCTTCCACGGATGGCCGTGTCTTCGTCAGTACTCAGCACATACGTAAAGCTTTCCACATAAGCATCGGTCAGATCACCCGCGCTGAATCCGCCACGGTCGTATGCCGCGAATTCTCCGTGCAGAGTGTGGTACTGTGTCGAGCGGCTGTTGACCAGAGTCTGAATCGCGTTGTTCACGAAGTTCGTGAGCGTCTGGCCGCTGTGTCCCAGAGCCTCGCCCTGTGCCGTAAAGACATCGCGATAGGCGGCTTCTTCTTCTGTCGTCAGCGTGATCACGGTCGCGACATCGTAGACAGCAGGATTCGCTGTCTGATTTCGCCACGTCCAGTAGGCGATATAATCACGGGACTTACTGGCCGCAAAAGTGGCGATCGTCTCCGTAATTTTGGCCTGCGCTCCGCTGCCCTCGGTGAGATTCAGACTGCCCCAGACCGTCGCGAGCAACTGATCGCGAGTTCTCTCGTCACGCGTCTCGATGCGATTTGCATCGATAATCGAACCTGCATTGACCTTGATCTCCACGTCACCGGTTGAGGACACGATCGACTGAGCGTGCATATTTCCGGCCGTCTCTTCAAGGAAGATACTGCCAGTTGCGGTGACATTGATAACGTGCGTTCCCTGGCTGCCCTGATCGATCAGCAGGAAGCGATCAGACGCTCCCACTCCGCCTGCAGATACCGACAGCGTGATGGAACCGCCAAAGACGGTTGCGGTCGCTGTGGATGATGCCGCTCGTGAAATGCCACTCTTTCCTGAAATACTCACGGCCTGGCGGCTTGTCGATTTGACTTCTTCCAGCGGCAGCGCACCGCTCTGTTCGCTGATGGAGATCGCTCCGTAAGCCGTCGCAAACAGCCCCGTTCCCGCGGCATCATCAATGTTGGTACGGAGATTCTGAATCACTCCGCCGGACGTCAGCACAATACGCTTGCCCCCCACGCTGGCATTTTCATTTGTCTGCACAATGCCGGTCGTGGATGACAGTGTTGTTGTGCCAGACGGATTCAGAATGGGTCCAGCAACCAGAATGCGTCCGCCACTGTTTGACGTCAGACTCACTGTACCCGAGTTACCGCCAATAAAGTCAATTGTGATCGGCCGATCAGCGCGGAAGGTATGCGTCGAAACAGTCTCCTGCTTCTTCTCGTTCACCCAAGTCTGATAGTTCGTCTTTTTTCCATACCAGGTACTCGTCGACCACTGAGCGGTTTTGTAGTCCCGTGGAGGTTCGGTATTGTTTGTCACGGTGCTGAACGTGTAATTGCCCAGAGCGGAGGCAGCGCGATAGAAGTAAGCTCCTTCCGGCATCAATTGTGGCTGTGAGATAACTTCGGTGGTTGGTCCGCTGGTGATATTGCTCGGATCTGCCGCCAAAGCGTCGATACTCAACCATGAGGAGCTGCCGTAGGTCGTCGTCGTGCGAGTGGCCGTTCGCATGCCCACGGAGAAGCCGTAACGCCAGTTTGCTGTTGGCGAGTACGTGCCGTCAACGGGCGTCGTTGCTCCAGAAGTGTGTCCGTAAAGTGTCGCAAGGGGGACCTGAACCCACTTATTCAGATCGCGGTAATTCTGTGTTCCCAGGTTGAGTGACGCCGCTGTGCCAACGTACTGATACACAGCGCCGGCAGTTCCTCCGCCAGCATAGTTGGCGGCCAGTGTGACCGTATTCCCCGGACTGACAGACTGCGTTCCGCTGGCGGTCGTGAACGTGGTACTTCCCGGTGCTTTGGCCTTGTCAGCCAGCAGCAATGTGCCCGCACCGCGTTGAGACGCATCAATGCGCTCGACTTCCAGATCGACAGCCGTCTGATTATCGATACTGATGTTTCCGAAACCATCCAGTACTCGAATCGTACCGGCCCCGGTGCTCAGAATATTCCCGGTCAACTGAACGTTGCCGCCGCTGACTCGCACCTCACGGACGACGATCTTGTTTTCAACGCGGTCGTAGAAGACCTTGAAGTCTTTGTTGGAGACCGACAACAGTGTCAGTCGCGATGACGATGATCCGTTGCGGATGTTTGTGATCTCGGTGCTGAGCGTAGACGGAAGCGTCAGCGAATACGTCTCCTTGCCGCTCTGAATCAGGCCGTTGATGTTGATGTACTCGGCATTAATAATAACCGTGTCACCCAGCAAATTGGCGACCGCCGGAGCACTCGTCAGCAGATTGATAGCATTCGTGGTGTTGTATTGAGAAATGCCATCACCCAGAGACTTCAGCTTTCCGTACGGATCGCCGCCGACGCTGTAGGTGGATACCCCGTCGATAAAGACCGAGCCGCCTGCAATCGTCGTGATGTTTGCCGCACGAATGCTGGCTCGATAGATGATGCTGCCTTCGGAGATCGAAGTCACACTGCCGCTGTAGTTGGTGATATCGCCCGAGACCAGAATGTCGGGACTTGGATAAGTCACTGCCCCAGCGTAGCTTGTTCCGTCGAATGTATTCGTCAGTGTGATCGCAGGACCGCTGCCCGTGGATGTTGTGGATGGCGTAATCGTGGCGAAACTTGCTGTTCCCTGACCCGCGATGTTGATTCCGGTGATCGCGGCGTTATTCAGAACATTGATGCCGTTCAGGTAAACTCCGCCGGTCTGTTCCGGGATCGTAATGCCTTCAATAATCAATCGCGCGGGAGTGTGGTTTGTCACGGTCAGATTCGCGTCACGCGGCGCGTCGAGCACACCGGTTCCGACGAGTGCATCGCCGCGCACGTCAACGATACCCGCCTGAGCTCTTGTCGGTCGCAGGGTGACCGTCAGAACGTAGAGCTCCGATGGCACAACAGTGGTTCCACCGCTCGGTGTTGCCACGACTTCTGCGAGCCCTTTGCTCAGCAATTCCTGCTCAATGCGGTAGATTTCCGCCTCATAAAACGCCACCAGCGTAGCATTTGTGCTGCGATAACGCTCCATGTTCGTTCGCGCGGCACGCAACTGATCGAACAATCCGGATTCCAGCAACTGCAGGCCCTGAGTGAACTCCAGATTCGAAGTGTTGGAAATAGTCCCGATCACACCAGTGGTGGTATTCCAGCCTGACCATTGCCCGTTACTTTGCTCACCCAGCACCAGTGTTCGATTTCTCTTGATCCCGGTGCGCAGTGTTCCCAGGATATCGACAACACCCGTGGCATCGACAGTGATGGTTCCATCGAATTGTTCAGAGCCTCCCAGCGCGCTGTTGATGGCTCCTGCGGCTGCTGACGCCCAATTGACGGCCTTGGCTTTGCTGTCCATGACTCCGAAGCCAAATCGCTCCGCATGGACTTTCAGATCCTGAGCTGACTGCACGACCGCCCCGGCAGCGACGTTGATTCGATTGGTCTGAACCAGGGTTGCATCGGAATCCACTTTATCAAGCGGAATCGCACTGCCCGCAAAGCTGTCGGTGCGGGCTTTCACGGTGTACTGGTCGCGATTGAAATTCGTATCCGTGCCCGCAGAGATCATTACGTTCCCAAGGCCGGTGATCGTCGAGTTCCCGCCGATCGTCACTGTATTGACGGGTCGCAGAATGGATTCTGTTTCTGCAATGGCAACCGTCGCAACGCCGTAAGTTTCTGCGTTGGCCTTGGTGCTGACGTCGCCCGTGCCTCGTGCAGAAATCACAATGTCGCCGGGATTTGTCAGCGTAGTCGAAGTTCCAAGCACCACCGCGGCGAAGTCACCTTTTCCAGTATCCGTGCTGGTCTTGACGGTGGAATACGCCCCAGCACCGCTCAATGCGCCCCCGGTGACGAAGCTGACTTTGTCGACAGCTCGAATATCGTTTACGGCGCGCAAGGCAAATTCGCCGGGAGACGCTTCGGTGCCTCGTCCCGTCAAAGTCGCGTTGTTGCCGATGCTGACTTTCGTGTCAAAGGCAATGATCGTTTCACTGCTTGCATTCGCTCCGGAGATCAGACCGCCAGTTGTGCCGCGAATGTTGTCGGTGCCAAGATCCGGCTTGCGAAACACGTTACCGGCGTCAATCGTGATGTCTCGAGCCGCGATCTGAGCATTGTTGCCCACCTGAGCTGTCACCGGACTGTCCACGACGTTGTCGATCTCAGCACCGGCACCGGCTAGAAGTCCACCGCTGAAAGTACGCACTCGACCATTCAGCGTCGTTGTGCTCACAGCTCCCAGATCGAATGTATTTGTCAGATTGATGTTGCTGGAGGCCGCCACACTTCCCAGCACCGATCCGGTCTGAGACGTATACGCGGTCGCAGAAGCTCCTGCCGCCACACCGCCACCACCAGCAAGATTGTCGGAGTACTGGTTGTGATCACGAGTCGCCGCGATCATCAATGACCCGCCTGCAAACTGGGTGCTGCTGCCGACTGTCGCGGTGACGTTCGTTGTCGAGACGGCCGATGCGTAGCTGACACCAACCGCCAGCAGACCTGCGGCAAAACTGTCGGCCTTGGCACTGTGACTTGCGACGCTGGTGGCGATCACACTCGTCGTTCCGGAAACCGACATGTTGGACGACGCCGCAATACTGCTGGTCACGGACCCGCCATGACTGACCAGCGTTCGCGTCGCATCGATTCCAATCAACCCGCCGGACGCCCCGGTCGTTTCCGCTGTGGCCGTGTTGCCGCTGTTTGGCTTCAGGGTCAACGCTTCAATATCCAGAGACGCAGCTTTGACGGTTCCACCCACTGTCGCAGACACTGTCGGCAGGATATTGATGGTCGCTTTGGACGCTCCCACGGCCAGCGTTCCGGCATTCACTCCGTAACCCTCTGCCGTGGCTTTCGGTGTGACAGTGCTGCGCACATCGATGTCTTCCGCTATGACGTTGGAACCAGTAATGGACGCTGCCACGGTCGGCGCGAATGTCACTTCTGCAACCGAACCGCCTGCCGCGATCGAAATGCCTGCCGCGAGACTGACGGATCCCACGGTGGTCGTGGCCGTCGGTGTCACTGCTGTCTGCAGGCTCAGATCCCCGGACAACCGCAATGTGGAATCTGTCACGCGAGTCGCCGTTTGTGTGGCGACGGTGTTCGTTGATCGAGCACCACCGCCACTGACAGCTCCCATTCCCGCAGACAACGCGGCGGCGGCGGAGATGGCGGAAATCGATGCGGTTTCTGTCGCGGACAGTGTCAGCCCTTCACTCACTGCACGCCATTTCGTGGTGTCGGTGTAGTTCTGCGTGCCAAGATTCTGCAGACTGATGTTCTGCCAGACAGCCGTATTCCCATAGTTCTCTTTGGTCAGATCGGTGAGTGCCACTTCTTTCCAATTGGCGGTGTTCAGGTAGTCCTGTGTGCCAAGATTCAAGCTGGCCGATGTCCCGATATATTGATAGATACTGCCCGGAACAGCTTTCAATGCATCATAGCCGATCGCAATACTCACTCGATCACCCGGGGCGACCGTCTGAGTGCCGTTGGTGGTTGCGAACTTAATCGGCCGGCCAAGATATCGGTACAACGTGCCGACTGTCCCACCAGCCGTGTGACCCGATGAAACCAGGACCGTTTCGCCGTCGTTCAACGCCGATCCGCTGACGTTCTTCCAGAAGCTTCCGGCGAAGTTCTCCGTGGACAATGTCAGCAGCGAAACATCCTTCCAGTTTGCTGTGTCCAGATAATCATCGTTGCCCAGATTGATGTTGGGAGTGCCCGATCCGATGTACTCATAGATCCGGCCGGCAACACCTTTCGCGACGCTATATCCGGCCGCCAGCAGCACTCGATCGCCCGCTGAGATTTGTTCCGTTCCGCTGTCTGAAGTGAATTGATGATCGCGACCCAGATACTCGTAAACGTTGCCGACAACTCCGCCAGCCGAGTGGCCGGATGCAACCAGCACCTTCTGCCCCGTGGTGACAACTACCGGCGCGTTTGTGGACAGATAATCGCGTTCATGGGCCGAAGTATGGGTGACCGCGTTCCCCAGGAATTCATACACCGTTCCTGGAGTTCCGCTGCCTGTGAAACTGTCTGCCAGGCGAACTCGCTGGCCGGACAGCAGCGACTGACTTCCCTGGCTGGACAGCCATGTTGATTCTGTCTTCACCGTCGAATTCTGAACGTACGACTCGACAGTGTTCGTAATCGAGTTGTCGGCAAGAGCCACACTGATGGCCGCCGCGCCGCCGATTCCCAGTGCCGCAGCAACCGCAGCGGCACCTGCTGTGGCGTTGATTGAGGAATTGTCAGTCGCTGACAAAGCACCGCCACGACTGCTGATGCCGTTGCCGATGGAGTTCACAATATAAGACTGAATCGTTTGGCCGATGCGGTTGGTCGTGTCGACACCTGCACCTGCTCCCGCAACGGCTCCGGCAGGGCCGACTGCTGCCGCGACAGCTCCCGCGATAACCGTCGACGAGATGTTTGATGTTGAAGTGGCCGTCTGATTCAACGCACCGTAAGCCAGAATCTCCGAACCGGAAACGTACGCTCGGATCGCCGACAGAGCCGCGCTGCCATTCGCATTGTAGCCAATGTAGTTTTCGGCAACGGATGCCCCGATGGCCACTCCGGCACCCACGGCTCCAGCTGCCATTGACGCGGCGACTGCGGCGACTTTGGAATTGACAGTGGAGGAACTCGATGCCGTCAGATTTACATCTGTCTTCGATTCCAGCTTCGCATTGGTCACATCGGCGATCGTGTTCGTCAAAATCACGTTCGTCGCGCGAGCCCCCGCGCCGCTGATGGCAACGCCCACGGCTCCGCCGCCAATAGCCAGGGACGCAGCCGCTGTTTCGGAGCGGATCGTGGAGTTGTCGGTCGCCTGAAGACTAATCGCACCGACGGTCGTCTGAACCTTCGTTCCGACATCCCGTATCGAGGCTCGGACTTCGTTCTCAATCTGATTGTGCGCGATCGCGACTCCGATGGAGATTGCTGCTCCGACGCCACCGAACCCGGCTGCAATCGAAGCCGCACCGGTCTTCGCATCAATCACGGAAGTGTCATTCGCCTGAACCAGAATCACACCGGCGACAACGCCGACGTTGCGATCGTCGACAATTTCCGCGATCACATCGTTCGCAATTCGGTTTTCACTGCTCACGCCAGCACCGCTGAGCGCCACGCCGACCAGACCGCCGCCAGCGGCAAATGAGCCGGCCATGACTTCCGCTCGCACGGTTGAGCTGGATGTCGATTTGACTGTTAGCGAATCGGCGATCGTCGCTTGTGTATCCTGCAGACGAGCGACCACTTCAGAGTTCGCTGCGGTCAGATCCGTGCGCTGCCACAGCTTCGAATTGCCGTAGTCTTCCAGTCGCAGATTGACGCTGGTCCGATTCGTGCCGATGTAGCGGTAGACTTCGCCTTGTCGAACACCCGAATCAATCTTCACCGTCTGATTGGTATTCAGATTCGCCACAGTCTGGCCTGACGCATGCGTCGCCGAGGCCGTGCCGACCGTCCAGCCGATGAAGTTGCGAGCCAGCGAAACGCCAACGGAAGCGCCGACTCCCGCTGTGCCGCCAATTCCCACGCCGACGGAAACCGCAAGCACCAGCGATCGAATGCTGGCTGTGTTATTGGCTTCCACAACGACATCATCACCAGCCGTCAGGATGCTGTTCTGAGCATAAGCCTTCGTCGACGTGTGAATCAGGTTCGCTGCGTCAGCTCCGGCACCGCTCACGGCAATCCCGGCGACTCCACCAAGTCCAACAGCGACGGAGGCTGCCGCTGTCATGGCCTGAATCGAAGCCGATTCCGTCGCCCGAATTGTCAGGTCGCCCGTTGTTGTCGTAACACCGGTGTCGGCATTGATGATGTAAGCGTGAACTTCGTTACCGATGTCATTGCGAGCAATCGCAGCTCCCGCTGATAACGAAACTCCTGCATTACCACCCAGAGCCGCAGAGATCGAAGCCGCTCCGGCAAATGCACTGATGAGCGACACATCCGACGCAAGCACGGAGATGTTAACAGCACTGATTCCCGAAGCGCCGTCGCCGCTGATATAGGCCAGGGAATCCATGTCGATGCGATTTTCGACGTAAACTCCCGATCCGGCAAACGCTACGCCCGCCGAGCCACCGCCGGCCAAAGCCACGGAACCCGCAAAGACGACCGTACCGATCTTCTGGCTGGACACCGACTGCAGAACCAGATTCCCGGCTGCCGTGATGGAGGTGTTCGTTGAAGACGATTCAACGACGGCTTGCCCGGCATCGCCGTCGGCTTCGTATCCAATCAGATTCTTCGCGACCGCGATGCCAATCGACGCACCCACGCCCGTTGATCCGCCGACTCCAACAGAAGCCGAAGCGGCCACGACCGTCGAATTGATCACCGCCGAGTTCACTGAATTGACATTAACAGCACCAGCGCTGGCGATAACAGCGTTCTCCAGCTTCGCTCGTGTCTTCGTCAGAATGCTGTTCAGCGCCACAGCGCCCGCACCGCTGACCGCCACGCCGGTTGATCCACCGATGGCAACTCCCGCCGCGGCCGCTGCCGCAATCGCGCTGATGTTGGATCGGGAGACATCAATCTTTGTTGAATCGGTGGTGTTCAAAGTCAGCGTGTAGCTGTCGCCCTTGCCGTCGACCAGCAGCCAGGCTTTGCCCTTATCCAGAATGGAAAGCTTCAGGCTTGAAGGAACAAGCTTCCAGAGCGACGTGTTGCCATAGTTCTGCGTTCGCAGATTCAGACTGGCTTCGGATCCAAGGTACTCATAGACTCGACCGCCAACGCCACCGTTGCCATAACCGGTTTCTGGACGGACCTTCTCACCTGTCTTAATCGTGCGAGTCCCATCATTGGTGGTGTAGTTCCAGTCCGATCGAACGCTCTCCGTTGTGGCAAGTGTCAGAGAATTGCTGGTAAAGGCAGAGGCGATCGCAGCGAAGATCACGGCATCAGCCGCTGCATCCACGGTGCCTTCATTGGTGCCGGCGGTGTCGTTGTTATCGGGATCGGCGACCGAAGCATCATCAAGCCTGTCTGCGGCCGATGTTCCGCCCGAGTTGAACACGAAGTCAAACAACGGAGTCCCGCGTGAGATTGCTGTCACGTTCACCGCGCCAGAATGCGTCGTGGTGACGTTCGATGACCCGCTGATATATGCGTCTGTTTCGCTGCTGATTTCGTTGAAGGCCAGTGACAGTCCGATAGAGACCGACACGGCCGTGCTGCCAGCCAGAGACACGCTGACTGCGGCGGCTCCTGCAACGGCTTTAATGCTCGCGGCATCATCGGCCGAGACAGTCACGCTCCGCGCGATGATTGTGCCGCCGACAATTCGGCCTTCGACGTCCGTGCGAATCGTGTTCTCGGTGTAAACGCCAGCGACAGCCACGCCCACGCCTGTCGATCCCGCAGCTCCGATGCCCACACTGCCCGTCAGAACCGTGGCGTCGATGAAGGCATCGGATTCCGCTTCAACGTTCAGTGCTCCGGCGGCTGTAATGTTGGCTCCGCTGGTGCCCGCATGAATCTGTGCCGCATTGGCGACAACATCGACAGGCCGCCAGATGCTGCGGTCATGATAATTCTGACTGTTCAGTTTGATGTTGCTGGAACCCGTCAGAGTCGCACCGAAGTATTCGAACACTCGCCCCGTCAGAGGCCCGCTGACGACCTTGACCTTGTTTCCGGCAACCAGCGTCGCTGGATCTGCATCGCTGTTGTACGTGGAGGTTGGCGACGTGTTGCTGAAGCCAATCAGGTTCTTCGCAACCGACATTCCCAAAGCCACACCCGGGGCACTGCTGGCTCCGACGGCGACGGCCACGGACAAAGTCTTCACCACGGCGTCGATCTTTGACGTATCGTCGGCCGTGACACTGACTGTGCCAAGATTTCCACCGCCAGCCGTGGTCGTCAAACTTCCGCCGGTGATCTGCGCGTTGTTGGTTCCCAGAATCGTGTTGAAGGCCAGAGATCCGCCGCCGCTGACGCCAATCGAACTGCCCGTTCCTGCAGCCACTCCAATTGATGTGGCCGATACGCGAGAAATGATTTCACCGGACTTCTCCGTTGAAACAACCACATCCCCCGTAATCGCACCGGTGGCGCTGGACACCAGAGCATCCACGGACTGATCGATCTCATTGCGAGACATCGCCAGGCTGACCGGAACAGACAGGCTCTTGCCTGAACCGCTCAAGGAGACTGCGAGTGAGCTGGAGGCCACGTCCGCCTTGATCTGCGCAGCGTCTTTCGCTGAGACCGTGACATCGTTGCCCGCATCAAATGTTGACGCCGTGCTGACCGTGGCATCCACATCCGTCGCCACTTTGTTCAGGGCCAACACTGCTCCAACCGCAACCGTTGGCGAAGATCCTGCCGGCGTCGCGCTGATCGAAGTGCTGCTGTTGGCAATCCGTGCATCAATGCGAGCGTCTGAATCCGCCGTGATGGTGATCTTGTCGGCCGAATCAATCGTGGTGTTCAGAGTCCACGCTTTTGTAGTGGAAGGAGACTTCGTCCCGAGCGTATTGCCGACGATGGCATCAACCGTGTTGAACAGGAAGTTCTGAGCATCCCAGCCAACAGTATTGAAGGCGAGCGTAATGCCCACGCCGACACCATTGGATTCAATTGTTGATTTGATCAGCGCGTCGATCTTCGATTCGTTGTTGGCATCAATGATCACATCGCCGGAACCAGTGGTGGTTAACGAACTGGTCTTGGCATACGCATCAGCAGCCGACTTCACAAGATTCGTCGCGACAACTCCGCCCACGGCAATGGATGTGCCCTCACCAATGATGCTGCCGCCTTTCGCCGAAACCTTGCTGATGTCAGTCGCTTTGATCGTTGCTGACTCATCGGCGCGGATCGTGAGATCGTCCCCGGCGCTGGCCGTCACTTTTTCAAGAAAAGCGTCCACGTCGCTGCGAACATCATTGCGAACGACCAGCATGCCGAACGCCGTCGCACTGGACGACGAAGGATTCAACTGAAGCCCGGGGATGATGTCTGTTGGAGACGCTGTGGACACTTTCGTCCACTTCGATGTGACGGTGTAGTCTTCCGTCCCCAGATTAATGCTGCCGGTCGTGCCGACATACTTGTAGATATCGCCCGCGTTCCCTTTCACCTTGCGCCACTTGGCGGAGTCTGAGTAATTCTGCTCATCCAGATCCACGCCATCAGTCAGGGTAGTGCTTGAGGTGTATTCGAGAACGTCTCCCGCACTGAAGCCGTTCGTGTCGAATTCCAGACGAACTCGCTGCCCTTTCGTCACTTCCTCCGGCACTTCATTCGATGTGTAATCCGCGTCGTCGACGTAGACATAGCTGCCATTGGGAACATTACGAGTACCGGAGCGATCGGTGAAGTCGAGCCCGTGATTGTCGACCAGTGCCTGCATGAGCAGACCGATTCCCAGATCCTGCGAGGTGCTGGCTATGGCCGCCAGTTTGCTTTTCGCATCGATCTTCGCCGTGTCACTCGCGTGAACGGTCATCGTGCCGCCGGACGTCACGCTGATCGGAGTTGCTGTTGTCGATCGAACAATCGCTTCGGCGTCGCTGCTGACCAGATTTGAGGAAATCGCCACTCCGACCGCTAATGCTTCACCACCTCGGATGGCAGCCGCCTTCGACGTCGACTCATTGCTCAGCAGAGCCTTCACCGTCGCTTCCGAAGTGGCCGTAACGCTCACATCGCCGTCGGCATCGATCGTGGAATCTTCAATAACGGCCGAAGCTTTGACCGGCTGCTCGCTGCCAATTGCACTGGCACCCAGCAGCGCATCGACAGTGTTAAAGAGCAGATTCTGAGCTGCCCAGCCGACTGTATTGAAGGCCAATGTTCCTGTGCCACTGGTATTTCCCGCGCTGGTTGATGCCAGCGTTCTGGCATTGATCAGTGCCGTGTTTTCCGCGTTGACGGTCACATTGCCGCCACCACCGGCGGTCGTTGTGACGGTGCTGTCTTCAATCAAAGCATCGGTGGTTGAAAGAACAAGGTTGGTCGCAATCACTGCATTCACCGCGAGCGACGTGTCTTCGCCGAATGCACTGCTGCCGTTCGCTGTGACTTCGCTGTCAATCAATGCGTGGACGGACGAGTCTTCAATAGCCTGAACCGTGACATTCCCTCCGGCATTTACGGTCGCTTTGCTGAGCTTGCTGTCGACATCTGATCGCACATCGTTTCGCACAACAAGTGCACCAACACCCAGGCCTTCGTTGTCGCCTACGTCGAGTGCCGCTGGTACCGAGAATGGAACCTGCAACTGCCAATAGCCTTTATCAGTGTAGTCTGCTTCACTCAGATCAACTGCGCCGTTCGTCCCCATGTACTTGTAGTAATAGCCGGGATCACCGCCCGCTTCGTGGTCCTTCGCAACTTTCACCACGTTGCCGAACGCCAGGTTCTGCGTCGCGTCCGAGCTGATGAAGTTGAAGGTCGGAGAGTTCAGCGGGCGAAGTGCATTCGTCAGCGTCTCTCGATAATACGACGGCCCCGCGTCGCCACCCGTGACCGCTGTGACTCCTGAGATGATGGCCGCTTTGTCTTTGGCGTCGATGGTAATATCACCACCCGCTGTAACCGCGCCGGCGGTAGACGTAAAGCGAATGGCAGCATCAGCGTCTGTTTGCACAAGATTGCTGGCGATCAGAATGCTGGCGGCCGAATCGCCCGTGGCTTCACTTCCAAACGCTGCATTCAGCGAGGCCTCATTGTCCGCGGTAACGGAGATATCCCCGGAAACATTCACAGGCGTGTCGACAATGGCCGCTTCGACTTTGGCCGGCTGCGCCGTCCCGATGCTGGTTCCCAGAAGTGCGTCCACGGTGTCGAACAGCACGTTCTGAGATTCATAACCCAGCGTATTGAAGGCCAGAGTCACTCCGGCCGCTACGGAGCCTGGGCCGCCGCTCTCCGTGCTGCTGTTGACGGTCGCTTCAATGCCCGAACGATTTTCGGCAAAGACCGTGACATCCGCACCGGCCGTGCTGGATGGTGTTGTAATGACGCTGTTGGTGATCGTGGCGGATGCGGAGCTCAGTACCAGATTGCTGGCCACTGTCGCGTTCACGCCAAGCACTGTCGAGTCTGCAAATTCACTGCCCCCGGCGACAGTGACTGTGCTCTCGATTGCAGCTTGCAGGTCTGCTTTCTCGATCGCATTGACGGTAATGTCGCCGCTGACCGTCAGATCGGTCTTGTTGATATTTGCGACGACGCTGCTGACAACATCGTTGCGAACAATATGCACGCCAACTCCGGTGGCATCCGAAGCCGTGATGTTTCCAAACGACGGAATAAAGTCGGCGAGCGTGGCATCCTGATCAATTCTCTGCCATCGCGCGGTGTTGCCGTAGTTCTCTGTGCCCAGATTGACGCTGCCAGCTGCGCCCAGAAATCGATAGACACCACCTGCAGCTCCACCCGCTGCATGCCCCGGTGCGACTCGAACCTTCTGCGACGTCCGGCGATATACCGGCTGCCACTTCGAAGCGTTTGAGTAGTCTTCTGTCCCAAGATTAACGCTGGTCGTCGATCCGGCAGCAACTCCGACGTACGAATAGACCTGATCTTTCGCACCGCTAGTGCCGCGTTTCATAACTCGAGTGCCACGGCCGATCGTCTGCGTTCCCGACGTGGTCTCGTGCTGAAAATCCGGCCCGCCCAGATCTTTGGTCCCCGACAGGCTCGTATAGTTGTAATCGTTCGGAAGTGCCTGAGCCACATAGTTCTGCAGCGTGCTGATGCCACCGTCGTTCGTTGTTTCCGAAGTCACATCGAGATTTGAAGTCGCAGAAATCCCCGCAGCGTCCTGAGCATCAACGGTCAGATCACCAGCGGCCGTGACCTCGCCGTTGCCGGGTGTCGTGAACTCAATTTTCGCCGACGCAGCGCTCTTCACCATATTGCTGGACAGCACTGTCCCGACGGCCATGCCGCTCGCGTTCATCAACGCGGACGCGGCCGATGCCGTCTCATTGCTGATCTCGGATGTGATCAGGGAACCGGCCGTTGCGGTCACCTCCACATCACCAGCAGAGTCGACAGGGGTGTCTCGAATGAAGGCCGTTGCGTTCGCACCTGGAGCAGTGCCAAGATTCGTCTTGATCAGCGCATCCAGAGTATTGAACAGTACATTCTGAGATTCATGGCCGACGGTGTTGAACGCCAACGTGACTCCGATCGCCTGATTGCCACTGCTGATCGCAGTCGCATTCGTCGCTTCGATCGTGCCGGAGTTCGCAGCCGTGACGCTCACGTGGCCGCTATTCGTTGTGGTCAGATCGCTGGTCAGCACATGAGCTTCCGCGCCGCTCTGAACCGTATTCGTGACAATCGAACCACCAACGGCCAGCGATGTCCCCGTTCCAACCGCGCTTCCGCCTGAAGACTTGGCTGTGGCATCCGCGGACGCAGTCAGCTGCTGAGTTCCATTGGCGGTTACGGCAATGTTGCCCGCAGCGTTCACTGTGGCTTTCTCAATCACGCTGTCGACGTCGGCGATGATGTCGTTTCTGACAACCAGGCCGCCAATGCCCATCGAATCCGAGTCCGAGATATTCAGTCCGACCGGAAGCACGTTGACAGCATTCAGCTTCTTCCACAGGCCGTAGTTGGTATAGTCGGTCGTGCCGAGGTTTACCGACGCATCGGTCCCCATGTATTGATAGATCAAACCTCTGGCTGCTGCCGTTCCATAAGTTGATGCGACTCGAACCTTGTCGCCGAACTGCAGGCTCTTCGTTCCCGAAAGGCTGGAATACGCATAATCCTGCTGCAACTGTGTCGCCAGCTTATTCAGCAGGCTCGCACCACCATCATTGGTGGTGGTCGATGAAGAAAGCAGCGTTGTTTCCGCTTCGATCGTGTTGTCATCCGTCGCGGCGACGGTCACACTGCTGCCACTGATGGCGATTGCTGTTCCCGTGCTCTTGATGGCCGCGTCGACATCGGTCGACACCATGTTCGATGATACGACCATGCCGACCGACATGCCGCTGGCATTGATCAATGCTGAGGCCGCAGATGTCGCTTCGTTGCTCAGCGTAGATGCAATGCGGGCGGTTGATGTGGCCGTGACTTCCAGATCGCCGGCAGCCGTTATCGGCGAGTTTACAATCTGGGCATTTGTTTTTGCGGGTGTCTGAGTACCGATGTTAGTACCAAGAATTGCATCGATCGAGCTGAACAGAGTATTCTGCGGCTCATAGCCAATCGTATTAAACGCCAGCGTCGCCCCGACCGCGTTCTGTCCGGCCGTGACGATGCTCTTGTTGATCGCGTCAATCGTGGAAGTATTCTCCGCCACCACCGATACGTTGCCAGTGTTTGGCGACGTCGAATTGGTGGTAATCGAGCTGCCTTCAATCAAAGCCGATGCATTACTGAGGACTGTGTTCGTCGCGATCACGCCGTTCACCGCAAGACTCATCCCGCTGCCAAACGCACTGCCGCCGGATGACTGAACCGTCGCATCGGCTTCGGCTTTGATCGTCGCATCTTCCACCGCTCGCACAGTCACGGAACCCGCGTTAGCCAGCGTCGCGTTCAGCAGAGTCGCAGTGGCGGAAGACTTGATGTCGTTTCGTACAACAATGCCGCCGACGGAGACCGAGCTGGAATCCGTCAGGTTCACTCCCTGAGGAATGTATTCAGTTCCATCCACAGGTTTCCAGAGATCCAGATCTGCGTAGTTTTGCGTCGTGAGATTCGTCGTCCCGGCCACGCCCAGATATTCATAGACGCTGCCAACCGTTCCGCCCGCGTTTGATCCCTGGAGAACTCGCACTTTGTCGCCAAACGCCAAACTCACGGCGGTACCAGAGCTGGAATGGTCGTAGTCCAGGAGCAGATTGATGCCATTCTGCAGCAGCCGCATGCCGCCGTCGTTGGTCACTGTGGACGAAGAAACCAGCTTTGCGTTGCTGAAGGCGGCTGTGGTGTCGGTGGCCGTAATATTCAATGCACCGGAAACAGCCGTTGTCGCCGCGGTCGCCAGTTTCCAGTTTGACGCATTGGTATAATTCTGAGTGGTCAGGTTGACGTTGCCGACCGTACCGATGAACTCATAGATTGAACCCACAACTCCGCCCGATGAGTGCCCTGTGGCGACTTTCACCTTCTGCCCTACCGCGAGGGCGACCGTTCCGACGCTGCTATTGTGATCGAACGGCTTGACGATCGCGGTTGAAGAACTGTTGATGAGGTTGCTTGCGACAATCCCGGACGCTGCTGAACCCGTGGCCCCGCTGATGCCGGAGACATTGGATTCCACAGCATTGCTCACCGTCGCATTGGCTCGCGCGCCGGAATCTGAAGTCACAGCCAGTGCACCAGTGACATTGATGACCGTGTTATCAAACAACGCGAGAGTCTGCGACGCTGTGGCCGGAGTTATACTTGTGCCCAGCAAAGTGTCGACCGTTCGCAACGCGGCGCTCAGCCCTGATCCGCCGATCAAGTTGAACGCGATCGACGCCCCAAACGACAATGACGACGTGTTAAACGCCGTCCCAAAGCTCGTTGTTCGCGCGGTCAGTCCAGCTTTGACACTGGCGGTCGCGTCATCATTGGCCGCGACTGTTGCGGTGCCGGTCGTGAACGAACCGCCCGTGACGATCGCCATCACGCTGCCCGACAACTGATTGGCGGCGTAGGTACCATTCAACGAAACTGTGTTGCCGTTCGGAATCACCGCATAGGTTAAAGAATCCGTTTCCGCTTCAGCCGTGGCGACTAGTCTACGATTGGCTTCAACCGTGGTGCTTCCCGAGCCCGTTTGCGTCACCGTCGCATTGGTAATGCTGACCTTCGTGTCGCCGGTGATCAGGTTCTGCGCGGCGGAAACGGCAATGTTGGCAGGAAAGCCGAGTGCTCCCAGATCGATCGACTGCTCGGGACTTTTCGCCGTGGTCGTAATGCGGTTGTCGGCTTTGATCGAAAGGTCACCGCCCGATGTGATCTGAGCAGCAGTCCCTGAACCACCGATGACCACTTTGGTGTCACCAGTAATCACGTTCTTCGCATTTCGCCCCTGCGCAAGATATGTCGTGGCTCGGTCTGCCAGAATCGTGACGCTGCCGGTCCCCTTCACAACGGCCCCGGCATTGATGGTCACGACTGCTGAATCAGTCCAGGTGTTCGTGGCGGAGCCAAGGCTTCCGGAACTGACTGTCGAGATCGCACCGCTCGTCGCGGCAGACAGCGTCACCGCGGAACTCGTCACTGTACCACTGACCGTCACCGCTGCCGAATTGGTCCATGTTGAAGCCGCGAGAAGTCCTGTTTCGTTGACGGTGCCCGCGTCGGCTGTTGCTGTGAGGTTCACGGAGTTCGGTGCATCGACGCGGACGGACGCATCGATTGTGATTGTTTCGGCAATAACAGACAGAGTATTCGTAACGGCCGTGTTTCCCGTGAACTTCACCGAGTCGTTGCCGGCTCCGCCGGTGAAGGCGAGTGAAACAGGGATCTCTTTTGTGATGTCGCCGCTACCATTTTCTGTATAGACACCGCTCAGGTCGATCCACAGATCATCAGCTCCGCTGGAGCCAGTGATCGTCAGCGATCCCGTCGCGCTGTTCACAGCTTGTGTCGTCAGCACGGAACTGTCGGTACGGCTCTTCAGAGTAATCGTGGCATTGGCCGCCGAACCGGACGCTTCCAGCAGAAACGGCGTCCCGGCCCACGTGGCCAGATTGATATTCGCGGCCAGCAGCAGACGCTCTTCCAGCATTTGAATGCGATGAGCCGTCCCGGCCACCTGACTCGCTCGCGCCGTTCGGCGCTTCCCGGGAGCCACATTCGATTGCCGCACGGCATTGAGCAGAACATCCGCGACTTGTTCAGATTTCGTGGATCGGCGACGATTGCGGCGATTAAACGGAAACTCCAGCACCATGACTCAAATCCTGTCGAGCGTTGATGTACGAATCCTTAGCGACCCTCCTGAAAGTGTTTGTTATGAGATGTTTTGGGCCGGGCTTCTTCGCTGTTCGCGTGCTTTTCGTCGAGTCGACTTGAGTCAACCGTTCGTGAGTTTTTTTTTAGAGTCGACTTCAGTCGACCTTCTTTTCCACAACTCGCACCGCGTCAGCGTCCGGTTCAGTCCCTTGTTCTTGGTTTGTTGCTCTCGATACGCAGAGCCGACTTCAGTCGACCTCACCCCTTCATCGCATCACCAGCCGCCGGGCGCTAGCCCTCGGTTGTTCTGCGTCTTCGACTTCTTCACAACCCGAAACGTCAGTGAGAGATCACCACGCCAGCAACCCTCGTCCCCGCCTTCGGCCTGTCACCAAACCAACCAAGAACTAAGAACCAAGCACAAAAAACAGTCTCAAACAACCACCCCCAGCGCAGCCCGCGCACAAAAACTGCGCAAGCTCCACAGAGTCTGCTGGTGGTTTCGACCGGGCACCCTTTTTCGATTACGTAAGGCGACCCCGTTCAGGCAGCCTTGGCAATCTCACGGCAACCATTCCGCCTATGCAGATCAGATCAATTCTCCGATCAGGGTTTTCCCGAAGGTTGACGCATGCTGCTTAGTCTCACCTTGCCTTAACGGGGAGCCACGGAATCTGCCCTGAAGTGAACAGTTCAGGCGCAGTAGGAGTCAAACCAGATGGTGTATTGCTCTCGGGCGACTCAATCACTCAATCAGCGATGGCCGATGACGGTACTGGCCACTCCTGTACGACTCGGTTATCCAAGCGGCCGTCTTCTCGAGGCGCGCCTTCTTCGTTGAAGCAGTATTGTTTGAAGAAATGAGGAATCCCGGCCACTTTGCACTGCTGGTCGTTATTGCGAACCCAGTCCAATGACATGATTCGTCGTCCGCATTCCGCTCTTTCACAACCTGTTATCAACTTCCCCGTTTAATCTGCGATATCCCGGATCGGCTGCCCTATGCTGATCTGTTCAGCAGAATCACAAACGAGACACCTGCCAACAGTGAGATTATCAAATCTGTGATTGCAGACCTGCGAACGGAGGGCGTGTTGGAAATACGCGACAAGACCGGAATGATCCAAAGAGAAAGTCGAATTCAATTGTGGTCTGATCTGATCATTCGGTCGCCACAGAGATTGCTGTTCCATGGCTGCACAACGCAGCCGACTTGTGCTGGGCATGCCAACACTCACACATAGAGTCGCCGCTATTGCTGGGCGGTTGGGTTGTCGAGGCGGCGGATGGATTCGAATTTCGCGAGGATGGTTTTAGGTGTTGATAGGTGTAAGCCTCGATTGAAATTCCGCTCATTTCCTCGGGCTCGGGGAAACAACCGGGGCTAGCGCCCATCGGCTGATTAAATCAACAACCCGCTCGTGGGCACGGAAAGCTTTTCCGGTGCCCACGATGTTTATCATGCAGAACTACTTCTTCAATTGCTTGAACGCCGGATGATCCGCGTTGCCGGTGGCTTGCAGGTACGCAAGTACGTCTAGGATTTGTTCTTTGTCGAGCGTGTTCAGCAGTGCTGTGGGCATGATGGAGACGGGGGAGGGACGTCGGGATTCGATTTCCTTTTTGACGAGCTTCTGCTGCTGATCGGCGGTGGGGCCGGTCTGTACGGTGACGGTCTCCTCGTCTTCCACGACGATATTTCCTACGACTACGACGCCGGATTCCATCTCAAACAAGTACTTCTGATACTTGGCTTCTACATTTAGAGATGGTTCCAGAATTTCTCGCAGCAGGATTTTTGCGTCTCCTTTGTGCTTCTTCACGACGTCGGCCAGATCAGGGCCGACGGTGAGGCTGGGGCCGTGGGAATGGCCGGCGTTGACGTGGTTGTGGAGAGCGGCTGGAATCGGGTCTGCACCCGTCATCTTGTGGCACTGCGCGCAGGCCAGTTTGACGAAGAGTTGTTGGCCCTGAAAGAAGTTTCGATTCTCGCCGACGCTAGCGACATCATCCTGCAGCATTCGGAGCGTCCATTCGGTGGTCTTGATGACGGGCTTCGGATTCTTGACGAGGAACTGCTCGAGATCATTCGTCACATAGAGCGTACCTCGCATCAACAGGTGGTGACCGGGGAACGAACAGATGTACGGATAGGCTCCCTCTTCGGTCGGAGCGGTGAATTCAATTACTTGCTCTTTGCCGTGATCCACCAGCTTGCTGGACCAGAGAATATCAGAACTCTCCGGAACATAACTGACCGAAAATCCGCCAGCTCCCAATGCCGTGGCCTTGAGGCCGATGTCGTTCTCTGTGCCGGGCTTCACGAGCAAAATATTGTGCGGCATAAAGTCCGGGTTCGCGAAGGTCAGCTTGACCTTCTTCCCGGGCTTGACGGTCAATTCCGTCACATCGTACAGCATACGTTCGGGCACTGTACCGATGCGAATGGTCGTCAGTTCTGGCGTGTCGCTCAGGATGCCGGACTTTTCGGCGGCTGCCATCTTCTCGGCGGCGATGATACCTCCGCGCATGGTGCGTTCCACGTTGAACCACAAGTGCTTGACCGTGTTGGCTGCAATGCGAGCATGCGGGTCCGGAGACTTCAACAGCTCGCCCATCAATTCATAGTCTCTGACGTTGTGCTGCTGATGCAACCAAAGAGCTTCCAGCAGATGATGAGCATCCGCCGGGTCGTTCGGATCCAGTTTCTCCATCCATTTCTTTGTCTCAGCGATGACTTCCGAGGAATCTCGTTCACTGAGCGCCACGCGTGTGCGATGTCGAATCGAATCGACCGGCGACTTCAGGTTTTCCAGTAGCGCGGCGATTGGTTCACCATCGATGGCGACGGGCTGTTGCAATGGTCGGCCCTTGGCGGTCATGCGATAGATGCGACCATGAACATGATCGCGATTTGGGTCACGCACGTTGTGCTGCATGTGTCCGATGATGGCGTTGTGCCAGTCGCTGATGTAGAGCGATCCATCCGGGGCAAAGATCGCATCCGAAGGCCGGAAGTTCTTATCGCCGCTCATCATCAAGCCGCGTGATTTATCGAGCGTCGTTGAACCATCGGCGTTGATGGTGGTCACGGTGAGATCAGCCCCGGCGGGTTCTCCCCATACGGTTCCCTTTTCGGCATTACGTTCCAGATGGTAGTGCTTGATCCCGAGGAAACCGATCACGTTGCAGATCAGGAAGTCTCCCTGCATCGATTCCGGGAAATGTGTACTGCTGACAACTTCGCACGCCGTCACGGGGCGAACTTCTTTCGTCAGAAGTTCGTGCATCGCGAAGCCCTGGCCTTCAGGACGAACCTGAT
>JBPOIW010000207.1:0-2640 GCA_052034165.1 Planctomycetota bacterium | reverse complement strand
CTCACGAAGGTAAGACCATCAACCGGAGAGCCGGATGCGGGAGATCCGCAAGTCCGGTTCGGAGGGAGGGGGAGCTGAATTCAATTAGCCCTCCCTACCCCTATCGTAGTCGAGCCGCTCCGTCGGCGAAAATGTCATCCACCGGTAACCCCCAAATCAAAACTTGACGGGCCACCAGGCTTCAGGAGTTCTGCAGATCCCAGACACAAACCGTCCGATCAAAAGAAGCTGACGCGAGCTGTGTTGAATCAGCGGACCAGGCCAGACCGTAAATCGTGTTTCGGTGTTTCCTTAGCACGTGGACCACATTTCCAGTGACCAGTTCCCGGACGATGATCGAAGTATCGTTACTCCCGGAAGCCAGCCAGCGACCATCCGGTGAATAAGCCACACATTTCACGGCCGCTTTGTGCTCATCAAATGTTCGGACTGTCTTTCCACTCGCGATCTCCCATACTCGAATGATCGGCGACTCATCAGCCGCCGCAAGAGTTGCTCCATCGGGAGCATACGCAACACATTGCACTGGCTTCGGATGAGGCCCCAATTGTTGAGTCTGAGTCCGCGCGGCCACATCCCAAAGCCGAACCAGAAAGTCATGGCTACCGGACGCGATAGATCGACCGTCCGGCGAGCAGGCCACTGTGTTCACAATGTCGGTATGACCTTTCAGCGTGGCCAGCGGAGCGCCGGCTGGCACATCCCAAAGGATCACGTCTTTATCATAAGCACCGGAAACGGCAGTGTTTCCATCCGGCAGAACGGCCATGCAGGTCAAATAGGCCGAGTGCCCCGACATCGTTGACTGAATCTTTCCGTTCGAAAGATTCCAGGTTCGCAACGTGCGATCCAGTCCGGCGGATAACAGCGTTTGATTTGCGTTCTGAAACACGACGGTACAAACCGCTTCGCCGTGTCCCTTCATTTGATACTTCATGGCTCCCGACGGGAGTTCCCAAATGCGGATCGACTTATCCAGACTGCCCGTCGCCAGTAATCCCGCGTCGGTCGAGAACGCCACGGAGTACGCTGCGTTGTCGTGACGAAGCTGAAGAACCGGCTTTGCATCCACGAGTTTTTAATCCTAAGGAACAGTCGACTTTCAAATCAATTCCGGCAACGGCTGATACTTCGTGTGGTCGACCAGATACTGAGGTCTCCCGGTCAGATCGTTGATCGTGGAGTGATCAATATCGATGCCCAGACGATGATACAGCGTGGCAAAGACTTCCTGAAAATGCACCGGCCGCTTTGTTGGATACTCTGCCAGCGCATTCGTTTCGCCGATGATCTGCCCGGTTCTCATTCCGCCCCCGGCCAGCAAAGCACAACCAACCTGCGGCCAATGATCTCGCCCGCCTTTGTTGTTGATGCGAGGAGTTCTGCCAAATTCTCCCCAGACCACGACCGACGTGTCGCGATCCAGTCCGCGTTCTTTCAAATCATCCAGCAGCGCGGACAACGCCTGATCGAATGCCGGAAGATGATCGCGAGCGTTATCGAAGTTGGTGCCATGCGGCTGACCATGCCAGTCCCAACGTCCGAATGACAACGTGACCACTCTCGCGCCCGCTTCAACCAGTCGACGTGCGACAAGCAAATCCTCGTTCCGCATCCAGCCCGCATCACCATATCCAGCCGGCTCCTTCGAACCACGGCCATACTTTTCACGAGTGACCTGATCTTCCTGCTCCACATCCAGAGCGTTGATCAGTTTCCCGGACGTCAGGATTTCAAACGCCTGCTGATAGAACGTATCCATGCCGTCGATCACATTGGTGGTGTCCAATTGCCGACGCAATGAATCCATCTGCCCAAGTAATGCTCTGCGATTCTGCAATGTGCCCTTCGTCATGCTGGTCAGCGTCATCTCGTTGCTGCCCGGAGCATTCGCCGCAAACGGAGCGTGTCGCATTCCGGCAAAACCGCCCTGACCCGGATCCGACCAGAACGCGCCGCCAATTCTTGGTTGTAATGCGACGGCTGCAGGGACTTCTGTGTTCACCGATCCCTGCAGTTTAGAAACCGCCGATCCAAAACACGGCCAGCCGCCAACCGGTTGATTCAAATGAGGATGCCCGTGCATGCATTGAAACGCTGAGTGCTGGCCTTCCGAACCGACCAACGTTCGGATCACCGCGAGCTGATCCATGCGCTGCGACAGCAATGGCATATGCTCGCAGACTTCGATGCCTTCCACGTTGGAATGAATCGGGGAAAACTCACCGCGATATTCAACAGGAGCCAGCGGCTTGAGGTCGAACATGTCCTGATGAGGCGGGCCGCCCGGCAGGAAGACCATGATGACCGACTTGTGCGTTGACCGTTTTCCGGGCGCCGATTCCGCTCGCAACAGTTGAGGAAGACTGAGGCCTCCCAGGCCCAGCGCGCCGACCTGAATCGCTGTTCGTCGAGAAACGCCGTCACACAATTTCAGTGCAGCCCTCTGAATTGACAACATCCGGCGTTCTCCTCGCGTATGGTCGCAGCAACATTCACCCGGGCATTCTGAGTATCTCCGACCGACAACTCAAGCCCGATCCGTGATCCGCAAGGAAAAGGAACGTCGCGGATCTCTCTGCGATTCGCTGCGGATCTGCGGTGTCTTGATAGCCTGTGGCTTCAGCCACAGGTCAAGAT
>JBPOIW010000161.1:0-5494 GCA_052034165.1 Planctomycetota bacterium | reverse complement strand
AGTGCGATATCCAGGAGCGGAAGATGCGTTCATGCGTTGGAGGAGTTCAGGTGATTTGATCGAACGAATGCGTTAACCGCGTTCACCGCCCATCCGAAGTCGCCGCCATTTGTGCTGGCCAACGCCTCCGGCTGGGCGGTAAACCATTTTAAGGTCCTTCTTCTATCACAGGTTCAATCGATTCTCCGTTGTCGATCTCAAGACGACACTTGGGCAAGCTTGCGATAAACAGGCGGCCGTAGGGTTTCGTCAGAACTCGAGGATCCAGGACGACAACTCGCCCCGTATCATTTCGATGACGAATCAATCGGCCGAAGCCCTGCTTGAGTTTGATGATGGCTTCGGGCGTCTGATAATCTCGGAACGGGTTTCCTCCCCGCGCTTTGATCGCCTCCAGACGAGCTTCCAGCAGCGGATGATCGGGCACACTGAAAGGCAGTCGAGGAATAATCACATTCTGCAGCGCGTCGCCGGGGACATTCACGCCCTGCCAGAAGCTGTCCGTTCCAAACAGGACCGCTCGTTCATCGGCGCGAAACCGTTCCAGCATCGCTGTGCGAGGTAAACCTTTTCCCTGGCAGTACAGAGAGAGATCGTTCTGAGCCAGCCAACCAGTCAGACGTTCCGCACAGTTCTGCATCATTGAGTAACTGGTGAACAGAACAAACGCGCGGCCTTCGGTTTCCAACAAGTGTCGCTTGATACGATCGCAGCATTGCTGTTCGAATCGCTTCGGATCGGTTGCCGGGTCCGCCATATTGGTCGACAGAATCAGGCGCGCCTGCTTCTCGTAATTGAACGGACTGCCCTGGCGAGTTTCCTTGCCCTCAGTCAGGCCAACTCGCGACCGAAAGAACCCAAAATCCTTCGTCCCAGTCGCCAGTGTTGCACTGGCCATCACCACCGACGGGACATTGTTATACAGGTATTCTCGAAGGATTGGCCCAACCTCGATCGGAGCACTCATCAATGACAGACGATTCTTCTGAACGCCGCTTTTTTCGACCCAAAACACGGAATTGCCAACACTCTGCCGAGTCCACGACAGCAGATTATCCGCCAGAATTTTGCAGCGATCCGAAGCCGACTGCAATTCGACCTGATTGGCTTCCGAATTCGCAGTGGCCGCTTTCTCCGCAATCATAATCGCCAGCGCGGTCAGCTCCGGGGAAAGTCGATTGTCGATCTCCATCGGTCCGGAAAGTCGGCCGTTTGGTTTGCAGAAACGAGCGGCCCAGTCCCCAACGTCCTGAAAGAATCGTAGCGTTTCGGATCGAATTTTTTGGACCTGCTTTTGAGCATCCACAAGGCTGTGCGTCACCAGCAGTCCACGCTGCGACTGGTCGTTGTAAAGTCGATTCAGCAAATAATCGACCTGGCCTTCTGAAACGGACAAACCCAGATGATCGGCCGCCACAGCTTCGACAGTGTGAGCTTCATCAAAAATGACCGTATCATATTCCGGCAGAATACTGGCATCATCACGGCGCAATGACAGGTCCGAAAAGAACAGTGCATGATTCACAATCAGCAGGTCGGCATTCCAGACTCGCCTTCGCGCGGCGTAGTAGAAACAGTCGGCATGGTTCGGACATTTCTTGCGCAGGCAATCTCCATGATCGCTCAGCACTTCATCCCAGACATCCGGCCGCGGTTGAAACGGGAGATCCGATCGACTGCCATCTTTCGTGGTATGAGCCCACTGTCGAATTCGCGCCAGATCTCGCTGACCTTCGGGTTCGAACATCGACTTCTGCGATGATCGCTGCACGGCTTTGTCGAGTCTTCGCAGGCTGATGTAGTTGCCTCGCCCCTTGACCAGGACTGCCGAGAATTCCACCGGAAGGACAGACTGCAGGAACGGAATGTCATGATTGATCAGCTGCTCCTGCAAACTGATCGTATGTGTCGAAACGATGACTCGCTTCTTCTTTTTTCCCTCGGTGGCGTCACCCTGATTTCCCTGAGCGGACAGAATTGCGGGGATCAGATAGGCGAAACTTTTGCCGACGCCGGTGCCGGCTTCTGCGATCAGATGTTTCTTGTTGGCCAGCGCGTTTTCGACGGCTTCGGCCATGGCCAGTTGCTCGGGCCGCGGTTCATAACCGGGCAGTCTGCGAGCAATCACACCTCCAGGACCGAGCACGTCGGCAACAGAATGGACGTGCTCGTTCATGAAGTCTCCCGTGGCGGCCAACACTCAAACTGGTCATCAGACTGTTTTGCACTCAGTGGCGAAACCGTCCAACGATTCCATCAGTTCCGTGCGAGCTGGTAGTGTATCAGCCTGACGCATGAATCTCATGTCGAGCCCGTCGTTATCGCGAAGATGGCACTGGCACGACGATCGCCAGCAACTGGGCCAGGATAACGAGTCGCTCCAGATCACCCATATCGAACTCCGGGCCCGGATCTCCGGAGATCATCTGCAGGACCGCATAGCAGTTTCCCTGAGCCGTCTGGATGGGGACTGACATCAGAGAAACGCGTCCCATCGCTGACAAACGAGGTTTTTCGCCGGGCTCATTGCGCCACTGATCGGCCAGCAGAAAACACTTGTTCATTCTGGCCGTCTGCATTATCACATCATCACACACCATCGCCGGCGAGGACGCTGCTCGACAATGCGCCAAACTGACCGAAAAAGCCTGAAAGCCGGGGACTGTTTCCCTGGCAAGAACGATTTGAGAGGCCTGCGGGAAGAATTGATACAGAGCGACGATAGCGGCTTCCACCTGATCTGGTTCACCGCGGTCACGAATAATCCTGCTCAACCGTAACACTTGCGAGAGCTTTCGTACCGAATCAGTCGTGGCGAGACTGGCGATGGACTGATCCCGAAGCGAAATTTCTCCACGTACTTTGTCTTCCGCAATACAGGCGGCCGACTCAACGCGAATCGCACGACCGGGACGAGCCGTCTTATGGCTGATTGAATCATCCGGATCACCGGGGCGGCCTGCCGGACGGAGTGACCAGTCCGAATCTCCGTCGCTGTCCGGAGTTGCCGCATCAAAGTAGGTGAGTTCCTCCCAGCCTATTCGGATCTTATCTCCCGACACCAGTTGTCGAGTCCCCTGGAAGATGTCCCCGTTGACCAGTGTGCCCTTGGAGCTTTCATTTCTGAGCATGCAAGAGCCAGAACTACACTCAATCACCGCATGGATCTTGCTGACTACTGGAGATCGCAGGTTGAGATCACAGAGTCGTGAGCGGCCAATCGTCGTCGTTCCGTCCCGCAGAGGAATCACCTCAACGGCTTCATTGCTGATACGTTTCAGAAACGCCATGACGTGAGTCTCGCGACTGCGGGATGGGGATGCGGGCAAGGTCAGTGAGGTCATGTTGTATCGCACCAGTCTATCGATGTTCGCGGGCCTGTCGATTCTGCGCACCACCTTTCTTTTCCGGAGTGGAGATCCTGCCACACGAATCATTTACCGCCATCACACACGCGGGACGTCGACACATTCGCCTTAGGTTTGCGCCTCTGCAGGGATCAAACATGTCGGGCCGAGCGTCGCGCCGGGCAAGAAATGACATGCCGACTTCTACTGGCTCGTCAAGTTTTGATTTGGGGATTACCGGTGGATCCCATTTTCGCCGACGGAGCGGCGAAACTACGTACTCGAGCCGCTCCGTAGGCTCGCATTGAACCCCATTTCTTGGTCTGGAAAGAACACAAGCTGGCTCGTCAAGTTTTAATTTGGAGGCTACCGGTGGATCCCATTTTCGCCGACGGAGCGGCGAAACTACGTAGTCGAGCCGCTCCGTCGGCTCGCATTGAACCCCATATCTTGTTCGTGACAGAACACTACGACCACATCCAGAGTGGCGATTCCGGCTTTCCGATTAGACCCGGGAAGGGAAAAAGAGTATGACTCGGTCTGAGTCTTCTGATTCAGCTCTCCACCACCGTCAATCATTCAAAACGCCACGACACATGATGCTTCAACTTCTCCACCGACTGCCGTTTTTTCTCACGCCTTTAGTGCTTCTCCTGTCAAACCCATGCATTTTGGTGGTGTCTGCGGATGACTTAACGAAAGGCATTCCCAGGGACGCTGCTCGCTTCGAAATCTCGGGCCTCGAAAATCTGAAACTGTACGCCGGGGGCGACTCGCTCTACACAGAGATTAAAGTGGCGACGGACGATGCATCATTGAAGATTCCGCGGCTGGCAAATGTTGTGCAGTCCATACATTGGCAGTCGAATTCCGAATCAAAGATTACTCTTCAGCCAGAACCTGACCATTGGATTATTCGCCACGGAAAACCGGCGGCGGAAGGTGGCGATGTGCTGATTATCAAACTTGATGGTCCGCCGGTCCTCTTTGATGGATCAACCGTGACCGAAGTTTCGAAAGACGGTTTGATCTTTCTCCCCGCAAAGCTGGCCACGACGGCCGGGGAGAATCTGCGATACGAGCCACAGCCTCACAAGAACACGGTTGGTTATTGGAGTAACGTGAAGGCGACGGCGGAATGGAAGTTGTCAACGTCCGAAAAGGGCTCCTATGAGATCGACATTCTGCAAGGCTGCGGCTCCGGGCATGGTGGCAGCATGGTGGATGTTCAGGTCGGCAGTGAATCCACGACTTTTATTGTCGAGGAGACGGGCCACTTTCAGAACTTCATCTGGAGAACCGTCGGCACTGTCGAACTGCCTGCCAATGAGACGGTGACATTGAAGCTGATCCCAAAATCAAAACCCGGGGGAGCAGTCATGGATGTGCGAGCCGTACGGCTGAGTCGCCCGGGAACGCAGCGGAGTTTTGAATCCGAGCTGGCAGCTCCGGATGCATTGCCAAAGAAGCAGTAAGCTTCAGGAACGACCAAAAGAGATTCTTCGCGGAAACCGAAGGCAATCGCTGTCAGTATTCACAGGCCCGGCCCGGAGGCCATACGAAGTCACCGCATGGACCAGAATTCAATAACCGGGAAAAATTCATCCGTCTGCCTGATCGCTGTCGAACTTTTTCTGACAGGTACTGTCCTCGAAGGTGGCGTTTGAGCGTCTTGATTCCCGAAAATCCCGCTTACGGAAGCTCAGGGAAGTTCCTAAAACCAGCGCTTTACACAATCAGAATTCACTGTTACATTCCGCCCGCCAATCGAGGCAACTCGATTGGCAAACTACTCCGTGGTGTAATTGGTAGCACTACAGTTTCTGGCACTGTCAGTTGGGGTTCGAGTCCCTACGGGGTAACTTATTGTCGCGCAACGAAGCGAAGTCATCTGAAGGACCGCGAAAAACCTGAGTGTTTTCGCGGTCTTTTGCTTTGATGGGTTTGTCAGTTTGCATCATTTCGCTTGCCTGCGGGGCCACTGGTGGGGCCACTGCTTTGGCAAAGTGGGCGTCAGTCGTCTGGAGATAGTGCTTGCGAGCGACTTTCTCGGAATGTCCGATCCATGCGACGACCACATGTGACGGATAGATCTCCATCAGCTCGGTTTCCCGAGTTGACCGCAGATTCTGAAACGGCTTCGGCCA
>JBPOIW010000102.1:0-1538 GCA_052034165.1 Planctomycetota bacterium | reverse complement strand
AGTAGCCGTCCATTTCTCCGTGAAACCCCATCGTCGGCGTCTTGGTTACGCGGCTTTGGGGAGTGGGATCAGGTTATTGAGCCGTGATTCGGTGGGCGGATCGAGGCCGCAGTTTTTTGCGAGCCGAGAGAACAGGCTTTCGCCTGTTTTCCACCAGCTTTCAACTTCGGCCTGAACACTGGTCAAAGTGAATTCGGCAAGATGCAGCTTCAAAGATTCCAGCACGCTCACCAGAATCGTGCGACGCTGCGCCCCGCGAAGTGTTTTAGTTGTGCGGCCGGTTTTGCGATCCAGAGCGGCCGAGCGTAGAGATCGTTCGGCTTCGTTATTGGTACTTTCCACTTCCGGATGCAGAACAAACGTAAACAGTTCTTCATTGCACATTAGCCGCGAAACTTCATGCACGAGATTGTCGAACTCATGTTCCGTTTCATTGGTCCACTTACGGACACCGTCGGCATTTCCGCAGCGTCCCACGCACAGTTCCGACAATTCATCCACAAGTTCCGCCACGCGAACTGTGCGGCCGGCGTCCTTCAATCGCTGATCGATCGAGGCTTTACAGGCCTTGCGATACACGGACAGCAGGCCCTTGAGAAATGAGTCATATTCCTTGTTGTTCGGTTCGAGCAGAGTGAAACGAATTGCTTTGCGAAGCAAATGAGCCCAGCACTTTTGCGATAAAGAAAATCCCTGATAGATCGCCGCATCATCACTCACGACAATTCCGGCGAAGCTGTCTTTCGGCAGAATCTGAGCCAGCGTACTGGCATCCTTACGACAACCAAAGATCAACACGCGAGACTTCTCAGACAGAAACGCCCACGCCGAGTTCTGACTCCAACTGGTCTCGTCGGTATGCACCACCGCACTGACGGCCAGCAACTGGCACAACGATTCAAACTCCTTCGTCCAATGACGAGACAACTGATTCAACAGAGTGTCGGCCTGAGACTTCGAAAGTTCCAGTTGCCAGAAGAACTTCAGCAGAGAACACACTTTGTCCATCGAAAGACCAACGATCGACACCAGAAATGCAACCGCCACGTGAATCTCAAGACCGAACTCCGTCAGCGGCTTAACTCCGTCGATCGAGCCTTGTTCGCCATTGGGGCCGCGGTAGATTTCATACACAACCAGAACGGCTTTGCCATCTCGAATTCGCCACACCGGTCGATCAATCGAAGGAGTGCATTGCGCCCGATTGAAGCCTTCCGGAAGAACCAGCTCATGGGCATTGGCGTGGTCGATCTTTTCCTGGGACGGCTTGCGACCGCGACGCTCAGAAGCCTGCTGATCACCATGCGAACCATGCGGCCTCGACTTGCCGGATTTCTGTTCTTCATCCTGCTGCTGTCGCTTCTCCTCGGCTTTCACAGAATACGACTCATCAAGTCGCTGCGTGGGATTCTTCTTCTCCAGCTCAACAATCCGAGCCTTCAATTGCACAACCTCAGCACGCAATTCCACAACGATTGCTGCCAACTCCGCGTAACTCGGTCGTTTTGCTCTTCCGCCCATGAAACGCGGTGTAGCAC
>JBPOIW010000347.1:0-24085 GCA_052034165.1 Planctomycetota bacterium | reverse complement strand
TCCAGCGGTCGACCTGAGGAGGATGTCCGCGTTTCCATCAGCATTGGCGGAGTCGTCGATAATGACTCCCGTGCCCGCAGCCAGGATCTCGATGTTTCCTGCGGCGATGAGTGAGATGGAGTCATCTCCGTCCTGAAGAATCCGCTGGACATTGATGGAGTCGGTTTCGGAGATTTCGATGTTGCCGGAGAGCGTGTTATGAGCATCGAGGATGTTGACGGTGGTTTCGATGGCGTTTCCGCTACCGATCCCTGTGGCGGCTGATAGGAATGCCGTTCCCGTCGTGCTGAGAAGTGCTGATTCCGCCACCGTGCTGTCAATAATCGCTCCGGTATTGGACAGATCACTGTCGGCTGTCAACGTTAAATTGCCGGAGGTTGAACTGACCAGAGCACCCAGTTCAATATTTTCACCTGCCGTCAAAGTCACGGTGCCAGCGCCGTCGGCGGTGACAGCAGCGTTGACCTCCAAATCACCTGCGACCACATCAATACGAATATCGCCGTTTCCGGCCTGCGTCTGAACTCCTGAGCCGATGATCTGAAGGCCACTGGTTTCTCGCAGGAAGATTCCACCCGACGTGGAGTTTGTTGCTCGCAGAGAAGTCACGGTGGTCTCAATCTGATTTGCCGCCGTGCCGATTCCGGTACCTGCAGACAGCACAAGGGCTCCCGCGATGATATCTACCGGTACATCGTCACCGTCCGTGATCGACTGCGCTGCGTTCAGTGTGACACTGTTTGCAGCAGCATTGAGACCTGTGACCGAGATATTGGCTCCGTTGACTGTAAGGTTGTCAGAGAAGTTCGAAGTATTCACGTCCACGTCGCCCGTTCCATCGCCGATCACAATGGCGGTGAATCCGTCGGTCAACAGAGCAAGTTCAGCGGCGTCAAGATTAAGGGTGCCCACTGCGCCCGCTCCGATCCCGATTGTGGTTCCGTTTGTCAGTTGTGCAACCGAAAGTGTTCCGCCACCGGCTACTGCTCCCCCAATGCTTAGAGTGTTCGTCGTGATGGCGATGTTATTCACTACAGTCATAGTTGAGTTGATCGCCAGCGATGCGGATGAGGACGTCATACTGCTGAGTCGTTGTGCATTGTCACCCACGGCACCGTTGAAGGTCAGCGAACCCGAAGCATTCACATCAAGCGATTCTTCCCCATCCACAAGGCTGCGCAGTGATGACTGGACCGTGATATTGGCACCATTCAGAGTCACGGTATTCGACGCGGAACTGAGAGTTGTTGCGCCCTGATAAGTCTGATTCGCGGTGGTTGTGATCGCATCACTGGTAATTCGGATCTCTTCAGCACCGGCGCCAGCCAGCACGGAGATTGAAGCATTATTATGGCCGTTAGCGCCACCGGAGATAATCACCAGATCATCTCCGTCACCACCGCCGGTGACAGTATCGATCACGAGGTGCGTATTGTTCCAGAACGCTGCCGTTTCGATTGCGACGGCGTCAGAGGTGCCGGACACGCGAAGTGCGTTGTTGACGCCGCCTGAGAAAAAGTCGGTCCCATCAGCAACGGTCAGCAGATCATCGAGTCCGGGCAGCACAACGGTGGCCGTGGCCATTCCGCTGATATCGACCGGTTCAAGGCCGGAGAAAGTCACGCGGTCAAAGCTTCCGGTGACGACGTTTCCTGTCAGCGCGTTGCCCAGATCAATGAAGCCATTGCCAGTGACAGCCACATCCGGACGGTAGGTGGCATTAATGACGGAGTTGCCGAGAACGGACAGTCCGTCATTTCCTCCTGGACCGCCGTTATACACAATGCCACCCGTCCCTGTAACGGGATCACCGGAGCTGTAGTCGACAAACAGCACATCGTCACCACCACGCGTCGTCACGAAAATGGTATCCGTCACAGACGCAGCAGCGAATCTCAGTGTGTTTGAGACGGTCGCTGAGCCGGTTCCCAGATTAGCGCCGGCAGACGTGATCACGATTTCATTTGTTCCGCCGTCGAACGAAATTGAGATGCTGTCATTCTGACCACTGACGGTTTCATCTGAGATTATCAGACTTCCGCCCTGCAGAACAGCCAGCAGTGGAGTGTCGTCGTTGGTAATCGTTCCAGTCGCCGGGCTTCCGGCTGTACTGAGAAAGGTTCCGACATTGATCCCCGTGTCAGTTGTTGTAATGGCTCCGAGAGCGACAGTAAAGAACTCGGTCGCTTCAAACGTCGTGTCCCCAAACACGGTCACATTGATCGTCTGGGTCTCATTCAGAGTCCCCGCGAAACTCAACACCCCGTTGATGATGGCCGTGTAGTCAGAACCAGCCGTCGCCGTACCATTGGATGTGGAGAACATAACCGATAGTCCGTCTTCCACGGCTGCTGACAGTGTGACGCTGAACTGAAACAGGGACGAGCCCGAGTCCGTTTCGGCAGCAGTGACTCCGGCAATCGTTAGCACAGCCGAATCGTCGTTCGTGATCGAAACCTCGGACGTTGGATTCGTCCCTCCGGCGACGCCTGTGCCGGAAAATCCAACGATCGTCAAAGAGATAGTTTCGTTGGTTTCGACGATCTGGTCGCCGAGAATCTGTACTGAAACAAACGCCGTCGTCTGCCCCGCGCCGAAAACGACATTGACTGTCTCTGCCACAAAGTCCGAACCAGCCGTCGCAGTTCCTGCAGCAATCTGGACGCTCACGGTTTCAGCACCCAGAGAACCAGTCCGATTCAGAACGACGATATTGGAGTTCGTAAAATTGGCGTTCGTTTCAGCTATCGAAAAACTGGCGGCCGAGAAACTGTAAGTTGAGGGAAGCACAGTCAGAACCACATCGTTGCCGTTCCCTCCCAAATAGCTGATACGGGCCGTCATCGCCGTGCCGAGGAGGTTACTGATGAGGTCGCCTTCCTGCAGAGTGCCTCCGTTCACATCAGTGCCCCCGGTGACGGAAGCAAAGACTCCGGAGACCGTGTCGACAAGATCATTATTGATGATTGTGAATGTCTCGCCGCCCGCCGGAATGTAGGTTCCCGAGAGATTCAGATTGCCGGCTAGCGTTACAGTGCCGGCCACGTTCACCTGATCATGCTGTGTGCCAACGGTGGTCCCGTTGATTTCGATATCAAGGTCGGCTCCAGCTTCCAGTTCGAAATCTCCGGTATTCAAAATTCCGGGACTCAACCCGGGCGCAACCGTGGCGCCGTTCTGCGCGGTGACTGAACCCAGCACTGTGCCGGAGCCACCCAGTGTTCCCGCAGCAACGACAATGTTTCCTGACAGACTCTGCAGACTGCCGACATGGAAAGTGCCGCCGCTCAGTGTGACCGTTCCGAAGGAGGAATTCAGCCACGAAATTGTGTTCGATTCCGAAAGAAACACATTGCTTGCGCCGGCCGAAATCTCCAGAGATCCGCCGGAGACATCAATATCTCCATCTCCAGCGGTTCCAATCCCCTGGGCTGCCATCAGAGTGGCTGTTCCGGATGTGCTCAGATTAATGCCCTGCTCGCCAGCCGTACCTCCATCGGTATCCGCCAGATTGTCCGTAATTGCTCCTGAGTTATTGGTGTCACTGTCTGCCGTGACATTGATTGCGGCGTTGGTGCTTACCAACCGACTCAGGGCGATGTTTCCGGCTGCGGTATAGCTAATCGATCCGTTGACCGACGTTGTGGCTGTTCCGTTCGTCATCGCTATGTCGCCGACATCAGATGCGACACTTACTGTCCCAGTCCCGCCCGTTGAAATGTCACCGCCCGGATTCTGACTCACTGCATCGCCGGTTATCGAGATCGACCCCGAAGTTGTACTGACGGCCGCTGACAAGATGACGTTTCCTGCATCTGCGTTCAACGAGATGTTTCCAGTGCCATGTGCGATGATTGCCGAACTTACGTTTAGGTAGCCCGCGTCTACATCAATATTGATGTTTCCATTTCCTGAATGAGTCTCTGCACCTGTTCCGTGAGCAAAAAACAAGGCGTTGGCTTCATGGATCACAATAGATCCTGACGTCGAGTTAGTTGCTGTTATGGAATGAGCAATTGTATCAATATCACCCGCGCCAGTTTCTCCAATTCCCTCGGCAGATCTCATTCGAACCCACCCGGAAGAATTATCGGCAACCACGATATTTGCCGTCTCGGCTGATGTGTTGTCAGTAATGGCACCTGTACCATTCAGGTCAGTGTCTGCAATGACAACAATCGCTTCCGTAAGCCCACCCGCAGGAGCCGACAGGTTCATCAACTGACTGAGAGCAATACTCCCAGTTGCCTGGTACCGGATCGTTGAATCCATGAACGACTGTGATGAAGTTCCATCCGCCATAACAATGTTGCCGCTGGTCGCAATGACGTCGAGATCACCAACGGCCGACAAGTTTCCTCCTGTATTTTGCGTGATCGCGATTCCCGTGACGGAGCCACGCCCTGCGCCAAACACAAACGCCGCCACAGTAACGCTTCCGGTATCGGCAGCGAGCTCCCACTCTCCGTCTCCCGTCGACATGTCGGCCAGAATCTCGAGATCGCCATTGCTAACTCTCAGGCTGATGCCGCCTGAGGTATTGAAGTTCCTCGCTCCAGAACTATTAACAACAAGCCCATCACTTTCCTGAACAAAAATATTGCCCGACAGGCCATTCTCAAACCAGCCAGTCTCAATCGTCGTATCAATGTCACCCACACCTGTGACACCTATGCCATCGCGAGCTCTCAGTGCGACCTGACCTGTAGCATTGATGTTAGAGCCTTCCAATGCTGTGTTATCGATGATGGCTCCCCGAACAGCATTGACAGTTATCTGCCCCGTGGTAGATCGAAGATTACTCAGCAGAACGTTGCCTCCAAAGGACTGAAAGAAGATATTTCCGTCGACGGTGGAGACCAGAGTTCCGTCAGCCATCGTGAGGTCACCTGCTGCTGACCCTGCGGCATAAACGTCGATATTTCCGATTCCGCCAGTTGAGATGTTGCCACCTGCATTTTGCGAGATTTCATCTATCGCCTGAAGCAATATGTTACCATTTGTCGCACTAACTGAGGCATCCAACGTAATCGCTCCCGAAAGCGAAATGAGTCGAATATCTCCATCAGCGTTGAGTGCTCTCACACCTGTCCCTGTTACAGCGAAAGACCCGTCTGATTCAATATTGATGTTACCGGTTGTCGAATTTGATGCCGCCAGCGACGAAATGGTCGTATCAAGAGAAGTGCCGTTTACAGATGTCAGCGAAAGAAAATCAGCCGTCAGTACATTTGCATCTGCCGAGTTGGTATCCGATATCGCATCACCGGCAACCAGAGTGACGTCGCCCGCCGAACCGGCATTGATGTCTGTAGCAAAGATATCTGAACCCGCTCCGTTGGCAGTTAACGAGATGTCGTTTACATCCAGATCGAGCAACGATTTTACATCGGTAGCGGTGATACTTCCTGCGGCGGTAATACTTATAGAGCCATTTGCCGTATCAAGATCAGTTAAAGTAATGGAGTTTGTTTCATCAATATCAATGGCTCCGCCTGCAGTGGCTCCGGTGACGCTGGCATCCAGACTATTCACGCTTGTATCCAGACGGATCCCATCTGTCACGTCGTCTGTGGCATTAGCAGCAGTGACCGTCAGAAAATCGGCTGTGATCAGATTCGCGTCCGTACTGTTGGAATCGACGACATCATCGCCGGCGATCAGAGTCAAGTCGCCGTTCGTGCCAGCGCTGATAGTTGTGGCCACGATGTCGGAGGCTGCACCGTTCGCTGTCAGCGAAATATCATTGGCATCAGCATTGGTGAGAGACTGAACATCGGTCGCCGTGATGTTGCCGCCTGCGACAACCGTGATTGAACCATTGAAGGTGTCTACGTCTGACAGTGTGATGTCGTCTACATCGGTCAGTTCTACGTTACCCACTCCAGTGGTGTGAATCGTGACGCTGTCGAAATCATTTCCAGCGTCTGTCAGCGTCACTGATTCGCTGGCCACGATGCTCAGGTCTTCAATTTGGATCAATCCTGCATTCAGCACAGTGCCGACAGCGCTTGTCGAACCAATCGAGATTGACGTAATCGCTCCAACAGTCACTGTGTCCAGTACTGTGTTGCCAGCGCTCAGAAGGAGATTTGCGTTGGCGTCTCCGGCTGCCCAGACATCGCCGGAAAGCTCAAACTGGAAATCATCTCCGTTCGACGACACTTTGAGTTCGGCACCGGCAGCAAAACCATCCAGCGTCAAAACATTTCCGACCAAGGCAATACTTGCATCCGGCAGCCAGCGCTCTTCCAGAAGAATCGGCGAAAACTGCAGTTTTTTCCCCTGTTTCTGCTTCAACCGAGGATTGGAAAAAACCTGGCGGAGAATCTGCAGCAACGTCGTAACTGGCATCTTTCGATCCCGAATGTTCGGTTTTAACGAGTTTTCGGCGCATATTGCGCCGGTATCTCTTTGAAATACTAACCCCCCGTAGGAGGCAAAGAGAAGCAAAATCTGCGACAAGTTCCGGGGTCACAAGGTCTCGATCCCCAACTTACTCCTGCTGAGACAGGAAGAGTGGGTTGCATGTGGCGGTTTGCTCGGCTGGGCGGTTTGGGGTGGATGTTGGCGTCAGCGTGAGTTTGCCTACGGGTGTGTCAGTTCTCAGGTACCTGTGCCGAATTTGACGACAACTCTACCTGAAGGGCTCGTTCCTTTTTTGCGAGCTACCAAAGGTCTACGGGAGAGCACGGATGCTCAAGCTCAAATCCGCATTTTTTGGTCTGTGTGTCTCTGTCCAAATGGGCTACGGCCTGACAGGAAGTAGCTCCTGCAGGGCAAATGATGAGTTATTGCCTGATTTTGCGGACGAAGTCAGCAGCATTTCGACAGGAAGTGAAAAGAGTTGCGCCAGCGACCTTCCGGTTCCTGGAGTGTCTTTCCCCACAAGGCTTTACTCCCAGCATGCGGCGGCCTACGGGACTCGGCTAATTTCGCTCGTTCCTGTGCAGGCGGGATTCTTACCCGAAACCGACGTTGAAGGTTGCATGAAATCGGAAGGCGAATTGCTCACCGAAAGCAATGAGATTATGGTGGTCTCCAGCGAGAAAGCGCGTGAACCATCGTTTCAAGGAGGAGACGTTTCGGAGGTGAAAGTGGTTGGCTGGCGAGCAGCCAAGCCCCGGGAAAGTGCTCAGGGCATGGTGGAATTCGAACCGCGCGAGTTTTCTACGATCGATTTGGAGTCGATCCTGGATGAGCTCGATGGTTCTTTGCAAACTGTTGCCTACCAAGAGTTTCCGAGCTTCGACGGTCTAGCCTCGATGATACCACCCATGCCTCCAACTGCGGCCGATACCGACTTGGTGGACAGCACTATGGCGGAGCAGAAAAACGACGATGGCCTTTTCTCCAGCCTTAAGGCGGTAAATCTTGGAGCTGCAATACATCCAGCCACAGAACTACCGGACCAGCTGAACGAAGGCAAAGAGTACTTCGGTAAAGCAGGGACGCAGCGTAATTGGTCGTCCGGTACGTGGGTAAGCTTTCGGCCACGTCGGAACACGTTCCCGTTCCACCACAACCCCCTCTATTTCGAAGACCCCAATCTGGAGCGATGCGGGCGAACAAGCGGCTATTTCACAGAGGTCACCTCTTTCGCACACTTCGCTGGAAGAATTCCAGTTCTGCCTTACATGATGACTGTTGAGCCGCCATGCTCCTTGGTTCCTGGAAAGCCGGACTGTCCAACATGCAGCGAATTCGGTCCCGATGCGTACTTTCCTCATCCTGACGAAGTTGATCTGGGAGGAGCCAGTATTCAGGCGGCTGCCGTTGTGGGTCTGATTTTCTTGATCCCTTAATCAGAATGGACCGTTCATCGCACTGGCTATGGATCGATCCGAGTGTTTGATGCCGGATGGGAAAATGCAGACAGGAGCGATCATGCTCGATCAGAAACATTTCCAAGCGCGTCCGCAAACTCCGCTGCGGAGCAAAATCGATCTTCGGGTCGACGACTCATTGACCTTGCAATGACCCTTTCCAGCGAGTCAGGAATGTCGTTAATCCGATCCCGGATCGGGGTCGGTGGCTCATTGAGAATCATGAAGACGAGCCTCGATAATTTTGCGGACGCATAAGGGCGCTTTCCGCATAGTAACTCATACAGGCAGACGCCCGCCGCATAGATGTCGCACGCACGGCTGGAATGTTTTGGGTCCAGCAATACTTCCGGAGCCATATAGGCCACAGTGCCAACCAATTTGCTGTCTGCTGGTTGTTCTCCGCCGGTTCGCGTCGAAAGACCAAAGTCCGCCAGCTTAGCGGAATAGCCACTGCCCCGCGGGAAAAAGAGGAGGTTCGAGGGCTTAATATCACGATGCAACACATCACTCTGATGAGCAAATTCGAGCCCGGTCAGAATTTCTACCATCAGATCACGAACGGTGATGATCTTCTGTGATTTTGACATCCCGGCGAGTACACCAAAGATCTCGACGGATGGCACAAGTTCCTGAACGAGATAGGGACTTTGGTCAAAGATTCCAAAATCGAGGGTCTCAACGATATTCTGGTGCTTCAATTTTGTCGAGATAGACGCCTCGCGCACAAAAGACTCGACATGAACAGGGCTATCCAGAGACATTTTCGACAGCAGCTTCAACGCGAACTTACGGTCGGAGTTGACTCGAGTGGCGGCATAGACCGTCCCGAAGCTTCCCTCACCCAACTGCGACTCGATGGTGAATTCCGCAACCTGACGAGGCGCCGAAGCAACAGGCGGCGCGACCGGCGCTGTTCGGTCTTTGGGAGCACCAAGGTAAACGTGGAACTTTGAATTCCCGATCTGGATCGAGTCCTTGTCGACGAGGCGACACTTCTCGACCTGTTCGCCGTTGACAAAGGTGCCATTTGTGCTGTTAAGGTCCAGAATCTCACAGATCGGCGGACGGAAATCGATTCGGCAGTGCAACCGCGAACATTTGGCGTCTTTTGACAGCGAGAACTGGGCGTCAAGTGCCCGGCCAATCACCACTGAAACGGCCCCGGAGTAAACTTCTTCCCGGCCCTCATGAGGGCCTTTGGTGACTCGGAGGTGTAATTCCGGCAGGAGCGATGAATCGCCAAACGATTCAGGATCGAGGAACTGATCGGGTGGCAGTACGTTGGTGGATCGGAGAAAGATTTCGCCGCCCCCAACCACTGTTTTCCGCGGATCCGGGATGAAGCAGTGAGCAAATCGCGTGTGCTTCAGCCTTGCGGTCAGGAATGCGGCACCGGCACTTGCTCGATACTGGGGCAGCGAATCGATCAGTTGTGCCTCAAAAACCGGCTCGTCACGTTTCAGCGCATACTCGATCTGAACCAGAAAGAGATCTTCCGCCACTTCATCGCTGAGGTTGTTCAGAGACAACAATTTCACAAACGAGGCGAAATCAACGACGACGCCACGATGCAATTCTGAAAAGAACCGCTCGCGCAACGCCATGGCTGTGGTTGGCTCTGCCATCGGTGAAAATCAGTAAAAACGGCCGCAGATTGGCTCGAATTTCGAGGACTTGCTTTGGCCAGAGTGGGGGTCATTTATCGCAAAGCAAGCCATCCAAGCCTGGTTGGAAGTGGATTCCATGGATTCGGGGGTGGGCATTCCGTTGGCTATATGGAGCCGCGATGATAAGGCGTCGCCAAGGCATGTTCAAGCAATTCTGCCGTTCTTTCCCACCTAAGTACGCCAGTTCACTCCAGGTCCACTTTTACAGCGGATGAATTCTTTCCGCTGCGAGCCGTGACATCCTGCACTTCGGCCTCGAACAGCCGATTTCGGATTCGGCCGGTAACTTTAATCGAGTATTTCCGACCAGTCGGGATATTCTGGAATCGAAACTTGCCTTCCTCGGCGATAACCGGCTCGGCTCGAGAATCTTTGCCTTCCATCAGCAGGACCTTGAACTCGCCGCTGGCTCCGACGAGACGACCGTTCTTAAGGATTTCACCGTTAATCTCGCCTGACTTGCGACTGTCAATTCCCGCCATGGCCGAAGACAGCGCGTCCGAGAGTGACTCCGTATCCTGAGCCGTTGTGATGACTCCTCCCGTGTCTTTTACAAGTTTCGAAACGGATTCGACCCACTCGTTGGTCTCCACGGATCCATATCTGCCTGCGTCATCCGTCTTAAACACATTCCCAAATAGAATGACATGAAGCCGTGTGCGAGGCTGTGCATCCAGCTGCGTCCCTGGTTCCTTCAGCTTTTCCGTGAGTGCTTCAATTGTCGTATCCCGTGCCGAAGATTCCTGATCGGCTAACTGGTTAATGCCATCCGTTACCAGAATGACGTGCCGCGATTCAACCGTATCCGGCAAAGAGTCGATTTCCAGGATCGCTTTGTCGATGGCCTGGAATGTTGGTGACTGAGCTCCGCGGCGAAACTCGATAGCTGACAATGCCTCTTTGATTCGCTGGATCTGCTGGTCAGTCGCAGCGTCGAGTGCGATTTCCTGACTGACATCAAACGAAGGATCAACCTCCGTAACGTTGAGCTCCTGCTTCTTTCCGATGGCGGACAACTGGACCGAGTAAGTTCCATCCTCTGACAGTTTCCAGTACGAACGATGTCCGAACAGCACCAACCCGACGCCGACATCGCTGCCTTTTAACGACTCGACCGCCTGTCCAACGACCTGCCGACAAACGTCACCTCGGCGAGCCTCCTCCTGGCTGGAAGCAGGAACGTCTTTCAGGCCCATCGAACCCGAACAATCCAGCACGATATTGACCGCGGCCGTCAATGCTTTCTCGGGGGGTTCCGATGCGTCCTGCGCCTGGCAGGCTGTGAAACTAATGGCGATGCAGGCGAGGCAACATGGCAGGATGAACATAGAAATGTTGACGCGATGATTCATAGACGATGCATTCCCCATAAGGCAGATGGCACAAAGTTACCTGACGCGATTCTGCCGCATCAAGCGGTGGGCTGATGGAAATTTTTCGATAACAGTTCACGGGCACTACAAATACTCAGCCTGATCAGTCTCAAAGGCCCCAGACAGAAAATTCGCTGGTACTGGTGGACCAAAGGTGTACCAATACTCGCAATGAATTTCATATAACCACTCCATCTCGGAAACTCTCTGCAGTTTCGTTGTTTTGCCCGGTTGCACGATCTCGGACTTTTTCCGTGTTACCATCCAGCATCACATCCTGAGATCAGGTTTTGAGTAACTGCGGTGGCTGCTTGAAACGATCGCTGGTTCATTCCCTTACTTTGTGACGCCAACTATGAAGCCCATCAGTTTTCTGATTCTCGTTTGTACGTTCTGTCCATTGTTGTCTGCAGACGAGCCTATTCGAGAGCGAATCGAATGGATCGATCTCTGGGTGACGGACGCTGATAAAGAAGACCTGCCCAAAGTCTTGTTTGTTGGTGATTCGATTACGCGAGGATACTTTGGCGGTGCTGAAAAACATTTGGCTGGCAAAGCCAGTTGTGCTCGCCTGACGACATCAAAGTGCGTCTCCGATCCGACGTTCAACGATGATCTACAACTGCTTTTGAAGCAATATAAGTTCTCCGTGATTCACTTCAACAATGGCCTGCACGGCTGGGGTTATACGGAAGAGCAGTATCGTGATGGACTTGCCAAAACGGTTCAGGCGATCAAGCAGCATGCGGGCGACGCAGAACTGATTTGGACTACGACAACACCGATGCGCAAGAAAGACGATCTGCAGGCTTTCACTGATGACACAAGCCGCGTCAAAGCTCGCAATGCGTTGGCCGCGGAGATTATGCAGGATAATGTTGCTGCCACCGACGATCTGTTTCAGCTGGTCGAAGCTCATGCGGAATGGCAGTCCACTGACGGAGTCCACTTCAACGCCATGGGAAATGAAGCGATGGCGAAGCAGGTCGCTGAGAGTGTGCTGAACTACCTGCCATCGGGAGTGAAGTGACACTCGCTGCCGAAAGTCGCGTTGTTTGCAGCAACTCGCGAATTCGGTGTGAAGAGGGTTTATGTCATCCACCAGTATCGACAAAGAAGGTGCTCCATGAAATACGCACACTGCTTACTCATCGCTGTTACATTGATACCGACTTACGCACTGCATGCTGCGGACGCACCGGCAGACAACCCCAACATCATCTTTCTGCTTGCTGATGACTCAGGGTTCGCAGATTTCGGTTGCTATGGACATCCCTACGCGAAGACTCCGAACATCGACAAACTGGCAGCTGATGGCACGCGCTTTACACAGTTTTATGCAACCGGTGTCACCTGCTGCCCGACGCGTACCGGGCTGATGACCAGCAAGTGGCCAGCGTCGTATTCCACCTACCCGGCGAACGGCGGTTTTGCGGATCGAGTCACGATCACGGAATTGCTGCACAAGCAGGGCTATGCAACGGGACACTTCGGTAAGTGGCACATCGGTCCGGAGGATCAGGCGAAGTCTGGAACGTACGGCATCGATATCATTAGTTCCGGGTCCAGTGCGGCGAAGAAGAAGAACAGGGCTGGTCGTGATGCGCCGATTTATGACGAGGCGATCAAGTTCATCGAGCAGCATCAACACCGACCTTTTTACATGAATGTGTGGGGCCACGTCTCACATCACAAGGTTGATCCTCCACAACGTTACATCGACAAGTTCAAGGACTTAGAGGTCGATGAATCGAAGTTTGCTGAGCCGATGCAGGAGAAGTTTGCCGCATGCAAATCGCTGGGTGGAGATGTGAGCGAGCATATGCGAGCCTACCTTGCAGATATTCACTCCCTTGATGAAGACATCGGTCGGCTACTCAAGCGGCTCGATGAACTTGGGCTGCGTGAGAACACGATCGTCATCTTCTCCAGTGATCAGGGAGCCGCTCCTATTCGCACTGATGGTAAAAAGGATAGCGGCAATCGGGAGGGCTCTGATAATGTGCGGCTCAATGCGATGGGCTACTCCGGCGTCTTTCGTGGTGGCAAGCACGGTATGTTTGAAGGTGGCGTGCGCGTCCCCTGGATCGTGCGCTGGCCCGGCCACGTGCCGGAAAATCGAGTGGACGCAGGATCCGTCATCAGTGGCATCGACTTCCTGCCGACCCTTTGCGCCATCACGGGCGTCGAGATTGCCGCGATGGACTTCGATGGCGAAGACGCCTCTGCTGCCTGGCTCGGCCAACACGAGCATGTGCGCACCAGGCCTCTTCTGTGGAAGACCAGTTCTGCAAACAGTGACGCCGGCATCCGTGCAGGCCAGTGGAAGCTCATCTGCCCTACTCGAAAGAACGGAGCTGAACTCGCACTTTATGACATTGTCAACGATCCTGCTGAAACACAAAACCTCGTCTCGAGGCATCCTGAAATCGTGAAGACACTTTCTGATACCGTTCTGGGATGGGTGGCGACTTTGCCAAAAGAGTACGTCAAATCCGATGACAGCGACAGGTGAGTTGCCATCGGGCCATAGATGAAGATTTGTCGACGAAGCTGGCCTTCTGCGGGATAGGCCTCCAGCGTGATGTCAAGGAGCGAGAACTCTGCGATCGAGTTTGCTCATGAACCGCGCGACCAGGAAACGTTCCATGAAAACCTCCCGACTTCTTCTCCACTGCCTTGCATTTTTCGCTGTTTCGCCATGCTCGGTCAATGCTGCGGAACGCCCCAACGTCCTGCTGATCAGCCCATCGTGGAGGAAGCACCGGGCCGATCCGTAGCACAAGTTCATCAATGCTGCCGAAATTGGAGGCCTTGAATCGCTTTCATATCCACTACAATGAGTAATGACCGATTGAAATCGCTGTGCGCCTATTGAAAGTGGACCGAAGAGCTTCGTCGCGACCCGAACTGGAACACAAATGGACTGGATGACGTGGTATAACGGATTGGCAAAACCTTCATGGACACCAACTCCGTCCACGATTGGGCTGATCTGGCAGATCCTCTATCCCATGATCCTGATCAGTTTTGGTTTTGTGTTCTGGCAGGCTCTGCGAGGCAAAGTCGGCTGGTTGGTGGCGCTGCCCTTCGGAATCAATCTGGTTGCTAATCTGATCTTTACGCCCATTCAATTCGGGCTGAGAAACCTGCCATTGGCGGCGGTCGATATTCTGATCGTCTGGGCTTCGATTCTGTGGCTGATGGTCGCAGTCTGGCCTCATTTTAAATGGGTCAGTCTGGTGCAGATTCCTTATCTGACCTGGGTCTCACTGGCGACGGTGCTGCAGTTGTCGATTACGATCATGAACTGGAGCAAGCCGTGATTCGCCTGGGTCTCTGCTGCATGTTTCAGGAGCAGTCAATCAAGTTTGCCAACACGACCGTTACTGCCATCGGTCGAATGAATCGTGCGGATGCCCTGGTGAAACTGAGTCGCCTGTGTCTTCAAAACGCAGATGCTCTGCTGGCATCGCTGCGATACTGCGCGGGAAATCACATAGGCTGCTTTCGAGTCAACAGCCAGATCCTGCCAGTGAAAACTCATCCGACTGCGGGCTACAGCATCGAGGAATTGCCCGAAGGACAGGAGATCATTCGGCGATTCAAAGAATGCGGAAAATTCGCCCAGCAGCATCAGCTGCGTACCTGTTTTCATCCCGATCAGTTTGTGGTGCTGAATTCGCCGCGCGCGGATGTTGTGGAGAAATCGTTGCTGGAGCTGGAGTATCAGTCAGAGGTCGCGGAATGGATTGGAGCGGACGTCGTTAATATTCACGGCGGGGGAGCCTATGGTGATAAATCCAAAGCTCTGGCTGAGTTTGCTCGCAACGTCGATCGCCTCTCTGTTCGCGCGAGAAGTCGGCTGACGGTGGAGAACGATGACAAGATTTTTTCACCGGCCGATCTGTTGCCGGTCTGCGAATCAACGGGAATTCCTCTGGTTTACGATGTGCATCATCATCGTTGTCTTCCGGATGAATTGACCATTGAGCAAGCGACGGAGAGAGCTCTGTCGACATGGAATCGTGAGCCCATGTTTCATCTGTCCAGTCCGCTGGAAGGTTGGGATGGGCCAAAGCCTGAACGACATCATGACTACATCGACGTGCGTGATTTTCCCGACGTCTGGCAAAAGAAGACGCTGACGGTCGAAGTGGAAGCAAAGGCCAAAGAACTGGCTGTTGGGAAGCTACTGACTGATCTGAAAAAGGCAGCGAAAGTCGACACACCGTGGTTCGTTTATCTTCTGCGATGTGCGGATGATTCGCTTTACACGGGGGTCAGCAATGACGTGCCTCGTCGCATTGAAAAGCATAACGCTGGCACCGCGTCCCGATATACTCGCAGCCGTCTGCCGGTGGTGTTGGTTTATCAGGAAGAGCAGCCTGGTCGCAGTCAGGCGCTAAAGCGAGAGTTGGCGATCAAAGCTCTGTCGCGTCAGGAGAAAGAGAAGTTGATCAAGGCCGCAAAGGTCTGAAGCTTGCCGCGAATATGGAGATATCCAAGTTCAAGGAGCGATCTTTGCCCCGAGACCGACGGAAGCAGCTGTGACGGGTGTTGCTGTTTCCCATCGACTGCCCTGCTCTTTTGTCACCGCTTGTGTAAAGTCCTCGAACTCAGTCTGGGCGAAAGTGACTCGATCAACGCGAGCTGAGTAGAGATCGTACCAGTTCCCGTTTCCGTACCAGACGGCGTCTTTCCACAGATGCAGATTTGGCTTGCGTGGTTTGTCTGAAGCAGCGTCACCGCGTTGAATGTCGGCGACAGGGATCTCGCCGCCGATGAAGGATTGCGAGAGCTCGATCGTTCCGCCCGTGGCCTGCAGGTCAAGGCTGAGCAGCGTGAGATGTTCGGCCTTGAGCAGACAGTTGGCGGACACACGCACTTCACTGGCCGTGCCTTCGCGGCGGATCAGCACATTATCGAGCGTGACTCGACATGGTTCTGCTGGTGCTTCGCGACCCTGCAGATAGAACGCCTTTGCGGCCGATGAGATCACTTGAGCATTCCGGACCGTGTAAATCCCGGAGTCCAGAAAGTAGAGATCGAAGCCAATGCAGTTTCGGATCAATACGTCGTCATAGGTCGATTCGCTTGTGCCGGTGTCGCAAATGCCCGTGGCGTTTCCGATTGAGTGAAATCCATGAACAGAATAGCGGCAGTGACCATGAGCACTGATACCATCATCGCCGCAATCGATAGCCCGGATGTTCTCGAACCGGATATCTCTGCTGTCCGACAGATTGAACCCATCATTGTAAGGTCGCGTGGCCGTCAGATTACGGATTACGAGATGCGACGAGGTTCCTCGAATCAGCACACCTGCGGTACGAACAGGGACTTCGATCTTTGCCTCAGGCAACGACGCGTTCGCCGACAGCCGAATCCAGAATGAACCGAAGATGTATCCCGTGCGAGCCGCCTTGGTGCGATCGGGATCTTTGATGAATGTCCATTCTCCTGGTTGCAGCTCCTGCGGCATTTTCAGAGGCTGGCTGGGGCCTTTTGAACAGCGTTGCATGCGATTCAATTGGCCATCCATGACGAAGAACCAGCGGTCGATGATCGCATCGGTCAGTGGCATCAAATCGTCATTGTGAAAGAGTCCCGGTTCGATTTCGACCCAGCCCTGCGGGTCAAGAGGATCGCAGCCGTCGAGCGTTGCCCCGTGGCCATCGAGTGTGATTGGATGTTCGGGCTCGCCGGACTTGTCGAAGAACGCAGCCCAATCTCGATAGACGGTATCGGGTTTGAGATGAATCGTATCGCCAGGCTTTGATTGTCGAATCGCAGTGGCGATTGTTTTTAAAGGGGAAACGCTGCCATTCGCTGAATCATCACCAAGAATGGGGTCGACATGAATATCAGCAGCGAACCCTTCAGGTGATCTCGCCGACAACAACACGAGGCTCAGAAATGTGATCAAAGGCCACGGGCGCATCGAGGTGTTTCGGGAGCCTTGGGGTTCAGCCCGTCCGTGCCATACCGTTCCACTGTTCGGAAGGCCCGGGCTTTCTTTGTTCGTTGTGTCCATGATGCTTTTACTCGTGACCGCAACTGACGTCGATGATCCGGGAGTGTTTTCAGAAAGTCGGATCGTCGCAGTTTCAGCCGGGATGTGTCAAAGTACAATCGGATAGGCTGCGAAGGCCTCGCGACAATACCTGTGGGAGTGAGACGTTGACAGGAAAGAAGAAACAGATCTCGACGAAGGAGCATCCTTCGCAGCAATTCCAGGCGCCGGATGCGATCCTGCAGGGCGTTCCGTTGAAAGATCTGATGGGCCCGAATCTGATTCGGCTGATCACTCAGTCGTTTGCGGAAATTGTCCCAAAGTTTGATCCGCGATCTTTTGAGCAGACCGCGATGGATGGTCTGGAAGCCCTGGAACTCAGCCAACGTGCCCGGCAGATTGGTTTAGCATTGGCCGAGCAATTGCCGCAGAGTTTTTCAGAAGCCTGTCCTCTGTTGTTGGCGTCATTGGGCCCGGAGCTGACTCGCACAGAAGGCAACGGTCTTGCGCCGTTCTTCTATTTGCCGCACTCACACTTGATCATGGAACGAGGGCTGGCGGATTTTGAAAATGGCATGCGAGCCAATTATGAGTTGACCAAGCGATTCTCTGCGGAATTCAGTATCAGGCCGTTTCTGACGAAGTACCCGGATCAATCGTTGAAGCTGTTGAAAAGCTGGACCAAAGATCCGAATGCTCATGTGCGTCGACTTGTGAGTGAGGGAACTCGTCCACGACTTCCATGGGCCGGACGATTGCGAGAATTCCAGCAGAATCCTCAGAGGATGCTGCCTCTGTTGGAATTGCTCAAAGATGATCCGGAGTTGTATGTCCGGCGGTCGGTCGCCAATCATCTGGCCGACATTCTGAAGGATCATCCGGATGTGATTTATGAAACCTGCGAGCAGTGGCTGAAAGAGGTCACGAAGAAATCAACGCCAGCAGAGATCGTGAAGTCACGAAAGTGGATGATTCGCCATGCTGTGCGTCTGCCCGCGAAAAAGGGAGTCGATCGTGCCCTTGAGATTCGTGAAAGGGCCTGATGGGTAGCCTGAGTTTCCGGTTTGGTACCATGACTGCAGGCCAGTCGTCTTTCGGCTCTGCCGTTTTTAACGAATCGCTGCCGTTGGCCGTGATAACCATGAGCGAACGTTTTGCGATGAGAAAGATCCTGCGACTTCCGCACTGGTCTTTTGAGTCACTTGGTGCGTCTCGCATTTAATGCGGACCTTCTCTGCTCGTTGACACCGGCGAGGTCGAGGGGTAGCCTGTCGAAACGGGCTTTGATTCCTGATCGTGGTCCCGTGCTGAATTTTCCACCATTTGTGACGAGCGCTCCCATGTTGACTCGATTTTGGCTTTGCTTCTCTGTTCTGATCGCTGTGCACTCGGTAAGTGTCCGAGGAGATGAGGCGGCATCCGCGGCAGCAAAGAGTGAGTACTTTGAGAAGGAGATCGTGGCGATCCTTGAGGCGAATTGCCTCAAGTGTCATGCCGGAGCCAAGCCCAAAGGCGGGTTGGATCTGACGACTCGGGAGGCGATCCTCAAGGGGGGCGAATCCGGAGCGGCGGTGGATCTTGAAAAGCCTGCGGAAAGCGTGCTTCTGAAGGCGGTCAACTACGACGGCTATGAGATGCCTCCGACAGGACAACTGTCTCCCAAGCAAATTGAAGCTTTGACAAGGTGGGTTGACGACGGACTGGCGTGGTCGAAAGACGGCAAGCCACTGCACTTTGAAGTTCCTCGTGAAGCCCCAACGGTCAATGAGGAGACGAAGAAGCACTGGTCATTTCAGCCCGTCAAAAAGCCGTCTGTTCCGGAAGTCCAAGGAGACTGGGCGAAGTCTGAGATTGATGCCTTCATTCTGAGTCAGTTGCAGAAGAATGGGCTTGAGCCGAATGCTCAGGCGGAGCCGCGCGAGTTAGTGCGTCGGGCCTATTATGACCTGACCGGATTGCCTCCGGAGCCGGAAGTTGTGGAAGCGTTTGCGAAAGATCCTTCTCCTGAGGCGTGGTCAAAACTGATCGACGATCTGCTCAGCTCACCACATTACGGTGAGCACTGGGGACGGCACTGGCTTGACCTGGTGCGATATGCCGAAACCAACAGCTACGAACGCGATGGAGCAAAACCGTTTATATGGCGCTATCGTGATTATGTGATTGAATCATTCAATGCTGACAAGCCGTACGATCGATTTCTGATGGAGCAGCTTGCGGGTGATGAGCTTCCTGATAAGTCACCCGATTCAATCGTTGCGACGGGCTTTTATCGTTTGGGACGATGGGATGATGAGCCCGCTGATCCCGAACTCGCGTATTACGATGACCTTGATGATATCGTCACAACGACTGGTCAGTCGCTGTTGGGTTTGTCGATCAACTGTGCTCGCTGTCATGATCATAAAATCGACCCTGTGCCACAGTCAGACTATTACAGCCTGCTGGCCTTTTTCCGAGGAGTGCGGCGTTACGGAGTCCGCTCAGGTGAATCGGTCATTGAGAATTCCGTGACGGAGATCAGTGAGCCGGAACGAAGTGAGTTGCATGCCGCAGCCGTTCGCCAGCATGAGGAAGAATTGAAACATATTGAACGTGAGATCGCTCAGATCGAAGAGAAGGTCAAAGCGGATTTCACGGGTGTTGAGAACGACGAATACCAGTTTGAAGTCAACCGAGTGCGTCTCATTGAGAAGCGAAAAGGCGGGCTTCTGAAGGAGAATGAAGTCAATCATTATCGGCATCTGATGGATCGTCGAACTCGACTGCGTGAGAACCCGCCGACCAGTCTGGCGAAGGCGTTATGCGTGAAAGAAGACGTGAAAGGTCTGCGGCCAACGCATGTTCTGCTGCGAGGAAATCCCGGGAGTCCTGGCGATGAAGTTCAGCCGGCCTTCCCTTCCGTGTTGTCGCCGCCAGCACCGGAAATTGCGGTTCTGACTGCAGAGGCGACAACCACTGGCCGCCGCACAGCACTTGCAAAATGGATGACGAGTCCATCGAATCCGTTGACTGCTCGAGTCATGGTCAATCGCCTGTGGCAGTTTCACTTTGGACGCGGAATTGTCAGAACCTCAAGCGACTTTGGATTTCAGGGAAGCAAGCCGACGCATCCCGAACTACTGGATTGGCTGGCGGCTCGATTCGTCGAAGACGGCTGGTCGATGAAGTCCATGCATCGTCTGATCATGAAGTCTGCAGCCTATCAGATGAGTTCTCGCGGACGTGAAGAGGCACTGGCGAAGGACGCCACAAACGATCATTTCTGGCGATTTGATATGCGACGTCTGTCGGCCGAAGAGATTCGGGATTCTATTCTGTGGGCCAACGGAACACTGTCGGCTGATCGCATGTTCGGGCCTTCGATCTATACGAAGATTCCGGACGAGGTCAAAGCCGGCCAGTCACAACCAGGGGCTGGCTGGGGAGTTTCGTCTCCGGAAGATGCGGCTCGACGAAGCATCTATATCCACGTCAAACGATCCCTTTTGGATCCGATGCTGGAAAGCTTTGACATGGCGGATACGGATCAGACATGTCCGGTCCGCTTCGTAACGACTCAGCCGACTCAGGCTTTGGGACTTCTCAACAGCGAATTCATGCAGGAGCAGGCTCGCTTGTTTGCCGACATGGCGGCCGAGCAGCATCCGGACTCCCTTGAAGCGCAGGTGCGGATGGCACTTCGCCGAGTGATGCAGCGAGAACCATCTCAGGCCGAAGTGACTCGGGGCCTTGAACTGATCAGCAGTCTGGAAAAGGAGAACGGGCTTGCTCCGGAGAAGGCTCGCAAGTACTTCTTCCTTGTGGCCCTGAATCTGAACGAGTTCTTGTATCTGGACTGAGACAATAATCCTGGCCAATCCTCCGGGGAAGTTAAAACTGGAGGTATGGGTTGTTTAGGGAGACGTGAAATCCTCGAGCCGCAACGCATGGTCGGTTTTCGCGGCCACAACGACGGTCAAGGCGACAAGGGATTCCGGGCAAACTGAGAAACTCGCCTTCCCCCATTCGGCGGATTCTGCTACTTCTTAGAGCACATGCGCCGTTCATACGTTCCGCGGGAGGCGGGACGGTGACAGGATTGGCCCGGCGCGGGAAGGGATTCCCATGCAAAGTTCATTATGGAAGCTGTTAACAGCTGCTGGCATTATTGGAATTGGTACGCTCGTCGTTCTGGAAGTCCAGAATCGATTGCCGGCGCGCAATTCGACCGTCAATGGGGTCACTGTGCAGTCGACGGGAACGGAGATTTCCGTCACGCCCGACGCGACGACTCCGTTCGATGAAGAGCTGGCCGCTGCATCGATCGCTGATGGCGCGAGCAGTCCGGACAAGTTCGACGGTCCCGGGGCCGGTATAGGACAACCTGCGCCTCCAGCAGACAACAGCCGGTTCTTTGGTGCCGCTGAAGAAAGGACCGTTCACAAGGACGGGCTGACAGATAACACCAGCCCCTTCGCGGTCTCGTTGACCGAGCCGGAAGAGAGTGATTCGACAGAATTGCCAGCGGCGGGTGAAGCGGCGTCTGCAGACTTCGATACAGCTGTCACATCGGTCTCTCCCGGTGGTGCTGCAAAGACTTCAGTGAAGTCTGCCAGCTTCCGTCCTGAGGGGGCGACAGCGGATGAGTCGACTAGTGCCATTGGAGATTCGGTTCCCGTAATGGAACTTCCAGTGGCAGATGACGATGCGCCAGTGATTCCATTTCCTAATGAGACCGCAGCAACAAAGACCGTGCCGTCAGTGGCCGCTCCTTCAACCAAAGACAACAAGTCGTTGGACAAGAAGACGATGATGTTCTTTCCGAATGGCGGAAAGTCAGAATCGAAAGCAGCCTCATCAATAGCAGCATCAACGACAACTCCGGCCGCCGCACCAGTTGCAGCCAATACGGGCAGCTCATTCGCGGCGTCAAATGCTGCTCCTGCGACGACCGCTGGTCTGCAGCCAACGCCGACAAGTGACGCTGATGTTCCTCCAACCACGTTTGCATCCGACGCTGCCTCAAGTGCTACAAAAGCTCCCAAGGCCGCGGCCGCTCCGAAACCTGCTCAGACTGTGCAGCGAACATCCGCTTCGTCGGATGAGCCTTCTCTGTTTCTGCCGGATCCGGTGCCGGATGTAACGAGCCCGCCGGTCGCAAGTCCTCGCTCACCTCGCAGAGATCTGGAAGAGGAGCTTCCGAGCTTTGAGCCAGCTCCTTTCGACCCGGATCCCGAAACGACAGATACCCCGGCGCCACCTCTGTCGGGAACGCCGATGGACGATGAGGAGACTCTGCCTTTCATGCCGGATGAGTCGCCAGCACCAGCTCGAGGCGATCTCGATCCCGCGGATGTTCCTCTGCCATCAATGGGGAGGCCTGTTCGTGATCGTGAATTTGAACCGGATGATTCAGGCAGCCCGCTGCCATTCGAACCAGACCCAACAACACCGCGTCGAGATGACTCACGGCCACTGCCGGCCGCGGATGATCTGCCCGACCGAGTAACTCGTCCAGGCCGCGATCGGGAAACGAATGCTCCGGAATCGACTCGCACGGTTTCTGAAGTCATGCGACCTCAGCTGACCATTCAGAAGAAGGCTCCCAACACGGCCACGGTTGGCGTAGCTCATGATTACACGATTCTTGTCACGAACGAAGGTGCATCGTCGGCGTACGACGTTGTTGTCGAAGACGAACTGGGTGGTGCCGCAGAATTCGTGCAGTCAAAGCCCGTCGCCGAATACAACCGCGCCACAGATCAGCTCAACTGGAGCTTCCGTGAATTGCGAGCAGGTGAGAAGAAAGAGATTACGGTTCGCATTCGCCCGACAGGCGAGGGAACTCTTGATGGTGTCGCGACCGTGAAGTTCAAGGCACAGGTCAAGTCTGCGACTGTGATTACCGCTCCGAAGCTGGAACTGGAGCTGACGGGACCGAGCGAAGTGAAAGTCGGAGACGAAGTTCAGCTGACGTACTCCATCCGAAACCGCGGGTCAGGCGATGCTTCAAATGTTGTTCTGCGAAGCGTACTGCCTCCCGGATTGAAACATCCTGAAGGTGGCGACCTGGAGTATGAGATTGAGAATCTGCCGGCTGGCGGTTCAGAGAATGTTGATCTGACAGTTATCGCTGCTGAGCCGGGCGATCTGATTCTTGTGTCCGCTGAAGTGACGTCTTCAGGAATTTCGGCGGCCAAGGCCAGAACCGAAATCGAAGTCGTGGGTGCTCAGTTGACGCTGGAACGACTGGGCCCTGAGCGTCGCTATGTCGGACGATCTGCGACTTATCAGAATATCGTGACGAACGATTCCAAGTTCGAAGCGATTAATGCCACGGTCGTTGAAGAAGTGCCTCAGGGCCTGCGATTTGTCTCTGCCAGCGGCGGCGGCGTTTACAATCCCGACAATCGCCGGATCCAATGGTCGGTTCCTAAGCTGGCTGCTGGTAAGCAGTTGGTGCTGGAAGTTGAGCTGATCGCCGAAGAAGCCGGACAGATGGAAACGATTGTGGAAGTCACCGAGAACGCCGGCTTCAGAACTCCGCTGACCGAAAACACGATCGTGATCGTTGAAGATCTACACAACGTGACGGCTGATATCAGTCGTCAGGATGAACCTGTTCAGGTTGGCGAACGATTCGGATTTACGGTGACGATCGACAATCGCGGTACCGCGGTAGCTCGGAATGTGGAAATGTCCGTGCAAGTGCCGGCAGAACTAAAAGTTCTTGCGGCCGGTACACGACAGGTTCCCGGAAAACTGATGCCAGGGAACATCGTGAAGTACAACCGAGTGCTCGAGATCGGCCCGAACGAACAGATGACGTTCCAGTTGACTCTGCAGGGACAGCAGGCCGTCAAGAACGCGGTTGTTGAAGCGTTTTTAAGGTACGACGAAATGCAGAAGCCGCTGATTGTTTCTGAATCCGTGACAGTTTATGACGACCGACCATAGGATTGTGGGTTCAGCAAGAACCGACAACCATCACCTGAGCCTGAGACGCTAGCCGACTTTTGATTTTGTCGCATTCTGCGGCCTTCTGTTTACCGCCCAGCCGGAGGCGCCGGCTCTTGTGCTGCCGGCGCCTTCGGCTGGGCGGTAAACGCAATACCGTTCAATGAATCATAACCACAGTCTGGTCAAAGGTTTTCGTCAAGGTTTTTTGCTTTCGATGTTTGGGACGGCACTTGTTCCATCGGGACATTTTTCTTTTGA
>JBPOIW010000208.1:0-4700 GCA_052034165.1 Planctomycetota bacterium | reverse complement strand
CGGCTCCCTTACAAGCCCGAAGCGCGAGCGAGTGAACATTTTGCGACTCATTCACTCGCTGGCGCTTCGGGCTTGTATTCTCAATGGCTTTCTTGAACATGGCGCTGTCCAGTTAGGACCAGTCCCGTAATAACCTCCGTAGCTGAAGTCGTGAGACTTCAGTCCGAACTCTCACGAGTTCGGCTACCACAGGAATTTATTTCGGGACCGTTCCTTCGACGTTTTTTTGCTCCACAATATCGTCATTCGGCGATTTACGATAAGCTTATTCAGCGGGAGGATTGGGATGTCATCAATCACAGAAAAAGTACGAGACACATACGCGGCCGTAGCGAATTGGGCAGCACTGTTCATGACGGCCTGGAACAGGTGTTGCGTCAGTTTGACGCGAATGCTTACGCCGCCAGTGTTCGAGTCTATGCGACCCGGGCTGCACACAATGTGACCCCGCCGCACCATGAAACGCCTGTTTTGGGCAATCTCTTTACTTCTTCGATGATGTCTCCAACGAAAGTGACCGCGATGAAAACGATCCTGATTTATGATCGCCCGATGTGTTGTTCAACCGGGATTTGTGGACCAAGCGTGGATCCGGTTCTGCCTCGCTTTGCGGCCGATCTGGACACACTGAAGAACGCTGGACACACCGTCGAACGGTACAACCTTTCTCAGCAGCCTCAGGCCTTTATCGAGAACAAAGAAATTCACGCATTGATCTCCAGCAAGGGCACCGATGTGCTGCCGGTGGTGGTGGTTGATGGTCATGTTGTCAGCCGAGGCATCTATCCTTCGATGGAAATGCTGCAGATGTGGACTGGCGGCGGTGCTCCAGCGGCCGCTCCTGTCGCGACGATGTCATTGCCAATCGCCGATCAAGGCTGCTGCAGCGGTTCGACGGGTTGTTGTTAATCGTCCCACAGGCGAGCGGCAGGGCGTCAGCCCTCCGAGGACGCTTTTCCTGTCTGCGACCTCGCCTGCGAAGCCTACGAGCAATCTGTCTGATGACAGGCACGCGGCAGTGGTTCACTTCAAAACAATCGACACGGAGGGCTGACGCCCAACCGCTCGCCTTCAAGGAATTAAGTCATGGAATTTCTCAAGCAAACAACTCGCAACCTGTTCTTCACCGGGAAAGGTGGAGTTGGGAAAACATCAGTCGCGTGTGCGGCGGCGGTGAAGCTGGCGGATGCAGGCAAACGAGTGCTGCTGGTTTCAACAGACCCGGCGTCGAACCTCGATGAAGTACTCGGAACACCGCTGCAGCATCATCCAACACCGATTCCATCCATCTCTAATCTGTCCGCGATGAACCTGGATCCGGAAAAGTCCGCTGCCGATTATCGTGAACGCATGGTTGGCCCCTATCGCACGTTGCTGCCTGCCGCGGCGATCGCCAGTATGGAAGAACAGTTTTCCGGTTCGTGCACATTGGAGATCGCGGCCTTCGATGAATTCTCCAGGCTGCTCGGCGATGCCACCGCGACCGCTGACTTCGATCATGTGATCTTCGACACCGCTCCGACCGGACATACGCTCAGGCTGTTAACACTGCCCTCGGCCTGGTCCGGTTTTATGGAGAGCAACACCACGGGAACATCGTGTCTCGGTCCGCTCGCGGGCCTCCAGGCTCAGCAGGTCTTGTATCAGGACACTGTGAAAGCACTAAGCGATCCGGCTGCCACAACGCTGGTGATGGTGACTCGAGCCGAAGCCACCGCGTTTCGCGAAGCAGCGCGCACGAGCGGCGAACTGCAGGCCCTCGGCGTTGCCAATCAGCATCTGGTTATCAATGCTGTGTTTCGAGCTTCGACAACCAGCGACCCCTATGCGATGGCTATGCAACAGCGCGGCGATAAAGCCATCGCTGAAATGCCGGATGTGCTCAAGTCCCTGCCTCGAACTTCCATTCCTCTGACGGCAGGCGGAGTACTGGGAGTTGCGGCCCTGCGAAATCTCGGGCAGCTGGCCTCGGCCGCGACTCTTGTTGCTGCCTCTGATAAAGCTGGTAGTCAATTCGTAGTCGATCGTGCGAATCTTCCGCAATCACTATCGGTGATGATCGATGAACTTGCTGCACCGGGGCACGGTGTCATCCTCGCGATGGGCAAAGGCGGCGTTGGAAAAACCACCGTCGCGGCTGCGGTCGCAGTCGCACTCGCCGAACGAGGGCTCGAAGTGCATCTGTCGACGACCGATCCGGCCGCGCATATCTCAGCCGCTGTGGCCGGAGAAACTTATCCGAATCTCACCGTCAGCCGCATCGACCCAGTTGCGGAGACCGCAAAGTACTCGCAGGAAGTCATGAACAACGCTGGTGCAGGGCTGGATGTGGCAGGCAAGGCGTTGCTGGAAGAAGATCTGCGATCCCCATGCACGGAAGAGATCGCAGTCTTCCGCGCGTTTGCGGATGCCGTCGCGGAAGGTACTAACCGCTTCGTGGTGCTCGACACGGCTCCGACCGGTCATACCGTTCTGCTGCTGGATTCGGCTTTGGCTTATCATCGCGAGGTGACTCGTCAAACCAGCGGCATGCCGGAAGCCGTCGAGAATCTGCTGCCACGTTTGCGAGACAAACAGTTCACTCGAGTTCTGATCGTCACGCTTCCGGAGGCAACTCCTGTGCATGAAGCTGCTCAGTTGCAACGCGATCTGCGTCGAGCCGAAATCGAACCGTACGCCTGGGTCATCAACAATTGCCTGTCTCCTCTGAACGTGACAGACCCGCTGCTGGTCGAACGCCAGAAACATGAAGCGAAGTACATTCAGGAAGTGGTCAACGAACAGGCCAGCCGCACGGCTATGATTGCCTGGCAGCTCGAACCGCCCGTCGGGCCAGAGGCATTGAAACTCGCGATGGGGGCGGTTGCGTCCATCCGGCAGCAAGATGGAAATGCGATTAATTAACTGGTGGCCGTAAGACCCGGTTGAACGAAACTCGCCTTCAACCAAAATAATCCAGAGTGCAAAATTCATTACAAGCGTGACAGAAAGCAGATCGATGACTGAACCAGTCCAGCCCCCATCAAGTCGGCTCTATCCGGAAATTGCATCTTACGTTTCAAAACGAACGCAGGAGTTCGATCGGATCTCCGACGAGCGCAAAGCGGAGCTTCAGCAGCTTGCCGTTTACGTGGGGGAACGCATCGCAAAGGGACAGGATGCGAAGCTGACGTTTGTCTGCACGCATAATTCTCGTCGCAGCCATTTGACTCAGATCTGGACCCAGATTGCAGCCGCTCATTACGGCGTAAATCATGTGCAGACATTTTCAGGCGGCACTGAGGTGACGGCCTGCAATCCTCGCACGGTGGCGGCCCTGAAACGATGCGGACTTCGGTTCAGTATCACAGAAGAATCCAGTTCAAATCCTCACTACGCCGTGACGTTCTCTGACATGGAACCGCCTCTGATCTGCTTTTCAAAGGTCTTCAATCGCCCGCCGAATCCATCGTCGAACTACTGCGCTGTAATGACGTGTTCTCATGCCGATCAGAACTGCCCGGTCGCCATCGGCTGCGACCTGCGACTGGCGATTGGGTACGAAGACCCCAAAGTATCCGATGATACTCCAATGGAAGCCGCCACATACGATGAACGTTGTGCACAGATTGCTCGAGAAATGTTGTATGCGATGTCGCGAGTGAACGTCTAACCGAGTCTGGCAGGGCAATTCGGAGCCCCAATCAGATCCTTGCCGTCATCTTTTTGGGGGAAACTCAGCGGCTATGGAAAAAGCCAAAAGATCAGACGCAGTCGCTCCATGAGAAACCCATCGTTTTGTTCCGGAAGTAAAGCAGGGTGTGTGAAGCAGAGCGAAACCGACCATCGCCACTTCTCACTGGTGCCTTACGCTCCGCTTCACGCACCCCACATGTGCTTAGGCTCTGGCTCGGTTTGCTTTATTTTGTACCGCTCTGCTGGACAGCGCAATGTTCAAGAAAACCATTGAGAATACAAGCCCGAAGCGCCAGCGAGTGAATTGGTCGCAAAGTGTTCACTCGCTAGCGCTTCGGGCTTGTAAGGGAACCGAATATGGCGCTGTCCAGTAAGTCAGAGACGCGATGATGCGATCGGTGGCGAGGTGGTACTGAGGATCCTCGGAGCGATTCACTTCCACCAAATCGCCCGCACGATCGAGCAGGGCGCGGCATTCCTGACTGAGGTGAGTCAGGTGCAGGCGTTTGCCGTTCTGCACGTACTTCTCGGCCAGCGAATTAATCGCCTCAGGCCCTGACTAGTGGGTCGTCAAGTTTTGATTTGGGGGTTATCGGTGGATGCTATTTTCGCCGACGGAGCGGCGAAACTACGATAGGGGTAGGGAGGGCCGATTGAATTCGGCTCCCCCTCCCTCCGAACCGGACTTGCGGATCTCCCACATCCGGCTCTCCGGTCGGTGGTATTACCTGAAACAGGATTGACTGACTGTGTCTGTGGGGTTCAGGGGTAAGCCGCAGAACAGTTGGGAGTAAACTCCCACATCAAGGACCGTCAATATGACCATGCATTTCGAGTCTCCGGATGAATCTGATCACGTGTGCCAGATTCGGTCTTTAGTAGCGAGTCCCGTACAGAGGGCTACCGGACATTGGCCAAAGGAGAGTCGTCAACTGAAACTCTGGTCATCCACCTTCCTGCGTCCCTTCGCTCCACGGGAATTACCCCGATTCAACGCTACTATGAACGCTCTGACTCCTGAGCTG
>JBPOIW010000200.1:0-6444 GCA_052034165.1 Planctomycetota bacterium | reverse complement strand
AACGAACGGTGTTCCGAATCGCCCAATCTGACTCAAATCAGGAAAGCCTCCCACCCAAGCAACTCAGATCCAGAAAACAAAATCCCAGGCGGATCCCCTGCCGTAAAAAAAATTTCTTCTCACGGCGTTAGATCACCATGAATGTACCAAAAAACTCTCAGCCTCATCCGGTTATGATTAAATCAACACGCCGGTCAGCGAGGGATCTACGGCAATACTTGTAAAACGCGACAGCTCAATCCCTCACTTACGTTTCGGGTCGTGATGGTCGCAAATGCGCAACTTCAAAACTGGCGCTTCGGGCTTGTATTCTCAATGGTTTTCGTGAGCATGGCGCTGTCCAGTTATTGGCTCGTCAAGTTTTGATTTGGGGGTTGCCGGTGGATCTCATTTTCGCCGACGGAGCGGCGAACCTACGTAGCCGGGCCGCTCCGTCGGCTCGCATTGAACTCCAAATCCTGTTCTTGACAGAACACCAGGACCGCATGGCTATGACGACAGGGGTTGCTCGGCGAGCAAGTTGGTCAGAAACCAGAACGAGCCTGCGAGGCCAACAACAATTCCTGTGAACCCGACCGTCGTGCCCAGAGTCGCTCTTCCGCCAAACGAGTCGTAGCGATCCCCGGCAATCCACGTGCCCCAGCGGATCAACAGCACCGTAATCACGACTCCGAGAAAACAGTCATCAAAGATCCCCGCCTTGCTGGTGTGCGATTCCAGTTTGAGCACAGACAGGATCATCATGATTGTCGGTGCGACAGCCGTCCAGATGAGTCTCGGGACGACATACCCAAGACTGCGGCTGGGGCGAGACTGAAGTCGCGAAACGGAGGAGGTTCGCATCCGGGAAGATTCATGGAACATGCCGCGATTCCTTTCGCTGTCACTCAGAGGTTCACCCAAATCGTCCTGATTCAGGTTGGCACAATAGACATCCATTGAGAAGGAGTCCGCAATCAAGCGTTGCATCATAAGCTATGCTCTCATCAGGCGGTTGTGAACTCATGCAGGGAGAACGCCGTCGAGTTGAATGGCCGCTAAAGAATCGACCGGGAGGAAACGTACAGCGATCGACCATGACAGCATAAATGCCCTTCGGCGTTCTCCTGCAGTGATTGGCGGCTCTCAGTCATGACAGGATTCATGCTGGAGATCTGGTTCTTCGACAATAAATGGATCAAAAGACATCCACGCACTGCTGATCGCGGACATCAATTCATATCGGGACGGAAATTGTTGAAAAAGCGAGAGAATGGGAAACCTCACCTCATTCGATGAGCGAGCGAACTGACCAGGACTCGCAAACAGAACGAGCGGAGTATTTGCCCAGTTCTCTTCGCTCAGCTCTCCTGAATCCTCAAGTCCCGAAGAACCCCCAATCATTGAATACTCCAGCAGCAAATAACCGGAGGGGTGAGAGGCCAGTTCCTGAAAGTAATTCTGTCCTTTCGAAATGACATCCACCTTCATCCCGTAGCGTTCCAGAGCCAGCTCATAATAAAACAAGCGGGCCGGTGATAAACTTCCTACCAGAATAAGTGGTCGCATCGCGGAACTCTGAAGATCCTGAATCTCTATCTGATATCCTCTGTCTGAACTGCCTCAATGCTGAAGCATGTCTCCCTCGATATGCAATCGTCGCGCCGCGATCGAAGAATCGGAGTAACTCAAAAAGCTCCAGAGAGTTACATAGAATCCTTTGGCGAGGAAGGAGATCCAGTATGCAGCTGAGAGGAAATATTATTTCAGTGTGATGGAAAAACTCTTTCATTCAGAAAAAACAGATGCTCTCTGAGGACATGTTAAACGCTCCAAAACCGCCCGATTCAATGCTCTTTTACCAGATCTCCCTGGCACTTAAATTGCGGCAGGAACAGCATCACGTTTGGCTCAGGACTCAGGAAAACCGATCGCGTGGGTGCATCCGAATTACTTCGTCGACTGCTCAAGGGATTGCCACCATGGCGTCTGCAAGTGCTGGCACCAGTGTTGGTCGTTGTCGGCCTCTGGGTCGTAATGAGTCTCGGGACGACCATCTATCTTTGGTGGGTCGAAGCTTCGTATGAACGAGTTTTCTCGGAGAACCTGACATCGATTGAAGCGGCTCATGCGCTGGAGACAATTGGCTGGCGGACATTGACAGAATGGAGCGATGAGTCGCTGGAGACTCGCCGATTTCAGGCTCAATGGGAAGCGGACCAGATGAGGCTCCAGGAGTTTCTCCTGCTGGCAGGTCAGAATGCCCATACACCTCAGGAGAAAGTAAGCGAAGAAGAGTTGCGATTCGCTGCGGAGCAACTGGAAGCCGCGGTTTCCGAGGAGCTTCATGTCCGCGCCGAAAAGCTCCCGCGCAGTCCGGAAAGTGCTCAGCGAATCAGAGACTGTGCAAAGAAGCTGTCGCTTAGCACTGAGCGGCTTCGAAAAATCAACGACGAACTCATCGCTTCTTCACGGTTACAGCTCGCGAACGCTCACTCCAGAGTGCTCTTCATGCGGATGCTGATGCTGCTGTTTGGCCCGCTGCTGGGAGTTTATCTTGGTTGGGGTGTTGCTCGACGACTGCAAAGTTCCGTGACGGAGATTGCCGTTACGTTGAACCAGTCGGGTCTGGCAGACGAACCTCAGGAACTTCGTTTCAGTATCACACGTGAAAGTTCGATCGAGGATGTGCGGAAGCAGGCCGAGCGAGTGGTCGAGCGACTGCGTCATGTGGCGAGGGAGCTTCAGGTCGCACGGAGGGAAGCGATTCAGTCAGAGCGGCTGGCGGCCGTCGGTGAGCTGGCGGCTGGTGTTGCTCATGAGCTGCGGAACCCGTTAACCTCGGTCAAGTTGCTTCTGCAGCATGTGTCGAAGAAGGCCAACGGCTTCCGTATAGAGGAATCGCAACTGCATCTGATTCTTGAGGAAGTCGGCCGCATGGAAGGAACGATTCAGGGACTACTGGATTTCTCCAGGACGCCGGTCATGAATCGAACGAAGCATGACCTCCGGGAAACTCTGCGGCGAAGTCTCAATCTGGTCGATGGCAGACTGAAACAGAATCAGATCAGTCTGAGGACCGAAGTTGCTCCCACGCCTCTCTTGATCGATGGTGACGCAGAGCAGCTGAATCAGGTTTTTGTCAACCTGCTGCTGAATTCCATCGAAGCCATGTCGACGGGCGGAGAACTGAAAGTCTCTGCGGACGAATGTGACGAACGCAGAAACGTTCGAATCATTGTTCGCGATACCGGCGAGGGAATTGCTCACGATGTTTTAACTCGGTTATTTGAACCATTTGCCACGACAAAAGAACGCGGGACCGGCCTCGGTCTCGCAATATCCCGGCGAATTGTGACTGATCATCAGGGCACAATCACGGCTGAAAATCTGCCTGAACGAGGCGCCATGCTGGTCGTTGAACTGCCACTGTGGTCGCCTGTGGCTGAATAAAGAAAGATCGGATTGCCATGGAAAAATTGCTCTTGATTGATGATGAGCCGGGAATTCGTTCCACGATTCAGTCCATTCTTCAATCGGAAGATCTGCAGGTGATTGTCGCAGCCGACGCGGCTGAGGGCCTGTACCTGATGAAAAAGGAATGCCCGCCGATTGTGATGCTCGACATCCGTCTTGGGGCGGAGTCCGGTCTGGACATCTTTGATCAATTGCGATTGGTGAATCCCAGAGTTCTCGTGATTTTCATCACAGGACACGGAACGACGGAAACCGCTATCGAGACGATGAAACTGGGCGCTTACGATTATCTCGTCAAACCCCTGGATCTCGATGAATTGTCCACTACGGTCGAGCAGGCTCGCAAGATCTGCCGTCAAATGTACGCACCGGCCGCGATCAATATTCCGACTCCCGACGATTCCGGCTCAGATCGACTGATCGGCAGCAGCGCGGCAATGCAGTCGGTCTGCAAACAGATCGGTCGCGTTGCTCCTCAGGACGTGAACGTCCTGATTCTGGGTGAGAGCGGCACCGGGAAGGAATTAATTGCACGAGCGATCTATCAGCATAGTCGTCGTAGCCAGGCACCGTTTCTGGCGATCAACTGCGCGGCCATTCCAGAGACATTGCTGGAGAGCGAGTTGTTTGGGCACGAAAAAGGAGCGTTCACGGGGGCCGATCATCGCCGAATTGGTAAGTTCGAGCAGTGTCATCGAGGCACGATCCTGCTGGATGAAGTCGGGGATATGCCTGTCGCAACTCAGGCTCGCATTCTGCGACTGCTGCAGGACGGGCAATTTCAGCGAGTCGGTGGAAATGAAACCCTGACGGTCGATGTTCGTGTCATTGCAGCGACAAATCAAAATGTGGAGTCCATGATTACAGACGGAAGATTTCGGCAGGATCTGTACTACCGTCTGCGAGGCGTGACGATCAATCTTCCACCATTGAGAGAACGTACAGAAGACATTCCGGAACTCGCGCATTACCTGATGTTCCGCTTCAATCAGCAGTTGCAGACGTCGGTCCAATCCATTGCCCCGGAAGCTCTGGAGAAACTACAGACACATCGCTGGCCCGGAAACGTCAGAGAACTTCAGAGCGTGATTCGTGAAGCCCTCATTGTTTCCACCGGACCGATTTTGCTCCCTGAGTTTCTGCCTCTGGAGAACCGCGCGGAAGCCTTGGATGATTCGATTCCGGGGGCGATGCCCATGGCGCCAACAACCGATGCCTGGCAGGACCTGGGCCGCTTTGTGGCTCAAACGCTGGCTCAGCAACAGCCTGATGCTTACCGCAGGACAATTCAGAAATTTGACCAGCTGGTGATTATGCAGGCCATGAATCTGGCTAATGGAATGCAATCCCGAGCGTCAGAGATTCTGGGTCTAAGCCGACCGACCCTGCGTTCAAAACTTCGCGCAATTTCGGCATCGGCCGTTACCGAACCCGATGAGTCCATCTGCTGAGAACGGATCCCCGGAACTTAACGCCCCGCAGGGCCAAACGGTTAAATGTCTGCTGAGGACCGGGTTCGACACCGGATCCGTGATGAAAATCCGGGACATGGTTTGCCGATCGAAACTCCATGGGGGGCAAGGCAGAGCAATTCCGGGATTGTTCTTCACGACAGGTGGTCACGGATCTCCGCCAGCCCGTCCTGCATCACTGTTCGCAGACGCTGTAGATCTCCCAGCGTCTGACTGAAAGCTTCCATGTCGTCGGCGGAAGAAAACCGCGACTCGGACTGCAGGACGATTCGCTCCAGCCGATGCAGCCGGGAATGAAGAGTCTCTTCAAGAATCGGCAGGATCTCTTTCGCGCCGGCCCGCACCTTTCGAGTGACCTCCTGCACAAGTTCTCGTTCTGCTTGTCGGCCCGCAGCATCCAGTTCCCGCGGTCCCGTGTCGACGTTCTGGCGATCCAGTTCCTCGATATTCACCAGCCGTCCAAATGGCGACACTTCGCGGCGAGCGTTCTTCTGGCTGACTTGAGCTTTTTCGAGCGACGCGCGAGCCTTTTTGGAATCAGGATCGAGCTGGATCGCGGTCTGGAAACAACGCAGAGCCAATCCCATGTTCTTCATGTCGACGTAGATATTGCCGAGATTCAGGTGGGCTTCGATCAGATCCGGTTTGAGCTTGATGGCTTCCTTATAGGCCGAGATCGCCATGGTGTTCAGATTCTGACCCCGTTGAGCAATCCCCATGTTGTAATACGCTTCTGCGCACTTGCGGTCTTTTTGCAAGGCACGCCGCAGGGCTTCAACGGCTTTGCGAAATTCTCCCAGACGATTCAGTACGGCACCCAGATTAACCCACGCCTGAGCATGGCCTGAGTTCTGTTTTGTGTGAGCCTCAAAGACTTCGCGGGCAGCTTGAAATTCCTTGTTGTAGAACCGAGCCATGCCGAGCATTTCGAGGACCACTTCGTCCCGAGGATCTTTCTCCAGCATGATTTGCAGGATCTCCGCGGCCTCTGCGTATCTCTTTTGTCTAAACAAATCACGACTGAGTTTCAAAAAACTGTCGCCTGATGTCTGCTGAGTCATCGTTGCTGCTCCCTGTTAGTCACAAGATTCAGGAATCTCGAGGCGTGGTAAGAGAACTCTGAAAGAGAATAATGCGGATCGGCAGTTCCAGCAGATGTCCGGTGGATGGAATACCAGTGTACTGCTGATCGGACTGTCTGGCTTAACACTCCCTGGAGCCTGTTTGAGTCGGTATTTCCGGGGCAGTTTAGGCGGGATTCAAAACGAAAGTGATTCTGGAAATGTTGCTGCTGAGTGACGGCAAAGTCTACCTGGATTGACAATGTTAAACGGGGGTAGAGTTTGCGTCGTCCATATGGCGAGTTCAAGCGGGAAAACCTGCGAAGTCGATCCACGACAGAGAATCCGGGGAATCGGCTCCCGGAGTACTTTGGACCAGAAGTTTACTTCTGACAAGACTGAGCAGGTTCTGAATGTCAGGATTGTTCACCAGAAGCTCGCTGTTGGCGATGATG
>JBPOIW010000086.1:0-4054 GCA_052034165.1 Planctomycetota bacterium | reverse complement strand
CGAGGCCACCGATCAGAATATCTCGACCACTGCCCGCTTCCAGAATATCACCGGCTTCCAGCCCGACCAGAATATTGTTTCCCTCGCCGCCCGTCAGGCGATTCGCCAAAGCATTCCCCAGCAGAGTATCACTGCCAGTGCCGCCCACGGCATTTTCAAAGGTACTCACGGAATTCAGCTTCAGCGTGCGATTCACATGCACCGGCTGAACTGATGTTGATCCCAGATTCACGACGACGCTGGTCGTGAGATAAGCGAAGTTCAGAGTGTCGGTGCCTTCGTTTTCCTTCTCCGTCACTTGATCGGCTTCTGCGGCGGAGGCCGGAGAAAACATGTAGGTGTCGTTGTTGGGTCCACCAAGCAATAAGTCGCTGCCCGCCGCCCCCGTCAGTTTGTCGTCGCCGGCACCGCCCGAAAGGGTATTGCTCAGGATGTTTCCAAAAATAGTGTCAGCACCGGAACCACCGATGACGTTCTCAAACGCAGCGGACCAGTTCAGCGTCAATGTCCGATTGGCATGCACCGGCTGAACTGACACCAATCCCAGATTCACCGCAACGCTGGTCGTCAGGTAGGCAAAGTTCAGCGTATCGATGCCGCCAATCACGCTCTCTGCAACCTGATCGGCCTCGGGTGCAGACGCGGGCAAAAACGTGTAGGTGTCATTGCCGCCTCCCCCGAGGATCAAATCGTTGCCGGCGGCTCCGAGCAATTTGTCGTCCCCGTTACCGCCGACAAGAGTATTATCCAGAGTGTTTCCGATCAGCGTGTTAGCAAGAGAACTCCCGATCGCATTTTCAAACGTAACGGCCGAGTTCAGAACCAGACTCAGGTTGGTTGCATGCACCAACTGAGTTCCTGCGGTCGCCAGATTCAGCACTATGTTATATGTCGATGTCGGCGAAAGATCCACGGTATCTATACCGCCACCTGCTTCATCCAGTGCCCAAAGCCCAAGAGTCGAATCGGCGTCGAACCTGTAGAGATCGCCGCCCGCAGCTCCGGCCAACGTGCGAGATTCGATGCTGGTAAGCAGCAGGCTCGCGCCATTCAATGCGACTGCCGAGTTGCTGTTCACGGTGAACCTGTCGGCTCCGGACGTTCCCACAACACGAAGGGAATCGGATCCGCCCAGACCATTGATGTTCAGCGGAATATCTATTGGAAAAGTGCCTTTGCTGACGAATGGTCCGCCATTAGTAGAAACTGAAATCGTGATACTGCCGGAGGTTGAAGTGCCGGAGTAGGTCAACACAAATGCGTCACTTCCCGAAGTGCCGTCCAGAATTGTGGATTCAAATGCTCCGATATCGATAGTTCCGAATCGAATGCGGGCGAAACCAACACTCCGTTGATCTGTGGTCAGAGCAACTTCATTGTTATCGTTGGTTCCCGGCAGGCCGTCATCGCCTGGCACTTCGGCTAAGGAATTATTTCCACGATTGAACGCAGGACTTCCAGGCAGGAGAGCGTGAGTAAAAGTGAAACCACCATTGTCCTGCAGGGGGCCGAGCAGCGGATCGATGGCGTCTGCCCCTGCACCTCCGATGAAGTTACCGTCGTCGTCGCCAGTCGTATCAACGGCCAATGAGGTTCCCGTGTTGTTGCCAATCAGACTGCCGAGTACGCTCAGATTAGTTTCCGGTGCACCGGGGGCCGTGAAGTCCGGGTTTGTGTTTGCCGTATTCCCTGCGACAATCGAGTTGTGAATCGTCAGAGATTCTCCGAGATTATCGGCATATGTCCCAATGCCACCGCCGGTCGTGGCCGAGTTTCCTGTGATGGTTGAACTAACGATCGTCGCATTGCCGTTAGCGAAGTACAGAGCACCACCAAGTGCACCGTTGCCCGGTGATATTTCCGCACCCTCGACCCTATTGCCGCTCAGCGTACTGTTTGAGATTCGCACATTTCCACTGCTGTGCGATGAAATGCCGCCGCCATTCGAGTTCAATCCTGATGTGGAATTTCCGGATACGGTGCTCCAATTCAATGTCAGCACTCCCCCTGACGACAACCGGATCGCACCACCGTGAGCATTCTCTCCGGATGTTGAATTCTCGGCAAATGTGCTCTCTGTCGCAGTCAGTGAACCAAAGACTAACTCAATTGCACCCCCGCTGGATTGATAGCCCGTAGTTGAATTGCTTGACAGCGTGCTCTGCGAAACTGTCACACTTCCCGTATAACTGTAGATGGCACCACCTCGGGCCTCATCGCCACTTGTTGAGTTATTCGACAGCGTGCTCTCACTGACGGTCACTTTCGCTGAAGACGAATAGATCGCTCCGCCATACCCACTTGCGCCTGCTGTGGAATTCCCGCTAATGATGCTCTGCTGCACCTCCAGATCCGCCGAGGTGGAAAAAACTGCGCCGCCACGACCAAACGTTCCTGTGGCGGAATTTCCTATCAAAGAGCACTGGTCTATGGTCAATTTCCCGTTTGACAATGCCCGAATGGCACCTCCGCTGAAGTCATTGTTTAGGAAGTCTCCCGCGTCTCCGGAAACGCGACCATTCTCCAGGTTCATGTTGCTTAGCGAAACATCACCGTCAAAAAACGTGATATCAAAAATTCGCGACCGGTGTCTTGCGTCGATTATGGTACTCTTTGTCCCGGACCCGTTGATCGACAGTGAGCTGCTAATTTCGATTTGTCCAAGTGACAGTGAAATTACGCCGGTCAGCCCAGGTGCGAACCTAATGACATCGGCGCCATTTCCGGGGCTTGAGCCATCAACGGATGTGTCCGTGTTGGCGGCCTTCACGGCTTCACGGAGCGTTACTTTGCCGTCTGACGTCATATTGTCCGCCAGACTTGTCACGACAATGGCCGAAAGGAGCGTTCGAGTTTCATACGTTTCGATCTGCAGTTCGCTTCGACGGGATCGCTGACGGCACCGTCGATCGCCAGTCATCGCACCTTTCAGAAACAGGGATGCTCGCCGTGCCGCATTGCTGCTGAGTGAAGAGTTTGACCGACGAGTCATGAATTCTCTCGAATCTTAAAAAGCAGGTGGAAAGTTGATCGACAATCAGATGGGTTCGGAAACGGGTTGCGTTCGCCGTTGGAGAACGTTTCTACCGCCGAAGGTTCAGGGACCATGATGAGTGCCGTGGACTACAATTGTGAACGCTCCGCGTCTCTTGCGAATAAGCCATCAGTGGCAAATAAGGACCAGTCCCGTAATAACTTCCGTAGCTGAAGTCGTGAGACTTCAGTCCGAACACTCACCAGTTCGGGTACCACAGGAACTTATTTCGGGACCGTTCCTAAGAACTGAACGCTGTGATTCTCTGCTGCGGGTGGCAACTCGCTAACTAAGTCCAATGCCAATAAATCCGCATTCCGTAGGCTGGAAACGCCCCAAGGGTAACGGTTCAAGAATATAATGTCAAAGCCGTGCCGGCATCAGGGAAGTGCAGGTTCCCGAGAAGGGGAGTGTGTCGATAAAAGCGCACAGCTCACACGATACAGACGCGGCGAGCGGCTTCGCGTCCGCGATCCCAGTAATGCGATTCTTCGCGACGGAACGACAAGCTCAGACAGGGGTAACACGACACGGCTGGCTGATGCCCGTCCGGGGAAGACAGTTCTCGTCGACGGATCACTACAACAGGTCGATCAACTCTCCACCGACAAGGTCGGCAATGACATCGTCGAGTGCTCGGAAGAACCAGTCTGTATCTGCTCCGCCGTACAAGACATCGTCCTCACCCGCGTCGTTCAGTACATTGAACTTCGCTTTCAACGAGACGACAGGGTTGCCAACACCAGCGCGGAGATTTGTAATCCGAGTGGCATATGTGTTGCCGGAAATCCACTGGGTGCGAAGCGTGTTCAGATTGGTGAGACTCGTATCGTTTGTCGTACGGCCCGCGATCATGATGTCGTCACCGGTTCCGCCCTTGAGAATGTCCAGTCCGAGGCCACCGATCAGAATATCTCGACCACTGCCCGCTTCCAGAATATCACCGGCTTCCAGCCCGACCAGAATATTGTTTCCCTCGCCGCCCGTCAGGCGATTCGCCAAAGCATTCCCCAGCAGAGT
>JBPOIW010000047.1:0-2193 GCA_052034165.1 Planctomycetota bacterium | reverse complement strand
CAATCATTGCGGGGGTGAGATCCTGAAAGGGATGCCGCTATGAAATCGTCAAGACTTATTCAGATCCTGATTCTGATCTCTCTCCTGTTTTCAAACTCTGTTGTGTGTAAGTAGGAGAGAGCAATGCGATATCTGATATTCATTCCAAAGGGTAAATCAAAACTGCAAGGCAAAGCTTTGCTCGAATCTGTCGGCCTGGGTGACCATGCAAAAGGCTTCGATGTCTTGCCTGTTCAGGGACCTGGCAACGTATCCGGCTGGCTGTTCGGTTGGCTTGATCCTGCTGCACCCCGCCTCACGTACGAACCTGAGAAGCAAACTTGGATTCCATCGCTGATCGAGGGAGAGCGAAAGGCGGGAGCCTACTGGGTTGGTATCTGGAACGAATCTCCACCGACTGAATCGGAACTGCGAAGACCTGAGAGCCGCAAAGGGGCTTGGATCGTGATGGCGGATGGAAATCGATGGCAGTTTCCATCGCCTACAACGCTCGAACGGTTTCCGGAGATTAAAGACGGCAAGCTCAAGTGGGTAGTTGATGAGCAGTTCGCCTGGTTCGTTCAGGAGATCGAAAAGCGTAGGGCCAGTGTTACCGAAGATTCAGAGACGCCTGGCAAAGGTTTCGTGTCTTGGAATCTTGAAGAAGACTTTGCATTCATCGTCCGTTCGCTTCGCCTGAACTATCGGATTGTTCCTGAGGTGATTGTCAACCTCAGGCTGATCAGCGAGACGATATTGAAAAACCTGACTGCCGGAATACTTGGCTATGTCCTGATGGAGCAATAACGAGATGAGCCAAGTTAACATCGCGGTATCAACTCAGACAGCAGCGGCTGAAGGCAATCTCACCAAGCTTGAGAGCAAGATCGAAGCTCTTGAAGCGGCGATGAAAGACACTGGTACGTCGTCAGTTCGTGCCGCAAAGGCTGCTGAGAATTCGTTTGCTGCACTTGAAAAAGAGTTGAAGCAAAATGAAACCGCACTGAAGCGGCTATCGATCGGTTCGAAAGAGTTCGACGCTCAGAAGATGAAGGTCGATCAACTCCGAAAGTCCGTAGCAGGTGCAAAGGGTGAATTGGCAGGAAGTGTTGCCGAACAGTCCGGCGCTTCCGACATGGTCGATCAGTTCACATCTGCGATTAGTGGAACCGTTGCCACGATAATGAGCGTTGGGACAATCGCGGCAAGCCTACGGCAAGATCTGGAGAACATCCAGAAGAAGCGAGAAAACGAACGTCTTGCGGAAGTCGACTTCGGGGCAGCACTCGGTGCACGAACGATAGGAAACCTGGCACCGGAAGAACGTGCGGCGGTTAAACCATTGGCACTGAATGTCGCTGATGAACTTGGACTGAATCCAGGGGCAGTTGTCGAAGCGATCGGGGAACTTCGATCGTCAGGTGCAGAATCGATTCTGGAAGCAGCGGACTATTTGAAGGAAGCGGTCAAAGCGTTTCCTCAAGACCTTGCATCGGCACGATCGATTGCCAGAGCGGCGTTGATTGAGTCGGCTGCAACAGGTAATCGAAACGCGGCACAGGTCATCGGTGGAACCGTTCAGGCACAGTCCGTGAGCTTGACGAAGAATCCTGAAGAGTTTGCCAAAGCGTTCGGTTCGAACATCGCCAGTGCGGTCAGTATTCAGAAACAGACACCAGAGCGGGCACGTGAAGAGGCGGCAATCTTCACACTCCTGGAAACACGCGGTGCGGAAGTCGCTGCAGATGCTCAGCGTTCGTTTATGACACAGATCTCGAACTTTGTTCCGAAAGAGGAAAAGACGCTGAAGGCGGGCGGTGTTACGAAGCTCGATCCTGCCGACGTCGCGAAGTTCATCGGCAGTTCATTCAGTGACCGTCAGGCGATGCTGGAGAGCAACAGCGAACTGAGGAAACAGTTCTTTGACGGCCTGCAGGAGACTGGTAGATCGGCAATCATGCGACGATTGCAGCCGACTGCTGAAGACGCACAGATCATCCAAGGAGTTCAGAAGAACATCACGACCGACGATGCGGCGGCAAAGCTTCTGAGAGATCAGCAACAACAAGCGGGAGTCGCGGCAGCGTTCGCGATCGCACAGGGGCAACGGCAAGCACAGAAAGCAACGTCTGAGATTCGCTCGGACTCGATGGAGAAGCTGACGGCAGAACTCGAACTGACACAGGAGTCAATCAAGGAACGAACGGGCACAGG
>JBPOIW010000051.1:0-7061 GCA_052034165.1 Planctomycetota bacterium | reverse complement strand
GAATCGGCGGAGCGGCTTTGATCGTGGGCTCCTTATGAATCTGCAAATGGAATGTACTTGCGGAGAGCGACGGAGCCTTCCGTGGTTCTGGTTCTCTAACCAGCAAGACCTGAAATGCAGGGGGTGCAGGAATCCCCTGGAGCGATTCTCCAGCGCTAAGGTTTCAAGAAACACTGCTCGTTTTCTCCTTGCAAGTTCCAATGTTCCGCCAGTGCTGAAATGCGATGTGCGAGATTTAGGAGTACATTCCCGTGGATGATAAAAATTCCTCTGCAGATCACCAGGTGACCCCGTCAGGTACGCCTCTCTCTTCGACTATGCCGGATGATTCAGAAAGATTTTCGGAGTACCCGGAGTCCGAGAATGACTCGCTCGATGAGTCATCACTTCGAACCAGAGCACTGGATCTTAGAGAAAAGATTGCGGCCTCTCTTGGAGAAATTGCTTCCCAAAATCGACGCATTTTGGAATGCCTTGCCGACCGCGCCACATTTGACAAGGCGCGCGAACTGAGTGTCGAAACAATGAGCAGGGAATTACAGGACTCCAGGCGAACCGGTGTTGATCTATGGAAGAGAGAGTTGCTTCTTGGACTTCTGCTGCTCTACGACAACATGACAGATTGCTTTGCAAGGAGTGAAGCAGAAGGGGTATTAGCCAGGGAAGTGGATTGGCTACGTGATATTCTCTTGGAAACACTCTATCGTCAGGGTGTCGAGCCTATGACGATTGAGGGGTGCCATCTGGATCGAGAACGTCACAAGGTAATACGGACCGTTGCCGCGAATTCTCCGGATGAGCACTACACGGTGGATCGTGTCCTGAAGCGTGGCTTTCTGTGGCATGGGGCAGTCTTAAGGCCAGAGCAGATTGTGATTAAGAGATATAACCAGCCGCTTTCCGAGCCGTAGTTGGGAGCTGATGAACGGCTTCGGCTGTCAGCAAACGGCAGAGCGCAGTGGAGCAGGCAACGGCTCGAGGAAGAAGGCTAATCGGTTTACTTAACGTTTTCATTGGTTCACAGGAATTTGACATGGCAAACGTTTTCTCGAAAGAACAAGTGAGACAGATTTTCGAATCTGGTGCTGTCGGCATTGACCTCGGTACGACCTATTCGGCTGTGGCGGCCATAAACAATGCGGGCCAGGTAGAAATCCTTACCAATGCCGAAGGTGCTTTGATCACACCGTCGGTTGTGTTGTTCGACGAAGATGGCACAACCGTTGTCGGGGAACAGGCAAAACGGATCGGGCAGGGGCAGTCCCATCGCGTAGTCGAATGCGCAAAGCGGTTGATGGGGCAAAAGAATATGGAGTATGAGATCGCTGGGAAGCGGTACAGTCCCGAAGGCATTAGTGCAATTCTCCTCGGAAAGCTGATTAAAGACGCCTCTGAGCGTTTGGGGCGACAAGTCAGGAGTGCAGTCATCACAGTGCCGGCATGGTTCAATGACGATGCCCGTCAGGCCACCTTACGTGCCGGGAAAGCGTCAGGGCTAAACGTGTTGGGCATCCTGAGCGAGCCAACGGCAGCGGCACTCGCCTATGGCGTGAAGGGAACAAAAGCTCGTTATGCTCTTGTCTATGATCTCGGTGGCGGGACATTTGACGTTTCAGTCATCGAGATCTTTGAGGACGGACGCATTGAAGAGCTTGCCCGGGATGGGGATGTACTGTTAGGAGGAAAGGACTGGGATGATCGAATCGTTCAGCGAGTCCGCGAGCAGTACACGATGGAATTTGGTGAGGAGTTTCCCGTCGATTGCGACGAACATATGTCCCTTGTCATTGATGCAGAGAATGCCAAGAAGGCTCTAACAACCAAACAGCAGGCCAAGATTTTTGTCCAGCATGGACCGAATCGGCTCACGATCACATTGACGCGTAACGACTTCGAAGAATGGACGTCGGCACTTGTCGACCGCACCGAAATCACGGTCGATACGGCACTCAAAGTCGCCGGACTCAAGTCTGATGACATCAATGTGTGTCTCCCCGTTGGCGGTTCGACGCGAATGCCGTCGGTAAAGGAAATGCTTGAGCGTAAGTTCCCTGGGAAAGTGGACCACACCGTTGAGAAAGATCAGGTGGTTGCCATCGGAGCCTGCCTCTACATGGCGAAAAAACTGTTGGAAATGAGGGACGCACTTCCGGCTCACGAGCTGTCTGTAGAGCAGGATAAGACGAATTTGTCACTTCTGCCTGGAGAAGTGACAGACGCGTTACGCCGCACCAATGTGATTCAGGTTTCCAGTCGGGCTTACGGCATTGCCGTGTCTGACGGGGTCTCAGGAAAAATGCGGAACGATCACTTTATCAGAGCCAACCAGCCATTGCCGTTGCAGACTGAAAAGACCTATGGCACGATGGCGCCCAATCAGCGCGAGGTAGAACTACAACTGCTTGAGGGCGATAGTGAGTCGGTAGCAGAATCGACTGTAGTCGCGAAACGTTCGTGCTCACTCCCGCCAGGGCTGCCTCAGGGCAGCAAGCTGGACTGCCGTTTCAGCTTTACGGAGGAAGGCATGATCAGCATTTCCCTGAGGGAGCCTACATCGGGAAATGAAATTGAATTGCAGCACAGCGGGGACGTGATGTCGCAAGCAGAGGAAGTGGCCGTATCAGCTGCGATCCAGGCACTCAACTGAACAACCTTAAGGCTCTTGGGCGGAATGTCATTCTGAAAGAGTATTCGCGGTGAATAACCCATTGCTGAGAATCGATCGACAGTACTGGTATGCGCCAGAATGGCTCGCGATTCCTGAAGGTGTGCAACGTCCGACTTGCTTTCACATACTACATATCGATTCGTCAATCATTGATGAGCGCGTCATTAAAACGGCAAGGGAAGAGCTATACGACCGCCTGCAGATACTATCGAAGAAAGAGCCGTCAAAACAAAGAATAGCCGACGCCTTGATGAGGGCTTTATCTGAATCACGTCGCGTACTGAGTGATCCCACAAAGCGCGAAGCTTATGTTGTGGATCTTCGTGATCAGTTCGCAAGGCAGGTCAGTGAGTTTGTGCAGTCGCGAGAAATCCGATCACGTGCAGATCTCACCGAAGAGATCCGCCGACACCTGGAACGGACAATTGGCGGGGCGTACGGATTCGCCAGACAAGATGCGTCGAAAATCGTGGAAAGCGTGGTTGTCGAGTATGCCAGAGGAAAGCGGGGGCGGGGTGACGCATACTGGCTAACCGGCCCCGATTTCCCGGATGACCCAAGCTATCCGAATTACTTTGACCTTCTGTGTGTCTCTGAAGCGTTCCCTGACTCTGTGCTGCTGAAGCAAATCGACGACAACTATCAACGAATCAGCAGGGAGCTTGAGGCAAAGCAACTCACAAGCAACACGGATAAAGCGAAGTTCAATTCGCTGCAAATTCAACTGAGGGAAGCGAGAGAAAAGTTGACCCGACCGGGGGATCGCGTTCTCTATGTTCGTCAGCTGCTTGATCTCCGAAAAGCGGACCTGGAGTCCGAGATTGGTCATCGACTGTTACCCGACGAATCCGAGGTATCTCGACCGACCTATGTGGCACTCCTGGATTACGGTCATCGAATTCGATTATCGGATTGCGAGATTGACAATATTTTCAGAAAACGTCGGTTAGTCGTGACCGGTGGTGAGTTCTCAATGCCGGGTCGGCTTGGACCGCTGCCGATTGTTGACTTAGGTGAGTTTTCATCGACGGGAATAAGTCCATTCGCATTCGAACTGTCGAATCACGGACAGCAGCGGATTCGCGTCCAGTTGCGGCCTCAAAGCAGCGCAGTAAAGCTTGATTCTGTGGAGATTGAGGTTCCCCCGCAGGGGCGAATTCCCGTCAGCGGAAAACTTGATCGCGGATCATTTTGCTCGGGACGTCAGCGGGTGCTGATTCATGTCGATGGACCGGGAGGAGGAGATATCTGGGTCTATTTGACCATGAAAGCAACGGGCGCTCAGCTGCAGGTTCTGGGGGAGACGCATTTGGGGTCAATGACAGTCGGACAGCTATCGAAGGGTAATCTGAAGATCGCGAATTCCGGTGATGAAGACTTACACTGTGAAATTAAATCCGACAGCGGGTGGTTGTCGCCTGGGATAAGCCGCGTGACAGTTCTACCCGGGCGAGCAGAGACGGTCGTTCTCAACATCGATCTCAGAAATCAGCCCGTCGGTCTGCATTCCGCGCTGATTCGAATACTGTCGAATGGCGGGAATGGCAGTGCCCGTGTTACGGTGGAGGCCAGAGAGCCAGTGCCGGGAAAGTTATCGGTCATCAGCGAGACGCAGGATTTGGGATACGTATTTTTTGATGAGAATCGAACCTTCGAAGTGATCGTCGAGAACTGTGGGGACACCGCGCTGACAGTGACGCTTTCTTCGCCGCCTGAGCCGACATCAGTGAAACTGGATGTCGGGGAAATTATCCTGACGCCGCGCGAGCAAAAAACAGTGCCGATGATGGTCAGTCCGCGTGCCAATCTGTTGCCACGTTCCACGACCTGCGAACGCATCATGTTTCATCCGCAGCAGGGACAATCACCTCTATCAGCAACCGTCACCTATCGGGTTGCAGCCAAACCAACTATTATCGATTGCTCAGGACTTGCTTTCGCCACCATCGGCTCGATTGTTCTGCTTCCCGCCATCGCCTGCCAGGCGCTTCGAGATATAAAGAGCTTGCAGCTTCTGTTCTCACTGATTTCCTGGAGCATTACGCCGGTCGGTATCTCGATGTTCCGGCGTGTATGGTCAGACAACGCTCTACCTGTTCAGGCAATCGCGAAGGCATCGGGATTGCAGGGTGCTATGTGGATTCTCATGCCAGCGGCAACGAAGATCGTCTCTGCTGTTATCAGCCCGATTCTTGGTATACTGATTTGGGATCAGATTGTACTTAAGACCTTGGTCTCCAGTATCATTGGCGCGGGAATTGGACTGGTGTGGCTGGAGTGCTTTATCTTCTCCGGTATGTTGCAGGAGCAACTGCGCTGTCGATTCGTTCCCTGGTTTACCGGCGGCTTTGCCGCGGGGCTTATTCCCGTTCTGCTGGGTTTTGGAACACGCGATTTTTCACCATCGTATTTTTCGGGGTCTACTGGCACTCTGGGGGAATTTTGCAGTCTGCTCCTCATTACAGGACTGCTGGCTATCTTGTTTAGTCACCAATCGTTCAACGTGCCAGCCCGATACGGGAGAATTCAGTTACGTATTCTCTGGACAGCTGCAGTACCGTTCATGGTGTGCTTCATCGCCATGGGGATCGTGTTTAGTGTTGCGCCGGACAGCCTGTCACCTTTCGAAAACCTTGACTTCTGGCGTGTTGCGGCCTGGTTTCAGTTTGTGCGATTGCACTGATGCATCTCGTGTTCTGCTGCGTTCCGCCCAAAAGAATCTCAAGACTGTTTGTTCGTTATAATCAAAATGTCTACATATGCGGCAGCAGAAAAACAACGCCAGGGCAGAGTTGTATTACCTCAGAAAGTCTGGTGAGGTGGAGGTTCTGGGGCCATTCGCAGTCATCGAGCTTCGCCAAAAAATCGAGTGTGGCGAAGTGAAGAAGAATGATGAGATTTCCAGAGATCAGATCAAGTGGGTAACGGCTGAGACTGCAGCACCGAAGCTTTTTCGTAGAATGAAGCTGTCGAAATCGGATATGCAGGATGGAGCGGAGAGCCAAAAAACCAAAGAAGAAAAAGCCGCCGTTCGCATGAGCGCAGCGAACACGCAGGTGAAGAAAGCACCGCGAGACGAACACGCATCTCAGGGTTCGCCGTCTCGTCAAAAGATTAACCGGCTCGACCATTTGTATAACGCAGAGACTAAGTTAGCTGACACGACGGCATCGCAGGATACTGACTCGCAAGGCATCTCTCGAACAACGACTAAGAATTCAGGCGAACAGGACGAGACGCGTAACGTGTTTGACGCAGATCGCACGCCATTGGCCACTGTGCGGCTCACGCTTTTGCTGACGACTTTCATGGACGAGGCCAAAGCTCGCCTTTTCAGTTCGCAGTTCTTCAGCGAGGTTGCTTCTGTTTTGACATGGCGTTCAGCATCTTCGATACGGATGGAGAGTCAAAGAACGACGACTCAATTGCTGTCCATAGGATTATTCACTCAGGTCCTGGTTATGCTTTTGACGCAGGCTTCGGGAGGCATTTTGGTTGTCTTGGGTGGATTATTGCTTACCCCCGTCTATGTCGCGGCGCGTGTTTTCACGGCGATCTGGATCTGCAGTTTATTTGGAGTGTTTTTTGAATGGCGGGGAAATGTACTGCAACGTGAAATCTCATTGACAGGGCTATTGATGGTGGCTGGGGGAATTCTGGAACTCATTTTGGCATGCCTCGCTTGTGCCGCGAACGTTGCCATGAGTATCTCATTGACAGTCGGGGCGACGCTGCACGTGTATTTGAAGTGTTTGCTTTTCGTGAGGTTTCTGTTGTCTCAATCGATTGGTTCGCAGGAATTTCGTGGCCGACTCTTCTGGTTGGGTGTGGCCGGTCAGTTTGTGGTGACGATCACTTTCATGCTGCTGATTGCGGCTGGCGCCGCGTTGTACCAGATGTCTGCTTCATGACCGATTCTGCAGTGCCATGAATGTTTTCTCCCTGTCGCCAGCGTCGATCTGAAGTGATCCGAGAATGCCGGAACCAGCATGCAAGCCATGAGATTGCGAGTGAATCTGATCCCTGAACAGTACGAAAACGAACATGGTCGATCGAATGACCTGCGTGTCCCGCATGCCCTACATCGGCGGACCATCAGTGGCCACGGCGCATTCTTTCACTGTCGCTGCTCATCGTGAAGAAGTGAAGACCGTATAGCAGGGGGCTGATCGTAGAAGTCCGCGACGGCAGTGACTCCATTACACAATAGGAATCATGACGATCAGTTGAATAGGATGCTTCAGAAAGCTCCAACTCTTGCGGACGGCCACAACATTAAATGGGCTCTGATCGCAACAATTCCTCTGACTTCAGGGCGGCTCGTGGTTGAGCTCGATGCCGTTAATTCCCGAGGACCAGGGGTTTGCCGAGTCGACGCGATTCGCGTTGTTCG
>JBPOIW010000058.1:0-77159 GCA_052034165.1 Planctomycetota bacterium | reverse complement strand
AGAATACGACAACCACTCAAATGAAGATGTTTTTGACCCGAATGGGCCTCAATTCCCGCATTGTCGTCACGGGCGATGCAACCCAGATTGACCTCGAAAAAGGCGTTGCGAGCGGCCTTCAGGATGGTATTCGTCGTCTTTCTCATATCCCTGGGGTTGCCATTGTGAAGCTAACTGGACAGGATATTGTCCGACATCGGCTGGTTCGGGAGATTGTTTCGGCGTACGAAGCAGACGGCATTCAGGAATCCTCAAGGTCCTGAGTCTGAGTTTTCCGGCACCAGCCAGCGCGACGGACGCACATCCGTCGGCCGTTGCTTTCATGTTCACATCCCTGCAAGAACGTTCTTCAGTGCATGCACTGGAGAACTGCCGAGTTGCTCCTCTGGATTCTTTGGCAAATCAACTGGCGACGCGGTTGTTGCCGGTTCAGTCTTTCGATTTCATCGCGGGATAATCGCCATGTCGTTCTTTGGAACCCGGCGATCACGTCCCACACGTGTATTTCGTCCGACTCCGTCCATCTGGGATCGTCTGCTTTCGGCGTTTCGCGACTACAAGGTCCTGACGCACGTCCTGATCGCAACGTTCGCCACTGTGGGGTTGCTTCTATCCGTTCAAGCCTGGCGGTCTCGGTTCACCTATCGAGCCGGCCAGATCGCCGACGTGGGCGTGCAGGCGCGCGTCGACTTTCAGGTCGAAAACGTCCGCGAGACGCAACTGAACTTTGATGAGGCCATCAAGGACGCTCCGCTGGTGCTGGTTCAGGAATCAGCCATCGTGGATCGTCTGCAGTCTTTGCTCCGCGATCAGCTCAGTGAAATTGCCAATGCCGAATCGATTAATCAGGTCGCATTGCCGACCTTAGCTGCGTTTGGACTGACGACACAGGATGCCGCCCGTCGCGAAACATCGTTCAGCGTGCTGAAGAACCAACTGCGCGATGCTGAAGAATCAAAGGGCAAACGCATTGACCTTTTGATGAGTGAATTTGATCTGCTCACAAAGGAAGCTCGCAGCCTCGGGCTAATTGATAATAGTTTGGCACGCAGTCTTCTCGGTGGCAACGCCGATGTGACGAGTGTGGCCAACCGCAAACGATCGATCAAGGTCGTGGATTCAGCCGGCCTTGTTCTTCACAACGGTGTGCTCGCCGATGTTCTGCTGATGGAACAGTTGCAGGAAACCGGACGTCTCGGCAAATCCTGGCCAAGTCTGCAGAATCTGTCAGCAATTCAACAGGTGATTGAATTCTGGCTGCAGCAGAATTTTCGCAATCAGTTGAAACTGGACCCTGTCGCCACAGACGCGGAGTTGAAGCTCGCTGGCGAATCTGCTCCTCGAAAATTCGATAAGTATACCAAGGGGACCATCATCGTTCCTGAAGGCACGATGTTGTCGGAAACAGACGAGCAGCTCGGGTTGCTGTGGCTGGAGTACCTCGCGCATGAATCCAGCATTTCAACGTTTCAACGGGCTTGTCGCGTTGCCGGTACAGCGATGCTTGTCATTCTGCTTGTGATCCTGTTCGGAGCATTCCTGAAGTTTTCGTCTCCGAAAATGCTGGAAGAAACGAGCCGTCTGGTCATCTTCGTGGGAATGTGTATCGGCACTGTGTTCCTTGGCACTTTGATGAGTCGGGACCCGTGGCGTGCGGAGATCGTTCCGTTGCTCGCCGCAGTCATGATCACTGCGATTGCTTACAGCCAGGTCGTGGCCATTCTGACGGCATTTTGTCTGTCGCTGATGATCTCCATGGCAACCGTCAGCGACCTGGGTCACTTCGTCTCTCTGATGACGATCTGCGTGACATCGATCATACCGTTGCGACGGATTAAGTCGCGGCTGGTGATGATTAAGGTTGGCTTTATGGTATCGGCCGTGGCGTTCTATGCGGTCTGGGGCGTCGGCGTGATGCGAGCCCACGGAGCAGACGATGCGTGGCGAAACATGGGTGTGATCGTGACGGCTCTGAAATTTGCCGGCTGGTCGCTTGTGTGCTGTTATCTGGTGGCCGGAAGTCTGCCGTTTATTGAACATGCCTTTGGCGTGGTGACGGATATCAGCCTGCTGGAATTGACCGGCGTTTCTCATCCACTGCTGCTGGAACTGGCTCGCCGAGCTCCGGGAACTTACAACCATTCGATGACGGTGGCGTCACTTGCAGAAGCCGCTGCAGAATCGATCGGGGCCAACGGACTTCTGGCTCGCGTCGGTGCGTACTTTCATGACATCGGAAAGATGACGAAGGCTGAGTACTTTATTGAGAACATGACCGAAGGGTCAGAGAATCATCATAAATCTCTGGCCCCTGCGATGAGCACTTTGATCATCATTGGCCACGTCAAAGACGGCATGGAACTGGCCGAGGAGCACAATCTGCCTGAACCGCTGCGGGAGTTTATCGAGCAGCATCACGGGACGACACTGGTCGAGTACTTCTTTCATGAGGCGACTCGCAAGAAGGACGGAGACCATCGAACGGATGCAGACGAGTCCAGCTTCCGCTATCCCGGTCCCAAGCCACAGTCTCGCGAAACGGCCGTGCTGATGCTGGCCGATGCGGTGGAGAGTGCCAGTCGAACTCTCAAAGAACCGACACCTCGCCGCATTCAGTCGCTGGTGCACGAAATTACCATGAAGCGTCTGCTGGATGGTCAGTTTGATGAGTGTAATCTCAAGATGAATGAGATACGCATGGTCGAAGAGTCACTGATCAAGTCCCTGCTGGCTGCGCATCATGGACGCGTTCGCTATCCTGGGCAGAAGACAGCCTAGCTGGACAGCGCCATGTTCAGGAAAACCATTGAGAATACAAGCCCGAAGGTCCAGCGAGTGAATGAGTCGCAAAGTGTTTACTCGCTCGCTCGCTCACTCACTCGCTGGCGCTTCGGGCTTGTAAGGGAGCCGAACATGGCGCTGTTCAGCTAATGTTCTGGCAAGAACTAGATTTGGGTTTCAATGCGAGCCGACGGAGCGGCTCGACTACGTAGCTTCGCCGCTCCGTCGGCGAAAATGGGACGCACCGCTAACCCCCAAATCAAAACTTGACGAGCCCGTAGTGTTCTGTCCAGAACCAGGTTTGGGTTTCAATGCGAGCCGACCGAGCGGCTCGACTACGTAGCTTCGCCGCTCCGGCGGCGAAAATTGGACGCAACGCAAACACCCAAATCAAAACTTGACGAGCCACTCGCAGCACGCTGAATTAATTGGCTTTCACTCTGTCTGTGGCGTGACTGGGTGTCGGTTTCGTCGCTCAAGCAGCCGCAGGGCACCATTCCCCGGTTCAATTTGCGGCGTATTTGCAACAAGAACTGGACGCCAGCGCGTTCCGGTGACCACCAGGACCTCGGAGCCTGTAGCCACGTAGCGTGAAGGTCGAGCGTTGCAGTCTTTTCGCAAAGGCTCAGCCTTCTGTTCTGCTTATGACCGCACTTCGGGATGGCAATGGGTGCCCGTGGCAGCGTCGGTAAATGGCAAAAGCGAAACGGCAATACTCCCTACCGAAGAATGGAGGAAGTATTGCCGTTGTGAGCTAATAAGACCCAATGATGATGGATCAGTTCATCGCGAGTTCAACGGGGCCTGGTCCCGTGACTTCAACCACACGGTCCATCGCTCCCTGATGCAGAGGCGTTGGGACTTTTGACAGGCTTCTTTCACCAGTTGGCGTCGACGCCTTTGAAACAAAATAGGTGTATTTTCCCGGAGTGATCTGGGCTTCAAATTTTCCATCCTTCACCGTGACAACGGCCGGAAGCCCACCTTCAATCGGCTGAAAGTTGACAGAAATATCGGTGACCGGCTTCCCTGCGAGTGTCACATTGCCAGTGACAGCGACAGGGTCGGGATTGGGAGTAACACTGACTCCGCCGCATCCTGCAAGGGCACCAATGAGCATCAGACTCAGAAGCGAACGCAACATAAACAAACTACCTTTCCGACTACAAAGACAGGCGGGCCTGACAAATCTGCGTTTGTCAGGCCCGCATTGTTTAACATTTTCTCATGTCATTCGGACCACGCCGTGATGACTAGAATTCGCCAATCACATTTCCATCCTGTGAAGCGGCCAGCCACTTCAGGATTCGCCAGTCAATGTTTTCGCTCAGGAAACGCACTGAACCGTCAGCGAGAACTGCCTGGCAACCACCGATGTGCCAGCTGAATGGCTCATCGTTTGGACCGCAGTTATTCTGGGTCCAGCGGCATTCCGCAGGACCGCCCTGAGGCTGACGATAGGTGTTGATCCCAAGTTGACGAGTTCCCGGTGAGATCGCGTTGCTTGGGCCTGAAAGTCCGTTTGTGCTTGAGTCTGGATCGGCCCATGCGTACATACGGCGACCACCAGTTGTGCCACCTGAGTAGGCAACGGTGTCGTTTGTGATTACTGCTGGACGAGAAGACAATGACGCAAAGATACCAGCACTTGGATGAGCACGACCGGCATCTTCAATACACAGGATCGTATTCGATGTTCCGTCAGTAATGCTTCCGAAGCCCCACTTTTTCTCGCAGGACAATGCCCCCTGGCGAGTCATTGCTGTGCGGCGGGCTGTTACTGTTGGACGTGTGCCTGGAGGATCTGTTTGACCAGTTTGTTCTTCGACGTCCGAGACTGAAATGAACATATAGTCCCATACACCGTACTTGTCAGGAGATCGAGTTCCTGTTGGGATTGGTGTGCTTGGGCAAATGAACGCTTCGATGTTCGTTTTGGCCGCAGCCACTGTGCTTGGATAATCCGGATCGTGATAAACGGCACCCAGTGCGTCTGGATGAACGGCCGTCATTGTGTACGGTATCGTCTTGGTGGTCATCTGAGCGTAAGTGAGCTGATGATCCATCAGAGCGTACACGTTTGCCTGCTCGATGTATGGCAGGAGCAACGTTGGTGTTGACTGCGTCATGTAGATCGTGGACGCTCCGCCAGTACTGTCGCACTGGCCTGGATGAGGCAACTTGCTGTAAGTGCTCTCAAAGTTATGAACCGCCAGCCCGAGTTGCTTCAGGTTGTTTTTGCACTGAGTTCTGCGAGCAGACTCACGAGCCTGCTGAACTGCCGGCAACAGCAGTGCGATCAGGATCGCGATGATCGCAATAACGACCAACAGTTCGATCAATGTAAAACCACGACGACTAGCCGGACTCGCCTGAATCCTGAACTTCTTCATTTCAATTCATCTCCCAGTTGAAAAAAACGAGATGAGTGTCTTGTTGTGCGATCGCCCGGTGGATCCATCCGAAGCGAGTCGTTGACTCACAATCCCCACATCTCATAACGTGATTCATTCGCAATGAGTTTCGAATGAACCACAGCACGGCCCTACAGCAGCACATGGCAACAGGATCGACCAGGATTGTTAATGATTGATGAACTTCCAGGCGTGTGGTGGAAAGTTAACATTCCACAATCACGGTTCCGCCGGAAGCTTAGAAAACACTGGTGTTTCTGGATCACGTGGAGAGTCGCCGGTGAGCTCGCGTTAACAAATCATGAGAGTGTTCATGAACGGCCGTTCGACCTCTTCCAATAACTTGCGTTCGATTCCTCTGAACTGGCTCAAGTATAGGAGGCCACCTTGCTGAGCAACCTTGCGTAATGATCCCAGTCTCGATTCGCTTCCACCGTCGCGAAATGTGAGGCATCAGCGAGCAACGATCGTGTTGTGTCCGGCAGATGCAATCTTTCAAACGGGGCCGACATGGCGAGTTTGCTCTGCTGGCAGCCTGTCGACCACCCCTGAAACGCGACAAAATCTGTTGCTGAAAGATTCAACAACACGAACAGACACTACAATGGCTTTTTCGATGATTCGCACGCGAAAGCCACCAAGGCTGACTTTGCTTGTTCCGAGTGTTCAATTGGCCTTCAGGCCTCTGAAAATTTCTCATTCCTCGTTCTGCTTTTTAAGATCGTCCGATGTCTCAACCCCACGCCTTTCATGTCGCACTCACTGGTGATTTTTATGATATCGCTGGAAAGCCCCGATTTGCGGATCTGGGCTTCAGCGTTTTTGATGGTCACAATCATGTCAGCGTGTCGAAGTTTGAGCAGCATCGCCCTGAGATTGCTCCTGATCAATTGCGTGGCCAGCATGGCTCCATTGTGCTGACTCCACGAGTGACCGAGGCAAGTCTCGGAGAGAGTCAGGATTTTCTCGCGATCGGGCGCTTCGGTGTTGGATACGACAGTGTCGATGTCCCTGCATGTACTCGCCATAACGTGCTGGCGATGATCACAGCCGGTGCAGTGGATCGGCCAGTCGCCGAAGCGACTATTACCTGGATGCTGGCTTTGACGCATCAACTTGTGGCGAAAGATCGTCTGGTTCGAACCGGTGAATGGGACGCTCGAACCAACTTCATGGGCTGTGAATTGCGTGACCGCACTTTGGGCGTCATCGGACTTGGTGGCATTGGACGCTGTCTGGTGAAACTGCTGGACGGCTTCGGAATGAAACCACCGATTGCGTTCGATCCTGTCCTGCCAGCGTCAGCATTCGAGTCGATCGGCGTGAGATCTGTCAGCCTTGAAGAGCTGATGCGAACATCGGATTTCGTCTCCGTTCACTGTCCACTGAACGATAAGACTCGCGGATTGATCGGGGCCAAAGAGCTGCAATGGATGAAGAGTGATGCGTATCTGTTGAACACTGCTCGTGGCGGGATCGTTGATGAGGATCCTCTCTACGACCTGCTGAAATCTCGCCGCATTGCCGGCGCAGCTCTCGACTGTTTTGCGGTGGAACCGGTCATCACGCCGCATCGCTTCGGAGATTTGGACAACGTTCTGCTGGCCCCGCACTCAATTGCATGGACGCATGAAATGTTTCGCGACATCGGCCGCACGGCGTGTCAGAGTATGCTGGATCTGTCACTTGGCAAATGGCCGCACGGCGTTCTCAATCCAGAGCTGAAGTCCAGCCCGGAGTTCCTTGCCAAGTGGAAGCGAATCATCGGCAAAGAACCGCTGCAGGGCTGATACGCCAAACGCTGACTTCCAGGGACACAGGTTGCGTTCTCTCATACCAGGGAACAGTCCTGAATTAACTTCCTGCTTGAAGGGATCTGGAGACTCAACCGGTGTGGCTGCGTTCGCGCCAGCGATCGAAGGCTCACCATTTGTCGATATTGATTCGAACTCGTTCCTATGGCTGTTCCGTCGAGCTCACACTCGCAGATCTTCTGTGCCAACGGAAAGATCTGAAGCGTAACATTTTCGCACAGGTTCAACGTAGCCGGCGATAAACGAATCGACCTGCTCCGGAGCACGGCCGATGTAAAGTTTCGCATCGAGCGTGCTGTCGAGATCGACGGCGGCAAATCCCGGCTCAGTGCGGAGTCGATCGATCAGGTCATTGGCTCCGCCCTGAGTCTTCACCTGGTCCGCGGCTTTCTGGCTGTGAACTCGAATGACTTCATGCAGTTCCTGGCGATCTCCGCCGGCCTGCACGCCGGCCATCAGAATTTCTTCCGTCGCCATGAACGGCAGTTCGGAGTTCAGATTGCGTTCAATGACTTTCGGATACACGACCATGCCGTCGGAGATGTTGCGATACAGAATCAGGCACGCGTCGATCGACAGAAACGCCTGAGGCATCGAGAGGCGACGAATCGCACTATCGTCCAGAGTTCTCTCCATCCACTGCGTGGCCATCGTGTTATCGATGCCCGATTGAAGACTCATCGCAAATCGAGCCAGTGCGCACATGCGTTCGCTGCGCATTGGGTTGCGTTTGTAAGCCATCGCGGACGAGCCAATTTGTTCTTTGCCAAACGGTTCTTCCACTTCCTTACGATGCTGCAGGATTCGCACATCAGTGCCTGCTTTGTGACAGGTTTGGGCGATGCCGTTCAGAGCCGCCATCACCTGTGCGTCGACCTTGCGAGAATACGTCTGGCCGGTGACAGGATGGAATTCTTCAAAGCCCATCCGCTCGGTCACCATTTTATCGAGCAGTTCAACCTTTGCGTGATCGCCCTTGAACAGTGACAGGAATGTGGCCTGAGTTCCCGTCGTCCCTTTCACGCCTCGAAATCGCAGCGAGGAAATCCGATGTTCGATCTCCTCAAGATCCAGCAACAGGTCCCAGCACCACAATGTCGCTCGCTTGCCCACGGTTGTTGGCTGAGCAGGCTGAAGATGAGTAAACCCGAGGCACGGGAGATCTCGATACTTCGCAGCAAAGCGAGCGATCTGATCGATCACCTGGACCAGACGCCGCCGCACAAGCTGCAGACTTTCTCGCATCTGGATCAGCTCGGAGTTATCCGTGACAAAGCAACTGGTCGCCCCCAGATGGACGATCGGACGAGCAGTCGGGCACTGGTCGCCCCACGCGTGCACGTGAGCCATCACATCATGTCGGAGCTTGCGTTCATAACGTTCGGCCGCTGCGAAGTCGATTTCATCAACTGAGGCCCGCATTTCGTTAAGCTGAGCGTCGGTGATATTCAGCCCCAGTTCCTGTTGACATTCAGCCAGTGCAATCCAGAGTCGCCGCCAGGTGGAATGCTTCGTCTGAGCCGACCAGATGGTCGCCATCTCTTTGGAGGCGTATCGAGTAATCAGCGGGTTTTCGTAAATCTCGTGGGACACAGGCGGAACCTTTGGCGACGTTTTTGGATTGCGAATGCACGAAGAGGTCTGTCAGGAGTGCGCCAGATTGTATCAGTCGCACGTCCGTCAATCTCCAAACGCGTCCATTCCCCGCCGTTTTCCGGGCATGTGGAAACACGCCCGCCTGAGCTGCAGCGAAAAACAGCCTTTGAGCCCTGCTTCCCGCGGGCCGCTCGGGATTCCTGCCGCTCCCGCGATCTGATTCCATCAATGAGCCCGCGGCGGTGTTTGTTTTTCGGGGCCGTCCCTTTTCGCGATGTCAGTCAACGACGACGCCTCCCGGTTGATTCGGGAGGCGTCGCGAAACTACGTGTTAAAGCCCCGACAGTTCCTGCTATGTCCCGGGTTCGAACTTGGCCAGTTCTGCCGCGTCGGCCGCATTCCAGACTCGGACGATACCGTCTTCTCCGCCGGAGACGACGATGGTTCCATCGGCGTTTGTTGCCGTGCGGTAAACATAGTCAGAGTTGCCTTTGAACTCTCGCGCCGGAGCGCCGTTGCTGGCCGTGTGGAAGAACACTCGCTTGTCACCGCTGCTGCTGACAATGATGTCCTGCTGACCAACGTAGGCCAAAGAGGTGACTTGTCGAGTATAGGTCGCAATCGTCCTCGCTTGTTCACCGGTCTCCGCGTTCCAGACTTTGATAGCATTGTCAGCCCCGGCACTCGCCAGTGTTGTGCGGTCTGATTTCCATGAGACGTCCATCACGTGGTGAGTGTGTCCTTCGAACGAGCGGATGAACTGTTTCGTCGCGACGTCGAACACTTTGACAAACTTGTCAGCCGCGGCGGAAGCGATTTGCTTTCCGTCGGCAGAGAAGTCGATTCCGTAGACGGTGTCGCTGTGAGCATCCGCAAACTGGTGAACCAGTGAGTTGTCAGCTGTGCTCCAGAGTGTTAACTGACCCGAACGAGATGCTTCGCCGCCACCTGCGGCCAGCAAAGTGCCATCTGGTGAGAATGCCAAAGAGAGAACTCGATCCACAAACACCGAATCTCCACCGCTCTCCTGGCCACCCAGAGAGGCGGACAACTGCCACGCTGGAAATGCCGGGCGTGAAACAAGGCGAGCATCAGCCGTCTGCAGCAGCGCTGTTGCTCCGATGACTTTCAGCGCCGAGATGTTGGCCCCCACTTTGGTTCCGGGCAGCACGTCAATCGCGACGCCATCCACAGAATTCCACACGCGGAGTGTTCCAGCAGCATCTGATGTCAGAACATAACGCCCATCAACCGCCAGGCCCGCGAATGCAGCTGGAGTCGGAGCGGCCGCTGGAGCCTTGCGTTCTTCTACAATGGCTGCTGACGCTGTGGCTTCAGCAGTTGCGGCTTCATGCTGCTGCTTCCGTTCGCCCACTCGGGTCTCTGCTCGAACAATGGCGGCCGTTGCAAAGTCCAGTGACTTCCTGGCGATGTTGAATTCCGAATCCGCCTTACTGAAGGCTTCCTTCGCAGCCGCTTCGGCTTTTTCGGCTTCAGTAAATGCAGTCTTAAGAGCTGCATCGTCTGGCTTACCTTCCGAGGCCGCTTTAGCTGCCGCCGTCGCCGCAATCGCAGCGTCGTACTTCGTTTTAGCATCGGCCTGAAGTGGAGTCTGCTTGTCGAGTTCAGCTTTGGCTTTCGTTTCCGCTTCCTTCTGAGCCACGACTTCCTTCTCAGCTTCGTCGATCTGGGACTTGATGACAGCGACTCGTGAGTCGAGAACAGCTTTGGACTGTTCAGCCTTCTTAAGTTTTCGCTGAGCCATCAGGTCGGCTGTCAACGCTGCAATCTGTTTTGCTTCTTTCGGTGACCACAGCAAAGCCTGCCCGTCAGCCAACACGAAGATGGCTCGATCGGTTACCGGGTCGACATCAAAAGTGACCACGGCTGCAGGCAGGTCAAAGCGATTGATTTGTGCCGCATCATCTGTCTTCCAGTTCTGAACCGTCTTATCGGCTGCAACTGTCAGGAGAGAAGTGCCTGCTCCGGATAACTTCTGGATCGGGCCAGCATCAGATTTAACTTCTGCGGCAACGGCCACAACGCCAGTGTCTGCAGCCACGGTCAGCAACTTAACGCTGCCATCAGCCAGTAATGCGGCGACGCGGTTGCCAGCGAGTTCATCACTGAGTGCAGTGACAGCGGCTGGCATTGGTTCGGTCTTGTGGGCAATGGTAAGGTCTGCTGACTTGATCACGACGATGCGAGCATCGGCGGTTGCCGCCAGAATCCACTTTGGCTCACTGGCGAACGCTGAGATCGCCGCAACAGCCTGTCCATCAACGGCGACAGTTCCACGTTCTGCACCAGAAGCCGCATTGGCCACCACGACGCCTCGTGATGCCACGCCGAGCACAACTTCAGATCCATCAGCCGTCACGGTCCATGATTGGGCGTCGGCGGGAACAGCAAACGCGGCAGAAATGCTCTCGCCATCGCGTTTCCAGAGTTTCACATTTCGGTAACCCGATGTCGCAATCACAGATTCCGTCGGATGAAAAGCAATCGCATGGACATAGTCCAGATGAGCAACTCCGGCCGGAGCCGAACCATCGGGCAACAGGATCTGCGGATCAATCAGAGACGATGCCGCGTCTTTGCGAGACATGTCATAGATGCTGACATGGTTCCCACGACCAGCCGCGACGAAACGTCCTGGTGCGTCGACATCGAGCGAATACACGCCGTGCAGCTTAGAGTTGATCGGCTGCCAGTTCATGGCCTTCGCTGTTGCCGGACCAGCTTTCGCTCCTTCGGCAATCCACTGTCGGAGAATGCCGAGCTGCTTAGGATCAAGCTGCTTGGCCTGGCGATCATTCGGCAACGGCGGCATGACCGGTTCATCGCCGCGTCGAGCCAGTTTATAAATTAAACTTTCATCCGGCTTCTCTGCCACAACCGCCGGTCCGGTGCTGCCCCCTTTAAGAATCGCTTCGAGGTTTTCCAGAATCAGATCGCCTTCCGCAACAGTGACGTTGTGACACGCGATGCAGTTGGCTTCCAGAATAGGATAAACATCCCGCTCGAACTCAACCGGTCGCCCCAACGCGGGATCCTCATGAGCAATTGGCTTCAGCTCGTCGGCCAGCGAAACAGAAACACACATTGACGCTGTGACGCTGAACGCCAGCAGAGATTTCATGATCGATTTCATAACAACTTTCACCTATGTTGATTTACCGAGCATTCAATGATGTCTGCGGCGATAAAACGATTCAGATTAAAGGGATCCAGTAAAACCGGGCCGGGCACTCTGAGTCAATTCTTTATGGCGCTTCCTGCGAAGTGCCGAGCCCCTGCCGGTTTATTATCCTGATTATTGATAGCACTGATCGAGAACGATTACTCCACAATTTTTACTGCCACTGGAACATCTGTGGATGCAGCCCGGCCATTGAAATCACCGGTCGCACGGATCACAACGTTGGCCAGATCACCGACGGGGGCATCGGCTGCAGCGGTGATCGTCAGGGTTCCCTCCGCTTGGTCCGCGGCGACATCGACGGGATCAGCCGTCAAACCTGCGACACCTTCCGGCAAGACAAGACTCAGTTTCATCACTCCTGCAAAGTTGTTCTTCCGAGTCACGGTCACCTTCACGGGCACCGCTGCTCCTCGCTTGATAGCACCATCCGGGACAGCAGCGGCAAGCTTTGCGGGGCCCGGATGAATGGTCAGAACGATTGGTTCGGAGATGACTCGCACATTCACAGGATTTGGTTTCGTCGCATCTTCAGCCGCCTTCAATGCGGCGTCGGCTGCTGTATTCGCGGCGGTTGCCGTTTCGACTTCTTTCTGAGCGGCCGTCAAGGCCGCCTGAGCCACTTCAACTTCCTTTGTGCGTTTAACAACGTCTTCTTCTGCAGTCGTCTTTTCTTTCAGTTTGGTCGCTTCCATTTCTTTGGTCGCTGCAACCTGTTTGGCAAGTTCCGCTGCAGAATCCGCCAGAGCTGACAACTTCTTCGCGGACTCGTCGGCTGCGGTTGCCGCTTCTTTGACCGCCTGGATGGCTGCATTGAACTGGTCCGGCGTACTGGCCGCTTCCGTCTTCACCGTGGCCAGCAGTGCCTGCACTTTTGCCAACGCTTCGATCGAAGTTTTTTGCTCCGCCACGGCTTTGGAGAAATCGTCCCGCAGCTTCTGTTCCTGCGTTGCATACGCAGCGAGTTCCTCGCCAATCTTTTTGACTTGTTCCGTGACCGTCACGACCATTTGCTGAGCCGCTTTTAAAGCGACGTCGTTCTGAGTCACGGTCGCCTGGCGAGCCGTCACAGTGGCCTCAGCTTCGGTCACCTTGACTTTCGCTCGTTCTGCCAGCCATGGATTTCGGCGATACGGTACGGCTGACGTCCCCTGAACCAGAATCGTGTTGGTTGATACAGGAGCTTTCTCTTTGAAGTAGATTCTCGTAACGACACTGTCCTTGCCAGGTTCGATGGCCACGGGCACGGCGTCGACTTCGCCCGGAACCCCATAAAAGCTCAAGTCTACTTTGGCGTCAAATCCGCCGCGTTTTACAAGCTTGATCGGGATCAACAACTGCTGATCCTGACTGAAGTCGACCGTTACCGGATCGACCAGAATTGAAAATGGCTGCTCGTCCTTCATCACTCCGGCAACCAACGATTCAGAAAGACGTGCGGTTCGAGGCAATCCATTGATTGCGTCATGGACGAGCGTTGCCACCTTGGCATCTCTGGAAAGCTGAGCTTCCGCCGCACCACTCTTGCCGACGATGCGAATCGGAGATAACTGCTCGGCCGCATCCGGAGCCGCAGTCAGTACCAGTTTCGCCGAAACCTGTCCGGGTCCGATGACGGTCGGTCGGCATAAGATTCCCGCTGGAAGGTTTTCGCCGGTCAGGTGAATGGCATCATTGTGTCCATCACGTCGATATGCATAGACGGTCATTTCGTAACTGCCGCCCTTACGAAGGCTGGCCGCACCGCTGGTCACAGGCGCTTTCCCATCGGCTGACGGAAAAGCATCCAGAACGACCAGACTAAAGTCGGGCGTTGGCTTTCGCACAGACAGCCGGTAGGTCAGTCGAGTATCGCCGCGAGTATCCGCATAGCGATCCTTCAGTCGGATTCGATAAGCACCGTCTTCCGGAACATCGAGCCGAAACGAAGGGTCATCACCGATTGTTGGCAGATCAGCGCCACCGGGATTCTGTTTATCGTCATCCTCTGTCGCGAGTCGTGGATAGGTCACAGTCCCATCAGCGGCCGTCACAATTCGTTCAACCATCAACAAGGGATCGGCAATCGACCCTAATCGCTGAGCATAGATTTCGATGACCCAGGCCTCGCCTTTTTTTGCGTCGAACCGATAGATGTCCTCGTCAGATTTTTCCCCGAACGAACCGGCGGCTTCGAACGGCAGCGTAGTTGTCTGTTCGGGGGTTTCTACCGCTTCCGAAATTGAAGCCAGAGGACTCTGCCCAACTCGCACCAGATTGCCTTCGATGGCATTCCACCAGAACGAATCAGCAAAGGCGGCTGTCGCACCGGCTCCCACAGGAGTCGCTGCGGCGGGCGTGATCGTCATCTGCTTTTTGAAGACGGGATGTCCTCCGAGCACCTTGTCTGTTTTTTCTGCTTCCGCAAGATGGCGACCAAAAACCGTCACAGTCGTCGGAGTTCCGGCGACAACAAACGACGGACTGATCCAGTCCACCATCGGCCGAGAATCAAACGCAACGCGGTAAACAAACTGATCACCACCGCCGTAAACAACATCCTGAACTCGCAGCACCATCTCTTCCGCCTGAGTGGCCGTATAAACAATGCTGGCTTCCTGCAGTGAAACTCGACGCGACTCCGCGATTCGACGCCCCGCCGCATTGAAGAGCTGCATCATGGGCTGCATCGGTGAGCCCAGAATTGCGGCTTCAGAGCGAATGACCAGAGTCTGACCGGCGGCGACTGCAACTTTAAAGAAGTCCACATCTGTGCCACCATTTGCGCGAGCATTTACGACGGAGCCGAATGTCACTGGCGTGGCCTGAGCCAACACATTGTTCGGCTCGATCTCAGCACTCTCCGGGACGCTGTCAACTCGAAAGACTCGCGGATTGCTGACTCCGAAGAGACCTTTCACACGCACATCGTACAAACCCGGCGCGACGTCCGGGGCGACCGTCACAGTGAAGGTGTTGGCCACGGGATTTCCGTTCGCGTCCTTCTTCTGGGCCGCAACAATCCCTGGATGGCTGAAGATCATTTGATCCAGTTCATCAAGGTCAGTGCCACCACCGACAGCCACATCGACCGCAACGCCTTGTTGCCCGCCGGATGGAAATACGGACGTGATACGCGTCTGCGGCAACTGAGCGGTCGCCGTGGATGCCCCGAGAAATAACATGGCCGAAGCCAACAGGAATCGAATCCCAGTCATAGTGCAGACCCTGGGGAAGCTTTAAAACAGAGAAACCGGATCCGGCGGACGGTGACATCAGAATCTTCCGATACAGAAGTTCCGTGTCAGGCAAGTTGTCGGCGGGATCAGGATTGACGGAAGGAAAAAATCAGGTGGGAAATCAACAGGGCGAGACCTGAAGTCTCGCCCTGAATTCAGATCAATGATTGAACTGGAATTCTTTGGTGTTAATCAAAGCCCAGACCACATCTTCATAGCCTCGACGAACATTCTCAGAATGCTTCTTGATGTAGGCGATGGCCACTTCAAGTTCTTCTGCATTTGGTTCGCGAGCAAAGACCCAGCGATACAATTCTTTCACTCGCTCTTCATCCGGCCGCGCGGTATCGGCAGCCAGCTTTGCAGTGCGAGCACCGTCGCGAGCAATCTTGTCCTGAATCTCGCGACCATTCAGCAGATGCAGACTCTGAGCAAGGTTTGCATCCATGCTGCGTTCACATTCACAGGCGGTGTCACCCTTGGGCTGACCGAATACCTGCAGGAAGTAAGTCGCATTGGACGAATCCACCAACTGCATGGCCTTCGTACCGGCCGGCATTCCACCAAAGTTCTCGGAGGTTTCCGTTACGACATGGAATGCATCGTACAGAACTTCGGCACTGAGTCGGCGAGGGTAATAGCGGGAGAAGTTCTGCTTATCGCTGGCATTGTGTTCGTTCGGCAAAGCACTCAGCTGGTAAGTACGCGAACGGCAAATCGTGCGAATCAGTTCCTTCATATCGAAACCGGACTTGATGAAGTGATCAGACAGAGCATTCAACAGTTCCGGATTCGCGGGAGGATTGGTTTCTCGCATATCATCTTCAGGCTCAACAATGCCACGGCTGAAGAAATGCTTCCAGTAACGGTTCACCAATGACTTCGCAAAGAATGGGTTCTTAGGGTCAGCCATCCAGTCCGCCAGTTTCACTCGAGGATCGCTGTCAGCAGCAATCTCGTACGGAGGTGTACCCAATCCCGCAGGCTTCAGAGCCTTGCCTGTGCGAGGATTGCTGGCTGTGGCCACGCCCTCATTGTGGAAGACACGCTTGTCACGCATCGTTCCGGCAACGTTTGGAATCGCCTTCTTACCAACACGACCATAGAACGCTGCCATCCCGTAGTAGTCATCCTGACTCCATTTCTCGAACGGATGATGGTGGCAGCGTGCACATTGAATTCGCAGACCCAGAAATAGCTGAGCCGTGTCTTCCACCTGTTCTTCGGTGCTGTCCACATCGCGGTACCAGACCACCGCAGGATTCATCTGAGGATCACCGGAAGCAGTTACGATCTCCCGCACGAACTGATCGTACGGTGTGTTGTCGTAAATGCGATTCCACAACCATTGGTGGAACAACATCGTACCGGGAGCATCGTCGGCTCCTTCCTTCTTGTTGCGAAGAACGAAGTTCCACTTGTTGGCGAAATGATCCGCGTAGGCTGTTCCGTCCAGGAGACGATCAATCAAACGATCTCGCTTATCCGGGGAGGCATCCGCAAGGAACAGGCGAACGTCTTCTTCTGTCGGAAGAGTGCCGGAAATATCCAGAGACACTCGACGCAGGAACGTTGCATCGTCACAAACATCTGATGCCGGAATTCCCAGTTGTTTCAGCTTTCCGAAGACAGCGGCGTCAACAAGATTGACTGGCTCCGGCATTTTTGAAGTGTCAGCTCCCAGCGGAACCGTCGCACGGAATGTTGCAACCTGACCCTGATAACGAGCCATGATGGCCACTTCGCCGCTCAGGTCCAGTGTTGTCACGAGCCCCTTCGTGGATGATTCGGCCATCTCGGGCTCATTCGGCTCGAACAACGCCATGCGTGTGACATCTTCGGTCGTGCCGTCGCTGTAAGTCGCAATCACAGAAATCTGCTGCTGAGATTTACGCTGCATGACACGTGTTTCAGGAATGCACTTGATCCCGACCACACTTGGGTCATTGTCGGTCCCGTAAGGCATCCCCTGCTCAATCCACTGAACGAGCAGATTGTATTCGTAGCTGCCCTGATCCATTCGCTTGCCACCGCCGTGAGGACTGCGGCCGATCGCCTTCTTGATCAGCAGGCTCTCTCCAGGTACCGCCGGGAAGATTCGACGTCCGCGAGATTCCTTGCGAAGGAACTCATAGTCGTCTTCAGCAACGAACCCCAACAGAGACAACTTGAATCCATTTTGTCCGCCCGACTTGCCATGGCATCCTCCGCCATTGCAACCAAGCTTGGTAAAGATCGGCACAATCTGATTGCGGAAGTTGATTGGCAGTGGATGAGCAAACCCGCTCACCGCAACCCTAGCCACGACCGACTTATCAGCGAGCGCGGCTGTCACGGTGATGTCACCATCAGCCGCTGGAACAGCCATCCCCGTGGAATCGATTGCCAACACCGTCGGATCAGAAATGGTCCATGTGACGTCGCGAGTGACATCCGTCTGGCTGCCATCCGCATGTACGGCCGTGGCAATTAATTGCTGTCGGGCATCCCGGCTGCGAATGGTAATCAAATCACCTTCGCCAACGGGACTAAGCTCCAGTTTCACAACTTCGGCACTTGCGGATGGACCCACAAGCATCGCTGCGGCGATGAGTTTCAGCGTGGGAGCGAACAACCGAGCAATCGACATGCAGGTTACTCCTTGAGGCAGGTTGTTGAATGACGTCGTGTCATATCAATGGTTAGTTGAGTTCGAAGTGCAGGGTCGGAAGAGGATTCCGGGCACTTCAAACGGTCGGTATATGAGTGCAGCCTATTTTTCCTGCGGCAGGAGTCAAGCATTGAATGGACAAACATTTGACTCCGACCATTCATAGTCCGGGACGCCCGATTTTGCGGTTGACAACGGCGCAGCGGCATCGCTCGAAGAAATTCCATGGCCGACCGCTTCGTTGAAACACGGAGAAACACAATGAAACGCGAGGATTTCTCGGGCGATCCGAGATTAAGAATGGGTTCAGTTTTCTCTGTTGATTGATCAATTCGTCCAAAAAAATCCCGCAGACGGTAATCTGACACGGCGAGTATTTGTCCACCTTGGAGACAGGTACTGCCGAATCGCGTTCAGGCACAGCACCGTTCACAAACCAGCAGCAACACTCCGCGTGGCGTGCGCCGAACTGCAAAAGGCATTGCCTCTTTACAAGAGTTACGGCACATGGAATGTCTCCAGGACTCTGCTTCATGGAACAGCATTGAGTTCAAGCCTTGTCCACTCACCGCAGGAATTCGTTGTCCCGGTCGCAGTGCTATCCGCCTCGCAGAAAGGCGATGAGGTCAGCAAGATCCTGCGGAGATAACTTCTTTTCAAACCCTTCCGGCATCAAACTCAAACCAGTAGCCTTGATTTCGTCAATCAGTTCTCGCTGAATGACCTGCTGCTTATTCTCGGCCTGTTTCAATGTCAGGCTCACTGGCGACTCTTCGGCGATCATGCCCGCCAGAACCTGCCCATCATTCAGTGCTACAGCAAACTGCATGTAGTTCGGGCCAACTTCGCGATTGGGGTCGAGAATCTGTGTCAGCAGCTCGGACGCGGTCCGATGCCGCACCGTGATTAAACTCGGCCCCACCTCAATGCCCGTCTCACCGATTCGATGACAGGCGGAGCAATCCCTCACGAAAAGTCGCTTGCCATTGAGCATGTCACCGGGCAGTTTTGCAGCATCCGCATTGGCCGCGATGATTTCCTGACGAGGTGTCTGTCGATCGAGAGCCAGCAACGACCTCGCTCGTTCGCGAAGCTTCTCGTCAGCATGATTCAGCAGCAACGTGCGTCGTATGGGAGTCATCTGAGCTGCGGAGATTCGGCCATCCGCAATCGCGTCAAACAAGACTGGCAGTCGCTGATTATGTCCGGCCAGAGCTTCAATAATTTCGTACTGAACTGCGGGAGTAGAACCTGGGAAAGCCGCCAGCAGGGTCTGGGCGGTCGAATCATCGTGAGCGGCAGCAATGGCTTTAACAACTGCCGCCTGAATTTCCGCAGGTTGCTGAGTCGTCAACAGGCTCGCTGTTGATTCCTTAACGATCGAAGCGTCACCGATCGAGAGCACTCTTAGCGCCGTCAATCGTTCCGGCACAGGCTTCGCGCGATCGTTAATGGTGATGGATGCCGTACCAATACGCTCAGTCAACAGCGATTCGGCCGGCGATTGTGACCACGCTGCAGCCAGTCGACTTCCTCCACGACGCAGCCCGTCTTCCAGGGCGAGCAGAATTTCTTCCATAACCGGCGACGATCGAACCTCCGCGGGAACATTCTGCAGTCGCTCCCCGATGTTCCTGAGCTGCTCCGAATTCTTCTGCACTCCTGTGACCGTGGCCAGTTGTTTCAGCAGCGGGATGTTCTGAGCATCCAATAGAAAATCTGGCTCCTGCAGCACTTCATCCAACAGTCGAGCAGCCAGCTCACGCGAAGAACTTAACGCGGCCATCACCATCCACGGATCCGCGGCATCTCGTCGAGCGATGACCATCAGAGCTTCCAAACTGGCCGCATCAGAATGATCTGCCAGGGCAAGAGCCACCTGGAATCTCACTCGAGGTGCAGCGTCCGCTGACAGACACAGGAGCTCTGTGTGGACTTCACCTGAGTACTTGGCAGCCTCGTGGTTTTCATCTGCGGTGCGTCTGCGAGTTGCCAAAATAACAGCCTGCTCGCGCACTTCTGCCGACGAATCGCGAAGAGCCGAGATGAGTAAAGCATCATCCAATTGAGACAGACCCTGCAGAGTCCACAACGAATGAACCTTGCCCACCGGAGTTGTGGTCTCATTCAACATTGCCTGCAGCAAGGGCACCGCAGTCGTGTCCTGTTTTTCGAACAGCAGACGATGAGCAGTCTCGCGATGCCATGCGTTCGGATGCTGCAACAAAGCGACAAGCTCTGGGGTTGTCGCCGAAGAAAGTTGAGGACTCGCACGTCGTGTGAACGAGGGAGGCGTCAGGCGATAAATGCGGCCACGATCCCGACCATTCTCAAGATCCAGTAATGCCTTGAGATCATCCGGCATCGACCAGGGATGCTCAATGGTCTCCCGGTACATATCCAGCACATACAACGTTCCATCCGGTGCATGCAGAAAGTTGACCGGCCGAAACCAGTTGTCTGTCGAAGTCATAAACTCGGAGTTCTCATCCATGCGTTGCGAAGTAAACGTCGCACCGCTGGCCGTCATTTTCTGGCGATGAATCAAGTTGCCTGCGACCTCAGCCAGAAAGACCTGTTGACGAAATTCCGCAGGGTACGCATCGCCTCGATAAATCGTGACGCCGCATGCCGACGTCATAAATCCCTGCGCATTCTTCTCACTGCGCGGCATGCGAGGATCGCCCTGATTTGACAATCGTGCGGCATTGACGACTCGCCATGGCTCCGGCGGGCTGCTGCGAAAGACCGGTATCTGGTCGCCCGCGACAGCGACGTCGTTCATCGGGCTGCCGACGTTCAAAGCCGGATTGCGCACCACGGCCTGCTGAGGCAACACAATGTGCTGAATTGGATTTCGAATGTTGCAGATGAATCGATTACCCCAGTCATCGAACGTGTTGCCAAAGCGAGCTCCTCCCGAGAGCAATTCAAAGGCGGGGTTGGTCGGGTCGAAACAAAAGTCGTTGCGGGAAATGGTGACGGCGGGGACGGATTCATTGATGCCATTCACGATCCTGCCGCCGTTTGTGCCACCAGCGCCGTAGACTTTGTGGTCGAGTCCCCAGATGAGATTATTTGCGACCGCTTGTACGTTCAGTTTTCGGAAGCCCGAGAAAATCTTCGTGCGGGTGTCGGCCTGACCGTCGCCGTCTTCATCTTTCAAATACCACACGTCAGGAGTCGCTGCGACAAAGATGCCGCCTCGATAAACAGCAATGCCTGTGGGCCATGAAAGGTCACGAGCATAGATCTGACTTTTGTCGAAAATTCCGTCGTTGTCGGTGTCTTCGAGAAGTCGCACCTTTCCAAGAGGGAGGTCACCGGTTCGTTCTACATTCGGCTTGTCGGTAGATTTGTCGGTGTAAGGGTAGTCATTCATCTCGACAATATAGAGCCGTCCATCTTCGTCAAAGGCTCCAGCCACGGGATCCGTCACCAGCGGCTCCGCGGCGACCAGTTGCATCGTGAAACCGTCCTTCAACGCAAAAGTCGCGGAGGTATTCTCGGGCTCAACGGGCTGACTGCGAGGCAACGCGGGGCGTTCATCGGCCACGAAGGTCTGAGCGAAGATTGTTCCTCCCGCTATCAGCTGAACGAACACTACCGTCAGCATAAACTGAAGGTTCACGGCTACTTGATTATGAATCACTGTCACAGAGTCGTTTGCGATCCGCATGCTGACATCTCCGTCGTGTAGTCGCTCTCTCGCAGGTGTTGAATTATTCAGCCGGGATTACTGTGTCCGTTAACCGCAGACGAGAGCAAACGAGAGTTACGAAGTCATAATTTCACCCACGCCGCTCAACCCCCTGCTGAACGACGGCGTTGGCATGACACTACAGCTCGACAGGGGATTTTCAAGCTTTCCGCGCCTTCATGGACGATCAACAGGGATTCCATCGGTATGTCAGACGGTGTTTATTCTGATCCGGCAATGCACAATGACGCCTGTACGTGTAAGACACTCCGCTACTTCATTCTTCAGGCTGCGGCATTTGGAGAATACCCGCAACCTTTCAAACTGAGTAAGATTCGGCTTATCGCCCTCCGCGACGAATCTCCGAGCCCTGAAAGCGAATCTGAAAACGGTAGATGCGTTTTGTTGAGCACGTGATCCGACCGGTCTGCAGATTGACGCTCTCCGGAATCTCCGCACGGTTGACGTTCACGATGGCTCGATAACCACGCTCTGCAAAGATGTCGATGACCATCGCGAGAGCCAAAGGATCATCGAATACGGGGTCCTCTGAGTTGACAATCGCGAGCCCCGGTATCGCGTGACGAATGACGATCGGAATAAATCGATCCTCAATCAGCTTGATCACTTTGTGAAACAATGCTCGTTGTTCGAGCTGATAGCTGTCCATGCGTCGGACCAGTTCCTGCCGCGCGTGAGTAATCAAGTCGCTGGCGATGGGCAACTGGCGAACGGCGTCGTAAGTTTCCGGATCCAGTTCCAGTGAGGACTGGTAGTCCAGCTCTTCACGAATATTCCGTTCGACACTTTCGACGGAGCCCTGAGCATTCACAAAGTGATAGTGATAAATCTCCTTCAGAGACTGCAATGCTTCCCACGTTTCATCTTTGAACACTCGATAACGGCGTTTGGCCGCTTCCGGGTCGAAGTCTGTGACGCGGACTTCTTTCAGGGGCTTTCCTTCAGCCAGTGCTTTCTTGTTCCACTCCAGAACTTCACGCCCACGGCTCAACTGACGTTCGATGCTGGTAGTTTCATCGACGAACAGGACCATCGCGTGAATTGTGGGTTTACGGAAATTAATTGCCAGCGGGGTTTCTCGGTATTCGAGATAGAGCTGGTTCATTTTCATGACCAGCATGTTGAGGCATTCCACCTGCACACGGGTTCGAGGAAACCCGTCCAGCACGCAGCCATCACGGTACTCCGGTTCCAGCAGCTTGCGAAATACCAGTTCGACGACTTCACGGTCACCGACCATCCCGCCCGCCTGTTTGATGCGTTCTGCCTGCGGCGTTGTCAGCAAAGAACTGACAATGATCGGCTCGCAGGTAAGATCGCGGGCTTTCATGATGAACTCGGTATTGGTGCCCTTCCCGGATCCCGGGGCTCCTCCTAAAAGAATGAGTTCCTTGGAGAAACGAAGATTCTCATGCCCAAATTCTCCTTCCAACGTGTTCCAGACGTTGGTGAAGATGACCTGAGCGTCTTTCACTTCCAGGTTTTCAACAGGCTTGCCAACAACGGGCGCTTTGAACTGAGGCGTATCCATCGGTCATTCATCATCATCAGACGCAGTGTTCACCGATCGAGTCAATCAATGAAGCACGAGTCTTCTTGTCTTTAATTGTATGTGCAGACGATCTCGCATTCTGGTCGAGTTCTGCCATGCCCAAGCACCGGGCTTCACAGGACAAGCCATGAATAAAGATCGTCTGTACGCTTTAAGTTTGCGGAAGTCTACGGGAGGCTTTCGCCCTCCGCACGTCGCCGAGTACCCTGGAGGAACAATTATCACGAGGTTATTTCTCGGGAAACGGTGCAGCCTGGTGCATCTTGTTCACTTGCGGACGTGGATGCAAACTATCTGAATCGAGGGAGTTCCGTTACGTACGGGGTGGTGGGATTCGTGCGGGCGCAGTGCGTTGCATCAAAATCATCGAACAAAAGCCAGACCGCGGGCTGACATTGCCGGTTCGTGCGCCAGACATCCGCCATGACCGGGAGCCGGTCCTGGCGTTTCCGGGCATTTCGACGTGACTTGTCGCCACCTTGGCTCGTATTCCCTTTGTCCTGTCGTGCCTTCGCCTGGAGAAAGCAATTGTCTCTCGCGGAGGCGCGGAGGCACGAAGAAAAGGATGCCAGACTTGTCGTCACTGTGCCGTACTTCACGGGTCGGATGCATTGAACTGCTCTGCATTCTGCATGACTCAACCCCAGCGTGATCTCGATTCCCTTTGCGGCTTCGCGCCTTCGCGTGAAAAAACAATTGTCTCTCGCGGAGGCGCGGAGGCACGAAGAGAAAGATGCCAGAGCTGTCGTCACTGTGCCGTACTTCATGGGTCGGATGCATTAAACTGCTCTGCATTCTCCATGACTCAACCCCAGCGTGATCCCCATTCCCTTCGCGGCTTCGCGCCTTCGAGTGAAAACAAGAGCAATTGTCTCACGCAAAGGCGGTAGGTGACGGGCTCGAAAGAATAGAGTTTGCAAGTTCGTTCGCGACTCGTTTCGAAAGTTAATATTGGTTGGCTTGCGAATACGGAGAGCAACGGAAAAGATGCGGGACTCAAATCAGAGCCCACCATCGTTTCTGGAGTTCCGCGAATGTTTGTGAACCATGCTCCTATCCGCGTCACCTTTCAATTCACAACTTTCCTGTTGGCCGCCGTTGTTGCTTCAACTCTCTTGCCGATGCAGAGGCTGCTGGCGCAGGAAGAGACCGTGATTCAGGAACTCCAGGCCGAAAACTGGGATGCCTTGGTTCCGCAGGGGAAAGAGGTCGATGCGATTTATGGCGATACAGCGCTCCAGAACCGACATCTCAGGGCCGTGATTGCTCAGCCGGTGGCGACTCGAAACGCAAACATGACGGTCCGCAACATTGGCGGTTGTCTGATTGACCTCACCCGCAGAAATCCTGAAAGCGATCAGCTGAGTGCTTTCTATCCAGGGCGACGAGCCTTTGCGTTTTCCGACCTGAAGATTGGCGAGGAAGGCGTCACCGTTAGTGCAGAGGGGTCAGACAGCAAAGCGGCCTATTCCGTCACGTGGAGTCTGCCTGCTGATGCCAAATACCTGACAGCAAAGTCCGTGTGGACGAACACAACAAAAGCCGACCTCACCGTGGTGATGGAGGATGATTTGCGAGCCGACGGTGGCAAGGAGGACATGGTGAAATCGCCTGCAGGTACTCATGATCTTTTCTGGGTGCACGATATTTTCTGGCGACAGGCTTATGGTATTCATGCTCCGGGCTATCGTATTCGAGTCAACGGGAACGCTCGCGAATCGGTGCTGGTGTACGAGCCGATCGATGGCAAGCCGGTGGTTATAAAGCCGGGGGAGAGCTTTGAACTGGTCCGAAACATCTTTGTGAATTCGGATCTCCCGAACGTGCTGGCGGATTACGACGAGTCCATCGGTCAGGGCGACGGTCTGGAGAAAGTGGCCCTCGCCGTCACCTCCAAAGGCCGGCAGGTTGCTCACGCTCGCCTGGCTCTGAGTTCCGGTGAGATGACTCGCGGAACGACTGTGGCCGGTGTTGATGGTGTCACGCAGGTTCGTCTGCCTAAAGGTGAGTACACCGCCAAAGTCAGCGTCGCGGGAAGAGAATTAAAGCCCCGGACTCTTGAAGTCTCGAAGAATGGCGTGATTGAGATTCCGCTGGATGACCTGACGCAGGGCAGAGCATGGATCACGATCACTGATGCTGATGGACTAGATATTCCGGCCAAGCTTCAGTTTAAGGGCAAAGGAGAAACGCCGACTCCGGACTGGGGGCCGGAGACGGGCGAACATTTCGTGAAAAACCTGGCCTACACCGCCAACGGAAAAGTGGATGTCGCTCTGGAAGTCGGGGAATATGAGCTGACCGTGAGTCGCGGTTCGGAATATAACGCGGATTATCGCACGCTGAAGATTGAAGAGGGCAAGGCAACAGAGATGTCCGTCACATTGCCTCGCGTCGTGCAAACTGCAGGCTGGGTCAGTGCTGATTTTCACAGCCATAGTTCTCCTTCCGGGGATAACACTGGCAGCCAGTTCGGACGCGTTTTAAATCTGATTGGTGAGCACATCGAGTTTGCTCCGTGTACCGAACATAACCGGATCAGCACTTACGAGCAGCACCTGGATCAGCTTCATGCAAGGCACTTCATGGCGACCGTATCCGGCATGGAACTGACCGGAACACCTCTGCCATTGAATCATCAAAACGTGTTCCCGCTGATCTTCAAGCCTCGAACACAAGACGGCGGCGCGCCGGTGACGGATGCCAGTCCGGAAACGCAAATGGAACGGATCGCTGCGTGGGACAACAACAGCGTGAAATTGATTCAGCAGAACCATCCGGATATTGGCTGGTTGTTTTACGATCGGGACGGTGACAAAACTCCGGATGAAGGCTATTCACGATCATTCGGTTTGATGAACGTGATGGAAATTCATCCGATTGATCCGCTGTTGAAGCCGACGCAATTTGAAGTGCGAGATGGCAAGACGATCGGCAATCAGAGACCGCTGAACTGGTTGCAGTTGCTGAATCAGGGATTTCGCATCTACGGCGTCGTCAATACGGACTCGCACTACAACTTCCACGGCTCGGGTGGTTTGAAGCTATGGGTGAAATCATCGAATGATAATCCGGCTGCGATCAGGTCTGATGAAATGCGAGATGCCTCACGCAACGGTCACCTGATCATGTCGAATGGACCTTATCTCGAAGCGACTTTCAAGGAGGCGGGGACAGATCAGGTCCCGGTCATTTCGGGGCAGGATCTGGTCGCGAAATCAAAGAAGGTCAATGCAAAGATTCGAGTTCAATGTCCGAACTGGCTGGATGTTGACACGGTGATTGTCCTTGTGAACGGGCGTCGCAGCGACAAACTGACGTTTTCCCGGGATACTCATCCGGACATGTTTGGCCAAGATTTCGTGAAGTTTGAACGCACCGTCGATGTGGAGCTCACCGAGGATGCTCATTTGATTGTCCTGACCGGGCATCGAACTCAGGTTCTGGGAGACATCATGGGCCCGATGTGGGGAACTCAGCATCCCACTGCGCTAAGCAATCCCGTGTTCGTCGATATTGCCGGAGACGGTTTTACGGCCAACAAGGATACTCTGGATATTCCATTGCCGGTCAAGTTCGTGGCAGAAAAATGAGCCTGACAGTGTGACCGACTTTGCGGCAGCAGCAGTTTCTGGCATCGTCGGCGCCTTCGTGCGCGGCGAAATCATGAGGGCTCTGCATGGTCCGAATCGAGGACGAATCAGTCGGGACGATGGCATCAGTTTACTCCGCGCGTTCCGCGGGAAATCGGCAAGAGAGAGCGTCGACGGCACACCGATTTCTTTGGAGCCAACCGGTAGTTGCGAATGACGTCGGTACTCGAAAACGCCACGACCACCGAAGATGAGGCTACTCCGCCGTCAGGGAGGGGTTAACGAGAATTCGGACGTCAAAGTCGGTAGAACTCCACCATCTTGTTGAAAACAGGCAACATAGGCAAATATTGCGAGGCAAGAAAGCAACACGAGTCAACGATCACGGGACCGCGACCACCGCCTCTTAGCGGTTTGTCATTCAACATTTCTCTGACGCGCGAAAGAGCGCGAAGCGAAAGGTAGATGCCCCGTGGAAATGCTCGACGATATCGTCAAAGAGTTTCTGGTAGAGAGTTACGAGAACCTTGATCAGTTGGACAAGGACCTGATGGCGCTGGAGGATGCTCCGGATGATCGCAGTCGGTTGTCCAGCATCTTTCGTACAATTCATACGATCAAGGGCACCTCGGGATTTCTGGCCTTCCCGAAGCTTGAGCACATCACACACGTCGGCGAAAACCTTCTTGTGCGGTTGCGAGATGGTGCGTTGCAGTTGAACGCAGAAATCACCTCCGGCCTGTTGTCCATGGTGGATGCTGTTCGCAGCATTCTCGGACAGATTGACAGCACCGGGACTGAAGGGGAAGAAGCCTACGAAGCTCTGGTTGCCAAGTTGGGGCGACTGAAAAATGGGGAGTCGGCCGCAGCTCCGGAAGCAGCGGCAGTTCCTGAACACGCTGAGATCGAAGTTGAGCAAGTCATTCGAGAGCTCAGCAGCGAAGTTGCAGCCGCGGTTTCGGAATCGACCACGAAGAGCAAGAAGAGCAGAGGCAGCAAAGCGAAGAGTAAAGCCGACTCCGGAGCAGCAGCACCGGTGGCCGCGCCCGCTCCTGCGGTATCACTTCCGAAGCCAGCAGTCCCTGTTTCGGAAGAACATGATCATGATCATCCGGCGCCGGTTCAACCGGTCGCGGCTGCACCTGCCGTGAAGAAAGAACCGCGTTCCACTGACAACAGTGAAGGCGGCGGTGGCTCAGCCGCTGATTCATCGGTGCGTATTGACGTCCATCTTCTGGACAAGCTGATGAACCTGGTCGGCGAGCTGGTGTTGGCTCGTAATCAGATCATGCAGTTCAGTCAGGGAATCGAAGACGCGGCTCTGGCAGCGGCTTCTCAGCGAATCAATCTCATCACCACAGAGCTGCAGGAAGGAGTCATGAAGACTCGCATGCAGCCAATTCGAAATGCCTGGAGCAAACTGCCACGCGTCGTCAGAGATCTGTCGATCAGTTGCGGAAAACAGGTTCAGGTCAAGATGGACGGAGCTGAAACGGAATTGGACAAAACAATTCTGGAAGCCATCAAAGATCCATTGACGCACATCGTGCGTAACTCGGTCGACCATGGAATTGAAACAGCGGAAGTTCGAAAAGCGACCGGCAAGCCGGCGGAAGGCACGCTGTGGCTTCGAGCTTATCACGAGGGCGGTCAGGTCAATATTGAAATCGCGGACGACGGAGCCGGGATCAATGTGGACCGTGTCCGTCAGAAGGCCGTGGAAAAGGGCATGATTTCGGCGGAGCAGGCGGCCGCGATGGCGGATCGTGATGCGATTCAGCTGATTCTGTTGCCGGGTTTCTCGACTGCCGCCAAAGTCACCAACGTGTCGGGGCGCGGCGTCGGTATGGATGTCGTCAAAACGAACGTCGAAAAGATTGGCGGTACGCTCGACATTCACAGCACGGTGGGACATGGCACAACACTGCGAATCAAGATTCCGTTGACGCTCGCCATCGTGCCTGCTTTGATTGTCACGTGTGATGAAGATCGCTACTGCATTCCGCAGGTCAGTCTGCTGGAACTTGTTCGTCTGGAAGGCGAGCGTGCTCGAAAAGATATCGAGCTGATGCATTCCGTACCGGTTTATCGACTGCGAGGCCAGTTGTTGCCTCTGGTCTTCCTTGATGAAGAGTTAAAGCTGCGACCCCGTCGATCTGACGACGAACGCCGGTCGTGTGATGTTGTCAATATTGTCGTTCTGCAGGCCGAAGATCGACAGTTCGGTCTGGTTGTGGATCACATCAACGACACGCAGGAAATCGTGGTCAAGCCGCTTGGTCAGCATCTGAAGGGGCTGGCGACTTATGCGGGGTCGACCATCATGGGAGATGGGACCGTCTCGCTCATTCTGGACGTTCTGGGAATTGCTCAGCAGTCGCACGTCCTGAGTGCTCATGGAACACGTTCTCTCATTGACAATTCCGCAGATCGTGGCGATCAGAACATGGCCGGAATCTCGTGGCTCATCGTCGATCCGCAGGACGGCACTCGAGCCGCGATTCCGCTGTCCAGCGTGTCACGTCTGGAAGAAATTCGTTCCGAAGCGATCGAGAAAACCGGTCGGCAGCAGGTCGTTCAATACCGCGGTGAGATCATGCCACTGGTATCACTCAACGATTTCGGTCAGGTCGAACCCGATGAGCATGGCGCCATTTCGCTGGTGGTCTACAACGATGGTCGGCGGAACATCGGAGTTGTTGTTGGCCGGATAGTGGACATTGTCAACGAAGCCGATCAGGCGTTCTCCGATGAGTCCTGTGAAACTCGAATCATCGCAGGCCGAGTGACACGAATTGTGCATCTCGAACAACTGGCCTTGAATGCCTAGTTTTCGGGTACGCGTGTCGGAACCTGACGACGACTTTAAACAGCTCATTTCGAATCTGAAGTCGCAGATTCGAAATTCCAAACATCAACAGCATGAATCCGGGAAAGTGACGAATCCATGGTAAGCTCAAGTTCCTATTGCACGTTCCGCGTTGGCACGATGTATCTTGGCGTCGAAGTTCATCGCGTACAGGAAGTGATTCGAGCACAGCGAATGACTCGGATTCCCGGAGCCCCCGAAGTTGTTCGCGGGCTGATGAACCTTCGAGGTCAGATTGTGACCGCTTTGGATATGCGTCGTCGTCTGGGCATGGCAGAGCTGGAGACGAAAGAGCCGCAGATGAATGTGGTGGTTCGGACGCCCGATGGTCCCGTGAGTCTGCTGGTCAATGAGATTGGCGACGTCATCGTTGTGGACCAGGAACAGTTTGAAGCGCCACCCGAAACATTGCAGGGCTTCCATCGGGAGCTGATCACAGGCTCCTACAAACTTCAGGGCCGCCTGATGCTTGTCCTCAATCTGGACGCTGCAGTGCGTCTTGCGGCCTGACGCTTCTTTGCACTGGCGCCGCCAGCGGAACAACACTTCTGGATGAAGTCTCCCGGCTTACGGACAAGCATCCAAACTCAGAACTCTACCACGATGATCACCATGAATCTGGCAAGTCTTATTCCTGAACAACTCCGATCAGCCGTCGTCGTCCTGATGGCTCCGATCGCTTTTGGAATCGCCATGGCCATGAGCATGAGCAAATTTGGCGTTGACGCCGAATACCACGCTGCAGGCAACTCGGATGCCGGGGCGATCGCAGAGCAGAATACGGAGTCCGAAGAATTCGTTGCTGCAGAGCGTTGGGCTTCTGTCCGAAGTCGTCTCGTGTATACAGGGACTGCCTGGCTGATTGCCACGCTGGCCTCTTCATTTGTCACGCTAAGTGTTCTTTCAGTTGTCAAAAAACAGTATTCAAGGACCGCTGCAAAATCGAAGGATTACGCGGATCGAGTTCGGCATTATTCGACAGAGATGGCCACTGTTGCTCAGCAGACGTCAGGCAGCATTGATGAGATCGCTCGGAGTTCACAGATCGCCGTCAACGCTTTGCAACAGGCTCTCTCCCACGCTGTTCGATCGTCCGATGTCGTCAAATCTCTGGGAGAACATACCGACTCTGTCACGGAACTAATTGGTGAAATCACTGCCATTTCTGAACAGACGAACCTGCTGGCACTGAATGCCACAATCGAGTCAGCTCGGGCCGGAGAAGCAGGCAAGGGATTTTCGGTCGTCGCCAATGAAGTGAAGCAGTTGGCCAATGATACGAGAGTCACATCGGAGCGGGTGATCGAGCGGGTCCGATGCATTCAAAAGTCCAGCGGTGAAACCATCAGCACCACGGACGAAGTACTGGCCCTGATGAAACAGTGCTCGGAATCACAATCAACAATCGCCGCCGCGGTTGAAGAACAGCGAAATATCGCGTCGCAACTGGCACGCCAGGCTCATGAGCTGGCCACGGAAGCCGGAAGTGATTCTACATCATCGTTCGGGAACACCATGACCGAAACGAACTACGTACCACGAATCAATAGTTACTCCTCAGCAGACAGCGTCAAATCAAATCGCCGCCGTCAGCTGCAGAGTGTTTCCCATCTTTAAACACCACGATTTCGCAGCATTGACAGGTTACGCTTTTTCGGACTTGTCCGAGCGGAGACTTTCATGTTCAGTTTAGTGCAGAAAATTCCACAGAAATACCGGATCCCACTTGTGGCGGCTGTTCTGCCCACACTGGTGATTCTGGCGTTGACGTGGTCGCAGGTAGCTGACATTCGTCAGCGAGCCGTGGATGCTTGCGTCAATAAGGCTCGTGCTGTTTGCCTGTCAGCAGAATCCGTGCGGATGCATACCGAACATCAGTGGCAGAAGGACATTTTCCAGCAGTCAAAGCTGAAAGAGTGGGCTTACGCCGGCAATACTGAGCATGTCATGTCCACCGTTCCGATTGTCTCCGCAATGACCTCGATTCAGAACAGTGCCCGGGAGTCCGGCTTCGTCTTTAAAGTCCCGACACTCACGCCGCGAAACCCGGCGAATATGGCAGATACCTTTGAGCGAGATGCTTTGGCGAAGTTGAGTGATGGAAATCTTGATGAGTTGGTCGCGTTCGACGAGGCTCATAACACGGTTCACTACTTCCGTCCCGTACGCATGAGCGAGAGTTGCCTGAAGTGTCATGGGAACCCCGCCAATTCCAAAGAGCTGTGGGGTAATGAAAACGGAATGGATGGCACCGGCTTCGCGATGGAAAACGCTTCTGTCGGAGATCTGAAGGGCGCGTTTGAGATCGTTTCGACTCTTGATCAGGCGGACGCTGATGCAGCGGCTGCCATGACGAAAGCTGGGAACTTTGCTGTTGTGAGTCTGATCGTGTGTGGATTGCTGTCACTGGTGATTCTGAAATCCGTGCAGATGGATGTTCGTGAGAATGCCTGCCACATCGGCAATGAAGTCGCTCAGGATGTTTCTGACGGTACCGCAGGGATTGCCAGTGCGATTGAAGAGCTCTCGGCCAACATTCGTGACATTGCGGATGGAGCATCCTCCACATCAGGCTTCGTGCGGGAAGTAGTCCAGAAAGTCGAGAAAACGAATGAACGCGGGAATCTGCTGAGCAAGTGCAGCAGTGAAATTGGGAATATCGTCCAGTTGATTGATGCGATCGCTGAGCAGACCAACTTGTTGGCTCTGAACGCGACGATCGAAGCCGCCAGAGCCGGAGATACCGGTAAAGGCTTTGCCGTTGTGGCCGGTGAGGTCAAAGAACTGGCTCGAGAAACTTCCAAAGCAACTTCCGCGATCACGGAAAAAATTTCGGCTATTCAATCGGCGTCTACGGAACTGCTGGGAGACCTTGGCACCGTTCAGGAAGTCGTCCGGCGAATCGATTGTTCACAAACCGCCATTGCCAGCGCCGTGCATCAACAAAAATCAGCGACCGACGAAATCGGTCGGGCTGTGCATGGAGTTCTGAACTCGAGTCGGCAGTTGACAAACCGACTCACCGGTTCCGCTCTTTGATCCAGATTAATTTTAATGCGATTCGGAGACGAATTGCGAAACTGCTCAACTGTTCCACACGCCAACGGATTACTTCGGAGTTTTCAACATGTCGTTCCGCAATATTTCCGTACCGGTCAAGCTCTACATTCTGACAGGCGTTTTTTCGCTTGGGTTGATCGGTTACGGTTTGTGGTCCAATCACACGCTGTCCGTCAGTAAGGTGAATGGTCCCTACTACAAAAAGATCGTGGAGATGAAGGATGTTCTTGCCGACATCCTGCCTCCGCCCGAATACATCCTTGAAGGCTATCTCGCGTCGCTCACTCTGGCAGAGATGGCTCATGACGGAGAAGCTTCCCCCGCTGAAATGGCGGCCGCTGCGGAAGAAATTCGCTCGCTCCAGAAGCAGTATGAAGATCGGCATGATTTCTGGAACGCCAATATGGCTGATAGTGAAATCAAAGCCAAACTGATGAAGGACACGCACGATCCTGCGGCTGAGTTCTTCAGCCTCGCCAACGAACGGTTGATCCCTTCATGCCTCGCCGGCAAGGGGGAGGAAGCACAAAAGATCTTTGAAATGGAGATGGTTCCGGTATTCCGAAAACACAAACTGGCGATCAATGACCTTGCCGCGTTGACGCAGAAAACGTCCATTCACATTGAGAAGGAATCTGGTGACTATGTGGAATCCAGCGTGAACTGGAACGTGTGCATGGCTTCCACTGTCGTGGTCTGCTGCGGCCTGTTCGGCTGGTTTACGGCTCGTGAAATGTCGAACAGTCTGCGGAAATCTGCAGAGGCTCTTCGTCATGTCGCTCGATCGGAACTGGTGTCTGTCGGACAGCAGATGCGTTCGAACGCCCAGGAAACCACTCATCAGGCCACATTGGCCAGCGGTGCAGCGGAGCAAGTCAGCACGAATGCCCAGGCTCTGGCCAAGGCGGTCGACGAGTTCAACACCAGCATTCGAGAAATCTCAGGGAACACATCGAATGCAGCGACCGTCGCTGGTCATGCTGTAGAAGCTGCGAATCGCACAAACGCAACAGTTCTGAAGCTGGGCGAAAGCAGTGCGGAAATCGGCAACGTGATCAAAGTTATTAACTCGATTGCGGAGCAAACCAATCTGCTGGCTCTGAATGCAACCATCGAGGCTGCTCGAGCTGGTGAAGCCGGCAAGGGGTTTGCTGTTGTTGCCAATGAAGTTAAGGAACTGGCGAAGCAGACCAGCGAAGCGACAGAAGACATCATTCGCAAGATCGCCATGATTCAGGACGACACCGCTCAGGCCGTTCAGGCGATCGGTCAGGTCGCTGGAATCATCCGTCAGATCAATGAATCTCAGAATGCCATTGCCAGTGCGGTCGAAGAACAATCGGCGATGACCGGTGAGATCAGTCGAAACATTGCCGAAGTTGCTGCCGGCAGCGGTGAGATTGCTCGCAACATTACTCTTGTGGCCAACGCTGCAGATTCAACTTCTCGTGGCACAGATGAAACTCTTCAGGCCGCGGCTGATATCGAGCAGATGGCGGAAGACCTTCTGTTGCTGGTCGGAGCTGTTCAGGAAGCCATCTCACCAGTCAACGAACGAAAGCGAGCGATTGCGAAGGGATCTCGGCGAGATTCATCAAGTCGCGAGTTTGATCCTCATAACGTAAAGATGACATAAGGACGCGTGTAGGTTGGACATTCTTGTCCGACACAATGACCGGCGTATTCGGACGGGCAGGAATGCCCGTCCTACAACATGACCCAACACCAGACCATCTGACTGTTTCAGAAACTCAGGCATCACCATGCGGCTTCACAACATGACAATTCCTATTCGGCTCTACGTTCTGATTGCAGTCTTCTCGGCAGGCCTGATCGGTTATGGGGTTTGGTCAAACCGAACACTGGCTATTACCAAAGTGAATGGTCCGTATTACGGACAGATTGTGGAAATGAAGGATGTGCTCGCTGACATCCTTCCGCCACCGGAATTTATCATCGAGAGCTATCTCGTGTCCTACAAGCTGGCCGAAGCTGTGGAGACGAAGCAGTCCTCGACAACGATCAATGAGCTGATCGAGAGTCTACGCAGCCTGGAAAGCGTGTATCATCAGCGTCACGCTTATTGGGACGAGAAGCTGGCCGAAGGCAACATCCGCGCTTCGCTGATGGAGTCGACTCATGAGCCTGCGATGGAGTTCTTCCGAGTCAGCAATGAGCAGTTCATTCCGGCGTGTCTGGCCAACGACAGCCCCAAAGCGGAAACACTGCTGCGAGGCGTGTTGACATCTCTGTATGAATCCCACAAGACCGAGATTGTCAAGCTGTCAACTCTCTCGGTAGAGACGGCCACTGAGATTGAAAAGGAAGCGGCAGAGGTTGTCGCGTCCAGCATTACCATGAATGTCACCTGTGCCGTTGGTGTTGTCGTTGGCTGCGGAATCTTCGGCTGGTTCACAGCGCGCAAGGTTTCCAGTGTCCTGCGAGACTCCGCCGAGGCGCTGCGGTCAGTCGCTCGCGAGGAATTGGTCGTCGTCGGTCAGCAGATGCGCTCGAATGCTCAGGAGACGACTCATCAGGCCACGTTAGCCAGCGGAGCCGCCGAGCAGGTTAGTGCCAATGCCTCTGCACTGTCTCAGGCTGTCGACGAGTTCAACACCAGCATTCGTGAAATCTCCGGCAACACCGCCAACGCCGCCACTGTCGCCGGCCATGCGGTCGAAGCTGCAAACAAAACAACCGCAACCGTCACCAAGCTTGGCCAGAGCAGTGCCGAAATCGGCAACGTGATCAAAGTCATCAACTCCATTGCTTCTCAGACCAATTTGCTGGCTCTGAACGCAACCATCGAGGCTGCTCGAGCGGGCGAAGCAGGCAAAGGATTTGCTGTTGTTGCGAATGAAGTAAAAGAACTGGCGAAGCAGACTGGCCTTGCGACAGAAGACATCATTCGCAAGATCGCCATGATTCAGGACGACACGTCTGAGGCTGTTATGGCCATCGAACAGGTCACCGGCATCATTCGCCAGATCAATGAGACCCAGAACGCTATCGCCAGTGCCGTGGAAGAACAGTCCGCAATGACCGGCGAGATCAGTCGCAATATCTCGGAAGTTGCAGCGGGCAGTGGCGAGATTGCACGAAATATTACAAAAGTGGCCGACGCCGCGAAGTCCACGTCGACAGGCACTGAGGGAACTCTGAATGCCGCGGCTGACATCGAAGATATGGCCGAAGAACTACTTCGTCTGGTAGGTGATGTGCGAACATCAATCAGCGAACGATCAGGACGAAAACGATCGGATGACAGAACGTTGGCACACTAATTCTCGTTGGCGAACCGGCTACTGAATTCCTTCAGATTCATTCTTTGGTGTTGATATGCAGTTCCCTGACGAAACATCGCGTAGTGCAAAGGCCTGAGAATCGCCGGGCGAATCCCAGTGGCGAAGGACGACATTGCTTGTTCGAGTACTAACAAAGGCCTGTTCTAAAAAATTCACTCTGGGCTTTTCCTGTTCACATCCTGACTCACCCCCGCTGACTCTCCGGAAGTCAAACCTTATGATCAAACGCCTCTCAATTGCTGCCAGACTGCGACTCATTATCGCGATGTCAGTTCTTGGAATCGTGGTCAGCAGCATGCTGTTCTACGACGCCATGAAGCGGTCGGCTGTGCATGGTCCTGGATATCTTGAGATCGTGCAGGGCAAGGATGTGATTGCCGATATTCTGCCGCCGCCCGAATACATCGTGGAATCACATCTCGTGGTCCATCAAATGGTGGTCGCTTTGCAAAACAAACGGCAGTCTGAAGTCACACGTTCGATTGATCGACTGCAGGTTCTCAAGAAAGAGTTCAGCGACAGGCATGCGTTCTGGAATACAGATCTCAGCGACGAAAAGCAGCGAGTCATGATGCTGGAACAGCTCTATACACCCGCCATGCATTTCTATCAGATCCTTGAGAATGAACTGATTCCCGCCTGTGAACAGGATCAGCAGGAGAAAGCGGTTCAGATTCTTCTGGGACCGTTGACTGAGCAATACACATTGCATCGCGAGGCCGTGAACGCACTGGTGACTTACACCACGGAGAAGAACGTCAGACGTGAAGGCGAAATCGTGGAAAGTATGAAATCCAGCACGTCGTGGTGCGTGGCGATCGTGCTGGTCACCATTGTTATTGTGGGGGGATTTGGCAGCTGGGTGATTAGTACGGCTGTCGCTCCTCTGCGAATCAAGGCCCGTGTGCTGTCAACTCAGGCCACAGAAACGGGCCATAGTGCCGATAGTATTGCCGCAGCCGTTCGTCAGTTGGACGACAGTATTCGAGAAATCTCGCAGAATGCTCATCAAGCGGAAACGATCTGCTCAACGGCTAAAGATTCCGTCAGTCGCACAAGTCAGGTTCTGCACGGACTGTGTGGCAGCAGTCAGCAAATCGGTGAAGTGATTCAGTTGATCAAACGGATTACTCATCAAACAAACTTGCTGGCTCTCAACGCCACGATTGAGGCTGCACGGGCCGGTGAGGCCGGGATGGGATTTGCGGTGGTTGCCAGAGAAGTCAAAGAGCTGGCTTCACAAACCAATGAAGCCGCGACGTCCATTATCGGGCATATTGAAGCGATTCAGACCGAGACTGCAACAGCCCTGACTTCGATCGAAATGGTGAGTGAGGTTGTCACCGCGATCCACGAAAGCCAGACGGGAATTGCGTCCGCGGTGACTCAGCAATCTGACATGACCATGCAACTCGCTCGAAACGTTGATGACATGGCGAATGCCAGCCGTGTCATGACCGAAACTGCCGGCCAGCTGATGACGGATGGCGTCAGGACTTACGCTGTCGGCAGCAGCAGCAGCAGTCGAGGAACCACGCAGTCTGTTTAGCGTGGTGACTCAATTCGGCTGATTGAAGTAAAACAAAATATGATCGAAACGTGAGCACAGGATCTGGGTTCACAATTTAATGTCTTAAGGAGTTTTCATGTACGCTCTGATTATCGACGACTCTCGAGCCATGCGACGCATTCTGCGACAGATTGTGGAGCCCCTGGGTTTCCACATTCTGGAAGCAGGTGATGGGCAGGAGGGACTGGAACGACTTGAGCAGTATCACCCGGATATCGAGCTGACACTGGTGGACTGGAACATGCCTGTGATGAATGGCCTGGAGTTCGTGAAGGCCGTACGGGCGGAAGACCAGTACCAGCAGATGAAGATCGCGATGGTGACCACGGAGACCGAGCCAGCTCAGATGGCGAGGGCCCTGATGGCCGGCGTCGACGAATTTGTCATGAAGCCATTTACGTCCGAGATTCTGATCGAGAAGTTGAAGCTGATCGGCGTTCAGTGTCCGGACGCAGCCTGACTTCCATTGCCTCCCGCTTCAATGCCCTGAATTCTCGTGAACGGACGAACGCCGCGTCCAATTACTTGAATTCTCAGAGAAGACACGCACGTGGTGCTGGCAGCCTTGCGTGACCTTTTAACGAGACGCCCAGACGGTCTCAAACAACTAAACTAGAGATTGTGACATGATGACTACTGCAACCTCGCTGACTTCAGAGCTGGCTCCGAATCTGCAGGCCGAATTCCGTCGGAAGGCTCAGGCCCTGCAAATGCTGCCGGGGGTCGCCGTTCAGGCTCTCGAGATCGCCCGCGATCCGGAATGTACCATTCGTGAGTTTGTCGCCGTCGTCGAACGCGACGCCAAACTTGCGGCTGATATTCTGGCCATGTCGAACTCCGTGATGTTCTCCTCGGGAGGTCCGACCGTACTGAGTCTGCAACAGGCCATTGTGCGGCTTGGATTTCGCCAGTGCCGAAATCTGATCCTCAGCACCAGCATGGCTTCGTTGATGAAGAACCTGAGCCTTGAAGAAGAATGGGTGCGAGATGTTCTGTGTCGTCACGGCTTCCTGACCGGAATGCTGGCGATCAACGTCAACAAGATTGTCGGCACAGGTTTTCAGGGCGAAGAATTCGCTGCAGGGCTGGTCCATGACTTCGGACGACTGCTGCTGGCGGTCGTTGCTCCTGACAAGTTCTGCACGGCCGATCCTCTGCACTTCGACGAATCTCCGGAGATGCTCACGATGGAACGCCGAATTCTGGGCACAGACCATTGTGAAGCGGGTGCATGGTACGCCGAACTCAGCAAGCTGCCCTCCGAGTTTGTTGAAGTCATTCGTTATCACCACAACCCCGCAGCGTGCACCAAGCACCGCCGTCTTGTGGCTTTGGTCTCGATCGCGGACCACATGGCCAGCTATCTGCAGAGATTTGACAACGGCAACCAATACAACCTGCGTGACAACGAAGCGGTTTATGTTCTGGAAAGCTGCGGACAGCCCAATGTGGCTGCACGACTGGCCGACGTTTGCAGGGAGATGATGACTTCCGCAAAGAAAGATGTTCAGAAGATGTGGTCGGTCTGAACGCCCGACAAACACTGAACTCCCAATTGTTCGGATACCCTCACAATAAGAATATGAGTTAAAGATGAGCAGCATTATTCGAGTGATGTTTGCGGATGATTCTTCGGTGACTCGCCGAATCGTTTCTGAAGCCATAGCACGTGAGCCTGACATGGAGCTGGTGGGCGCAGCGCAGGATGGTGAAGAGGCAATTTCATTCTTCAAGTCACAGAAGCCTGACCTTGTGCTCCTTGATGTGGATATGCCGACTTTGAACGGCATCGAAGCACTCAAGGCGATTCGCAAACTGAATGACTCCGTTCCCATCATCATGTTCAGCACATTGACGGTGAAGGGCGGAGAAGCCACATTGGATGCTCTGTCGGCCGGAGCAACTGACTATGTGCCCAAACCTACCGGTGTCGGCCACTTGAATAAAGCGATGGATTATCTTCGCCAGGAATTGATCCCCAAGATTCGGATGTGGGGCGCCCGGTTCAAGTCGCGACAGGAAAAAGCAGCTCAGGCCAGTTCGTCTGCATCAGGCAGAACTGGCAGTGTTGTCAGTTCAAATTCCGCAACGCCCAACAAAGATGCTCGCGGCAGTTCCTCATTCACCGTGACACTGTCAAAGCCTACTGTCACTCCGCCGCCGCAAACCCCGCGACGTCGGAATGGCCCGATCAATGTCCTGGCCATCGGGGCTTCAACCGGCGGTCCCAATGCTCTGGCGGAACTCATCGGCCTGCTCCCGGGTGACCTCGGTGTTCCAGTCCTGATTACCCAACACATGCCGCCCGTCTTTACTCAGCTCCTCGCCGAACGTCTGGACCGCGGCTCACGGTTGAAGGTCAAAGAAGCGTTCGAGGGCGCCGTCGTTCGCGCTGGCGAAGCGTGGGTGGCTCCTGGCGACTTTCATATGATTGTCGTACGAGAAGGCACCGATACGATTCTGAGAATCAACAAGAACGCTCCCGAGAATTCCTGTCGGCCAGCCGTTGACGTCATGTTCCGATCAATTGCCGACGTTTATGGCGCCAGTGCTCTGGCTTGTGTGCTGACGGGAATGGGTCGGGACGGTACCGCCGGTGCTCAGGTACTCGCAAAAACCGGTGCCAGTATTCTGGCTCAGGACGAAGCGTCTTCCGTGGTCTGGGGTATGCCGCGAGCCGTCTATGAATCGGGTGTAGCGGACGCCGTGCTGAATCTTAAAGATATGGCCGCCGCCATCACCACTCGAATTCGTGGCTCTAACAATTCACCGTCCCTGACGGTCGCTCGTTGATTTGGTCGATGCGAAAACCCTGCCGAGGACGATCCGGCACCCGTCTATCAGTCAGATGACTCCTGTCCTCCATCTGACTCAAGCTCTAAACCCACTCGGGATTGATTACAATGGCTCTGGCGACTATGGAAATCGACTTCCTGAAGCAGCTGATCGCTCAGCGATCAGGAAACGTCATCTCATCGAATCAGGATTATCTGCTCGAATCACGCTTGTTACCAGTCGCGAAGTCGGCAGGCCTCGCCAACGTGAACGCTCTCGTCGCGGAACTTCGCAAGCACACGAACGGCGTTTTGCCGGAACGTGTCGCCGAAGCGATGACCATCAATGAGACCAGCTTCTTTCGCGATATGGCTCCGTTCGATGCTCTTCGGTCCAGCGTAATTCCGTACATGCTGCAGACCCGGGCGGCTTCCAAGTCTCTGAATATCTGGTGTGGTGCCAGCTCCAGCGGACAGGAACCTTATACGATCGGTATGACACTGCGAGAATACTTCAATGAACTTGGAGCATGGAACGTGAAGATCCATGCGACGGACCTGTCCGAAGAAATGGTGAAGAGAACGCAGGAAGGGGTCTACAGCCAGTTCGAAGTCAATCGGGGTTTACCCGCACAGATGCTGCTGCGACATTTTGAGCGATCCGGCAACGCGTGGCGGGCCCGACCGGAGCTGCGAAAAATGATTGACGCCCGTCGCATGAATTTGACAGGTCCGTGGCCCACAACGACTCAGTATGACATAGTGTTTCTTCGTAACGTCATGATCTACTTTGATCAGCCGACGAAGGAACAGATCCTGAAACGAATCCATAAGGTTCTGCGTCCCGACGGTTACTTGTTTCTCGGAGGCGGCGAGACGCTGATTACTTTGAATGTTCCGTTCACCCGAGAGACCATTGGCAAGACCGTCTGTTTCAGACCGGTCGCAGTATAGGACTTGACTCCATGACGATTGATGAACAGACACTGCAGCAGGTCGTGTCCGATGTCTGCACCGGTATGCTGGGCCTCGAACTTGAACCCTCAGAACACTTTGGATGCGATGAATCGGACTCATTGTCCGCTGTGATTCGCATCTCAGGTGACTGGGATTCGCTGGTTCAGGTTCTGACTCCTCGCAGAACAGCGGTGGCCATTGCCTCCAATATGTTTGCGATGACCGAAGAAGAGCTGTCCGAGGCCGAAATTCGCGACGCGGTCGGGGAAATCGTTAACATGGTTGGCGGGAACCTGAAGGGCATCGTGGAGGGCGAGTCCGCTCTGTCACTGCCGTGCGTCGGGGAATGCGTCGGCGCGGCTCCGTTTGACAGTACTTTTAACGGACTGGTGGTTTCTAATCGCTGCCAGGGTGATCCGCTGACGGTGCGAGTTCTCGATCGAACCGTTTATACGTAATTACGTCTCAGGGCAGGGGCTCTGCAGTTCCAAAGTTGCCCGCCATATTCATTTGCCGGTCGAATCCTTTGAGTCGTTCCGGGGGTTCAGTTCTCTTTTTTATCCGATGCTGTTGCCTCAAACAGCAACACATATTTTCATTCCAAGGGGGGAAGTGCCATGAAAGTTCTCGTCGTCGATGACAGTAAAGCCATGCGTATGATCGTGATCCGGACGCTTAAGCAGTCCGGGATCGCCAACCTCACGACTGTCGAAGCCGGCAATGGTCTCGAAGGTCTGGCGATGGTTGCCGAACACAAACCTCACGCAATATGCTGCGACTGGAATATGCCCGAAATGAAGGGCATCGACTTCCTCAAGAAGCTCCGCGCTGACGGCAATGAAACTCTTTTCGGTTTCGTGACCTCGGAATGCAGTGCTGAAGTCAAAAAGGAAGCGGAAGATTCCGGTGCCGCATTCTTTATCGTGAAGCCGTTCACGCCCAATGCGTTTGAAGCCGCTCTTACTCCCGTTCTTGCTCATTGATTCCACGAGGTGTCTCATGTGCAGCAACCCACTGCCGACTTTGAATACTGTTGAAAAACTGATGCAGTGCCTGCTTGGTAATCAGGTCGAGGCACGCAACTCAGCCCCAGGTCCCGATCTGAATAAGCCTCATGTGGTCGCCAGCTACGTGGATGATGCTCAGGCTGTGCAGCGAGTTCTCGTGTGTGAACTGGCCCTGGCCAATTCGATGGGGGCTGCGATGTCCATGATTCCAGCCGGCGTGGCCAACGATGCCACCAAAGCCGGTATCGTGGCCGAAAACATCGCGGGGAACCTGGGCGAGGTCCTGAATATCTGCGTGAATCTGTTCACGGAGAATGCTCCGGATCGACTGACGTTCAAGGAACTTCAGGTCTGCGGCCCAAAGAATCCGGCCCCGGCCGTGAAGCAGGCTGTGAAATACGCGATCGACATTCCTCGCTATGTCGGCGGAAGCCTGCTGGCGGGCAGCGTTTGAACAATCTGGGGTGCCGGATTCGTGAGAATTCGGTGCAAATCTCCCTGGCAGGCCTCCGAATTCTCACGAATCCGGCTACTGTCCAATTATAAGCTCAGAACATAACACTCCGAAGCGGGTGAGCGACTTTCCGTTGCTCACACGCTTTTTGCGTTTCCGGCGCAGTGCGTTGAGTTCCTCCGTGCGATCCTGATAGCATCCGCAATCGCACTGTGGGAAATCAACACTGCAGTTCCTGACGGCAGCGGCTAACAGCTTAATGATCGAATCAGCCGCAGGGCGATAGCCCCGGGTTATCCTGACGCAATGCAGGAGTCGAAACCGTGGCTGGTGCCCAATGGCTGATGCATCGACTTAGAACGCCTAACAAAACTTACTCAAGTAGCCGGATTCGTGAGAATTCGGAGGCGTTCCTGAGCTCTCACGAGCCCAGCTACGGTTTTGTTAGCCGTTCTGACTCAAGTAGCCGGATTCGTGAGAATTCGGACGTGTTTCTGCGCTCTCACGAGCCCAGCTACGGTTTTGTTAGCCGTTCTAAATCAAGTAGCCGGATTCGTGAGAATTCGGAGGCTTTTCTGAGCTCTCACGAGCTCAGCTACGGATTTGTTAGCCGTTCTAAATCAACACGCTGCTAAGCATTCCTCACTTTTCTCCTGCACTGCGGTGCCTCATCGGAAAACTGCTCTGATATGAATCCTGGCTCTGTTCCGGACGCAGCAACGCTACGATCCACGCTCGCTCATCTTTATGACGATCCGGCCGCGCTGGAGGCCGCGATCAGCACGCTGTTAAATACAAATTCAGGTCTTTCCGCGGATTTCATTGACGGCGTTGATCTGGATTTGCAGCGACGTGAACGCTGCGGTTTTCCCGAAGTGGTGTTCGGCGAAGGAAAGCCCGCTGCGATGATTGTGAGTATCCTCCAGAAGCAACATGATGCCGGTCAGGATAGCCTGGTGACACGAGTTCACTCGGATCAGGCCACGGTATTGCTCAATGCATTTCCCGATGCCATTTACAACGATACCGCGCGGACATTGCGACGCCATGTGTCTCCGAAGGTAGGATCTGAGACGGAACCCACCGTCTTCGTGGTTGCGGCGGGCAGCAGTGATCGACCAGTCGCGGAGGAAGCTCTGGAGACACTGCACTGGATGCGAGTTCCCTCCGAGTTGATTGTTGACGTGGGTGTCGCGGGCCCTCATCGACTCCAGCGACATGTCGCTCGATTGCAGAAAGCTGTGGCCATTGTATGCGTCGCCGGCATGGAAGCTGCCTTGCCATCAGTGGTCGGTGGATACGTTCCGTGCCCGGTCATCGGAGTTCCCACTTCAGTCGGATACGGAGCATCACTGCAGGGCATCACAGCCATGCTTTCCATGCTGACCTGCTGTGCTTCAAACGTTGCATGTGTGAATATCGACGCGGGCTTCAAAGGCGGATATTTGGCCGGGTTGATCGCGAGCCGAGTTTCGAACGAGCAACGCTCAGCCTAATGACGAATTCGAACATTTCGAAATTCGACCTGGGTCGGATATAGCTGCAGGCCGATATGCCCGGTGAGCGGCAGATCGGGTAGTCCCTGCTTCAGCATGACGACATCATTAATTGTCAGTGACAAGTTTTGTCCCCGCAGCGCCATCTTCATACGATGCCACTGATTGGGGGGAACAACGGGAGTCGTGACGGGGGCAAATCTTGCAAAGATGCTGCCCGTCTTTTTATCCGGTGGAAACGGCACAAAGCTGGGATCATTGTCGTCGAGCAGCTGAATTTCCACGAAGTCTTTTCCAGAAACGTTTCCCGTCGGGAATGCTTTGGGGAAAAGTCCGCTGTTGCTGCCGGAACTCAACTTATATTCCAACTCAAGTTCATAGTCAGAAAACTCAGCTTCCGACATCAGCCAGCCTTTGGTGTTGGCCTCCGCCGTTTTGCCTACCAGCACGCCGTTCTCGACAGTCCAGCCTGCGACGCCTATCACTTTCCAACCGTTAAGGTCTTTGCCATTGAATAGCGGTATCCATGCGTTGCCGTTCCCCTGATCTGACGAAAGGTTATCTAAACGCTGGACTTCAACTTTCTGAATCAGCAGTCCTTTCAACGCCGCCACCGCAAATAAGCCGTCGGCCTGGGTTTTGTCTCTGACGGTCAAAACCAGAGAGTTGTTCAACGTGAGCGTCAGGACATCACCCACCACACGAAACTCCAGTGTTCTCGGAGCATCTTTCGGAATGCTCTTTGGCACATCCAGTTCGCCCAACAAGTTGTATTCCTTTTCATTCGCCATTGTGGCAATCTGAATTTTGTCACCGTTGTCTTCTGCAAAATAGTTGAACTCCCGCGCAACCTGCGAATTGCGTGTGCGTGCCGACAACTGAATGCCTCTGGAACTCCGCAGGAGATATGTCGCTCGAATGGCACCATTGCGAGTTTCCCCAGGCAATACTTCTTCACCAATGATCGTCTGATCCGTTGTTACTCCATCCTTTTCCCGAGACCAGCCGTTACGTTCAAAGACGCCTTGGTCGACAGCTGGTCCTAGCCAGTCCTCCCACCTTGAGGCCATTGTTGTTTCGGATGAGCCCCCTGTGATTCTGCCGGTTCCGGAAATCTCACGCACGGTGACTGAATGAAACGTCACAGGACGCCGCCATGAGCCGATCCCGATACGTCCGGGATACTTCATCGGGGTCACCGTTTCTGTACTGAAGCGTTTGAAGTCACCAGCCCAGTTCACAAGGTCCTTGCCGTCCAGCAATGTCCGCAATGATCCACGGCGGACCTGCACGGTCGACCGATACCTCTGTCCGATCCTGATTGGCTCAGGAATCTGAACGGCCGCTTCTTTGTTGTCTTTGGCAAACTTGCCATCCAGTAGTTCAAAGCCGTACAACGGGGGATTAACACCATGAGAGTTAAGCTTCCAGGCAAACATCGTTCCTTCTGCGGCGATGTACTGATTGACATTTAGGCCACTGCTGGTTGCCGTGAACTCAACTTCGAAGTCGTACTCTTCCGGCGGCTCGTAAGGTAACTGGAGAACATTCGCACCGTCCGGATTCTCACATGAAACGCCGTCGGAAACTCGCTTCCAATTGCCCACTCCGGCATCTCGCTGCACATCGATCAACGCCAACAGATCGATAGACTTCGCCGTGGTCGATCCAGGGGCACTCGAGGCATTCATCAAATCAGGAACGCCGTTAGGGAATGGTTGTGGCAACTTGCCGCCAGTCGTCGAAGCCGTGACACCGGCTTTCACGATCGGCCGCTCTGCAACCACTTTACCGTCGCTGTCGATAACAAGCTTGTCACCGATCAACTCAACTTTGACGCGAGTCTCTGTTCCCTTCTTCAAGGCAAAGGTCTCTGTTTCAAACGTCAGATCTCCCCGAGTCACAATCAGTGTTTTATCACCAGCCGCAAGAGAAACGGGTTCCATATCGGTCGACTGAAAGGTCAACTCCGTGCCTTTGACTTTCATCTCGACGTCCGGGTCGAGAATTTCCACACGCAGAGTGCCGTGCGGCGTTCTCATCAGGATCACCACAGCCACCAGAATCAGTGCGGCGGCAGCGGCTCCTCCCAGCAGAATGCGTTTGTCGCGATACCACGGCGGCCCTGCAGGTTGAACTTCTGCAGGCCGATTCCCGCGCCGGGCCTGCCGCTCCTGTTTGCGGATCGACATCATCGTCTGCGGATCGGTATCAACCCCGATATTGCCATGCAGCATCGTCGCTTCGGCCGCAGGATTGATCTTCACTCGAGTGGCCGGCTCGGCGCTTTTGCGAGTCGCAGTCGCAGATGTTGGTGATCCTCCCAGTTGACTCAGAAACGACTGCAGGCTCGGGTCTTCGAAGTTATTCGGCGTCGCGACATCAGGCACGGCCCCCGAACCGTTCTGGCATCCTTCCAGATCTCGGATCACTTCCGTCATCGATTGATATCGGTCCGTTGGCAGCTTGGCGACCATCCTGCGAAATATCGCATCGAGTGCGCCCGGTACCTCGCTGTCCACCGAACGCAGCGACGGAATCGGCGCATCACGATGTGCCAGCAACTTGGCCATCAGCGAATCGCCCTCATAAGCGCAACGGCCCGCGAGCAAATACCAGAGTGATATGCCGAGACTGTAGATGTCGCTTCTGGCATCCGCATGTTTGGTGCTCATCGCCTGCTCGGGAGCCATGTAGTCGACAGTTCCCATCACGGCGCCGGTGCTCGTAAGCTCGCCCTGGCTGCCGGAGTCTCCTTCGATACGTGCAAGACCCATGTCCAGAATCTTGACCGTGCCCGATGTGTCCAGCAACAGATTCGCTGGCTTGATATCCCGATGAACAACGCCTTGCTTGTGAGCATACTCAAGCCCGCGAGCGGCCTGCAAAATACATTGCACAGCCTGCGAAACTGACATTGGTCCGTTCTTCCTGACCAACGCGGAGAGATCACTGCCTTCAACATACTCCATCACGAGAAAGTGAGTTCCCTTGGCTTCGTCAGCATCATCGGTCGCAACGACATTCGTGTGACGCAACTTGGCCGCCGCTTCTACTTCGCGGTGAAATCGCTTCAGAGCATCAGGTGTCTTGACCAGATTCGAAGACATCACTTTCAGCGCGACTTGCCGCTTGAGTCGCTTGTGTTCCGCCTTCAGCACAACACCCATCCCGCCTTGCCCAAGCTTATCGAGCACCACATAGTTGCCCAGAATCAGATTCTTACCTTTGCCGGAATAAATCTGTTCGGCCTGATACTTCGTGAGCTTCTTCTGCCGCACGAGTTCACGCGCTAGTTGCTCGCCATCTTTCGGTCGGCGGTCGTCCGGAATAGCGGAGATGAATGCTGAAACATCGTCCTGCGCCAGCAATTCGCTGGCCACAACCTGATTCAGGAATTGCTCGCTCGACAACGCCATTGTCATTCTCCCTCATTTGAAGGGGAGCATCTTACCGACTTCGCCACGTTCGTCACTCCGAGTCGAAGGAGAATTAAGGCGTACAGCAGGTGCGCACCCCATTTCGATGGAAACTTCGAATGAATCCGTTGAGAAGAATTGCAAGACAATTTCGCGGGCGACAGCGAGTTGGCCGCTTCGTTTTTTGCGGACGCAACCAAGATCGACGCAATGAGAAAAAATCACCTGGCAGTCATAATGCGTGAGCCACACTCCGCCTCAAAAAGAAACCCGGAAATTGTGATTGACGGAAAACGAATTCGCGGCAACACTTCAAGTGAAGTCGCTTTTCCGTTGCTGTGTTTTTCCTTGAACTGGAGGACGCCTATGGAAGAATTGATCACTGCTGGTGAAGTTGTCTCCGGTTTCTGTTGAGACGCTTTCACGACTCCCCTTTTTGATGACTCGGGCATCGTTCGGCAGGTCTCTTGGCTCTTCATCTCGCAGCATAGTAGCGAGGTTCAGCGAGACACGCCCGGAATGGGCTCGGCCTTTTCGAGCCAGAGTCTGCAGGGAGCCTCAAGCAGTTTTGTGCAATTAAACAATCTCAGGCCCTCGTCGTTTTTTTTTGCGGCGAGGGCCATTTGTGTTTCACGCAACATCAATTCTTCAGGGTTGCGTGCAGAACAAAAATCACGGCTGCCTCTATTTTTCTTCCGGAGGAGCTGTCTGGTAATGGCCTGCTCCCCAGACTCGTTGATTGAAGTTTGACGAACCGCCGCGAGCAATCGTGATGGTCGTCCAATTGTCGCCCGCCAGGATGCGGGAAATCAGCATGATCTGGCCAATGTGATACGTCGTGTGTGCCAACGATCGTTGCATGGCCAGTGGAACCGAATGCGGCTCTCCTCGAATAGTGACCGTCTTGCCCAGATTATCGCTTGAAAGGGCGGAGAGCGAATCGAAAAGAGTCTTCCAGCCTGACTCCCAATAAGTGATTAGCTGATTGCGATCACTGAACGTATCCACGAATTCGTCATCACGATTACGCCATGCCTTTTCGCCATCAGTCGTCAGGAAGTCCGTCCAGCGTGAAAGCAGGTTTCCGGCCACATGCTTCATGATCACAGCGATGCTGTTGGTGTTGGAATCCAGTGCGACATGCAGCTTGTCGTCGGAAACCTGGGATATCGCTTTGTCTGCCCAGCCCTTATTGGACCGAAATGCGGAAATTGATCCGTTGATTACTGCCAAGGCCACATCGTGGAATTCGCCCGGAGTTCCCATCGTTTGTCGTTCCCTGAGAATTGTTGAGTTGCATTCGCATCATTGATGCTCACGCAGGTTTCCTGGTCAGACATCATGATCATGTCGACGGTTCACGAATCGGAATGGCTAAGTCTCAGCAGAAGTCCTGTTACCTCCTGGTCCAGATGTGGAATCGCATCTTCCGGTCCACAACAGTCCAGATCGTGAACATGCCAGAATTCGATGTTTCCAAGTCGTTCAGGGTAGTCTCGCTCGATCATCGACCGGTGCTCAGCTTCCTTCACAGCGACGATGTGATGATGGGATTCGAAATCGTTGTCCGTGACCTTGAGCGGTTGCCGCAGGTACGCTTCCACGGAGATACCCTGTGCCCGCAAGGCCGCCATCGTGTCTAATGACATCGGGCCGGGATTGCGAGGGTCCGGCGCGAGTCCTCGCGAGACGGCATTCCACGCCAAACCCATCTGCTGAGCCCGGGCATTGAACAAAATCTCAGCGTAACGACTTCGGTAATAGTTGCCCGTGCACAGAAAAAGAACTGTCTTCATGGAATAATCACCGAGTGCATTTCGGAAGTCATGGCCAACATCACACGATAATGATGATCAATGTTTACCGCTGCAGGCCTTCAGGAAGTTCCTGCAAACGTTCGATGCTGACGATTTCATGGAAGAACCAGGGCTCGCCGGAGCTGCGGCGATACATGGCACACTTCGAGGGATACTTTGTCCCATCGACCTCTTTCCAGTTGCTGAATCGATAAATATCACTTCGCCAGTCAACGCGGACCAGTTCATGGGTCTCTTTGTCGAAATATATATCGAGAGCCGGTTCTACGCTTTCGGTGATTCGCAGACCGGTCAAAGACTTCTCGTTGTCTGTCATGTCGGGCAGCAGCTCCAGCTTTGACCGAGGATCTTTGAGCACTCCCAGAGTCCAGGCCCACGCAGTAATCTTCGCTGGCTCTGTTCCTCGCTCTTTCGTTCCGATCCACCACGACTTTGGCGGTTCGACCACAGACACTCGCGGAGTTCCGGGAGATGCGACTTCCTTCCCAGCGTTGTAACGCTCTTCCATTCGGAACAGCGTCAGCAGCTTGTCGTCACCTCCCGCAGCTGCAATCACCTCGCCGACAAGCTTCTTCTCCGTCGACGCGGGCGACGCCGGTGCATCATCGCCCTGACTGGAGTTCAGGCATACTAACGTGGCAAACAGGAAGGCATACGGCCAGAGAATACTGCGACACGGCACGTGAATCGGAAAGCTCATACGATAACATCCTCAATCGGGGCGATGGCTGTCAGTTGTCGGCTTCAGGATGATAGCAATTATTGCCGGCGATTGGACTCCCGCAATGGATTTGCGTTTCTGGAGCGCGGACGCGTTGGCGGAAGGGGTTCAATGTGCCGCATCACGCTTCTTCCGACATGTGTCTGAACAATACTTGACCTCATCCCAGACCTTCGCCCATTTCTTCCGCCACGAAAATGGCCGGTTGCAGGTCAGGCATATTTTTGTTGGCAAGTTGAGCTTCTTGTGTGGCATCCTGGATCATGGAGTTCTGAAAGGTTTGGGCATCGGTACTGACTGGGTGTCGGCATCCCAGCCGGTTAGCGGTAACACTCATCGGTATGGCTCGCTGGACAGCGCCATGTTCACGAAAAGTATTGAGAATACAAGCCCGAAGCGCCAGCGAGTGAATGAGTCGCACAGTGTTCACTCGCTCGCGCTTCGGGCTTGTAACGGAGCCGAACGTCGCGCTGTCCAGCTAGTGGCTCGTCAAGTTTTGATTTGAGGGTTAGCGGTGGATCCCATTTTCGCCGACGGAGGGGCGAAACTACGTAGTCGAGCCGCTCCGTCGGCTCGCATTGGCCCCCAAACCCTGTTCCTGACAGAACAGCAGGAGCGTCACACGGCCAGTGTCAATCATAATCCTGTTCAGGTTCGGCCCATACCTGAGCGTTCCCAGTGTCATCGACCTGAACATGAATCTTATTGGCTCGGCAACAGACCGGACAGTCCTCAACATAAACCTGACTCGCGCCTTCTGTGAGATCGACCGGGATCACGATTTCCTCACCACACGCATCGCAAACATAGCTGGATTCTTCCTGCGACGCCGCGTTGGCATGCCCGGACAATTCAAGGCCTGCTTCTGAGTCCGGCTCCAACCACGGAAGCGATGCCCCCGACGTCAATACGGTACAGGCCCACAGCATGACTTCAAGAGATTGTTCATCGGCCAGTCGATGGTCGTACCCAACTTCTATCAATGTGCCTTGTGGCCGTCGGCTGCCACTCACCAGTTCTTCGGAATCGCCGAACGGGATTACTTCGTCAGCACGGCTGTGCAGAATCACGGTGTTGGATTTCAACGTGTCCACCGTTCCCCAGTTCTTCCACGCCGGGCATAACAGAACGAGCGGAGTATTCCCGGACTTCAGGTTGAGCGCAACAGCGCCACCTCGGGAGGAGCCCACAATGATGTCGGGTTGGTGGTGATCGAACGCCGATTGAGCAGCCTCTACCGCGGTATCGAAATCATCATCATCAAGCTGCGGATTGATAACCTCATGACCATGCTTTTTTAGGTACGTCGGCTTCACCCCGCCGGGAACTGAACGCCAGCCATGAAGGAAGAGAATTTTCATGAGTCTCTCGAATCGCGGGCTGCTGTTTCTGGTCGGGTCATCTTTGGTCTCAACCATTCATGAACACACGCGGGTTTGGATGAACGCAATCCTCGCAGTCGTACTAGCGTTGAATGCGGTGCAGCAATAGTTATTGCACCAATCAACTCACTGTAGACCCGGTTCTTGTGGTCGTCAACAACAGCCAAAATCCAGTGTAATCGCACTTCCGTCGGCCAGCTCTCGCCGTCTGGTCAGCTCCCAATCGGCCAGATCATTAAGTACGGCTGCTCCGAAGAACATCATTATGGAACGGTGGACTTACGAGACAGCACGATCAAACGGAACTCAAGATGTTCAGGGGCAGCATTTGGTTTATTCTGGCGGTTGCGGAGTTCGACATTCCAGCCAGCGGCTTTTGCTCGTTCGACAAACCTGGGGGCGTTCGTTCGCCCCGCATCGCCAATCCAGACTTGTCCGTTCGGTGCCAACATCGCCTGCAATGTCGTGAGCAATGGTTCGTGTACGGCGAGATCGTACAGGATGTCGCTGCCAAAGATGAAATCGAATTGCTGACCGACTGGTTCACGCCAGTCGAAAATGAGCCCTGCTGCGTCCGGGAACCCGTTACGAGCCGCGTTCTCCTGAGCCATCCGCACAGCCTCAGGGGCATGATCGGTGAACGTAACGTTAAGTCCAGCCATCATTCCGGCGATACCGGTGAGGCCAACACCACATCCGATTTCCAGGGATCTAAGGCCCTGATCCCATTGCTGTGACAAGAGTAATTCTGCCGTTACCGGCGCCGCCGCCCAAAGCAATCCCCAATACGGATCCCAGTCTGATCCGCCGGATGCTTCACCGTTCAACGCAAGTGTCAGCATCTCTTCCTGATCGGTCGGAAGATCGAAAACAATCTGTCGGCCGAGAATCTCGATCGACTGTGTCGCTACTTTTAGATTCATCGAGCCGTATGGTTTCATTGATGATCGAAAGAGAACAACTCGGAAGATCTGACGGACATGACAAACAATCCATCAGATGTACTTCCAACAACCAATGAGGTAGTATTGCGGCCCTGAATAAACCCGCAAGCGAGCATGATCAGCGATCGTGCGAACAACAGGACTGGGAAGATGAGTGGAAGACGAATAACACCTTTTCTGTTACGGCTGATCGTTGTCTGCAGCATGTTTTCAATGACTGCGGTGGCCGATGAATCCCGGCCCAACATCGTCATCATTCTCTGTGACGATCTTGGGTTCGGTGACCTGGGAGTCAACGGACATCCTCATATCAAAACGCCCAATATCGATCTGCTGGCTGCGACCGGAATTCGCTTCACGAATTTCTATTCCGCCGCACCGGTTTGTTCGCCGTCTCGTGTCGGCCTGATGACTGGTCGGTCCCCGAATCGCGCAGGAGTTTACGACTGGATCCCGGAATCGAAGGTGCCAAAGTCTGATGCACGTGAACGCGTTCATATGCAGCAGCATGAATTGACGCTGCCCCAGCTTCTGAAGCAAGCCGGATACGCGACCTGCATGGCCGGGAAATGGCATTGCAACAGTCAATTCAATAGTCCTGAACAGCCTCAGCCTGGTGATGCAGGATTTGATCACTGGCTGGCAACACAGAATAACGCCGGGCCATCGCATGAGAACCCAAAGAACTATGTGCGAAATGGTCAGCCAGTGGGCCCGATGGAAGGATTCAGTTGTCAAATCGCTGTCGATGAAGCCGTGAGCTGGCTGGAGAAACAAAAGGCAGATCATTCGGATCATCCATTTTTTCTCTACTTGCCATTTCATGAGCCGCACGAGCCCGTCGCATCTCCTCAAGAGCTGGTCGCGTTGTATCGCGATGTGTCTTTCACGGAAGACCAGGCACAGTATTTCGCAAATGTTCATAACGTCGATCTGGCGGTGGGGCAATTGCTTGCAGCTTTGGACCGACTACAACAGCGTGAAAACACGATCATCGTGTTCTCGTCCGACAATGGCCCCGAGACGCTCAATCGCTACAAAACCGGAAATCGATCCTGGGGTCGAACCGGCATTCTCCGAGGTATGAAGTTGCATACTCATGATGGCGGATTTCACGTGGCCGGAATTTTGAACTGGCCAGCCGAAATCAAGGAAGCTCGCATTGTCACGTCGGCCATCTCGTCGCTCGACCTGCTGCCAACATTCAGCGAACTGGCTCATGCGAACGTACCCGCGGACCGAAAGCTGGACGGCATCAGTCTTGTCTCACTGCTCAAAACGGGCGAAGTTCCACCGAGAACTCAACCGCTGATGTGGGCCTATTACAACGCGATCAATGAGGCTCGCGTGGCCATGAGGCATGGACCTTGGAAAGTCCTCGCCCGACTCAATGGAGGAGCGTTCCCGCGTCTCGAGAATCTGACTCCGGAGACCCTGAAGAAAGCACAGGCGGCGGAACTCACCGACTTTGAGATCTATGATCTGGATCAGGATCCCGGGGAGACTTTGAATCTGGCCGGCAGAGATCTCAGGAACGAACAGGATCTCATCGCATTGCTGCGGACGCAGTACTCAGCGTTGGCAGCCGACTCCTTCGCATGGACATCCTCCGCACCGTGAGACAGATTGATCCCGTAAAGTTCCGCCGTGAACGCGTTGCAACGTGCCGAGGTCGCTCATCAAGGCGACTCTGCCGAATTCTCGAACGCCTTGATGATGGCACTGTTATCCTGCTGACCAAACCCCAGTGATGAAGCTCGTTCCAGCAACTGTGAGTGCAGTTCGCTGAGCGGTACTGCCGCGTTTGCAATGCGACCCAGTTCAAGAATGAGTCCCACATCTTTCCAATGCTGATCAAGGCGAGCCTGCGGAGAAAAATCCCCGGCAATCATCTTGTCACCTTTGATGTCCATGACTCGCGAATACGCCGCACCGCTCCGCAGAATCTCCAGAATGCGGACCTGATCCATCTGACACGCTTTTGCCAGGTTCAGTGCCTCCGCCAACACCGCGCGGTTGAGTCCCAGCACAAGATTCACAATCAACTTGGCCGTGGCTCCGGTACCGGAAGGTCCCGTGTGAAACTGTTGCATTGAGAAGCACTTCAAGAGCGGACTGGCCATCCTGAATCCCTCGGTCGTCCCACCAACCAGCGTGACGACCTGGCCCTGGCGAGTCTGCTCACTGGACCCCACAACGGTTGCATCAAGATAGCAGGTCCCGTGAGTTTCCAGCTGGACGGCCAAGCTCCGCGCGTCCTCCGGGGACCCCGTTGTTGTGTCCACAATCAAATGCTGCCGGATACTATCCAGACAGCTCGAGATGACTTCAGAGACGATGCTGCTGTTCGGCAGGCTCAGGACAACCGTCTCGCAATTCTGAACGACTGACGTTACGGAATCACAGAGAACTCCGCCAGCAGTTCTGAACTGCTCGCGCTGCTCTACCCTGGTGTCGAACCCCAGCACTGCATAGCCGGCCGCCATGAACCGTTCGCTCATCGCGCTGCCCAGCAGGCCAAGTCCGATCAGACCGAGCGGCTTCATCGCGACGTCTCCGTCGTTAATTCTGTCTTTCGCGGAGCAAACCAGATGATGATCATGCCGACCACATAGATCAGTCCGCTCCACATGCCAACCTGAGCATAGTCGCCTTCAAACAGGTCCATTCGAAAGGCTGTCAGCAACACCACACACGCAGCAATGACGCGTCCCGTGTTAAAGGAGATTCCGGTGCCCGTTGAACGCACATGCGTCGGAAATAACTCCGGCAGGAAGAGCGGTAGCCAGCCAAAATATGTGACTCCGAACAGCCCCAGCATGAACGTCACATAGGGAAACAACGCATGGTGAGGATTGAGCTGCGTGAAGAGAAATGTGCTGACTGCAAATGTGGTAAGACTGATCAGAAAGTAAGAGAGTCGTCGACCAACAAGACTGGCGATGACACCGCCGAGCAGACTCCCAACAATCGCCCCCGATGATCTCTGTATCTGAGTCAACGCTTTCTTTCGCGGGTCGGCCTTCTTCGGTTTTGCGGCCGGCTTTTCGGTTTCGATATTGCGTTGGGACTCATTCCCAATGCCTTGCGTTGCAATTGACGAATTCGCCGCCGCCAGCTCGTTCTTCTTCGCCGCATCCGCTTCATATTGATCAGTCCAGGGAACGACCCAGTTCGCATTGGCTGCGGTTCCGATCACGGGGATCGCTCCGAGACTGATTCCCAGCAAAGTTCGATATAACAACGGCGGTTGAAAGACTTCGATCACCGGCGATTTGGCCTTCGCCTCACGAACAGCGGTGCGAGCCACCAGCCAGCGGGAAGATTCCGGAACTGCAATAAAGATCCAGATCGCCAGCAGGATCGGCGAACCCCCGACGAGCAATGTCCATCGCCAATGATCGTTGGTGATCGCAAACGAGTAGCCGATGACTCCCAGGATGACGAACCCGACATTGGCCGCAGTTCCCATCACCCCCGCCATCAAAGGTCGCGACGCCGACGGCCACGCTTCGGATACCAGCGCGACCGCGTTCGGCCACGCGCCGCCAAACCCGAGGCAGGCAGTAAATCTCAAGGCCCACATCAAACGAACATCATGGATGAAGTAACAGCTGAGCGTCAGTCCTGAGTAACAAGCGACGCTTAATGCCATCGCACGAGTTCTTCCGAAGCGATCTCCCAATGCACCAAAAATCCAGCCGCCGGCAGCCGCGCCAAAGAGAAATGCCGATTGAAACCAGGCAAACCATTCCGTGATGAGTTTTTCGGGCGTGTCTGAGCCCAACAGTTCCAGCATCATCTGACGATGAATCAGAATGAACAGGGAATTCTCCAATCCTGCAAACATCCACGCCAGAAAGGCCGCGACCAGCATGGTCCTGCGATGCGTCTGGTTCGAGCTGACATCAGTATTCACGGCTATTCCTGAACGTTCGCAGCAGACAAACTGAAGAGGCGATTGCGACGATGGCACAATATCGTTCACATGCCCTCCACCGCAGATGATCGTCCGGCAAGGTAGCCGCAACAATTCAAGATGTCGAGCCGCAGAATACTCGACCGTCGCCACGGTGTGCAGCTGCGGACGTCGGCAGATGCTCCTCGCGCAGGTGGATTTCGCGGTTTGCCGCGACTGTGTGAGCAAGGGGATTTGTTCACAGGGGAAATCGCTTCAATCGACGTGAATCGTTGAGTGCGCCTGCACAATGTGGGCTGAAGCCCACGCTACAGTAAACACAATCGTAGCGTGGGCTTCAGCCCACGTAGCAGCAGACGTAATCGTAGCGTGGGCTTCAGCCCACTTGCCCCCGCATCTTTCTCACGACACGAATGGTTCCCAACGCAAACATCGCCCCGTGCGGCCATGCAACATGGGACGGGGCGCCACCGCTCGCCACCCGAGACTGCAAAAATTCTTTCCAGCATAAAGACCCTGCTTTGAGAAACAACGGCGACCAAAACTCCTGACCGAACAACGAGTTCTGATGGAGGACATCGCCACGCTCAGTGGTGGACTGACGATCGGACGCATGCCATCGGATCGGCAGAATCTGCCGTTGCGGTCCAGCCATCGCCATGACGGAGCGATAGTCCATGGGAACTCGCTGACCCTCGGGTTGCGAACATCAGGAAAACCGGGTTTACTCGTCTGCTGAACTCGAAGCTATCGTCGATAACAAGACACTTGAGACACGGGTATTTGGAATTGCCGAGCCAGTCGGCGGACTCATGGAGGAGAATCGCTATGTCAGAAGAATCACAGTATCGTCTCACCAATTCTGACGAGTACGAAGAGATCAACAGCGAAGAAGTTGATCGAGTTGTTGAAGCTCTGGATCGACTGATTGAGGGCGTGCAGAGCGAGAACATCAAACACTATCTCGAAGAAGCCGCCAGCAATATCTATTACCTCGTGTACGAGGAAGAAGATCTGGCAGACGACTCTTTTGAACAGGCTGCCTGAGAAAATCGTGCGGGGCGGATGGGAACGTCGGAATGAAAGGTTGGTATCCCAATCCGCAACTTGATGAAGCGAGGTAGCGGACACATTTCAAGTGCCGGAACGCTCTCAGAGGCGACGCTTTTGAACGCTCAGCGGAAAGGCACTCGGAGCGTGTCTGCTACTCATTTAGGAACGATCTCGGAATAACGTCCGAAAGTTTCCACGCCTTGAAATCCCAACCCAACGCGTCAGTTTTGAAGTTGCGCTATTCGACAATCGGGGAGATCAACAGGGCGAGAATACTGGCAATTATCATAACCCGACGCGTCAGCGAGGGATTTACGGCAACACTGGTAAAACGGTACATCTCGATCCCTCACTGACGTGTCGGGTTGTGAAAACCCATTAAATCAACACGGCGTCACGTTTGTGGTTGTGATCGCGGCAAATACGCAACTTCAACACTGACACTTTGGGTTTGGATACGCGCAACTTATTTCGGGGCTGTTCCTTAGTCATCGTGCGTTGACTTTGTGGCCGAAATAGCGGCCATGAACTGAGCTGGCCTTTCCGTTCATCCCGCCGACTGCGTCGCGGGAATATGCCAGACGCTGCACTCATTATTGATCCCTGGCGTTTTGGGAACTCCGGACGGTGATCGCTATTGTGCGTGGCATTGTTGTGCTCGATGTGGCACCGAAGCCTTCCATCGGACGCTGCTTCGAACCTCGAAAGCTGGATGACTGTCAGCATGCGGTTGTCGCTTTGATCGATGACCTGCAGGTGTCCCAGTGGCGAGAAACCAAAACGTAGCAGCCACCCGTATATCGCGGAACAGATCATACCGAGTATAGTGATTCCGTGGAGAGCGATCCGATTGCGTCAGTCCGAAATCCGTTACGTGGTTTCGTAAAGAACTGTGATGAAACGGTATCGCAAATTAAGTCCAACGCTCGTTCGCCGACTGCTCAGTCTTGCGTTCCTATTGTGTGTCTGCGCGATGCTCCTGCCGCTGCCTTTTGCCCCGTTGCCGTCGAATACGCAGGAAAAAGACCAATCACAGCCGTTTCCTTGCCAGAGTCGCCCCTGTGGATGTCGATCGGCCGAACAGTGCTGGAAGAAGTGTTGTTGCTTCAATCACTCCCAGAAAATTGCATGGGCGAAAGCGAATAAAGTCACCGTTCCTGACTGCGTACTGGCTGCGGCTGCGAAGGAAAAGCTGACAAGCGTTGAGATCTGTTCTTTGCCGCACGAAAAGTCGTCAGCAGCCAATGTTAGGGAATCGAAACAGACCTGTTCGCGTTCTAGAACCGAACGGAGTACGGAACATGACGTTGCGTGTGATCGAGAACACTCTGACGTTGTTGTTGGTTCGAGGACGGCAAAATGTTGCCAGAGAAAGTCGGAGGCTGTCAATGAAGCTGTGCCTCGTAATTCATCGTCCAAATGGGTGATGGCGGTTTATTCTGCCGAGTGTCAGGGGCAGGGGCCGAATGTGTATTGCTCGATCGTACTCGTCATCCCTAATTCGCAAGTGGTGAAGCCCGCCGTGCCGGAGATGACTGAGAAATTCTTTATTGTGTCGGAGCGATTGCAGTCAACCTCGCTGCGACCGCCTTTGCCGCCGCCGAAGATCGGCGAAGCATCATTCTGCACATGAACTGCGTTTAAGGCGATCCCTCGTGAGTCGTCGCCGCAGTTGCTGCGCTTGATGAGCCGTACGGCGCGGGGCACGGTTGATGGAGGTCATGGTGCGGGCGTCTATCGAGATTTCAATTCACTCTGCCGATTGAACGGTGACCGACGCCGGTACTACCGACCGGGCGAGGATCCTGCCGGATCGCAGTCAGCGCTGAATTGATCCCACTCGACAAATGATATGCCGTACAGAGTCCTTCTCGTGCCACAGTCTGGTGAAGGACATGCATGGATATTCGTGCTGTCGCCTTCGACGCGTTGTGACACGAATTGCGCCGTTTGGCGGGGTTCGCTCATCGTGCATTATGTCGCCGCAATTGAACTCCTGAGGGTCATCCAGCTCATATTTGCACGCTCGCTCGAATCATTTGGTTCGCTCTCCACAAGTCCGAGTCCGGAGATCGAGTTGAGCGTGCAAATATGGGCTGCAGGATTCTTTCATCGCCCGCGCCACACTTTCGCTTCGTCGCACTGATACCACAGTGCTTCTCAAGACAATCATCCTGAAATGTTTTTTCGTGGAGAACTTTATTTATGCGTACTCGTTTCCGTTCACGAGGGTTTACTCTGATAGAACTCCTGGTCGTCATTGCGATCATCGCCATACTGATCTCATTGTTGCTGCCAGCCGTCCAGCAGGCCCGCGAGGCTGCTCGACGAACCCAGTGCAAAAACAATCTCAAGCAGATCGGATTGGCACTGCACAACTACGAGGGCACGCATCGCATGCTGCCGTCGAACTATGCTCAGGGCACGGCGTCGAATGCTGGCAACTATTCAGTTCACGCCCATTTGCTGCCTTATATGGAGCAGGCCAATCTGCAGAGCTTGATCGACTTTAGTGTTCGATTGCAGATTGGATGCTGTCCCGGCGATGTACATCCTCTCAACGTTACCGCTGCTGCGACCGTCGTTCCGTTCTTTCGATGTCCCAGCGATCCGGGGCCGGATACGTTTCAGATTAAATCCGGAACAACGGGCGGAGCAACCGGGGGGACGTTTACCTATGCCGCCAACAACTATCACATGAACAATGGAACGGCCGTCGGAAAGCTTTACGACGCTCGTCTGCCAACAGACGGAATTCTGTGGACAAACAGCAGTGTCAAATTCCGAGATATCACAGACGGTCTGAGCAACACTTCCGCGTTTGCGGAGTCTGTCATTGGCCTGCCCGGAACTCCTCAGCCAGCACCGACAACTCTCAACGCTCGCCGCAGAACTTACATTAATGTGGCCTGTGTCTGGACATCCAGCACGTTTCCTCCCGCGACCGCTGGACTCGCCAATGGTTATTCCGCGCCCTGGGATCCCGCTGGTTACGAAGCCACGACGATTGCGATTAGTCGAGGCTACTCGGGTGAACGCGGTGCGGGCTGGATCAACGGTCGCGAATATTGGACCGGCTATAATCACTACCACACACCGAATAGCCCACTGTTGGATATGGGCACTTGCGGAAACGGTATCTTCGCAGCTCGCAGTGAACACACAGGCGGCATTCAGACGGTTTTGTGCGACGGCAGCGTGCGTTTCATCAGTGACAACATTGACTTGACCCTGTGGCGTTCGTTGGGAACTCGTGCGGGTGGTGAAGTGATGGGGGAGTTCTAGAGTACGGCTTCCCAGTGACTATGATGTCTTGTCATGTAAGCGGAACGGCGCGGGCCGCCGGTGTTTATTTAATGGTTTATCACAACCCGACACGTCAGTGAGGGATCAAAGACGCCGCATTTTCAATGCCAATCCCTCGCTGACGCAGCGGGTTGCGATGAAGTCAAATGCAATGGATTCAAGTTTTTTACTCAGGAGTTTCTATGTCCACCGAACATAGCTCAAACAGCAGCACCTCTGCAGTTCGCAAGGACTCGCGAGACTGGAGCACCAAGGCCTTCCTCGCGTTTCTTGGTGTGACGAGTCTGCTGTATGCGACGATTCTGATTTATCATGCCGCCACGCCTCCTGATAAGGTCGTCGATAAAGATGGCATTCTGGAGCAATGTCGACAAATCTGCATGCAGTATGGTCTCGTCTCAACTGGTCATGTTCGCAAGGATGCTGAGGCGTACCTCAATGTTGTGCAGTCTCACAAGCTGACGGAAGGATTAGCGGTTGTTCTGGCGGACAGCAGCTTTAAGCCGGTGGATTCGCAGCCACTGGACCTGCTGAACCAGCCCGCTCCCGAGTTCTCACTGCCCGACGTCAATGGGCTCGAGCAAAAACTCAGCGAACTTGGCAAGGGACGACCTGTGGTCGTGGTCTTTTATCTGGGCTACGGCTGCAGTCACTGCGTCGCGCAGTTGCTGGCTTTGGATAAGGACCTGCATTACTTCAGTGAGCTGGATGCAGACATCGTGGCCATCAGTTCGGATAGCCCCGAACATACGGCTGAGAAGTACAAAGAGTACGGCGAGTTTCACTTTCCCGTTTTGGCCGATGTCGACTATGGCGTCTCACAGAAATGGGGAGTGTATCAGCCGGAGACCGACGAGAAGTCCGAGTTCATGTATCACGGAACCTTCATCGTCGACGCGCATGGAAAAATCGTTTGGGGAGCTCAGGGCAAGGAGCCGTTCCTCGACAACAAAACTCTGTTGCATGTTCTGGCGAAGTCTCAGGGGCTGTTGCCGTCGCAGGCGATTGCTAAATCTCATGAGCCCGTCGAAGGCCGAAATTAGTTGAGTCAACCGCACAAGTTGTGTTCATTCCGCCACCCGGATTCACCCCGGTGGTTTAACGGCCTTCGCACCACTCCTGCCAGAATGCTGCAACGCCTAATCAAATCACGGAGCCCATTTTTCACGATGTCTTATCGACTCATCACCATAAGCTTTCTCCTGACCACCGGTCTGTTCGGTTGCTCCGAGCCCACTGTCAGTAAGGATGGTTCCACCGGAGCACTGAAGTTTGGAACTCAGGCACTGGGCGACATTTGTGTCGTCGTTCACAAAAAGGACGGAACTGCGTTTCAGCAGCTTGGTTTCGGGACAACCGATGGCACAGGAAAGTTCTTCCTGCTGCAGGCCGATGGCCAGGCAGCATTGACTCTCGAACCCGGCGATTACTCCTTCACGCTGGAACCTGTCGGCCCGCAGATCATGTTTCCTCCGATCTATCTGCAGCCGGAGAAATCGCCGTTGAAAGCTACGTGGACAGTCGAAATGACGTCGCTGGATTTGAATGCTCCGGAAGAGCTGCTGAAGAATCTGCCCAAATAGCGGAGCCCTTGAGACTCATTCTGCATTAGTGCCGAATGTTTTCTGCCCGCTTCAAACTTTCGCCAACTCAATTACTCGTTTTCCAGGATGAATCAGATGCAATCGCTGTTACTTTTAGCGGCCATGATGTTTAACGATGGAGCCGCGCCGGCGTGGCCGGGATTCCTCGGACAAGGTGCTTCTGCGGTTGATCCCGCGACGATTCCAACGTCATGGTCTCCGACGGAGAACATCGCCTGGAAAGCCAAACTGCCCGGCAAAGGTCAGTCCAGCCCGGTGATTTGGGGCGACAAGGTCTTCGTCACGGCGATCGAAGGCACGATGAAGGATCATTGCCATGTGGTTGCATTGAATTTGGCCGATGGATCCATCGCGTGGGACCTGAATCTCGATCCGTATCAGCCGGTTCGCAGCAATTACTTTCAGAGCCGATCTGCACCGACTCCACTTGTCGATCAGAACGCTGTCTATGCGTTCTTTGAAACCGGCAACCTGATTGCCATTAGTCATAGCGGTGAACAGCTTTGGCAGCGAGGACTTACCGAGGATTATGGTCCGTTCGAGTCGACGATCGGCATTGCTTCGTCACCTCTGCAGTTGGCGGATTCCATCGTGCTGCTGATTGACCATGAAGGGCCTTCTTATCTGCTGGCTGTTGACAAGAAGACGGGGGAGACCAAGTGGAAGACAGATCGCGATAGTCGAACGAGTTATGCGTCTCCATCGCTGGTTCCTGTTGGTGACTTGCAGCACATCGTTTGCAGTTCTTCAGGCAGTATTGATGGGTACGATCCAGTTACCGGCGAGCTCGTCTGGAGTTTGGCGGATGAAGTCGGCGGCAATCGAGCTACCACGCCGCTGGCCGTCGGTAACGGCCGATTTGTGATGGCTGCCAGCCCGGGGATGCACAACGAGAATGAAGGGGAGGCTCGCAAGACCAACGGAATTGTGACCATCGAAAAGACCGACGCCGGCTTCGAGGCCAAAGTTCTGTGGCGAACGGAAGAAGCGATGCCTGCGTTTAATACTCCAACTGTCCACAAAGGTATGGCTTATTGGGTCAACAAGGCAGGCGTTGTGTTCTGTTACAACGCGGAGACCGGCGAGAAGCATTATTCCAAGCGTATCGATCAGGGCTGCTGGGCGACTCCAGTGGCCGTCGATGACCGATTGTATGTCTTCGGAAAAGATGGCCTGACGACGGTGCTGGCCGCTGGCCCCGAGTTTAATGTGATCGCGAAGAATCAGCTTTGGAATCCCGACGAACTCCCAAGCGAATCGATGGCTCGCAATCGTGCGGCAGGACGCGAAGCAGGGGAGAGCGGAGGCCACGAGCATGGCGATGAGAAGTCGAAGAAGCCCACGACAGAAGAGAAGCCAGAAGGCAAACCGGCCGACAAGCTTGCGGATGTTTCCACAGTAACGCCGACATCAGCCACTGCGGCTTCCGCAGCAGACGAAGTCGAAAAGCAGGAAGCCAAGAGTGAACAGCCTCGGTCTGGCGGCCGACCGGAAGGTGCAGGCCGTCCAGGTGGTTCTGGACGGCCCGGCGGACCACCTCAAGCTGGCGCCGGCGGGAATTACGATTCTCAGACGATGGCTCAGGGGGAGAATCGTTTCGCCGATCCTGTTCAGTACGGTGTCGCCATCGTGAATGGCAGCATCGTGATTCGTACGGGTGAAATGGTTTATTGTGTTCGCGCAAAGTAGCCGTCTCGCTCCGCCGAGACGAGCCTTCAACGGGCCGCAACTGAATCAGCGGCGGCCTGTGATCTGTGTGTAACGCTGAGCAACGATTTATTATCGGTCGGAGTCGGAACGAACTCCGCCATGCGAACCCTGCAAGGCTCATCTTGCGGAGCAAGATGGCTACATTGGATGCCCCTATGAACATTCTCAAGCAATACTGCACGATACTGATTTTGCTTATCGCGATGACCGTTAACGCAACATCAGCGATAGCTCAGCGAGTCAACTACGAAGAAGCTCCCATCAGCTATAGTTTGGCGGTGCCGGAGAACGTAATCTCCAAACTGCAGACAAGGCTCGATGCAGGCGAGCAGAAGTTGCAGTTCGAGAACACTCGGGGATACCTTAAGTCTCTGCTCGACACTTTGGAGATTTCGCCATCGTCGCAGGTTCTGTCATTCAGTCGCACGAGTCTGCAGGATGACAGGATTTCTCGGAAGACACCGCGAGCCATTTACTTTAATGACGAAGTTCATCTGGGATTTGTGCAGGGAGGACTGATCGAAATTGCTGCTCGCGATTCTAAACTGGGAATGGTCTTCTACACGCTGAAGCAGGAAGAGGCGGAAGCTCCGGTCTTCAAGCGTCAGACAAACTCCTGTCTGACCTGTCATGGAGCTGCCCGGACGAAGAATGTGCCTGGGTTGCTGGTGCGTTCCGTCTATCCGGATCCTGGTGGACATCCAGTCGTGGCTGCCGGCAGTTTTCTATCGACCCACAAGAGTCCTCTGAATCAACGCTGGGGTGGTTGGTATGTCACGGGAACTCATGGCGATCAGACTCATATCGGCAACTTCACACTCACTAGGGCCAAGAAGCCCAAAGTCGTCGACAATTCCACGGGCCATAATATCACCAACTTGAAAGATCGCTTCGATGGCACTCCATATCTGACTCCGCACAGTGATATCGTCGCCCTGATGGTTCTTGAGCATCAGACGGACACATATAATGTGATGACTCAGGCTTCGTTCGAAGTCAGACACGCGTTGCATATTTGTGAACAGGCGGCTCAGGGAGACGCGGCTGCGATCGAAGCGAGCAAAACATCCTTTGAGCAGCGACTTCAGAAAGCCACGGAACAGGTCGTCAAGTCGTTGTTGTTCTCAGAGGAAACAAAGCTGACCGCGCCAATCGTGGGGACGTCAACGTTTGCTCAGGACTTCGCTGCCAAAGGCCCCAAAGACAGTCAGGGCCGCAGCCTGCGAGAATTCGACCTGAAGACTCGCATGTTTCGTTATCCGTGCAGCTATCTGATCAACACCCCAGTGTTTGATGAGTTGCCGCCAGAATTGAAGTCGTCGATCGGGCAACGAATGAAGGCAATCCTCTACGCAGAGACTCCGGAGAAGGGTTTTGAACACCTCACTGCCGAGGATCGAACAGAGTTACTTGCCATTCTCGCGGAAACGAATCCAGGATTGATCCACTAAGGGAATCTCAACAACATATCACCGAAGACGAAAAGGGCGAGAAGTTTGACAAGACGGTGTATTCTGCCACCATGACTTTCAACGTAGCGGAGTCATTGCCGTAACGCGTGGCTAGTGATTGAATTGTTTACCGCCCAGCCGAAGGCGCCGGCTTTCTTGTAGGCCGGCGCCTTTGGCTGGGCGGTAAATGGAATTGGTCTTGATTCGATTCGGCGACGCTCGTTCCATTGTTGCGGTGTGAGATGTATTTTGCTCGCTCCTGAATGCGACAAGGATTTCTCACTCGTGCTGTAATCAACACTTCACAATCCCCGGCTTACTTCCAACAGGAACTCTTCCATGCTTTCTTCGCTGCTCTTCATCACGGCCAGCTTCTTTGCAGATCAGCCTGCGTGGCCTGCGTTTCTTGGTGCAGGGGCGTCGGAAATTGATCCGGCCTCAATTCCGCTGAAGTGGTCGCCGACTGAGAACGTGTCGTGGGATGCATCGTTGCCGGGCCATGGACAATCGAGCCCCGTGATCTGGGGCGAGAAGGTTTTCGTCACGACGGTGGAAGGCGACAACAAGGAAACCTGTCACACAGTGTGTCTGTCATTGAAAGATGGAACAATCCTGTGGGATCACAAGCACACTTCGACGGCTCCGGATCCCAATAGTGTGTATATCAGCCGAGCAGCCCCGACGCCTGTCGTGGGCAAGGATCACATCTTCGCGTTCTTCGAGTGCGGCGATTTGATTGCTCTGACACATGACGGCAAGGAAGTGTGGACGAAGTCCTTGTCGAAGGAATACGGCAAGTTCGTTAATAAGTTCGGTCTCAGTGGTTCACCGGTTCAGACGGAGTCATCCGTGATCGTGTTGATCGATGACGAAGGTCCGTCATATCTGGTCGCGTTCAACAAAGCGGACGGTCAGATTCTGTGGAAGACAGACCGCACGAGCCGCACAAGCTGGAGCAGCCCTGCGATTCTCCCCATCAACGGTCAGCCTCAGGTCATCGTCAGCTCAGCGGGCAGTGTCGATGGCTACGATCCGACCACCGGAAAACAGTTGTGGACATTTGCGGAAGTCGGAGGCAATACGGCGACAACTCCACTGCCTGTTGATGAGGACCAGTTCCTGATCGCCGCATCACCGGGCCGTTCAGGCGAGAATGCCGAGGGAGCAAAAACGTCGAATGCTCTGTTGAAGGTGACTCCTGACGGCGACAGTTGGAAAGTGGAAAAGGTCTGGACGGCGGCTGAGGCGACTCCGTCGTGGGCTTCCCCATTCGTCCATCAGGGCTTTGCGTATTGGGTCAATCGAGTTGGCGTCGTGTATTGCATCGACGCAGCCACTGGCGAACAGAAGTATGCCCAGCGAACGAAGCAATCCTGCTGGGCGACACCTCTGCCCGTGGGAGACCGCATCTACTTCTTTGGCAAAGATGGCGTCACAACTGTCCTCGCCGCCGGACCAGAATTCAAAGAACTGGCCGCCAATGAATTATGGCCCTCGGACACGCCACCAACAGACAACGGTGCGCCCAAGCCCGATGAAACCAGTACCGAACGCAAGCAGGCCTCGGCGATGTTTTCCGGACCGACTCAATATGGAGTCGCCGCCGTCAGTGGCAGCCTGCTGATTCGAGTTGGCAGTCACGTGTATTGCGTGCGGGATTTGGCGAAGTAAAGGCAGGCCATGGTTGCAGTCAGATATCTCGTGCGAATTGCGTGGCATCCCGCGGCTGGGAAAGTAGCTGACAGAACGTTATAAAGTCGGCCATGTTCCGCAGTCTTCGAGTTCGTATTCTGATCTGTTGTAGTCTGATCGTTTCGGCGGTCGTCGGAGGAATGGTCATTCTTCCTGCGATCCGCCACCGACACGACGGAGGAGGAACTGCGCACTCGCATGGTGGCAATTCGGATGTTGTTCATTCTCATTCGGGGCATTCACATAGCCACAGCCACGGTTCAACGCACATTCATAGTCATGGTGCTCCGCACGGTCATGAGTCGCCGGGGCATTCCCATGCCCAAGACGAACCTGATGGCGGCAGCTCGCATGCTGATCACTCACATAATCACGATCATGCAGATCATGAACCATCTGCACATATTCACCTGACTCTGCTTGGGTTTGAGCTAACGCTGCCTGATTTTCTGGGTGGGGTTTCGGCTCCATTGCTGGACGAGAAGGCAACGTCGAAGGGATCTGCTTCAGCAAAGGGAGACACGATCCAACTTCCGGTTCCGTTCAGCTTCGCACAGCTGGTTAATCTCACCTTGCGTTGGGTCGCCATTGTGACTCCGGGCGTGGATCCGGAAGGTGGTGGTCACGAACTCCGAGTGACTCTGATCCTGTCTGAGCGAGATCCCGGGCTCGATAGCGCCGCTCCTCCTGTTCCTCCGCCGAAAGTGTCTTGAAACAGTGTCCGCGAACGTGGCTTGTTGATGTCGGTTCGCGATTCGTTTCACTCACTTTGGTACTGTCGCCGAGATCGCTTCTGGCTGCGCTATTGCTGCGCGGCGATTAGGATTCGGCGAAGTCGGGGGATTCTCCATTGATTTCAAGAACGCTTTCGTCGTGGAAACGACGCGGTTTCACACTTATTGAATTGTTGGTTGTCATCGCCATCATTGCCATTCTGATCGCACTGTTGTTGCCAGCAGTGCAACAGGCCCGAGAGGCCGCTCGACGGTCAGCCTGCAAGAATAATCTTAAGCAGCTTGTGCTGGCGATGCACAACTATGAATCGACCTATGGGGTTCTGCCGCCCGGGTACCTTCACAAGTTTGATCCGGCTGGTTCCGGAACCAACCACATGGGTTTCGGCTGGGGCCTGATGTGTTTGCCTCAACTGGAACAGGCCAACCTTTACGGTCAATTCAACTTCAACATTCCGGGGTTTTCTGCGTCGCAATTGACGCCTCGCGAAACTCATCTGACTGTTTTTCTGTGCCCATCCGATCCGTACTCGCAATCCAGGTTTGTTGTACGCGATGCGAGTTCATCGCCACCGGAAAGATACGCAGCGGGAAGCTACGCTGCGAACTGGGGGCCATCAACAGCAGCCGTCAATCTGGATGACACACCGTTGTCCAGCAACGGCGTCTTCTATCGCAACAGTCGCACGAAGTTTCGAGACATCACGGACGGCCAGACAAATACACTGGCGCTTGGTGAACGCACAAACGGGCCAATTCGAACCAGCAGCGGCATCTCGCACGGCCATTCAAGTTTTGAAACATCCTGGTGTTGTGCCGCTCGCGAGGTCACGGATGTCACCGATGATCATGGACACATGGTGCTGTTTGAAACACAGTTTCGTCCCAACGAAATTGACAGTGACGACAAGGGTGTCTCTGCCCCTCACGTCGGCATCGGTCAGTTCGCCATGTGTGACGGCAGTGTCCGAGCTGTCTCAGAGAACATCGATGCCGGAATCTACAACAGCCTCGGAACCCGCGCCGGCGGCGAAGTCTCTGGCGAGTTCTGAAGGAACGACCGGAACGTCCGGGTCGCGCTGCATGCCGCGGCCCGACCGTTCCACTAGTTCTCCTTGAAGTAGGTCCCCACCAGCGACAAGCCAAACCGTGGAGACCCCCAGCTTTCCGTAAAGCGATAAGCGGAAATAATGCAACAAATGCGCCCGAGTGGATTCGAACCACTGACCTACCGCTTAGAAGGCGGTCGCTCTATCCAACTGAGCTACGGGCGCTTGAGTAATGAAAACATTGGTTGTTTGACAAGTCGTCCAGACGATTGAACAATGGCTTCTATCGATTCTACGCCTATGTCTACGCCTGTTGTGAGAATTGCCTTGGCTTCGAAACAAACGAAACCCGCCAAACCACATCCCGATTTTCCACTTTACGCCCACTCTGCGAAAGTCTGGGCAAAGCGAATTCTCGGAAAAGTCTGGTACTTCGGACCATGGGACGATCATCAAGGTGCATTGGAGAAGTATCTCGCTCAGAAAGACACCATTCTTGCCGGAAGAGATCCCCGAAAATTGGCAGGCGTAGAATCAGGCGTAGCAAATCAGTCGGGTTGCACCGTTGTCCGGTTGGTCAACACCTTTTTGACCGAAAAAGAAAACCGGATGCTCGCTGGTAGACTCTCTAGAAAGATGTTCAGCCAGTATCGTGAAGCCTGCAAACTGATCGTCGACAACTTCGGCAAAGAGTCGCTCATCAGTGCATTGACTCCGCATGATTTCGCAAATCTGCTGTCGAAGTTCCCAAACACTTGGGGAATCAGCATGATCGGCGGAACCGTTGGCAGAATTCGCAGTGTCTTCCTGTTCGCTTCTGAATCCGATCTGATCGACAAGCAGGTTAAGTTCGGCCCCGGCTTCGCCCGCCCCAGTAAGCTTGAGAAACGCCGTGATAGCTCCCAGAAAGTTGCTGAGCGTGGCAGACTGGATTTTTCATCATCGGAAGTCCGCCTGCTTCTGGACGGCACGAAAAACAAGACTCTGAAGGCGTGCATCTATTTGGGGTTGAATGCTGGTTTCGGCAACACGGACTGTGCAGAGTTGACCACAAGAGCCGTGAATCTCGACAAAGGTTGGATCGACTTCCCTCGACCTAAAACTGGCATTGAGCGCCGTGTCCCGCTTTGGCCGGAAACTGTTTCGGCCATTCGCAATGCCCTGTCAAAGCGAACTGTGCCAAATGATGCCGCCCACGATTCCCTAGTGTTCTTAAGCCGTGAAGGCAATCCGTTAGTCTGGGATCGCATTACGAAGCTTGATGATGGCAGTCAGAAATACCTGAACGTCAACAATCTGACTCTGACGTTTGGCAGACTGCTGACGAAGCTGAAGCTCAGGAAGTCAGGGCACAATTTCTATTCGTTGCGTAGGACGTTTGAGACCGTCGCAGGCGCTTCGAAAGATCAGGTGGCAGTGGACATGATCATGGGGCATGAAGACGGCAGCATGGCCGCTGTGTATCGTCAGGGAATTGAAGACGCCCGCCTGATTGCCGTGACTGACCATGTCCGTAATTGGCTATTCCCGGACGCCGTTGGATAGAGTTCTAAAAAGGTGGTGGCCGATTGGAATTAAAAAACGCGAAGTGTTATTCTGGTTGCCTTCTCAAAGCCCTCAACTGCCTATCGATGTATTTTAGAACAGTCATTCGATGCCAATTCGACATAATCCAAAGCCTGGAGCTTTATTGAGATGTGACTTCCGGTTGAATGCCAACCCTCGCGAACCAGAAATGGTGAAATCGCGTCCAATTGTTGTTATTGCCCGCCCATCGAACGGACTTTGTATCGTAGTGCCGCTGTCTACTCAGCAATCGTTCCCTGCTAGGAAGTGGCACCACGAGGTTGACTACTCATTCTGGCCAAAGAACCTTCACAATCGATGTTGGGCAAAATGTGACATTCTGTTGACGGTCGCGGACTGGAGACTTGACCGATACTTCAGGAGAGATGAGCGTGGTATCCGCAAATACGTGGATTTTCGCGTAAAAGATGATGACCTGACGGCGATAATGGCCGGAATCGCCACGGCTATCGGCATTCGAGCTTGACTTTTCGACGTCGGATTCCGAATATGACAGTGTGCCCTTCGGGGACTAGCCAGTGCATGCAAACCATGCCTCCGCTGCATCCGGCGATAACAAGCTTTTGCAGCGGATAGTAGACGCCCCCATCCATATGGGGGCGTTTTTTTTTCGCCGTGTCGATTCGTTGACCATCGCTTCCGAGTCTTCCGGTCCAGCTTTAGCGAACAGCAACGTTGGCGTTGGCCTGTTTCTGCCAACGGTGAAAAATACTGGCCGATGCCGTCAAACATCTTACGGGCATCCTTTGACACCCAGCGTACGTTTCATGGGTGACTGCGGACGTTGAGGTCACCGAGCGACCATCCAATCGGCCAATTCCATTACATCGAACTTACTCACGCCCGACGTTCGTTTCTTGGTGGCAGTCTCGAACGTATTGGATGAACATATTTTAAACCATCCGAACATTCTATGGCTTCGGTGTACGCCAAGACATCGAAAACGCCCGCACGATTGCCATCGCTGAAGACGTCCGAGAATGGCTGCTTCCAAGTACTTCAAATTGCAGCCAGAGTAACGAACCGGGAAATTCGTCTACTCGATTCTTCGCTATGATAAAAAGTCATCAATGATGTCACAAAATCTCTTCAGATGACTAAATCGGTGAGCCACACTCAAATACAGCTCTGCAGGGTCAACGAGCTTCAATTCTTCGGAACGGCCCTTTCTATGCGAGTTACCAACTAAGGCATAACATTTTTCTAGTTCTGACGCAGGATTTGGGAGCAACTGCAAATCGTCATCCTTGGGGTGAAAGCCGAGGGACTTCGAGATGAAGTCGCATGTAAGTGACGACGAAAGCCTTTGAAAATGTGTATGTTCAGCGATAATCCACGCTTCGCACTCCATCACCGCCAGGATGAAGTCGACAACCACGGGTTGAACCGGAACGCCTTTGGCCAGTCCGGCCTCCAATCTGGAGATGTCATTCAGAACTGCAGTCGGATAAACATCACGCACACACAGGATGCGAGAGTAACCGGCATGCGAAGTCAAATTCGGGTAACTATCGAGCATCATGCTCTTTACCGCACTGTCTCCACCACAATCGATTATCGTGACGAACCGTTCGGATGATTGTGATTTGTTGAGAGTGCCAAGAACTCTGCTTCGTGCCCCGCTTTTCACTCCTCGCTGGGAGCGGAGTTCCACAGTGAGTTTTGATTCGTTTCCTATAGCTACAATAAGGCTACTCAACAAATTCAGTTCAGTGCTTCCTTCCACGAAGATCGCCATCTTACTCATGTGTGGAGCTTTCCTCTTGTGAGCCCACAAAGTCTAGTTCCAGAAGCGCTGAATTCGCCAGCCCTACAAACCGAAACTCTTCGAAAAGTGTTGCTGAGTTTGCCTCGGTCAGACCTCTCACAAATGAACCTTTCCGCTGAAGAATGCACCAATCTTCCAATGGCACATTGTTCATCACAAAGTGGTCATTCGTTGTCATTATCAATTGGAGTTTGTTAGCGATCGCCTTCTCCCTCAGGAGAATAATCAGCTTTTTAGACCGTTCAAAGTCCAATCCCTCTCCGATATCATCGATCAAAATACACGAGCCGCGACCAGATAGTATTGCATAATTCACTTGAGCGATGATGGAGAACGTTCTAAACATCCCTTGAGAGATCAGATTTTGTAAAATCTCTCCGGCCACTCCAATTTCTTTGACCGCTATCGCACTCAGCGACCCGGCAACCGGCACGTTTGAATTGATCTTCACGTTCTCCGGCACACGTGTGCAAACTGCTTCTACAGCAAAACCTGCTGACGCCATGTCATCAAGGATTAGCTTTGTATATGCATCGCCATATGCACGCGCGCCTTTTTGAAAGGTGGAAACAACAGCCTCTTCGTCTCTGTCATCGAGTTGCCGAGTGTTTGGAGTAATTGCAGAATTGGAGTTCTCTATAGTCAGGGCAAAGGAGTCCTTTCCAAGAAGGCTCCCAAAGTGATACACACGAACGGAGTTCGCCCAAAGATGCAACGGTTCTAGAAAACCGTGCTGGAGGGTATCTCTCTTGCTTATTGCAGCCGCCTGTTCAGGTAATGGCAACATGTTAACCATTCCACCTGTGTCATGAAACCAGATTCTGGTAGGCTTGCTACTGCCTGTGCGAATGATTCTGTCTTCGCCGTCGACGGTCAGATGCTCCTTAGTGATTTTCCCGTCACTGACGTGAAGTAAGTATTCCAAACATATCTTCTTACCGTCGTCATCGCACTCAAACTTGAGAGTGTAGTTCCCGAATTGATAGGTAAGCTTTCCCTGTTTCTGAAAGCTCTGAGCGAGATTCCAAAGGATTGAGATGATCCTCGACTTGCCAGTCGAATTCTTTCCCACAATCAAGTTGGTGTCGCCAAATCTGAGTTCTTCCAGTCGCCATTCCTGAGGTTCTGATTCATGTTCCGAATACTGGACCGATTTCAGTCGTACTTGCACCATTGTTGTGTCGCATTTCTGGGCAGAGAATATGTTACTGGATATCGCATCAGAATAGTGACGATGCCTTGCAATCCGGACCACAGTTTGTGCTGCATATCCACATGCTATTCTAACTGACGTTTATTTTGACCTACCGTTGATTGTGTCAAGAATTCCAGCAAATTCATCGTTTGGTGGAAATGACACTGCAATTATCGCGGTTAAATCCGGGTTGCTTCAGAATCCTCCAACTCGTTTCCCGACAATGCTTTACGATAGTGGAAGATCGCCGCTTTACTCGGGGATCTTCGCATAGAAACGTGGGGAGGAGGGTACCTCTCCGGATTCGCGATGTAGTCCAACTATTTTTGACCTGAATTCAGGCAGCCACGCCCGTGGACGGAACTTTCTTTTCTGTAATTGACTGACCAGAAACGTTGCCGTTGGCAATTTCCAAGCCTGAATCTCCGTCCAGCCACGCCGGGTCATCGTCGTCATTTTCCAGCGAAAAGAACAGACTCTGACTGATGTCGTCTGTCGTCAGTTCTTGCGTTTCTTTCCTGCAAAGCTCACTTGCCGCACGAATTGACCATCGTGTGATGTGTTCCCGTTCTGGAATGTTTCCAAAGTTGTCCTGGAACTTTTCAACCATGTGAGCAACGGCACTTTGCCGTTCATCGATCGGCATTGAAGCGATTCGTTTCAGCGATCTAATGACGATGTCAGGATCGACGTCGACTCTCACCAGCATCTGGGCCTGCTCATCCGTCAGCACGCCAATTTTGCAGAATGTCAGTAGAATGTCGGCACCGTCAAAGACAAGTTTGCCCGCTCTCCGGTCCGCCTCATTCTGAAGCCGCTTGCTTCGTTCGACTCTGGCGAGTTCGAGAATCTGCCGCTTGATTTCCAGCTTCTGCTGAGCCTCAAGTGCACGCTTCCTGGACAATTCCGCCCGCTGCTGAAGTCTTAGCTGATGTTTGCGTGCCGCTTCAAGTTGTTTTGATTGTTGAATCTCTGTCTGATGCTCGATGGCAGCAAGCTTTCGTTCCCGCTGCCGTTCTTCGAATCGCGCCTTTGCTGCCATACCGCGTTCAGTGGCAGCTTGGATCTCTTCCTGTGTTCGATCTCTCGTTTGCTTGCGTGTTGAACGTTGCCGAAGTGCTGAAATCTGCTCTCGTCTCTTAGCTCGCTCCTTAGAACGCTTTCGAATCAATTCGGATTTTCTGGCCGACACTTCATCACGAGACGTTTGCTGTTGCGATGATCGTAAGTCATTGACAGCATCCTGAACGTCCTGTGAGTCTTGCCACGCTACACCGCGATTGAAACAGTCAGCCAAATATTCCTGTCGATCACACAGGTCCGCTTTTGCCCAATGAGCGATCTCCATGTTTGGATAGCAGCGACGTTGCCTCTTTCGATGACCCGCAGAAGTTACCGTGACTTCCAGGAAGAACATTTTTCGGCTCGTGTACGCTGAAATCGACACGCCGGCAGTTTGCGTATCACCGCCATTCAGATGTCTCGGTCTATTGTCCGTTGTTCTTTCCCGCAGTGCTCTCTGTCTCGCCACATGGGTTCTTGGCAATTTCGCAGTACGCTGTTGAATGATCGTGATAATCTCCGGATCGAGTTCGGCAGATGGTGAATGTCGCTGCTTCGCAAAGGCTAATCTCTCATCAATAGACAGCGTGCGAATCCAGTCGCGGTAGGCGTTGTTGACTTCAGCCGATCGTTCCCATTCAACACCGTGATTGAAGCACTCGATAAGGTACTCCCGTCGCCCTGACAGCTCTGCTTTGACAAGGTTTGCGATTTCGAGCGTAGGATAATGCCGCCGAAATGCTTGTTTGCGTCCATCGGCAAGTTGAAAATCAACCCGCAGGATGAAGTAGACGTGATTCCCTCGTGTCGACCTATGTGTATAGATCGATGTGACCTTGACTGCGTTCATCTCAGACGTCCGTTCGATGTACCCCCGTTTCGAATTGTACGACGATCGCAGTCGAATGTTAAAGATCATCCCTGTTGCAAATCAGATTACGCAACGTTGCTGTGCCAACAAAAAAGGCGTGTCAGATTCTGTCTGACACGCCGCAATGTGAGGAGCAATTTTTCAAAAGCCAACATCGTCCAGATCGTCAGGATCGCTTGATTCATCGTTGAACTCTATTTGTCTCAAGACACTCCGAACGCCACTTAGGAATCCACTAAGGAATTCCTCGGTCACTTCAAGCCCGTCACCGTCACCAAATATTGCCGCTGGATCTCCATTGATCGCGTCCGCTATGGTGTTGACATTCAGTCCATTTGATGCGTCAATCTGAGAAATGGCCTGGATTTCATACGGCTCAAAGTCTTCTGCCCATACCAAGGCAAAGTAACAACCTCGACACCAGTGGTTGTCATGAAGAAAAACCGCAAGCAGTTCTGATACGGGCATTTGGCGGTCGATCCGTCTTTTATACAGGTCGCAGATAAGGAGCTTGATCCCTCGTTTCTGCCAAGAGTGGAAAAGAGGAAACTCCTGAAGTAGCTCAATGTAGATTTGGTATGGAATACAAACGTCATCGCATTCATCTTTAATCGGTGAATCAATCAATCCTTTCTCGGCAAGCTCCGAGATTCGCTGTGCTCTTTTGAAATGGCTCACCATCCCTGGGCTCAATGCCCTCGCTTGGTATAGCAACTCTTCAAACGCTGCCACCGGCTCATAAATGAAATCATCTGACATTGAAATCTCTCCCGTCTTGAAGCCAATAAAAAACCGGCTTGTCAGGTTGCAGTCTGACAATCCGGTCAAAGTCAGCCTTTCGGCTGGTTTGTTTATGTTTTTGACGATCTGCAACGTTCGTCTCACCCATTACGACAGAAGTATTCAGTCGTTACGCGGTTTTCCGACAAGTTCCACAGTGCTTTCACAAGACGCCTCGACAGTGAACTTTGCCCCCGCAGTTCCACCGATCCGCCAAACGTAGCTTCCTGGCGTCTCAATGAAGTGCTCACTGATGCCAACTGCAAGTGGGTCCGCTTCGTCAAAACCATCGCCCCATTGATGCGATGCGATTCGACTGCCAGACATAACAGGAGACTTCTCAAGTTCTTTGGCAAGACGGCTTTCGTCCTCAACGGAGTCGATTCGAACAATTTCATTCTCCACAGTGCTTGTGACCCTGATGTGCTGAGGATCATCCCCTAACTCAAACTCAACCTTGTTACGATTTCCCATCATCAACCTTCCCTTCCAGTTTCCGTTTCGTCATAGCTGCAAACTGCAGACGAATGCCGCTAACGGAAACCGAGCGAACTTGGATCAAACTTTTTGAAAACAAATCATTCGTTTTGGCATTACGCAACGTTGCTGTTCGTCAGTTTTCGTCCAACTCCTGTGGCGGTTCATCGCTGCAAACGAACTTCAGGCGTGCCCTTCTGACAGCTTCCGACAGCCCCAGGCGGGCGAGTTGCTGAATGACAGACAAAGTCTCAGGAGATTGATTCAATGCACTCAGAAACGTGTCTGAATCCGATTTAACGACGTCACTGATGTCATGAAGATCGTTACCATCACATAGGCTGTAGACCAGGTCTGTGACGCCTTCGGCAAGCTGATCAAGGTTCTGTTCATATCTGAAGCTCATGGAATGGTCCCCGCTTTTTTGGTTGATGAAACTCACAACAGCAACGTTGCTGTTCTCAATTTGGTACGTCGATTTGAGGGTCCGCCACATGGCGGACCCTGAGTTTTCGACTAACCCGCCTCATGAGAATTCCTGAAGTGTTACGGAAGTTTGCAGAAGCTCACACGCCGCATTCAAAT
>JBPOIW010000221.1:0-27548 GCA_052034165.1 Planctomycetota bacterium | reverse complement strand
GTTCGCGGCGATGGTCATAGTTTTTCCCGGTGAGCTCATCTTTCCCGCAAAGAAACGCCCGCCGCACACATCGATTGATGCAATGCACGACCTGAATCTCCCCGTCCGCCAACACATCCCGCCGATTTGCCCGAGCCATCGCCAAGCCTCCTCGTGATCTTTAAGCCCTGAATGCCCTCAAAACCTGCGTCGCCCGTGACCCAGCGTATCGAACCGACAACACCGAGTCAATCAATAGATGGCTGGCCCCGGTCCCCACCCCGGTCCCCACCCGCGGGCGGTAACATTTCGCGGGAGCAACTTGCAGAGCTTCGCAGTTGGTCCGATCTGTATCGACGTGCGTGTGATTTATGCGAACGCTTGGCAAATTCGTGATCGGCTCACGCATACGGGCAAATGATCCCCGCAGAACGCAACCGTCCTCGGAGAGGTGCTGACGGCACTGGGTTTGGGGGTTGGATTCTGCGACGAACGAGGAGCCAACCGCCTGACAAAACCAAACTCAACAACGTCCGAAGCGGCCCCTTCCAAACGGGGTGAAGCGCAGGACCCAGGCGGTTGGCGGTTTCGAAGCGAATCCGCGTGGCCTCGCAGAAACCAACCTCCAGACCCAGAGGGGACAGCATGGCGGACTGGGGCAACGGCCTGCACGCGGGGGAAGGAGCCCTCTTCGGTGGGAACCGAAGAGGGCTCCGTATTCAACAGGCGAAAAGGGAGTCGAGTCTGTGAGGACGGATGCTGCTCTCCTATTTGAAGGTCTGCGGCACGCCTACAAGACAATGAGAGGTCATCGAAAAGGAACGATACGGAAACGAGCCCGTTATTACGGTTTAAAAGATCATTAGCCGTTCTTCTTCTCGCGTGCTTTACGAAGGCGTTCGGCCTTCTTCGGGAGAATGTAGATTGTTGTGATAAGTCCCTCGACTATTTGCAGACCATCCTCTATCGCTTGATGCGGTGGCGTCTCAAGTTCGTGCAGTGCGGCGTTGCCCAAATACCGCTCTTCGTGCAATAGCGCGGCCTGAGAGGCAGTGAGCAGACTCTTGCCCGCGAGTTCATCAATTTTTCTCTGAAGGTTACCGCCCGTTAAACCGTTCTCAAGACAAATTGCCTCAACTGTGGCGCGAAGGCCCCCTGCTGCGAGAGTGCGTATTCCGGCATTTAACGCATGAAGGGTTTCAGAGTACATTTTCCAAACGTTCCCCGGGATCTCTGCCTCGGTTGGATCGAATCCGGCTTCGCGTTTTGACAAAATGCCCGGGGCGTCCGGATAAACCTTGATGTCAGTTTCTTCTCCTTCGTAGGGATAGCCGACATTGAGGTCTTCTTTGCTTCGCACATATTTCAGCGACTCGCACCCCATACATTGGACGAACCGATGGTACTCGTGGGTATGAGGAGGTTCATCGGGGCCGTCGCACCAACGATTCACAACTTCATGCAACACCCGATGATTATTGTGTTGCTGGCCGCATGCGGAGCACACAACGCGAATTGTTTTGCGGTGTTCTGGCATTCAAATTTCTCTTGATGGCTAATGGCCGCGGTAATTGGTCCGCCCGTAGAAAGCAATGGTTGGAAGTCGCCATGTCTCTAGCTCGAATTTGTAGTACGATTTGCACTTAAGGACAATGGACTAGGGCTGCACACCATACTTAGAGACGCAAGGGAGTGACTCGATACTCTTGCAATCCTATGTTGCACGGTTTCATTTCAGTTCCTTGATGACGAAGTCAGCCGAGATCAGGTCGAAGCCGTATCGAATCAACAAAAACAAAACTCGAAGTGTTTTAAGAAACGTGTCCCACTCATCAGGTTTGACCGAAAACTTGGATTCAGATGAACCGACAGTCATATCGAAGATCAGCTCCGGATCCCCCTTGACATAGCTGATATGAAAACTTCTTCGTTCGGCATCGTCTGCCGAGGACCAAAAATGCAACTCGGCATTCGACACCACCATAAAGATCGCACCTTCGACGGCTGAAACGAATCCAGCAACCAAATCGAAGTACAGCGTCAAATCCGCTATTTCCGGAACCGCATATTCGTGTTCCATCTTGTTGCGAATTCGATTGAGCTCCGCGACCGAACGTGAGGGCATCAAGTCGAGTGTCGCAATCGCGTTCATCTTCGATGGAAAGTTTCGCGTTTTCGCGTGATTAGCCAAAGAGAGAAGATGGAGAAACGTGTCGGCTTGGCATTCGGCTGCTCGCTTGAGATGCGCGATACAGTTAATCTTGTTCGCATCCGTTGGGCTATCCAAAGCCTCGGCAGCATAAGCGAGGTAGTCTTGTGGCATCAGTTCAAATGTGGGGAAATCCGGGGATAGCCCACTGCTCGAATCGTGATGGCAGGCGTCGAGATTAGCTCTGAGAAACGTCACAACGTCGCAAAACGACGCATCTGCAGGTTTCGCTTTGAGTTTCGATTTTTGGTTCTGAGTTGTCTTCGTTTGCCGCTTCGCCATGATTTTACGCTTCAATATGAGTGTTGACAAAATGTAGGTAAACGACACGGGAAAGATTAAGAAGTTCGTGCAGCAGCACGACTCTGAATTCCATGCGCCGAGTGATATTGGCCAAGTAGGTCAAAGTAGCCAGACGACATAATGATATGTTTCCGGTATCACGGGGCTTGTTCGACATCAAATATTTGACGCGACAAAAAGACGACGGTATCCACTCGTTCGCGAGGTGTCAATTTGGATAGTTTCAGAAGTGGCGATTCACTTTTATGTCGGTAGCCCCTGCGTTGAGACTCAACTATTCATCAAGCTATGCAGCTTGCATGTGAATGTGCATGCGGGTTTTGAAGTGTTCGTCAAGAATGCGTCGGTTCCCGCTGACGATGCAAGTGGGGCGTTGAGACAAAAAAGAATTCGAGCTCTCCATCAACCAAAGGAAAAGACAATGAGCCTGAATCGAAGCTCAGAAACGATGTCCAGGATCTTGGAGAGACTACAGTCTGCGAGAATCTGCAAACTGCTTTTTTGTGAACCGGTCGGCCATGTGTGCATCAGGCAACGGGCTCTCAGAAACAAAAAAACAGGGGTCATCTTGTCTCGTTCTCAAAAGCAAAAAACCGACTTCAGCCCATAGTCGGCAGTAATCGCTTGTTGATGATTAGTTCTCGGCGTTAGCAATTACCGCGTCCGATAACCTTGCCATATTGATCGTGCACAGAGTCTGCTCGTCACCGATTGTATCACAACTCAGTGGCGATCTTCTCAAAGTAATAAACTGAAGTAGATAGCGCTGTGTGAATCAAATAAACACCCCGCCCACAGCTTAGTTTCGACGCAGAGCTGCGAGCGGGGCCGAGTGCAAATCATCTACACAAGGAGCTTGTCCATGCGCAGTGTGAAGTGCGAAACGAAGGATACCAGAACAAAGATAGACAGCGAAGCGAGAGACCCGGGAGACCGGGAACCTGTGGACGGGCTCCCGGGCCTCTCGCCGAGTGGAGTTGCGTGCCCTTGTAACACGCAACTCTCAACTCGCCAAGCAGTGGTAAATGGCGTTGGTCAGTTGGAAGTGTTTCGCAACGGTGTTGCAGGAATCGACTGGTGGCAAGGAGGGGCCTGTGTTCGGTGGGATTCTGCTGTTGCGCAATCATCGTTTGCACGGCTGGAGAAGGCAAAGAAGCAAGCCCAATCGTCGGACTTTCCAATCCCAGTCGCGTTGGGGAATGATGTGCTTTGCGTGGCGCGAAATGGTCAAGGCGGCGGTCGAGGCTCTCACAAAGAGTTTCAACTTCACTGGAAGGGCTGTGTCTTCGCATTCTCGGCGCGTCAGAACCCTTCACGCCAGCACAGTAATGCATCCTTTCAAGTCAGTGGTTCTCCCTGCCTGATTGTCGGCTGGGATGATGGCTGGAGTTGTTTTCACAGAACGATTGCCAACCTTGGCGGAACGCTTGAGGACGAATGGATTCAACGGGTGGATCTGTGCCTCGATTACCCAGGCGTTTCGCTTCATGAGTTCTTTGGGGAATCCCTTCAAAAACGTCATTTCGTTTCAGCAGTTCGGAAGAGTCGGCTGAACCTGAATCAAGATGAGTTGGAGACATTCTCTATCGGAAATGCATCCCGTGCCCGAGTGGTGATCTACGACAAGCTTGTCGAAGTACGTGCAAAGAACGACCCTCTGTATCAGAAGGCAATGATTACGTTGCGTTGGGGAAACAGAATTCCGGACGCTGCGACCCGGGTAGAGTTTCAGGTTGGGCGAACATGGCTTAAACAGTTCAACCTCGATCGTACGCAAGACATTAGTCGTTTGAACGACATCTTCGAGAAGCTGACCAACGGGCCGAATTCCATCCTGCGTCTGGTAGATAGCGAAGTCGATCGCGAGAACCGACATCAAGGCCGAGCCTCGACGCTGCCTGCATGGCAAGCTGTCATTGATAGCGGACACGCGGCATTCGGGAAAGGATGCAAACCACTAAAACGCATCGACCGAACATCACTGGATGAACAGCGAGCCTGCAAGCAAATCGTTGGATTTGCCACAAGCATGGCCGATCGTCGGCAGCGGTTCTGTGATTCCGTTGACGAGCTATTGGAACTACTTCGAGTAACGTTTGCAGAAAATGGCATTGGTGATCCATATGTGCAAACGAAGTTCGAGGATAAGGCGAAAGCGTCAGGGACTTGGCAAGATCTTCTGTCATTCCCCGGTGAGGAGGCTGCGTAATGAAACCACGAAGAAAACCCTCACCCGAATTCCGTGACTTGGTGCAAGAATTCGCTTCGCAACTCCGTGCTGTCAAAGCGACACAAAAGAAGCTGAGCGCATTCAGGATTGTGAAGCTGTTGATCGATTCGGTGACACTCACTTGCGACCGTTCCCCTCGCGAGTTCCTGTGCAGGGTGTACGATGAGGGGAAGCGGCTATGAATATCAATCTTTCTTCACAAGAAGTATCCGTGAGAATTGATATCCTGGAGGGCTCGATATGATCCCAGGAGTCTTTCTCACGGAAGAGGGTTTGCAGGCGTTGGCGGTTCAAGTCGCCGAGACAGTCGTCAAACGTTTGGCTGAGTTGTTTGCAAAGCCTCAAGTTGAACAGGCAGTGAGTCGCGAAAAGATGGCGGAACTTCTGGGCGTCGGCGTTGCGACTGTGGATAGGCTGGTAAGGGACAATATCATTCCGTCAATGATGCCGGGAACGCGCAGATTGTTCCTGCCATCGAAAGTTTATGAAGCGCTCAATACGCGCCGGTGATTTGCAATAACCGTAATTCGAAGGACTTCAAACATGGCAAGTCTTCACAAGGAAAAGGACCGAGGGCGCGAAGGCTTTCGGCTTCGGTTTCGTGATCACCATCAGAAGCAGCGGGCGATCTGGCTGGGAAAGGTTTCACGACGAACGGCCGATACGATTCTCCGCCACGTCGCCGAACTTGTTCGAGCGAAGTGTGCTGGAGTTAATCCGGAAACGGACTCGTTCAAATGGGGCGAAACTGTCGATGGCCGCCTCCGTGATAGACTCGCCGCATTCGGGCTTGTTAGTCCGAACGTTTCTCGAAGACATACCGATGATCAGCGTCTCCTCGGTCCATTCATTGATCGTTACATCGAAGAGCGGACCGACGCGAAGCCTTCAACCGTGACAAACTACCGTCACTCGAAGCTGTGGCTCGTCGCATTCTTCGGTGAAAAGAAAGCGCTGGCGGAAGTGACACCAGCCGACTGTGACCGATGGCAGAGATTCCTTCACGAAGGCGACAAGCTGGCACCCAGCACAATCGAAAAGATTCTGAAACGTGCCAAGACGATGTTCCGTCATGCTGTGCGGGATCGACTGTTGCATGAGAATCCCTTTGCTGAGGTGAAGATCAGCTCGACCGTGAACCGTTCGCGTGACGCCTTCGTTTCGCCGGAGTTGGCCCGCTTGGTTCTTAGCAAATGCCCTGACCAGGACTGGAAAGTGATTTTTGCTCTCGCCCGCTACGCAGGGCTGAGAACACCCAGTGAGGTTCTGAACCTAAAATGGTCTGACGTGAACTGGGCCGAGGGGAAACTTCGAATTGATTCGCCGAAGACCGGGCTTCGATTCTGCCCGCTGTTTGCTGAACTGCGGCCGGTTCTGGAAGCTGCGAAGTCGGCCGCTGAGTCGAATTCGGAATGGGTCGTCAGCAAGTACCGTAGTTCTCAGAAGAATCTACGAACGAGACTCGGACGGATTCTTGAGGCTGCGGGAATGGATACGTGGCCAAAGCTATTTGTGAACCTGCGAGCATCACGACGAACGGAACTTCAGGAGATGTTTCCCGACCATGTCGTCAATGCTTGGTTGGGGCATAGCAGCAGGACAGCCGAGAAACACTACCTGCAAGTCACTCCAGACCATTGGGCGAAAGCAGCTTCCGGCGGTAACGCCGGCGGTAACATCAGTGCAAATCAGCAGGCATCTACCGCATCCGCAGGGCAAAAAAAAACGAGCAATCCGCCGCCTGATGGCCACAGATTGCCCGTGATTTTGCAATTAGCTCCTCCGGTAGGACTCGAACCTACGACCCGGCGGTTAACAGCCGCCTGCTCTACCAACTGAGCTACAGAGGAATCTTTTCGCGGGTTGACCAATGTCACTCACAGTCGTCTGACCGCGAACGACAGGGTGTTCCCTGCGAGAGGGCGGAAAGTAGCGGGCGACGTTGTTGGTTGCAAGTCTGATTCTGGCCTCTTGTGACCTCGATTCCGATTGAGAATCTGAGAATCGGCAGATTCTGCAGTCTCAGGCCGCCAGAACTTCAATTTCTGGCTGCTTCTCCAGCAACGCCTTTCTCTGAGATGACACGGGCCGGGGCGTGGTTCACCGGAATTCGGCATGGCGGGAAGAATTCTCAGGGATCAACGCCCTCAGTCGTCCCTCGGGGGGCTCAACCGACGCTGACGACACTGCGGAATGGAACGACCGAAAGGATTGGCAGCCGCTTCTGTCTCGCGAATCGGGGGCGGACGATTGGTTTGAGATGCTCGACGCGGTATCATGCCGCTAAACGCGGTTCCTTCGGGCCGACGTGATTCCGTTTCGGCTCGCCACTTATCGCGAGCTTTCTTCTGGAATATTGAACTCGTCGGACTATGGACGAACTGCAGCACGAATGCGGCGTGGCCGCCGTGTACCACTTGAATTCCGGTGATCTGAGCCCACTGATCCCCAAACTTCGCAGGAAAGATAAGTCGTTTATCGACCCCGCGACTGAGGATCCTCAGACCGTGCGCAATCGCGCGTCGCGGTTGATTCCGGGGATGCTGCTGGATATGCAGAACCGCGGCCAGCTGGCGGCGGGGCTGACCAGCTACAACCCAGCTCGCCTGCAGCTGATTCAAACTCGCAAAGACGTTGGCGGAGTGGCCGAAGTCTTTCGCATGAATCATGAAGGCCCATACAAAGAGCTGATGGCCGAACACGCCGGACAGGCCGCGATCGGCCACGTGCGTTACGCGACCTGTGGAAAGGACGACCCCAGTTACGCGCAGCCATTTGAACGCCAGCATATCGCTCGTTCCAAATGGTTCAGCTTCGCCTTTAATGGCCAGCTGGCGAATTACACCGAACTGCGAGAAGAAATTCTCTCAACGACCGACTTCCACCTGACTCGCGAAACCGACACCGAAGTTCTGCATCATCTGATTTCGCATGAGCTGTCTCTGAACGCCAACGTGACTCCCGTGGAGTTGCTGCGAACATTGTCGAAGCGGCTGGATGGTTCGTGGAACGTTGTGTTTCTGAATGCTCGCGGTCAGATGTTTGTGTCGCGCGATCCGCTGGGGATGCGACCACTGTGTTACGCCGTTGAAGGTTCGATGTTTGCCGCCGCCAGTGAAAGCGTCGCGCTGACTCACCTGGGGTTCTCTGAAGACAGCGTCAAGAATGTTCCGCCGGGCCATGTTGTTGTTGTGGACGGCCAGACGGTACGAGTCGAAAAGTATGCGGAAAGCCCGAAGAAGGCTCACTGTTTCTTCGAATGGATTTACTTCGCCAACGCCGGCAGTACCTTTGATGATGCGGGCGTTTACCTGTCTCGCAAACGTCTGGGCGAAGAACTGGCCAAGCGAGAAACGCTGACCATTGATGACGACGTCATCGTAGTGCCTGTGCCTGATACGGCTAAAGCGGCCGCGGACAGCATGGCGTTTCAATTGAAGGTTCCATCCCTCGAAGGGCTGATCCGCAATCGCTACATCGGTCGCACATTTATTGAAGGCAACAATCGCGCCGATAAAGTGCGAATGAAGTACACGCCGCTGCCGGAAGTCATGGAAGGCAAACGGATTTTGTTGGTGGATGATTCCATCGTGCGAGCGACCACGCTGAAGGAACTGCTGGCCCTGTTGAAGGATCGAGGTCGCGCGAAGGAAATTCATGTTCGCATCGCGTGCCCACCGATTATCTCGCCCTGTTTTTACGGCATCGATATGTCGACCGTGGGCGAGTTGTTTGCTCCGGGGTTCATGGCGGGCAATGTGATTACTCCGGAGGAAGAACAGGCGATGGCCGATGCGATCGGCGCGACCAGCCTCCGATATCTTCCGGTTGAAGCTCTGGCGAATTGTGTAGGGCTGCCGGGCGAGTCTCTTTGTCAGGCTTGCGTGAATACGATCTATCCGACTCCCGCGGGAGACCGGATGTATCAACTGGCCCTGGCAAAGTCGGAGGAAGAGCGGCTGGCCTGTCAGAACGGTGGTACCCCGGATGAAGCGTCTGGAAATCGGCAGCGGATTTACGTCTGATGTGCCTGTTTATGACCACGAATTGGTTCAATGCGAGCCGACGGAGCGGCTCGACTACGTAGTTTCGACGCTCCGCCGGCGAAGAACGTGACAATTGCACTCTGAGTTGAATTGTCGATGCCTGGGATCGCATCTCAACCAAGGCATCCAGATGCGAACGAATCATGCACTGCGAGTGTCGAGGGGTGCATGGTCGAACTCAACTGTAGGTTGGACATTCTTGTCCGACGGGGCGTGGACGGGCAAGAATGCCCATCCTGCCTGAAAGTGAGGCCAGCATTGTTCCTCATTAACGGCTACCTGATTGATGACGATGGCTTCCGGAGAACCTCATAGCGAATCCGCTCCGGAAGCCGGCAGTATGTCGGAGCTGTTTCGCGTCGCCATTCCGCTGATGCTGAGCGCCGGTTCGCAGTCCTTGATGAATGTTGCCGACCGGATTGTGCTGGCAGGTTGTTCCGAAGCAGCTCTGGCGGCCGTGACCCCTGCGGCGATGCTGCATTGGACCGTCGTCTGCGTACCGATAGGAACGATTCTTTACGCCAACACGTTTATCTCGCAATACGACGGCGCGGCAAAAAAAGAGCGAATGATGGCGTCGCTGTGGCAGGCGATCTGGCTTTCTCTGCTGACAGGGATTCTTTTGCTGGGATGTCTGCCGCTCAGTCGCCCGTTGCTGTCTCTGACCGGGCATTCGCCCGAGATCGTGGAGCTGGAATCGCAGTACTTCAATACACTCTGTGCAGGCAGTCCGATGCTGTTACTGTCGACAGCGCTGAGTTGTTTCTTCAATGGGCGACGAAGAACATCGGTCGTGATGTGCATCAGCTTTGCCGGAGTCTTCTTCAACTTCGGCGTTGATTATCTGCTGGTCTATGGCGTTGGCCCATTTCCGGAACTCGGCATTCGCGGCGCGGCCGTCGCGACGGTGCTGGCGCGTTGCGGTGAAGTTCTGGTTTACTCGTTCCTGATGCTGCGCGAAGCGAAACGCGAACAACTGCCGTTGATGGCATCGCGAAAGCTCGATTTTGAACTGCTGCGAAAATTTCTGCGCTATGGTGTGCCGAGCGGTCTGCATTACTTCGTTGATAACTCGGGGTTCACCGTGTTTCTGCTGATCATCGGAAATCTGAGCAGCGCGGATCTGGCGGCCACCAATCTGGCCTTCAGTGTGAATGGATTGATCTTCATTCCGCTTTTGGGATTCGGCACGGCGATTCAGACACTGGTGGGCCATCATATCGGCGCAGAAAATATCCCCGCCGCAAAACGCACCACGAACAACGCAGTGTTATTGGGAGTGCTCTGGACTGGTCTCACGGCGCTGATGCTGATCTTCTTTCCGGAAACATGTCTGCGACCATTTTTTCTGTTTACGGATCCGGATTCAGGACAGGGAGCGGATGTAAAAACGCTGGCGAAGCTTGCCGCGACACTGCTGCAGTTTGTCGCGGTTTATTCCGTGTTCGATGCGCTGGCGGTCGTGTTTTCTTCGGCATTGCGAGGAGCCGGCGACACGGTTTATCCGATGCTGATTACTCTGCTATCCAGTTGGCTGGTCATGGTCCTGCCCGCGTCGTTGATTATTCGTTCAGACAATCCGACGATCTTTGCGATCTGGATGACGTGCACGATCCATATCAGCCTGACGGGATTTTGTATGTGGATGCGATACTTGACGGGCCGGTGGCAGCGGCTTCGGCTGGCGTCAGATGCGGTTGAGGAAGTGGCCGTGTAAAAGCCTCAGTCAAGAATCTCATGCACGTTTTGGTCGTGGGGATTCGGCGAGCACTTTTGAACTCTTACGGGGGTAGCCGGATTCGTGAGAATTCGGAAGAGCTTCTGATCTCTCACGAGTTCAGCTACAGGGAGAGACAGGCCGGCACCGACTGTCAGCTCAGGATGTCCTTCACGACGTGTCCATGCACGTCCGTCAGTCGGCGATCAACTCCGCTATGGCGGAACGTCAGTCGAGTATGATCGATGCCCAATAGATGCAGAATCGTCGCGTGCAGATCGTAGCAATAGGTTACGCCTTCAACGGCTTTGTAACCCAGATCGTCACTGCGACCATGAGAGACGCCGGCTTTAATTCCGGCCCCGGCAAGCCACGTCACGAACGTTCCACCGTTGTGATCGCGCCCATTGCCGCCCTGAGCAAACGGAGTTCGCCCGAATTCTGTTGAGCAGACCACCAGCGTATCTTCCATCATGCCGCGCTGTTTGAGATCTGTCAGCAGGGCCGCGATCGGGCGATCAACACTGGTCGCCATCGGCGGTAACTCGTTAGGAATGCTGCCGTGATTGTCCCAGTTGTTGACGGCACCTGAGAGACCGCTCCAGACCTGCACAAATCGACTGCCTCGTTCCAGCATGCGGCGCGCCAGCAAGCAGCGTTTTCCGAAATCCTGAGTCGCCGAATCAGCGATTCCGTATGACTGATGAATCGCTTCGCTCTCCTGCGAAAGATCAAAGACTTCGGGAGCGCTGAGTTGCATCTTTGCGGCGACTTCAGACGCTGCGATTCGTGCTTCCAGGCGACTATCTTCAGGCCGTTGTGCGGCATGACGACGATTCATGATTTGCAGAGCTTCCAGAGCTTTACGGTCAGAATCCCCCTGAGCAAACCTGTATTTCGACGCTGCAAATAAATCAGGAACCGGTTGAGCACCGCCGGCGTTGATCAACGTGCCCTGAAACCGAGCCGGCAAAAATCCGGCACTGAAGTTTCCTTTGGAGTTATACGGCAAACCTCGCTGATCCGGCAGGACAACAAACGACGGGAAGTTGTCGGAGAGATCTCCCAGGGCATATGAGATCCACGCGCCCATGCAGGGGAAGCCGGGCAGCAGAAAACCGGTATTCATCATATAGCTGCCTGGACCATGGACGTTGGTCTTCGTTGTCATGGCCATCAGGAAGGCCATGTCATCGACCAGTTTGGCCTGTTCCGGAAACACACTGCTGACCCAGCGACCGGACTGACCGTATTGCTGAAATGTGAACGGACTTTTCATCACGGCTCCGGCGGGAGCAGTAAAGCCTTCTGGCTTTTCCTTCGGCCCCAGCATCTGCCCGTTGAGTCGTTCCAGTTCCGGCTTGTAGTCGAACGTATCCATCTGACTGGCACCACCATTCAGGAACAGCTGAATGATGCGCTTCACTTTGGCTGGATGATGAAGTCCACCGTTGAGATTCTTTGACTGCTCATCGGCGATTGCATCTCCCACCAGCATCTGCGCGAGTGCGACTCCTCCAATGCCGCCAGCGAGTTGCTGCACGAAGGATGCTCGTGACATCGGTGAACGATGCCAAGGGAACATTGTCGAAGACGGCTGGCGTTCTGGTTGGAATCGGTTCATCGCGGAATCGCCTATGCTGAAAAATCGCGGAAACGCGTTCCCAGTCTATCAGGCCGACCAACACATCGAAAACAGAACCTCAGAAATCGTTGCCTGCGGGAGTGGGTGGCGATCTCTGTAGGTCCTCCTTGCCGAGGAGGGCTTCGCGGCTGGCCGCGACCTGTGTGTGCATGTTATAGAACAACCTCGGCTGCTCAACTGGATCGAATTGCACACGAGCTTCGCCTAACAGCGAAAGTCCTTTTCGGCAGAAAGGACCTACTTTGACAATCAGCCACGACTACACCTATTTCGTACGGAACCTATTCCGGGGCAGGAGGCTGAGCAGCAGAAAATGTTTCCAACAACTCGTCCAGCACCGCCGCGCCGTCGGTTTCTTCGGCTTCCAGAGGCCAGTACGCATCGTGGGCATCGACGACTCGCAGGTGACCCTTGTGCAGATGCGACAGCATGCGGATGCGTTTGGCGTCTCGATAGCGAAAGACTGCGTAGCCGTTTTCGAGATGGATGTTTTCCACACGCCACGAGAGAGCTCGCAAATTCAATTCACGCAGCTGAATCATGCGGCGAGCAGCCGTTGGAATCGGGCCGAAGCGATCGCGGAGCTCTGTTTCCAGTTCGCTGAGCTGATCGAGCGTATTGGCCTGTGACAGCCTGCGGTAAACTTCGATCTTGAGCTTCTGCTCGGCGATATACTTGTCGGGGATGAAATTGCTGACAGGCAACTCGATCTTGCAATGCCGTTGATAACGCAGCGGCTGCTTCTTCAGCGATCGAACAGCGTTCTCCAGCAACTGGCAGTAGAGTTCATAGCCAACGGCTGCGATGTTGCCGCTCTGCTCGGTGCCGAGAATATTGCCAGCTCCTCGAATTTCGAGGTCACGCATGGCGATGCGAAAACCCGCGCCCAGCTCGCTGTACTCTTCGATCGCCTTTAGTCGTCGAGTCGCCTTTGTTGTGACGGCCTTGCCTTCTTCCAGAAGCAGATAGCAGTACGCTCGATGGCGATCTCGACCAACTCGCCCACGAAGCTGATGCAAATCAGCGAGGCCGTAATTCTCGGCCTGATGAATAAACATCGTATTCGCGTTGGAGATGTCGAGGCCGCTTTCGATAATCGTTGTCGCCAGCAGGATATCGGCTTTGCCTGTCACGAACGCCATCATGGCCGATTCAAGCTCATCCTCATCCATTTGCCCATGCGCGATTACAAGACTGGCTTCGGGAGCGATTCGCTTCAATCGTTCCGCGATCTCTTCGATATCATGAACGCGGTTGTGAACGAAGTAGATTTGCCCGCCCCGATTGAGTTCTCGCATCATCGCGCTGCGGACAAGATTCTCGTCGAACCGGCCAACTCGAGTTTCAATCGGAACGCGATCGCGAGGCGGCGTTGTCAGGCTGCTGATATCTCGAATACCCAGCAGCGACATGTGCAGAGTTCGAGGAATCGGCGTGGCCGTCAGAGTCAACACGTCAACGTCGGCACGAAGTTGCTTCAGACGCTCCTTAACTTTCACGCCGAATTTTTGTTCTTCGTCGACAACCAGCAAGCCGAGATCTCGAAACTTCACGTCCTTGGAAACCAGTCGATGCGTGCCAATCACGATATCGATCCCGCCTTCTTTCAGGCGTTCAAGAATGCGACTTTGCTCGGCCGGGGATCGGTAACGCGACAGCATTTCGACAGTGACGGGAAACTCCGCCATCCGCTGGCTGAAAGTGCGAAAATGCTGCTCGGCCAGAACCGTCGTTGGGACCAGAACGGCCACCTGTCGGCCGTTGTCCACGGCCTTGAAGACCGCTCGCATCGCGACTTCCGTTTTTCCGAAGCCCACGTCCCCGCAGATCAGACGGTCCATTGGCTTCGCCTGTTCCATGTCGGCTTTTAGGTCAATTATTGCGGAAGCCTGATCCGGCGTTTCGGTAAACGGAAATGCTTTTTCAAACTCCTGCTGCAGATGCGAGTCTGCTCGACACTGAAGTCCGGCCCTGGAAGCTCGTTCGGCCTGCAATTGCAGCATGTCGGTCGCCATGTCAGAGATGGCTTCGGCGACCTGATCCTTTTTCTTCAGCCACGATGTGCCGCCGTATTTGGTCAGTTCGGGCGTTGTTTTTGCGGGACCGATATACTTCTGAACCAGATGAATCAGCGAGACCGGAACGTAGACGATCAAGGCGTCGCGAAACTCCAGCAGCAGGTGTTCTTCCTGCTGGCCATTCGCACCAGTCATTGCCATGCCGCGATAGCGAGCGATTCCGTGAGCCACATGCACGACCAGATCGCCTTCGCGCAGGTCGAGAAATGTGTCGATCGTGCGTGAATCGGTGCGACGTTTGCGAGTCGTCGCGCGAGTCGGTGTGCGGGAGAACAATTCGTTGTCGCTGATCACAATCAGAGCGTGATCGAGCAACCGGAATCCTCGTCGAATTCTCCCTGTTGTCAGGCAGATGCGAGCGGCCAATGAAGTGCCGGAGGACGAGTCAGTCTCGGTGATCAATTCCCGCAGTCGGCCCTGTTCGCCCTCATTGTGACAACATAGGAGAACAGAATCCGATGGTCCCAGCAGTTCGGAAAGTTCCACCAGGGCATCGCGGCGACTTCCTGAGAATCGTTCAACGGCCTCAATGGGAAGATGGCATGACTGCTCATATCCATCAACTCCCAGGGCATCGATCGTGACCGAAGGAAATTCGGTCAGACGGGCCATCGTGGCATCAACACCATAGAGTCCCACAGGATTGGAGAGTCGCTGCAAATACATGCGGCCTTCACTGATTGCCTGGTGCATATCGGTGAGGATTACGATCGACTGACGAGACAGCGAGTCAATCAGGCTTTCCGTTTCTCCGCTGAATATCGGTGTTGCTGATGTACCACTGGCCGATGAACCACTGACCGATGGTGACTCGGCCGACTTCGTTTCCGCGGTCGCCTTCTTCGACTTCCCTTTGCGAGTTGCCTGGCCGTTGGCGGCCCCGGAACTTGATTGCGGCGTTGCGTCACTGGCGGCCGGTGGAGTCGCCGCCAGAGTTGCCGTCAGGGAGATGCTTTTGAGATCCTCCAGACGACGTTGGCTTTCAACGTCGAACGAGCGAATGGATTCGACTTCATCGCCGAAGAGTTCGATGCGAATGGCATCCGGTTCAGTGGCTGGAAAGATATCCAGGATGCCACCGTGAATGGAGAATTCTCCTGGCAGTTCGACGGCGGTGACTCTTTCAAACCCACGAAGAATCAGCCAATCTGTCAATTCCGCCAGCGGAAGATCATCGCCCACAGAAATGGTGCGCGTCGCCGCCTTGATGGAAGCTCGAGTCGGAACCGGCTGCAGAAGGGCTGGCAGACAAGTCACGATCGCGGTCGGCATTCGATCTGCCTGCGAGAGTCGGCGTACGGCGGAGACTCGTGCCGCGTAGACGGAGTCACCAGCGTCAATGATCTCGGGAAGACTCTCCCAGGCCGGGAAAAGCATCACGCCGGAATTTGGCAGGTCAGTCAGTTCGTCGACGAATTCTTCCGCGTCACGAATTGTCGGGAGAATAATCAGGTGCGTTCTTTTGGGGTCGGCCGATGTGATCGCTGCAATGCTGAGCGCGCAAGACGAGCCCCAGGCGCCGTCGATCGTGGCACTGTGTCCGGAATGCAAAGCCGCGAGGACTTCCGCAAAACCCGGGGAGGCCGCGATCATCGTCGTCAGTTCAGCAAGAGACGAAGGTGTCTGTCGTCCTGAACCGGTCATGACGCTCTGATTCTAGCAGCGAGTCGTAACAGTCCAATTCGAGTGACCGCTCGAAAACGTCAAATTCCGAGACCCGAATGCGACGACAGCCTCCGACCGTTTTCACGGATCGCAGGCTGTCAGAAGAACGTTCAGGAGGTCCTGAAAGATGTGTCAGGAGTTCTCGGCGGCTCAAATTTGCGATGTTTCAGCACTGCCTCAAAGTTTCACGCAGCGTCCTCACCGTTCCCTCTGGCCTGTCAGGAATTTGCTGCTGAGAACTGTCAGCTTGTTTGGTTAGGGAACCACTTCGATGAGAAATCGTTGAGACCCCAACCGAAGCACACGGTCGGGTCCGGTTTACGGAACAAGTGCCCCGTTAACAATAATCTGGCCGTTGTTGGAGTTCGCTGGCATAAAGAAGGCCTGCTCAACGGCTCCGTTACCGCCAGCGTTCTGGAGGACGACAACCTGGTTGTCAACATTTCCAAAGATACTGACGACCCCTGTCACCTGCTGGAAGATAATCCCGCGTTCAGCCTCGATACCGAAGTCAAAGAAACCAATGCGATTGCCGTTGATCAGGAAGTTAGAACTGGCGGCCGCACGTTCAATGAGAATCCCGGTGGCTCCGTCAGCTGTTGCGACAATATCGTTGTTGATAATGCCCACATCGGCATCTCGTGCCAGTCGGAGTTTCAGGCCAATTGGTCGGTCACCGCCGACGGTCAGGTTGCCACCCGCTCCGTCACTGATGTTGATGTCGTTATTCGCAATCTGGAAGTTGGCGCTGTTCATGTTCGACGGGCCTTCGATTCTGAGGTCGACGGCACCAGCGTTTATTGTCACGTTATTCACGTTGACTATGTTCCGCTGGAACGAGAAATCAATCTCATCTGTTGTCGAACGAGTTCGTATCGATACGGCCTGTTGCTGAACAGGGCTGATCATGTCAAACAGGTTGTCCTCAACGATCATCTGGACCGGACCTGTCCAGTCAAAAATAAACGCGTCGTCTATTCCACCCGATCCTACAGGGTCGGTCGCGTCGCTGACTGTGAACGTATTCCTCAGCAAATCAAAGCGAATGGCTGCCCCATTGGCACCAGTACCTGACTGCCCCACATTGATCACGTCTGTTGTTGAGGAAGTGAAGTCAGAGTCTTCGATGGTGACAACGAATGGATCGTTGGCCTGATTGAATTGTGTGATCGTATCGAGGTCCAGTCGGACTGTGTAATCAAGCAGAATGGTTTCTCGTCCAGCGGCGGCATCATCCCCGTTGTTATCGAATGAGCTGTTCTGAATCGACAGGCCCATCAGGTTCCGACTATCGATACCGCGGATGTCTGAATCCTGAACAAGTGACCGTTCGAGAATGAAGTTTTGTTTCGTACTGTCAGGCAGTCCCGGAGTTGCTTCTGTGTTACGAATGCGGACACCGAACTCATTATCATCCAGCGTCATTGCTCTCAGGCGTACCTGACCGGCATTCTGCAGGAAGACCCCGGCTGAATCGTCGTCGTCCAGTCCGTTGCCTTTCGCACCGGAAATGATACCGCCGTCGCCGGGAACGTCGTTCGCGATATTCGGATCGACTTCAAAGCTCTGAAGATTGGTCTTGTTGGTCTCGACCAATCGAATCCCGTAGTTGGGTGAATTGTTGCTGGTCACGCTTTCGAGGGCGATATCGATGCCGGACTCTTCAATATTCACGGCCGCCTGGTTATCCGACAGAATGTCTCCGCCTCGAATCTCGATGCTGGCGTTGTTCAGACCAAACAGGCCAACCCCATCAAGAGAGACAATGTCGAGAGTACCGAAGTTGATATTCCCGGTGTTGTTGACCAGATGTACGCCTGCACCGCCAGGAAGATTTCCCTGGGCATTGTCGATCGAGGCACCACCAAACACGATGTTGGCCGAGTTGTCCGTGGCCAGAATCGCGGCACTCTGAGAAGGTACTGCCAGGTCATTCAGGATTGTGGCGATGTCACTGGAAGTGCCGCCGAACTGAACCGCTCCGGCAGAATTTGTGACTGCAATCCCTTCAAGAAGGCGTTGAGAAATCTGGGTCTGTCCCAGGAACTGAGCTCGCCCGTCGTTATTATCAATTCTCACCGAAATGCCGTTAGTGCCGACGATATTTGTGTCACCCCGGACAATAAACTCGCTTGCCGCATTGTTGTTTCTCAGATAGACACCTTCCGCCAGACTGCCTCGCCCTGTGGCACCACGAATCGTCAGCTGGTCGTCAAGAATCACCGATCCGTTGGCCAACTGGTCATGAACTGAAATCCCGGCTTGTGCTCCGGCACCAGCTCCCAGTTCATCCAGGATGACATCGCCATTAAATGTGACGTCTCCGCTGGACAGGCGAACTTCAACACCTTCTGCATTTCTATTGGTGATCAGCACATCATCAAAGAACGTGACGGCTCCGGAAGCGTTGTTAACCAGAATGCTCTGCTGCGCCGCATTGGTGACCGTAATCTGCTGGAGCTGAGTACTGGTCTTGCGGAACGTGTAGTTTCCAGCGCTGTCCAGAATTGCAATCCCTGTTCCTGTGCTGTTGGCGAGGTTCAGGTTGTCCAGTGTTGCTGCGCCACCGGTGTTATTTCGAATGACGACGCCGAGACCTCCGTCTTCAGTAACGGAGGAACGAATCATGTCGACATTCCCACCGGTCATGTTCTCGATGAGCACCGACTGCTGTGAGGAGGCATTCGTAATGGATGCCAGAAGGAAGTTATCGGTTGAGGAGAATCGTACTGTTCCGGAACCACCGTCAACATGAAACGTAGCGTTGGTCGCCGCTGCGTCCGCGATGAGTGTTGTATTGGTGATCGCAGTCGTGCCCGAAGTGTTCTGCAGGAAGATCGAAGACTGACCGGCTCCCTGAACCAGCACATCGTTGATGGATGTGTTTGTGGCCCCGTTACTGAAGATGCCGTGGCCCGTCGGATTGTCGATAATAAAGCCAGAGAAGAGGCTGTTATTCGCCATCGTCACGGCGTTACCCGCTGAGTTGCCAATTGTTGGACGCAGCAGATTTGGATTGGCGGCGAACGTTGGAGAATCCGGGAGAGTCAGATGCAGAGGATTTCCGAGGGCAAGAACCGTCACAGATGTTTCCGTGTTGCGATTCGTCTGAATCAGACCTTCGCCAATCAGCTTTTGGCTTGGCAGCAGATTGACAATGTTCTGCGGTGCCGCGTTGAAGATACTTCCCGCATGAACAAAGACAATGTCCGTTCCGGCTCCCAGCCCCTGACTCAGGCTGGAGAAGGGGTTCTCGACAGTCCCGTTGAATGGGCCAATCAGATCATTGCTGTTTACGTGGGCGACCGTAAACGGAAGATTGTCGTTCGGGTCGATGGCCAGCTGGCCAGGCGCTGCCGTGTCACTCGTCGAGGCGGCCACGTTCATGCTGCGACGAACGGGATCGCGGAATCGCTGGATCGCCGAACGCTTCGTGTGTTCCTGACTTTCGAAGCCGCCGAAGTAGACGGCGGCATTGAAGCTGACGGTGGTATCGAACACGTCGTCATTCGTAAGCTTCAGCCCAAGCTCCAGCCAGCGGCCGATGTCAGCCTGAAGTCGAGTCGACCAGCCAGCGAAGCCGTCGATGTTTTCACCTTCGTAGAAGTAACCGCCGCCGAAGGCTCGCAGATCGAAGCGTTCCGCAATGTCGCCCGGCAACAGGAAACCGGCTTCTGCATCGAACCCTTTGAGAGCTTCAGCAAATGTGTCGATGCGTGTGAACGTAATATTGTTGCCCGCGAACGCCGCGCTGTTCTGATCGATACGCTGACCAACAAGACTGAATGTATCACCAAAGGTCTGATAGTAGTTGCCACGCATTTCCCAGCCATGCGCGAGAACTTCCGCACCCGCACTCCACTGCTGCAGGTCTGTTCCGGTCAGACCATCGTGGTCGTAGTATCCGTTGCCGCCAATGACGACATCCCAGTCCTGGATGTAATGACGATAACCACCACCGAAGCTCCACCCAAGGTCGCCCTTGTTGGCTCGCAGCAGTCGAGAATCGCCAAACAGCATACCATCATTGATGCTGACGTACGGCATCAGGTTGATATGAGTGATGGACTCTTCGCGACCAACCGTCCCGCCAGCCATATGGCCGCCTCGGAAGGTCACTCCAAGGCCGTTGCTATTGGAATCGACGACCTCAGAGGCGGACCCGGTTGGGGTTCGGCCAAAGGTAAAGCCACCGTCCTGCGAATAGGCCGTCTGCGAACCAGCCATCAGCGACAGAATCGCAGCAGCTCGAGACAGTTTATTCAGCCAGCGATTGGGGTTTCGAACGATCTTCATGACGTTCCTCAAACCAGGATCGTGATCCGCAGTGCATCTCTGAACTGCGAAGACGCAGCACATCCGCCGCGTCGGTCACTTCTTCTCTCTGAAACTGCAGGAAGACTTTTGAACGTCCTGTTCAAAACACAATCTTTCGCAATTCCTTTCCAGCATCCGCGCAATGCCCACGGGACAGAGCGCCTCCGCCTGGAGAGACGCGGCGTTTGTAACTGCGGCTGAAAACACGGACAACAGGGCTTCCATAGCGCAGACGGTCAAAAATCTGAACGTCTGCAAAGCGACGCATGTACTTCTGCGGAAATCCGGTTTTGAAGTCCCGCTCTCGGCAGGTTTCGCCTGTTTTTGAGCCGCCAATATTTGTCGCAGAGAGGGAGCGGGTGTGTTCAGGCGTGCATTGTTTATGATTTGGCTTGCACGGCGTGATGGTCAGGCTGAAGAAACGGCTGCAGTTATTGAGACGCGGGATCTTCTCAAGCCAGCGATGGCCCGTTTTCAGTTTCGCGGTCAGTCTCCAAGTCCGATTCCCCGATGGAAAAGGCTGCGCCGTTTCCCTGAATTACCAACGGTCTTGCGGAAACACGGTCGATTTCAGGGAATCTATCCGCCCAATGCGACCAGCTCGAATCCTTTTTCCGCGGGGAATGTTTCTACAATTTGTCGGAGAAACGCAGGCGTCGGCCGAATTCTCCTCAGGATCAACACTTCGCTGGTATCACAACAACGTGAGTCCCACGGTTTTGTCCCGCCCCTCTGAAACGCCCCTGAACTCCATTTTTCTGCTGGAATCCACTTCATGTTTCGTTTTGATCTGATTGATGCTGTTCAGCGTACCAGTCGGCTCCTGCTGACCATCGGGCTCTCTGTGCTGCTTCTGCCCTTGTCGAGTTCCGTAATCCTGGCAGCTCCTCAGGCGGCCGACAGCGGGAGCAAGTCGTCCGATGATAAGCCCCTGACACTTGTCGCCGAAGGAACTCGCCCGCTGCTGACCATCACGTTTGCCAGTGCCGATCGGGTTGTGGACGAAGCGAAGTACATCTTCGATGCCGCAGGGCAACCAGCAGCGTTCAAAGTGTTTGAAACGTTTCTCAAAGAGACACTCAACGATCTTGATGGCTTCAATCGATCAAAACCGTTCGGCGTGATGGCCTATCTGCCCGTTGCATTCCCACCGGCTCCCGAGTTCCTGGCCTTCGTGCCTGTTGAGTCCGTCGAGGCGGCAACCAAGCTGATCGAAAAAGCCCCCGTCGTGATTCGCAAAGACGACGAAGAAGGACGATACGAAGTCATTGGTCCCAATCGCACGTTTCCCGTGTTGATGAAAGACGGCTATGCCTTCATGCCATTGGGTGACAATCCTCCCGAAGAAGCGCTGGATCGAGAACTTCCGGATCCTGCTCAATTGCTGGCCGGGCAAGCTCAGCAGTTTGATATTTCTGTTCGACTGGATGTGGAATCAATCCCGGTCGCAACACGAACTCTTTTGATGGGCTTGATTTCATCCGGGATCTCCACAACGCTGCAACAACGCGATGGTGAGCCGGAAGGTGCGTATCGCATTCGTCGCACAGAAGGGGAACGAGGCCTCGAAGCATTGCGAATGCTGATCACCGAATGCCAGAAGATTACGATCGGACTCAAAGTTGAACCGGAAGAAGGAGCTGTCAATTTTGACGTTCTGGTCGACGCTCTTGATGGTTCGAAGTTCATGAAAGAAATCTTCCAGTCGACGGAGAAGCCCAGCTACTTTATTCCACTGCTTGATGATGACGCTGCCGTTTCTCTCTCGATGTCCAGCATGATCGCCGAACGCGACAAGCTGGCTTACATCGAGATGATGGAAGGCGTGAAGATGGAAGTAACGCGTCTGATTGAAGAAAACAAACTGGGTGCGACACCGGATGAAAACAGCCCCATTGGACAAGCTCTGACCGCGGTCCAGAAAACTCTGGAAGAGCGCCATGCCGACATTTTTGCTCAGTTTTATCGCGATTCGGCCGGCAAACTGGCAATCGTCTGGGCGTCTCGAGTCGTCGAAGGAGATGCCATTGCCGCCGGACTTCTTGATGTGGCGACACGGCTTCGAGAAGTCGAAGATATTAAGAAGGCAGGCGATCTCCAGATCGGTGCGGCTGAACATCTTGGCGTGACATTCCACCGTTTGACGTTCGCTGCTCAGCCCCCGGAAGCCGTCGCGGTCTTTGGTGACAATGTCGGGATTACTTTGGGAGTCGGCTCAACGGCCGTATGGGGTGTCATCGGTGGTCAGGAATCTTTGGCAACACTGACCAGCGTGATGGACAAACTTGAAGAGGCCATTCAATCTCCGACCGAACGAAGGACGCCGCCGAATTTCCGAATCATCGTGAACGTCAATCAGTTGGTGGAGATGGCGACGATCGCTGATACTGCGGGATCAAATGCTCGAGCGGAGAAGGAAAAAGCTGCCGCAGCGAAAGCGGCCGCCGAAGCCAGTACAGAAGCTGCTAAAGATGTGCCCGCTGCAGCACCCGCCGCAACGGACGGTGGAGGTCGCAATGCAGGCCGCGAAGCCCGCCGTGCCGAGGCCAATCGCCGACGAGAACGTGGTGGAAAGATCATGAAGGAAACACTCGCCGAAGGCGACGATCGTATCGAGATCGATTCTCGCCTGACCGAAACCGGCGTTCGCATGCGAATTCGACTGGAAGAAGGCTTCGTAAAGATCTTCGGGCGATTGATTGCCGCTCAAATCGCTCCTCAGGAAGAAGAGGAAGAGTTGAAACCTGCAGACGCGACGACACCAACCTTACAATAGTCGAACCGTCGGTTTTGAAATCAGGCTCTGTGATTCAGCGTACGTTACAGAAACGCACCTGAGTCGCAGGGCCTTCTTCATTTTCAACGTGAGATTAGTTGATCGAGCACAGCAAGTGGGAACCGCCGATGAACACTAATAAACGCTGATGAATGCAAGAACATCACAAAAATGCCGTAATCCGACGGGAACTCGAACGCCATCACTCTGCAAGGCGAGTAGCGGCCGAGCCTCAACAACCATTAGCGTTTATTAGTGTTCATTAGCGGATTCAACAGCGATTTCCTTCCGCGGACGACGTTCGCGCAAGATCGTCAAACAATGGCCGACCCTGTCCAGCCGGATTATTCGTAATCCAGTACTTCGATCAGGTTGCTGAAGTCATCCGTCCACAGAACTTTGTCTCGTGGCGGCCGCATGTCTCGTGTGAGAAACCTCATGTAGAGATCAGACACCAGCAGCGACTTTTTACGAGACATCAAGACCCAGCGACTGCCCGGTTCAATCAAACTTTGCGCGCCGGTGATTCGATCAATCACCGGGGCCGTTTCCAGAGTAATCGCGTATAGCTTTGCAGCCTCCGCCAGGCCGTCTGTCACTCGTCGCAAATCAAAGTGCAGATTCGAAATATGAATGGCGATGAATCCATCTGGCTTGAGATGCTTCAGATAAACATCGGCGGCTTCCGCGGTCAGCAGATGGGTCGGCACAGCGTCGCCGGAAAATGCATCCAGAACCAGCAGATCAAATCCCTGCGGTGATTCGTTTTCCAGCATCAGCCTGGCATCGCCATGAATCACATCAACAGTTGATGGACAGTTTTTCAGAAACGTAAAGTACTGCTGAGCCAGCCCCGTGACGTTCTCATTGATTTCGTAAAAACGAAACGTGTCGTCGGCCTGACCATACGCAGCCAGTGTTCCGGCCCCTAAACCCACCAGGCCGACCTTCAGCGGAGTCTTGCGTTCTCGCAGTTGTTCGATCGCCTTTCCGACACCGGTGTTATAACCGTAGTACATCGTCGGGAAACTCGGGATCCCATTCAGCTGGATGCCGTGAATGATACGACCGTGCCGCAGAATGACGGCATCTTCGATTGTGTCATTCTGAACTTCCAGCACACCATAAAAATTGCGAACGATGGCCACCGCATTGACGTAACTTGTTACCGCCGCCGCGAACACAGTCCCCAGCCCGGCGAAAAGGAGAATAGCCAACAGCTTCCAAAGCGTTGGCGGCTGAGGTCCATCCTGCATCCAGCCTCGGTGATCGAAGTACACAACCACGGCGATCACGCACGAGACAATCATTCCGAGGGAATGTTCCCAGAACGCCGGGAAGATTAAAGGTGCCAGCAGCCCGACGAAGAGACCTCCGGCCGCCCCGCCAGCCGACAACGTAAGATAAAACGAAGTGAGCGAATCCGCCGATGGTCGCAACCTGGCCAGCTCACCATGACACAACATACAGATGGAGAACAGACAACCAAAATAGATCATCAGCTGCAAAGGCAGCCACGTTCGTGAACCAAAACTTTGCAGCCAGCAAACGGCCAGAGCCAGGATCGCAGTTCCCAGCGAGTACAAGCCGCGACGATACCAGCGATCACTTTCAAAGCACAGAATAAATGACAACAGATAAAGCGACAGTGGCACCACCCACAGAAACGGAATGACGGCCACGTCCTGGCAGACTTCGTTGGTCACTGCCAGTAACATTGTGGAAGCGACCATGGACAAAATCAGCCAGCGTCCATAAGCCGACTTTGTCGCACTCGGCCTTGCAGCGATTGATTTCTTTTCACTGCTCGCGGCAGTAACCCCTGCTTGTTCATGGGTCGCCTTGCTTTCGGCTCCTCTCGAAATCGAACGCACCGCACAAGCCACACACAGCGCAGCAAAGACCAGATACCCGAGCGACCACGCGTTGGCCTGAGTCGAGACTCGCATCAGCGGTTCAAACAAAAACGGATACGACAGCAAAGCCAGCAACGAACCCGCATTCGACAAGGCATACAAACGGTACGGCGACGCCTGCGGTTGAGCCACACTGAACCAACGCAGCAGCAGTGGTCCCGTTGTGGACAGCACAAAATAGGGCAGCCCTACGGTCGAAAGCAACAACGACAGGATCCGTCCCACGGGCGATTCCAGCCCTGTCGGCTTCCAGTCGATCGATGGCAGAATGTTCAGAAACGCGAGCGAGATCAACAGAACTCCGCAGTGAACCAAGCCCTGCTGCCGCCCCGTCAATCGCGACGTGACCAGATGAGAATACAAGTACCCTCCGCAGAGCAGTACCTGGAAGAACAGCATGCACGTTGTCCAGACACTCGGAGTTCCTCCGAACCACGGCAAAATCGCTTTGCTGATCAGCGGCTGAACCTGAAACAGCAGGAACGCACTGACAAAGACAGCGACTGCAAACAGCAGGCTAACCCAGCGTTGTGAGGCGTCTGTATTGTGAGCAGCATCTGATGCGGGCGAATTCATGAGTTAACAACGGCCACAAAGCTATTCATCGTAGCGGACGAGGCACCGGTTCACCTGTTCCAAATCGACCCCTTCGGCCTTGTGCCGAAGGTGAGCAGGTTTGGCAACCAGAAGAACGTTCCATCATTCATCGATCCCCAACTCCCTCAGCCTGCTGCCTCCGGCGGAAGACTCAGAGTTGGGGAGGTTCGATGAGACTTTAGATCTGGTTGCCAAACGCTTCACCACTCAGACAAGCTGAGTGGTGTCATGCTGGCCCCTTTTCTGAGCCGTTACAGTGCACTAGGGGCTCGTCAAGTTTTGATTTGGGGGTTACGGTGGATCCCATTTTCGCCGACGGAGCGGCGAAACTACGTAGTCGAGCCGCTCCGTCGGCTCGCATTGCCCCCCAAATCTTGTTCCTGACAGTGCACGAGTTCTTTCGAGCAGTCGCCCATTCGTCCAGCATCGCCTGAATACGAGCCGGATTAAAATCTCCCGGAACGTCGTAGTCCTGATTCGCCTGAAGATCTTTTACGTTCAGATCCTTCGACGGAACTCCGCCTTCTGGAACTGTTCCGTGAGCCGTCCAGACGATGGCATTCAGAACCAGAGTTCGGAAATCTCGATTACCCCAGTTCCAGTGATCGTGCCCGCCAGTGAAGCCAAAGCCACGACCAGCGTCTTTGCGTTCACGAGCCCACGCGACCGTCTGTGGCTCTTTGCGTTCCAGAACCGCAGCACGAACCGCCGGGTTATTGCTGTGAGGTCCCTCAGGTCGTGACAGGCTGCCATCAGCCTTCACAAGAGTGTCTGAAGGAGGCAGCTCGGACAATACTGGAATCACATCTGCGTTTTCCGCAAATCGCATGTGATAGTACCACTCGTCGTTCACGCGAAATGGCTTCACGCCGTTGGCAATTGGATGCTTAGGAAAGCTGTCGAACGTTCCTGTCCAGTGAGGATTCACGGACCAGTCCGTTTCGAAGTAGCCACCGGTCCAATCGAGAAACGCTTCACCCGATGGTCCCTTGGGAACTTCAACACCGTAGTGAATACAAACCATCCCGATGCCGCGATTCTGAAGAGCCTTCAGACGATCCAGCTTGCTGTTGAAAGGATGTCCGCCACCACCATCGGAATAGATGATGATTGTATCGGCATAATCAAGAACGGAATCATCTTCCGGCCAGCCATTCGTATACACCGTCGCTTCAACACCAATGTTCGCACTGTTCAGCGCTTCGGCCAGCAGCATGCAGCCGGCGCGATGTTCATGAGCCCCATAACCATGGCTTGGCTTGCCAGCGATCAGAGCCACCTTCTTTGGGGCTGGCAATCGCTTCAGACGAATATTGCGGAACTGCACTTCCATGGCCGGACCCGCATGAGCCTGCAATGCCAGGAAACCGGCCGCGCGACGCTCAGCCACATCGTTGTCTGTTACATCAACAGTTTTGACATCGTTGATAAAGTGCTGAAAATGGAAACCGTCAGCGACAACTCGATACTTGTTCCAGTCTTCCTTCTTGATCTTCTTCTGGATCTCATTAGTGTCACCAACGCTGCCGGTGACCTTCTTTTCGAACTTGCCGTCGTTGCGAACCAGCTCGGTCGATTCGCCACGCAGGGCCAGAATGCCTCGGTAGCGTTCGCCGTAGAGAATTCCCGAGTATGTATCGCCAGCTTCGAAGTCCGCCTGGTATCCGCCAATGACCCACTTTTCGTTGGGCACTTCAAAGCTGCGGTACTGAATCCCGGAGTTGCCGTTGACGATCTTGTATTCCAGCTCCAGTTCGAAGTTATCCACCTGGCCGCCGCGCCAGATGATGAACGTGTTTCCCTTGAGCTTCTTATCTTCTTCGTTGTAAGTCGTGCCTGTGATGGCGCCGTCTTTGACGCTCCAGGTCCTGGGATCGCCGTCCCAGCCATCAAGAGTCTTACCGTCGAACAACGTTTCCCATTCATCCGCAGACGCGGATCCAGTGGCCACACACAGTGCGGCCAATAACAGAGCAATTCGCTGCAATCGCATATCAAATCCCTTGAGAACATGGTGGAACCCGGCGGATCAGGCAGGCTGCCGTAGACCGGTTTAAGGAGATTTGAACA
>JBPOIW010000069.1:0-38171 GCA_052034165.1 Planctomycetota bacterium | reverse complement strand
TGGTCAGGGCGGTCGAAGGAACGATTTCCATGAGAAGGAGACTCTTCAAGATGAAATGGACTCGCGTATTCAGTGCGGTACTCGCACTGGCTGGAATGACTGCTTCGGCTGATGCCGGGCTGTTTGGTTCCGGCGGATGTAAGAGCTGCGGTTGTGCTGAAGATTGTCAGCCAGCCTGCTGCAAACCAACGATTGCTCGTCCGTGTCACACCAACGTGTACACGTACCAGCGCAAGTGTTCAGACATTAAGCCGCCATGTTGCGACACATGCGGCGATCCTGGTTCAAGCTGCTGCCCAGTAACGTGCTGTGCTCCAGCCGACGCTTGTGGCAACGGTTGCAATGCAGACCCAAGCTGCTGTGCTCCAGCCGGTAACGGTTGCGGCAACGGTTGCAATGCAGACCCAAGCTGCTGTGCTCCAGCTGCTTGTGGCAATGGCTGCAATGCTGACCCAAGCTGCTGTGCTCCAGCTGCTTGTGGTGACAACGGATGCTGCGATGCTGGCAATACCTGCGGCGAAGGCTGCGATTGCTGCAACGACGACGCCTGCGAAATTGCTAAGCTGATCTACACTTCAATGACAGCTTGCCATGGTTCAGAACGCCGCCGTGCTCTGGACAAGCTTGGTCGCAAATACGACTGCTGCTGCCATCCGGAAATCATGAACGCTTTCGTCTACGGTCTGAACGACACGGACGAACGAGTTCGCCGGGAAGCTGCTGACGAAATTGGTGACCAGGTTCGTCGTAACAAGTGCTGCTGCAGCCCATGCGTTGTATCAGCTCTGACATGTGCACTGGCTGACTGCGACCGAAGCGTTCGCCGTGAAGCAGAACAGGCTCTGCGAAATTGTGGTTACGAGATTGTTGACGGATGCTGCGACGGCTGCTCAGACGCTGGATGCTGCTCAACAGGCTGTGGTTCAAACGCCTGCGGTGCAACTCCAACTGCTGCTCCAGCAGAAGCTCAGCAGCCAACACCAGCTGCCGAAGCTGCTCCAGTAGCTGCTCCTCCAGCTGACCCACAGGCTTTCTTCCCTTCTCGCCTGCACAAGCAGTCAAGCAGCAAGAATGGTCTGGCTGGTTTGTTCGGAATGGCCCGATAATCAGGTCGACCTGAGGTGGGAAAGAACTGCTTCCTGTTCTAGCTCGTCCTCGCTCTAACTCAGAAACCAGCAGCTTCCGAGAGCACCCTCTCTCGGAAGCTGTTTTCGTTTGTACCTGCCAAGAATCGTATGGATGATGTCAGGTGAAGTTGTCTGAATCCCGGAAGAGATATCTTTTTGTGCTGGCAGCATGCAAAGAGTCTTTGGCCGGATTCGAATCCTGCAGAGGCTCTGCTGTTTCGCGTTGACGTCCCGACAGGTTTTCCAAAGATCTTCCCTCGGCGAATCCGTTAACGACGTAATCGTATGCTGTAGGAGACTTTTTGAAGCGCGGGGCTTGTTTCAGTCGGGGATTGGGTTGAAGCTTTGCGTATGGAATCGTCAGTCGATCTGACAAATGCTGCCGACCAAGTCTGAAAAGCATTATTGGCCCGAGCTTCGGTGGAGCCAACGTTGAACTCTGACGCTGCGAAACGAAAACAAATCCCAGTGTGGTGGCCGGTCTTGGCAGCTGGCTGGATGGTTTGTTTTTTTTGTATTTGGTTTCGGGAACCACTCCAGACACCAGAATTCAAACGGTCTGATCTGTGGTTGATGCTGGCCGACACAATTCTGGGGGTTGAGGATTCGGGAGCCGAGTCTGAGGCTTCTGAGCCTCCACGTGGACTCCAGTTTCTTCCTCAAAGGCTGCCATTGTTCGGCCGGGCTTTTCTTGTGCTCTGTCTTGCCAGTTGCCACGGATTGGCGATTATTCGAAGGCTTAATCCGGGTCTGCGACTTCTTAGAACGGAACGTATTGCTCTGGTCGGAGGAATCGGCCTCGCAGTGCAGTCGTTGATCACGCTCTCTGCTGGACTCGCTGGGCAACTGAATCCGACGGCAATCTGTCTTCCTTCTTTGTTGAGTCTGATATTGGCGTGGCGTTGGAGGAATTCGGAGCCCTGTTTGGCGGAACCCTGTTCCAGTAACGTGATGTCTGAGCGACCTTCAGCATACCTGGTGGGTATCGTTCTGATGGTCATTGTTCCATTTGTTGTTTATCTGTTGTTAGGTTCGTTGTCACCGCCCACCGACTTCGACGTCCGTGAATATCATCTGCAGGGGCCCAAAGAGTGGTTTCACCAGGGACAGATCTCTTACCTGCGACACAACGTCTATACCAGCTTTCCATTTCTCAGCGAAATGCTGCCGCTAACGGCTATGGTACTGGTCGGCGATTGGTGGGGAGGGGCGATTGCAGGGCAGGCAGTGCTGGCCTGTTTTCAGTTACTGACGGCTTGTGTCGTCTTTGCAATCTGTACTCGATGGCTCAGTACTTCGGTTGCGTGGTTGGCCACTCTTATTTATCTGACAACGCCATGGACCTTGAGAATTTCCCTGATTGCCTATGCGGAAGGAGCGCTGACGTTCTACTTGATAAGTTCAGCGATGGTCGCGTTCTGGTCAATTGAGCAGATCGGTCATCGCCGCTCATTGTCGTTTTTGGCGGGCCTGCTGGGCGGCTCCGCGATGGCTTCCAAGTACACGGGGCTTGTGTCTGTCATTATCCCCACCGCGTTGATCATCTGCTGGGGATTGCTTCGGCGGTTTAAGAAGAACCAGACTGGTTCGCATGATGAGTACTCTCGCAGGGGCAGATTGCAGAGCCTGATTCCGGCAATGGGCTGGTTCGCTGCGGGAGTCTTGTTGATGATTGCTCCATGGCTCCTGAGGAATCTTTACGACACAGGCAATCCCGTTTTCCCTCTGGGCTATTCGATTTTTGGCGGCTCGGAATGGTCGCCAGAAATGAATGCTCGCTGGGTCCCCGCCCACTCTTCCCGTGAACATAGACTTGCTCTGCTTCCGCGCCACTTCATGGACGTGGCTGTTTACAACATGTGGACCAGCAGTCTTCTGTTTGCGTTATCAATTCCCGCGATGCTATTGATTCGCCGCATTTGCACCATACGTACCTGCTTCCTTCTGATTGTGTGGGGATTCACGACATGGTGGGCATTGACCCATCGAATCGACCGCTTCTGGATACCTCTGGTTCCACTGCTGAGTATCACTGCAGCCTGCTCATGGCTGCTGCATTCGTCAGGTCTCTGGCGAAGCTTTTTGTCTGTGCTGATCACCGCCGGGACGAGCTATAACGTCTACTTCTGCACGCTGGCGCTGGTCGGATTTCACGCGGGCCTGATGGATCCGGATGCCGCACGAAAGTTGACGATTCGGTCTGATATTCAAACTTTAAATGCCACGCTGCCTTCAGCTTCGAAGGTACTGATGGTTGGTGACGCTGAAGTTTTTGATGCCACATTTCCGCTCGTCTACAATACCGTTTTCGACGACAACATTTTTGAGGAATGGACTGTCGACTCTTCTGACATGACGACGCCCCTCCGTGATCGCAGGATGTTGCCTCCTGATGAGATCCACCGCATTCTAAGATCCCAGCGAATTACGCATGTCTATGTTCATTGGGGTGAGATCCTGCGGTATCGTTTGCCGGATTCGTACGATTACACGGCCTATGTGCAGCCGACTCGATTCAGCCAGCTGGTGTCCGCAGGAGTTCTCAAGCCACCCAAGGTCATGCTTCAGCGACCGTGGCAATCTCTTTCTGCCGTGGAGCAGAAGACTGTGATTTCGTGGGCTGGCTATGAGAGCGTTGTTGCTAACGACGCCTTCTCGATTGTGCAATTTTATGAGGTCGCGGAATAGTAGCTCAGGAACGAAGTTTGACAGAGCTCTACGAGAGTCGCCAGACTCGTCGCATGATCCATTCAAATGCCAGGAGCATGACGAGCAAGAGCATCAGCCAACCTCGATCCCACAAAGTTCGCAACTGCTCATCAACAATGATGGGCTGACTTTGATCAGGCAGCAGCGAGGGCAGTGTCGAGATTTCCGAAAGGCTGAGATAACGCCCCTGAGTATCTCGAGTCAGGTTTGAGAGAAGCTCGACATTCTGAGTCGGGTTTTGAGCCTCCAGATTTGGGACAACAACGTCAATTGTTGTCTGAAGCACGTCTGAGGATTCCGGAACCGGAACCGAGATACGATAGGCACCTGATCGGGGCGGACGAAAGCTGTTGGCATATTGTCCCGCGCCGCGTCCGTCTGCGTTGAGCCGGTCTGGAATGTTGATCGTGCGACCTTCCGCATCAACAATAGACATCGGGACTGAATCCGTCACGAGCGGCTGAAGTCGAGCGTCATAGAGTTGTGCGCGAATGCTGACAGGTTGACCGGGAGCCACCTCTGTTCGATCCAGCAACAGCAGTCCTCTCGCGGTGCCTCGGCTTCTTCGTCCCTGGCCAACCTCCCGAATCAGGCTGGTCCAAAATCGCTGATGTCCTTCAGGCGAGATTTCTCGCAGACGCCATGTTTCTGCCGAGCCAACAAACACCGTTCGTCCGGTCCCGTAAAACTGAGATGCAAGGAAAGGTGGTTGTCCGAGCTCTGTTCGAGCTCGAGGATTTCCGTACTCAATGAGTACAACGGCACCATCACGAACGCCTCGGATGGGATATGATCGATAGATACCTTTGAATGTTGACCACAGGTCAACGCTCGCATTACCTGTTGCATCAGCGATCTTCAGGAATTCTGTGATACGCCCTTCGGGCGTAAGTGACACAGGCCAGGGCTCATCAGCACCTTGCGACAACTGCATGTCCGGTAGCATTCGATTCAGGAGAACCGGGTACAGCACATTGATATCGCGAAACAATTCCGGTTCCTGAGCAAGTTTTGGGGTGAAGATTTCACCGGCGATCACCACCAGACCGCCCGAATGTTCTGAGACCCAACGATTCAGGAAAGTCTGTTGTTCTGCATTCAGTCGGCTCCAGTCCGGGTCAAATGCGACGATGACGTCGTAAGCAAAAAGCTCTGCTTCGGTGGTTGGAAATTTCGTCAATAATGTTTTCGCTTCCTGCGATACGAAGCCCACATTTTCGTCCGTCACAGACTGCAGCCAGACATCGGACTCAATCCCGCTGTGCCGGAACAAAGCGTTTCGAACGAACTGATAGTCTCTCATTGGCCCGCTGGAAATCAGCAGCACCTTCATGCGACGGTCAGTCACTTCGATGGTACGACGACGTTCATTGTCGTCCGTTGTCATCTCGGTAATACCGGCCGGCGATTCAATCTGAACGACAAACTCATATTTGCCGGGCACAGTGAGTTGCTGATTGAATCGCAATGCGATCGGCAAAGTGTCGTCTACAAAATCGATCGGCTGTTCACTCACTTGCCGCCGGTCTTTACCATCACTGTCTGCTGATTGCTGAAATAATCGAACTGTGCCTTTTTGCCCGGCCGAGCCAGTTCCCTGAACCACAGCGTTGATATCGAACGGATCGCCCTGATGCACGTCCGTTGGTGATTGCATTCCAGCTATCCACAGATTTACCTGGGGCTTCTGGCTACCAATTCCGACCGTGATGAGTCTTGTCCCGGAGCGCTCCGCGCGAACTCGTGCAGGTTCTGTATCCAGGCCAGCATTAGTCCGACCGTCTGAGACAACAACAACTCCACTCAGCGTACGCCCTGATAATTGACCAATCATCTGATAGAGCGATTCGCCAAGCCGGGTTTCTGCACCACGGGGTTGCAGGATCGAATTCCATCGAGTGAGGGAAGCTGGGGCTTCAATGGCGCTGGAATCATCTGACGATGGTTCATCCAGATTGACAGTTGCCAGAGCGGAGCTGTCGCCGGACTCTGGATTCTTGTTTTCTGAGTCGACGAAGCGAACGGTTTCATCACTGGCAACAGCAAGTGGGCCCGCCAATTGTGAATCGAAAGTGTAAACTGTCACCGCGTGAGTTTTGCTTAATTCTTTCAGCACGCCTGATGCCACAAGCGACTCAAGAGCAGCATGGGCCCGAGAGCTGACATCAGGATTTGAAGCAGTTGATGAAGGTTCTGCTTTATTATCTGTTTTCTTCGGAGTCGAAGTTGCGTCTATGGCGGGAAACGCCATGGACAACGAGGTGTCCAGAAGGATCCCTACTCGCGATTTCTCGACGCGACTCAGTTGTGTTCGACGCTGTGGATTGAGCACGATAAACAGAACGAGAGCCAAAACGATTAAACGAGGAACGAGCAACACAATGCGTGCTTGTCGACTCAGGAATCGCGAGTCTCGCAGTGAGGTTCTGACTGTCAGGGCCATCAGAGATATCAGCCCGACGAACAGCAGCAGAATTCCGGCAGTTGATTCCGGCAAATCCAATTCAGTCGTTTGAAAAGACTGCGAATCGACCTGAGTGCCGGCTTCAGTTGGCAATGAAGTAGCCGCGCTGGCAGCGACGGACGGCGCCGTCGATTCAGGGTTGGGTTGCTGAAGTAGAATCATCATCGTGGGACTCTAACGAATGAGAGTGCCGGATTGAACCATCGCAGGGGATGATTACCAGCAGCAAAACTCACGGAAAACCCGTGAAAGTGAACACGAGTGAAGCGGGAGGCCGTTGTAACGCAGAATGTTTGTTTCTGGCTCGCGTCATTGGTAATGCAAAAGGCAGCGACCGTCCTTCTGGACACCATTCCCGGCAATTGGTTTGATCGCGATCCATCGTCGATTGACATGGCTCTTTCGGCATCGTTCAATCCCACCGGTTCGGAGTCTGAACTAAGCCTGTCTCCGATCTTTGATAACTCGGCCATCGACGGAATCAGTGCTGCGGCGGAAGATGTATTCGCAGTGTTTCGCATTCCCGCTCCTCCTGCCCCTATGATTCATCCATGCCACGTTTTGAATTGATTGCCACGACCACTTTTGGCCTCGAGACTGTCGTTTCCAGAGAACTCGAAAAGCTGGGCTATACCGAGCTGCGCGTTCTGGATGGCAAAGTTCATTTTTCCGGCGACGAACGAGACATTGCCCGCTGCAATATGTGGTTGCGAAGTGCGGATCGATTGTTGATCAAGGTCGGTGAGTTTCAGGCCCCCGATTTCGGTGCGCTGTTTGATAAAACCGTCGATCTGCCGTGGAGTGATTACATTCCTGTCGACGCAAAGTTTCCAGTGGCAGGCCGAAGTGTTCAATCGAGACTGCACGCTGTGCCGGCAGTGCAGGGGGCTGTTAAAAAGGCGATCGTTGAGAGCTTGAAGAAGAAGTACAACCGGTTTCGTTTCGAAGAGACGGGCGCTGAGTTCCCTGTTGAAGTTTCTCTGCTTCGCGATGTGGCCACGCTGACGATTGATACGTCAGGGGATGGACTGCACAAACGTGGGTATCGAGAATACGCCGGACCTGCTCCGCTGCGCGAAACGATGGCCGCGGGCTTGATTCAGTTGAGTTACTGGAATCGTGATCGTCAGTTTGTCGATCCCTTTTGTGGAAGCGGAACGCTTGCTGTGGAAGCGGCCATGATTGGTCGAAACATTGCCCCTGGATCGGGACGCTCGTTTCTGGCGGAGGATTGGCCGTGGATGGATCGCAAGATGTGGAAAGAGGTTCGCACCGAAGCCAAGGATCTGCGTTTGCCGAGAATGCCAGAACCCATTTTGGGCTATGACCATGATCCCGCCGCCATGCGACTTTGCGAACGCAGTGCCTCGGAAGCTGGCGTCAGTGGCGACATTCAATTTCGCGTTCAGGAAATCAGTGAATTCAAATCGAACCGCGAATATGGCGTGATCATCTGCAATCCGCCGTATGGAGAGAGGATGGGTGATCAGCAGGAAGTGGAAGCTGTCTATCGAGAGCTGGGGCGTGTATGCGACTTGCTTCCGACCTGGAGCGTTTATGTGATCACTTCCAATCAATGGTTTGAGAAACATTTCGGTCGCAGAGCACCGCGCCGCAGGAAGCTCTATAATGGCCGACTCGAATGCCAGTACTATCAGTATCTGGGACCAGCTCCACCGAGAGTCGCAGATGGTACGACCGCTGCAGATGTTGAAGAGAATCAACCGGAGTAACTTATCTGCCGGGACTGCAACGCAAGTTCCCGAGAAGATATAAGCTGATGCCTTGAAGGATTTTTTCGCGCTGACTCTTGTTGGGATACGATTGTAGATGTCTGCCGCACAGCCATGGCTTGAGAATAACTGGGTCGAGCATACTCAGATCCTGTTGAACTCTTTTCGGCGATTTGTCGGAAGAGATTTGATTGAACGGTTGGGTGATCCGGTCGTTGAAGCACGAGTCTTGTTTGAGTCGCCGTTCGTTGTTGTGTCCCATGCGACTCAGGACGATCCCATTTTGAATTATGGAAACCAAACAGCTCTCGGACTTTGGGAAATGGATATCCCGACTCTGACCTCAATGCCTTCGCGTCTGACTGCTGAACCCATGCATCGCGACGAGCGCGCTCAATTGATGGCGCGTGCGGCGAGGGACGGTTACGTGGACGATTACCGGGGCGTGCGCATCAGCAGTTCCGGAAAGAGATTTCTGATCGAACAGGCGATTGTCTGGAATCTGGTCGACGCCGATGGGAATCGGGTTGGACAGGCGGCCACGTTTTCTCAATGGAAACCCTTGAATTAGGCTTAGCGAGCAGCTGATTCCCGAGGTTTCGGGAGTCGATCTGCAGGAAGAAGTTCCGATCGGCCGATTCTTATGGTACGCTTTTCCGGCGATGCTGCCTGGCTGTAGTGTTGCCATCCCGCCTAAATGCCTACCTCAAACTTCGAGAGACCCTGCTCATGCTCTCAATCTTCGGTCAAAGTCGCAGCGCGCTTTGTGATGGATTTACTCGTCGAGACACGCTTCGTCTTGGGGCTTTGACATTAGGTGGCCTTACGCTGCCTCAGTTGTTGCAGGCCGAGCAGTTGGCAGGGATCAGGAAGTCCCACAAAGCCGTGATCATGATCTATATGTGCGGTGCTCCCGGGCATCAGGACATGTACGACCTGAAGATGGATGCACCTTCGGAGATTCGAGGTGAGTTCAGGCCGATCCCGACAAATGTTTCGGGTATCGAAATCTGCGAGCACATGCCACGCATGGCCTCGATTATGGATAAGTGTGTTCCGTTGCGGAGTGTCTATGGTTCTCCTGATGGGGATCACGATTCATTCATTTGTTACACGGGACATTCCAAGCGTAATCAACCGGCCGGTGGATGGCCTTCGATGGGCTCGGTGACTTCAAAACTTCTGGGACCCAAAAACAAGGCGGTCCCTCCGTTCGTTGGGCTTTCGCCGGATGCGGGGCATCCACCCTATGGTTCACCGGGACTGCCGGGGTTCCTTGGCGTGGCCAATTCGGCATTTCGTCCCTCGGGACCAGCCAGTGCTGATATGAGACTGGAGGCCATCAGCAGTGATCGCCTGAACGATCGAAAATCTTTACTGAGCAGCGTTGACCGGCTTCGTCGGGACATGGATAACAGCGGAACATTGTCCGGTCTGGATGCGTTGTCTCAGCAGGCCTTCAATATCCTGACCAGCAGTGAACTTGTCGATGCTCTTGATATTTCCAAAGAGCCGGAGTCTGTCCGAGAACGATACGGAAAGGGCGACCCGAATCGATTTGGCGATGGGGCACCTCGTAATCTTGAGCACTTCCTGATGGCCCGGCGCCTCGTCGAAGCTGGTTGTCGCGTGGTGACACTGAACTTCGGTCGCTGGGATTTTCACAGCGACAATTTTAACGGCATGAAGAATACTCATTTGCCGCAATTCGATCAGGGGCTCTCAGCACTGATTGAGGATCTTCATCAGCGAGGCATGGACAAAGATGTGGCTGTGATTGCGTGGGGCGAGTTCGGCAGAACGCCTCGAATCAATCCTGACGCTGGTCGAGATCATTGGCCTCAGGTCGGCGGCGGATTGTTGGCTGGCGGTGGCTTCCGCACGGGGCAGGTGATAGGTGCAACTGATCGGCTGGGGGGAGAAATCGCGGACCGACCTGTTCATTTCGCGGAGGTTCTTGCCGCACTGTATCGTCATCTTGGGATTGATCCCGAGGGAACCAAGCTGAACGATCTGAGCGGACGGCCTCAGTACCTGCTGGAAAAATCCACGCCGATGCCGGAGCTGGTGTGAGTTATCTGGAAATCACAGGGCAGAAATTCGTGTTGGAGGATAGGTGCCAGGAGGTTAGACTTCGTGCGGTTTGGTTGAACGCACCTAAGGTGGCATGCGCGGCTTGGTGTTTACCTCGTTTCGCGAAGTGCGTGCTCCGCGTGAGGAACGATTCGCCCATTTAGCCGCTCTAGCTCACCATAGCAGAAGGAATCTGCTGTGAAGTCTGCCGTCTTGGTTTTCGCCCTTATTGTCCTGCAAATAACCCCTCTGCAGAAAGCCTCTCGCCCTGCACCGCGAGAAAAGGCGCCTTCAGCTTCGTCTGCGAAAACGTCGTCAGCGTCAGCGAAGCCAGCACTGGCGTCGAACTTCCAGCTCAATCAATACCTACCGCACGATACGGTGTTTATTATCGGATGCAAGCCCGCAGAGATCCTGCGATCCCGGATGACGACCGCCCTGGTGCAGTATTCAGGGTGTCAGGATTCGTTTGGCGAGTTAGTTCAGATTTTCAACGACAAAACGGGACTGAACCTCGCTGACGTTGAAGAAGTGATCGCCTTTGCGGACGTTGCTGAGGTCACAAGAATCCAGAATGCTCGCAGGCTCAAGGCTGCCTGGCAAAGATTGAAGCTAATTGGCATCGCGATGCACAATTTTCATGATGCCTTCAATGCTTTACCGCAACACTCCGGAATGTCGAATCGCCCCAACGGAAATCTTAGTTGGCGTGTTTCTCTGCTGCCATTTCTGGGCTATGACTCCCTCTACCAACAATTCGATCTGGGTGCTTCCTGGGATGCTCCTCAAAACCTGAAGTTGATCAGCCGGATGCCGGAAGAGTTTCTGACCGATGGAGTTGATGAAGTCGGTAAGACGTCAATTCATGTCCTCGGAGGTGAAGGGACTCCTTTCGGAGAAAAATCGCCAATTCGCTTCACAGAAATTACCGACGATAGGCACCAAACCATCATGGCTGTGCAGGCAGGTCCCGACAAAGCTCAGTTCTGGACGAAGCCCGGCCCGCTGGAATTCCATCGTGAAGATCCGGTTGGCTCCCTCGGTAATTTCGGCGAAATATGTGTAGGTGTGGCGATGGATGGGGGTCCTTTGGTTCTTGGTGCCAACATTGAGCCGAAGATTCTGAACGCTTTTGCCGGCCATCAGGATGGAATTCAGCTTTCCGAGAACGATCAGGAGTTTCGTTTCACTCGGCTTGGTCAATCGGAATGGCCCGCCATTTGGGTTCGAACGGCACGGCCCCTGGACCAGATGGCGATTATCGAAGTCCTGACAGCAAAGTTTGGTCGCCCGGACTTAAGGAAAAGCGGCGTTGCTTCCCCCGTTAGCTTTAAGAACCTGCGGCTGCTTTTTCCTGACGCCGTCACGATGATTCTGGCCTCACCGGCCTTGTCCGAGCGAATGGCTTCAGGAAAGAAGTCGGACACGAATAACTTACTAACGAGCCAGTTCTGGCCGCTGTTTCAAACGTCTCAGTTCGTGATGATGGGTTCAGGGTCAGCCATGAACTCCGAAACTGGGTTAATGGCGAGTCAACATCTTCCGGATCTGGCAGGGAGATTCCTGAGCAGTCAGATCACTATCAACTGCAGTGAGTCGGCTGATCGTATTGCCACGATGGATTTTCAGATGAACGATCGAGTTTCTGCGCTGCAGTTGAATTCGATGCTTAAGGGCTTATCGATGATCGGGCAAGCGTTGGTGCTGGAGTCATTGAAAACGAATGAAGATGTGAATCCGCGAACATTTGAAACTGCTGCAGATTTTTTCGATCGCTTACAGATCGTTTGCGAAGACAACTCAGTTCATGCTCATTTGCCTGCTGCTGCTGAGGACATTACTACTCCGGCAACCATACTCGCACCAACTGCGAGGAAAATGGTGGTTGCCTATCTCGCCAATTACGAAGAAGAGCAACGCAGGATGAAGGAAATTCATCTGCGAAGGCTGACCATTGCATTGTCAGATTATCTGCATGAGTTTCAGGAATGTCCTCCAGCAGCCTCACCGGGAAACTGTCTCAGTTGGCGTGTGGCTCTTCTTCCGTACCTTGGGGAGAAGGATCTTTACGAGCAGTTTCACCTGAATGAACCTTGGAACAGCCCCCACAATAGCCAGTTGATTCCGAAAATGCCCAAGGTCTTTGCGACGCGAGAAGTCAAGTCTCCAGGAAAGACGGCCTATCATGTGTTTGATGGTGCCGGATCTCCGTTCAACAGTGAAAATCCAGCTCGGAAGGCTGAAGTATTTGCTGCCCCTGACCTCGGATTAATACTTCTTGCCGCTTCGGATACTGCTGAAGTCTGGACAAAACCAGGAGGACTTCAGATTGGTCCCGATATGCCGATGCATGCTTTTGGTGCAGACGACTCGGAGTTCATGATCGCGTCCGCTTTTGGACAGATTCGTCGAATTGACAAGCAAACTGACACAGCGACGATGCGGAAGGTCATCCGGTTGAAAGAGACCATGATGCCTCCAGTGGCCAAAGAGCTCACTGATTTCGAACGATTTCTGGAGTCCGGCGATACTTCGCCCTGATTGCCGCTCACATTCCTGAGCGAGTTTTTCGAGGTCAGGCGCCGCACGAAAAAGGGCTCGACAAGATTGAACCTGTCGAGCCCATGATTCCGAAGAGTCACAACTTTGATTCAACGGCACTTGATTAATTATTCATCATCCTCACGCAGTTTCGCCAGCACATTCAGGTCTTCCAGAGTGGAGGTGTCCTGAACAGACTCGCGCCCCGCAGCGATGTCACGCAGAAGACGTCGCATGATTTTACCGCTGCGAGTTTTAGGCAGAGCAGCTGCAAACTGAATCTTGTCGGGAGTTGCCAAAGCACCAATCGTCTGGCGAACGTGATTGATCAGTTCCTTCTTCAGTGCCTCGTCGCCGGAGCCGCCTTTCAGAGAGACGAAGCAGCAGATGCCTTCGCCCTTGATCTCGTGAGGAAATCCGACAACGGCAGCTTCTGCTACCTTTGGATGAGCAACCAGCACACTTTCGACTTCCATCGTGCTGAGACGATGGCCAGAAACATTGAGTACGTCATCGACTCGGCCCATAACCCAGATGTAACCGTCTTCGTCATGGCGAGCACCGTCGCCAGCGAAGTAGCAGCCGGGGATATCATGGAAGTAGGTCTGCTTGAATCGTTCATGGTCACCATAAAGAGTCCGCAGCATTGATGGCCATGGCTGTCGCATTACAAGCAGTCCACCTTCATTCGGACCAAGGCTCTGACCATCGCGAGTGACGATGTCCGGTACTACGCCTGGCAACGGACGAGCACAACTGCCCGGCTTTGTCGCCGTGACACCCGGCAATGGGCTGATCATGATTGAGCCCGTTTCAGTTTGCCACCATGTGTCTACGATCGGACAGCGTTCCTGGCCGATGATCTTGTGGTACCACATCCATGCTTCCGGATTGATCGGCTCACCGACGGACCCCAGCAATCTCAGGCTGGACAGATCGTACTTCTCCGGCCACTGATTACCCCACTTAATGAATGCGCGAATCGCTGTGGGGGCGGTGTAGAAGATGCTGACTTTGTACTTTTCGATCATCTCCCAGAAACGGCCTTCATCTGGCCAGTTCGGCGCGCCTTCATACATCACAACGGTTGCCCCGTTGGAAAGAGGCCCGTAGCAGATATAGCTGTGGCCAGTAATCCAGCCGATGTCTGCGGTGCACCAGTAGGTGTCATCGCTCTTGAGGTCGAAGACCCACTTCGAGGTCATCGTTGTGCCCAGCAGATATCCGCCGGTTGTGTGCATTACGCCTTTCGGCTTGCCGGTTGACCCGGATGTGTACAGGATGAACAGAGGATGTTCACTGTCAAGCTGCACAGGATCACAATCGGCCGACATGCCTTCCATCAGCTCATGCCACCAGAAGTCGCGATCCGGCACCATATCCACATCTCCACCGGTGCGGCGAACTACGACGACCTTTTCAACGGATGGTGATTTTTCGAGGCTGGCGTCGACGGCAGCTTTGAGCGGAACTTCCTTTCCTCGGCGCCATCCTCCGTCGGCTGTCACAACAACCTTTGATTGAGCATCGTTGTTTCGATCAGCGACGGCATCAGCGCTGAAGCCACCGAAGATGATTGAATGCACGGCTCCAATTCGAGCACATGCCAACATCGCAATCGTGAGCTCAGGAATCATTGGCATGTACAAGGTGACTCGATCGCCAGTTTGTACGCCCAGCTTCTTGAGCACGTTCGCAAACTTACAGACTTCGCGATGGAGGTCCTGATAGCGGAGAACTCGCGTATCCCCTGGTTCGCCTTCCCAAATGATTGCTGCTTTGTTGCGTGACGCACCGTTCAGATGACGATCGACGCAGTTGTAGCTCGCATTAATTTTGCCCCCGACAAACCACTTGGTGTCGGGCATGTGCCCCTGAATGACAGTGTCCCATTTTCGGAACCATTCCAGGTTTCCTGCCATCTCGCCCCAGAATCCTGCCGGATCATCCTTGGCTCGATGCCACATTGCCTCGTATTGCTGTTCACTGCTGATATGAGCATTGGCGGAAAAAGTAGCTGGCGGTGCAAATGTTCGAGTTTCTTTCAGAACGCTCTGAATACTCTGACTTCCCGGTTGAGACATCTGTAAATCTGCTCCTGGGCAATAATGGGCGTGGCTGGAAGGAAGGAGTTGTCCACAGGCCGAAAGTCTGATTCGAGCCGTTTTCTCCCAACTACCAGCGTCGGAAGCACTTCTGTGGTTGCGACATTTTGTGGACGTTTAAGGCGAATGTCCACCAGATGGCCTCGGATTGCCGGGATGCAGCAAAAATCGTATGTCCTGGCCTGATGTGCACGATAGTTGAATGGTTCCGAGTTTCGGCCCGACTCGTTCAATTCCGCCTTGAAAAGGAAAAGATGCCTCGAAGGGGCGTGGGAGAGATCAACATTTAAGCTGCATCCGCCTGTGCGTGGCGTCAATGCGACGTAAACCTTCTCCTTGATCAGTGCTCAACTATGACTCGGGCCAATAGTACCGCGGATACAAGTTCGTACGAACAATTTGAAGGACAGGTCCTGCGGTTTCAGGCTCAGGTGAAATACTGACGAAGGCTTTTCTCTGTCGCACGCCCGGGTTTTGATTACCTGGCTCTCGACATTCACGTCAATTCTTTGTGTGTTTATGTCTGAAGATGCTGGAGTGGCATAACCCAGCGCGATTGCACAAGAACTGGAGCATGACCCAAAGCGTCAGTAGCCCATAGCGCGTACTGCGGCGGAAATTGATGCTGGAGGCTTCCGCGAAATAGCGAACAGGAACCGGGATATCTCCGAGTCGGAAATTGAAGAAGACGGCCTGGGCGAGGAACTGAGTATCGAACACGAAGTCGTTGGAGTTTTCCTGCCACGGAATGGTTTCGAGGACCTCACGCCGATAAGCTCGAAAGCCACTGTGGAAGTCCCCGAGGTTTTGTCCCAGGGCGACGTTTTCAAAGATTGTCAGGCAGCGATTTGCGATATACTTCCAGGCCGGCATCCCACCTTGAAGTGCTTCTCGCCGAGTGCGAATACGTGATCCCAGGATTACGTCACAATTGCCAAGGCGAATTAACTCCGCTGCCACCGGAATCACGCGACTGTCATACTGATAATCCGGGTGGATCATGACGACAATGTCGGCACCACGTTCAAGGGCCGCTGTGTAGCATGTCTTTTGATTACCGCCATACCCTGTGTTGTTCTGATGCTGAATCACAGTCAAACCAAGTGATTCAGCCAACTCGACCGTGTTGTCACGGCTGCAGTCATCAACCAGGATGATTTCGTCCACAGTTCCTGGGGGAATGTCTTTCAGAGTTCGCTGCAATGTGGTGGCGGCATTATAGGCAGGCATCACAGCAATGATTTTTGGCTTGGCAGTGTCTTGCATGCTCGGTGTGACTTCAGAGGCCGGAAGCGGAGGATTCGGACCGATAACCATGCCTCAGAACGGGACGGTTTGCGGGTGTTTATTGCTGGAAACAACGGATCGATCCCGGCAGATTTGCTTTTGTACGGACAACCGTCACAACAAGACCGGTTTCGAATCCACTGCCGGGGATCACGTTATTGATTCGGGGCAGGAGATGTTGATTCGCCGATTGGAGCCGCAGCTCCGGCCTTGGCTTCAGCGGACTGACGAAGTCGACTGATTTCTTCGGCCTCACGCAGACGCTTTTCCCCGGCAAAGAACAGTGTTAGTGACTCACCCATTTTTGTGCACAGCTTTTCGACCTTTGTGCGAGCGCCTTTGTTTTTTTGTTGATCCGCTTTGGTCAGGGCATCTGTTTTAATCTTATTCAGCAGTTCATCAAACCTCTTTTGTCCTGGCAGGGAATCAAGCTGGGTGATTGCCGCTTCCAACCCCGGAACATTTCCTTCGGTCGCCGACTTCTTCGCAATGCTCATGTAGACCGCTTTCTGAGCGACCATATCAACCAGTTGATCACGCAACAGGTACAGTTCCCCTTCAACACCCAGTCGAACAGAATCATCCGGCAATTTCATGGTGTCGCGAGGAATCAAACCCGGAGCGTAAGGCACGCGGGCCAGCAATACACTGCCGCTGTACACATACAGCCAGAATGTTGGATTCTGTGGGTCGACGTCGATCTCAATGTCCCCATTTCGATCAGAGAGCATGCGCACGCCCGGCATTTCATTGACATCGGTCTGACGAAGCTTGGAAACTCGGTCAACACGGAAACAGATCAGCGGTCGATCAGGTCGCGCTTGCAACACCAGCCGCACTCGACTTTTTGTTGCGGCTGGTCGTTGACGCAAAGCAATCTGCTGAACACTTCTCGCTCGCCCCCCGAATGGAACCAGACCATGCGAGATAAGGACGCCCTTAAGATGTCCATTGTCTGTGTAAACTGCCGGAACACTGGCGATGTCTTCAACTCGGACAGGAGAGTCCTCCGGTGAGACGGCATCCGTTCGAAGCTCCTGATTGAACGTTGTAACCCGGATATAGCACAGGTCGAGCCTCTGCAGGTTCTTGATCTTCCCGGGATTGCGACGGTCCAGTTGCCGGAGAAAAGGTCGAAGAACATCACCGTCTGCAATTTGTGCTGCGGTAGGATCGGGAGGGATCAGCGTTCCAGCCTGTATTTCGAATTCCAGTTCCGTCTTGTCGACGGACGGAGAAATGAACATTGTCACAGGGCGAAAACTGTCACGAGCGAGTCGACAGGCGATGGCTCCCACTTCCTGAACATCATTCGTTCGCTGCGTTAGAAGTGGCGTTAGCTCCTGAACCCTGACATCGAATTCTCGACAGCTCACCTCAAATGCATTTTGATTCCCGGAGATTCCAATCAGAATAACCTTTTCCACCGCTGAACCGTCATAATGTGACGACACGTCCGCTTCTGTGAGACGTTCAATTCGGTGGGAGTTGGCAGGGATCAGCCAGTTGCTGTTGTGAACATCCGCATTCCACATTTGGCCATACATCCGCTGCAGACCCTTGCGGATTTCCTCCGTCAGGAGACTCTGAGTCAGCGGGCTACGAGTCTCGCTGCCATCAAAGCCAACTTCGACAACGACCCGGTATGGTCGATGAGACAGTGGTAGCTCAACAACGGGCTCAGCGATCGGAGAGTCAGTGGTTGGCAATGCCGAGTTTGGCGCGACAGGAGACCCGGAGGGTTCGGCATTTACTGTCTGCGTTGAGGCTGTTTCGCCCGCAGCTGGAGTCTGACCGTCACACTGTTCTGCGGTGTAAGTGCATAACACAACCGCCGTCAACAGTAACGATCGGCAGTTCAGGAAAATCAGCTTCATGGTCGCACAATCCAGCGTTCAACGTTCTGGTAAGTAGACAGCGGACGTTCGGGCATCCCAATAATGGGCTTTCGCCAGACGGCGAAGTCATCGACTTCCCAAAGCGGAATCAGAAATGCTTCCGCGGAGATATGGTTATGAATGGTAAACAGTCGTGTCTGAGCATCCTGAAAGCTTGAAGCATAGTCCAGATTGATCAGCTCCTGCCGCATCCAGTCCGGAAACATTCCGAGGCGGTTCATGTCCAGAGAATTATCATTGGCTAAAAGAGGCCAAAGCTCCAGAAGCGGCTCTTCCATACGGACTCGACGGTAACACATATCCCATTCACCGTCTGTGAGGGGATCGCCAGGCTGATCACCTTTGATGAGATCCACTTCAAAGCCAATCTTCTGCCAGTAGAGCAAGATCCGTTCAGCTGCGGCGATACAGGTTGGCTCTGGCTCAACAACGAACCTCAGACGCGGCAGTTTGACATAATCGACTTTAGTTTCGGCTCGGAATTTCTCTGGATCGAAATTCTCTTTCTTCTTCCTGGCTTCGGATTTGGCTGCATCAGTGAGCTTCGTCAATTCCGCCAGTTGAAGCTGTCGTTCGGCTGCAAATCGCAGAGCGTAAGCCAGTCGAAGATTGTAGGCTGGCGGAACCTCGTTTGGTTCCGTTGCATAACTTTCCAGGTGCCACGCTGCACTCGTCGGTCGACCATGCTGCATCGCATCGTCTTTAAGAACAATGGACTTCAGAATACCTTCGCGATTTACTGCAAACGACAGGGCACGACGCATTTGAGCGTTGACGATACGGTCAGACATCGGGTTAAACGCGATCACATGCGTCAAGGGGATGGAGTACTGCTTTGTGACAAACTCACCAGACGCTTTGAAGGCGTTAACTTCCCAGGGAAGCAGATGCGGCAGATAATCCAGCTCACCACGAATCATGCTTTGCAGCATTTTGTCTCGATCAGCAAAGTGAACCTCCTGAACCTCAGCAATGTGGTACTGGCTTCCGTCCAGTCCATCTGGTTCGGGTGTATTCCGAAGAAAGACTCGACCGGTTTCGTCGGACGATGCTTTTCGGAAACGGGTCGACAGTACGGCCGGCAATTCAGGTGTCTCAGAGATGGTTTCGCCCTCGGCGGGTTTGGCCGCACTGACTTGGGCGGTTTCAGTCCCTGACGCTTCGGGAGTCTCCGCAGGATCTCGCTGAGGGAGTCCGGTGACAGGAAATCTCAGCAACGATTCGATGTTGAGGGGCACGCGTGAAAATCGAATTCGCAATTGTGTTGGGGATCTGACAGAGATCTCCTTGACGAAAGACGCCAGTCGGGAACTAAAGTAAGGACTCGACTCATCGATTCGATGTCCCAGAGCCTCTGCCACAATATTTGCCGTCAAAACTGGCTGCGACTGCCAATGAGGCCTCGTTTCTCTCAGCGAGAAGTCGACTTCACGGCCCAGATCAGCAGGGTCCCAGATTTCAAAATAACTCGAGCGGAAATAGGTCAGCTCATCAGCCGAGGACGGCTCGAACAGTGGGACTTCAACCAATTCCGTTAAACGTTCCCGGGACTCCTGAGGCACCGGGAAGATCTGCTTGTCATTGTCGGAGTCTTCTACGCCAACTCGCAACACCTGATGTCGCGCAACGATGCGTGAGAACGCAGCCTTCTCGTTGCCCTGAAGCGGCAATACGGTGCTGGCCTTCCAGGCAAGCTTTGCTGCCGCAGGAAAGTCACGCTGTTGGTAATGCTTGTCAGAAGTTTCAAGAAGCGAGGCGACCAGTTGCTGCAAGCGATTCTTCGACTGGGGAATCAGCTCGTGATCAGGTACGACCTTCTCGATCCGAGCAATGAGGTAGCGGACTTTGCGAAAGTCTTCCTTGTCCATTGCGTCCTGGATCATTGGTCCCACGATCTGACCGAAGCGAGGACGCAGTTCAGGGTTCTGAAGGTTGCGAGCGGCCGCTTCGTCCAGCAGCGCCAAAGCCGCATAAGCATCACCCTCGTTGGCTCGAATCGTGGATTCCGCGAGCAGGAGCTGTTCAAACCGAGGAACCGACTTTTCCCAATTGGGGATTTCTCTCTCAACATTCAGCAACAGCTCGTAAGCCTTCCGGATGTCTCCCTCCTTGATGAGTTCATCAACGCGGAGCAGAATCAGGTCTTCGAAGAGAAGGATATGGTCAATTGCTGACATCGGAAGGCTGTACTCTGTCAGTTGATCACCGACCAATGTTACCACCAGTCTTTGCAACTCCTTCATTCGCTTGACACGATCTTCACGTTCCTTCTGGTTCTGAGGTTTGCTTGTTTCAAGTTTCTTATATTCCTCGGCCATCTTTTTCAGGGTGTCAGGGCGAGGAAAGATCGGATTCACAACGATAACGGTACGGTCTTCCGGTGCAGAGGCCGGCAGTACAATCCAGTCGAATTCCTTGTCGTTTTCATCGGCGGCAAACAACTCTTCGGCTGTGGGGATGGGCATATCAGCGAGCTTCGGCAACTCGGCCCGATCGACCTTCTCGTCGGCTATCCCATTAGCCACAAGGACAAGCAGCAAGCCAACGATAAGACTCACGGGAGAGCTTATGAACCGGCAAAAGCCTTGTACCGTATAATGAAGTTTATGACTCATGTCGTTTCTTCGAGAACAGCCGTGTGTAAGCCGAATCAGGCTAACACCCGGATTAAAGTGAGTTCGCATCAATCAAATACAAACTGCCGTCGTACCCAACCACAAGTGTTTGACCATTGATCAGCATTGGTCCCTGCTGCACAAGTTGCCCGAGCGATTTTGAACCAAGTGTTGTCGCCCCGGGAGCATCCAGCTTCATGATCATCCCATCACGGCGCGCGACGAGAAATCCGTCGCTCAGTGGAAGTGGAGCACCCGCAAGAGGATTTCCGTCGAGCCGGAAAACACCGGCTTGAGGCAGTGAATTATCAATATGGAAGACTTTGACTTCCTGATTCGCGACCTCCACAAAAACATACTCACCAGCGATCTTCGGTGTCGCACTCGGAACACCGCCGAGGTCCACCTGAGCGAGGATTTCGAGGCTTGAGGCCTGCATCAGCAACAGTTTACCTTCGACCGTCGCAACAAACAGAAAACCGTTGGCAGAAGCTGGCGGCACTTCAATAATGTGCGGCATTTTTGTGACGCTGACTTCGGTTAACTGAGGTTTTGGCGTTGCTCGATATTCTACCCGTATAAAGGAATTGTCACCCGTTACCGCCAGCACCTGATTGGCAGAAATCGCCGTCAGCGACTTCCAAGGCTGTTGGCCGTCCGCTGTCTGGGACGAGCGATAATCCTCGGCCGCTTTTCCACCCGCAATGGCAGAAATGTGAAGTCGCCCCGGCGTTGCAAAAACCACACCTCCATCCAGGACCACTGGAGCAATCTGCGGACTGTCCGGAAGTACCCATTTTCGTTCCAGTTGTCCGGTGTTCGTAAAGGTCCACATCGAAGGTTCGGGGCTGCCACACCAGGCGGCCGGGCGACCATCCTTCAGGACAACACCTTCAACCGAGGTCGACAGTTTGTCCGGTAAACGAAATCGGCTGACGGACTCTATGGTGAAACCACCGGACTTAATCTCGGACATCTGAACCCGATAGGTTTCTCCATAGTCCGTGACCGCTAATAGCGACTGACCGCCGGCCGACGGAGCAATGGCAACAAGATTGGATCCCAGAACGGTTCGCCATGTTCCCTTCATCTGTTCTCTGTCGGCCCGAGTGAGAAAGGTGGAGTTAGAGTTCGGGTTCCGCGTGGTCAGGTAAACAGCTTCATCCGCGAACTGGATGGGCTGCACATGGATACCCTCCGCCGTGATTCCTGGATCAAGCAGTACAGTATTGGTTCGCGTCTGAAACTTACGGAGATCACGACCGCCCATCCAAAGCTGGCTCCCGGGCCCCGCTAACAGGAACATCCGAGTCTGCAATCCCTCTTCAAGCTGATTGGCGCCGACTTTTGACAGCGGTGGTTGCCCGGCTTCATCCGTCACGCGAAACGCAGTCACTCGTTGTGGTGTTGACGGAACAAACAACTCAAGGCCTCTCAGCAGGCACGGATCATTGACCTGACCGTCAACGGTGTCTTCTGCTACGGCACTAAGTTGCCCGGCATCATCCATCTGCAATGTCTGGATCCTGGCCTTTTCTGCAGAATTGTTATCCACCATCAGATAATAGCGTCCAGCGGCAATCATCGGAGCTTTGATGCTGCCGGTCAAATGCGGGATATACGACACCGCAAGGCAGGAGAAGGGGTTAAGCCCGATCGTGTAGACCATCGTCTGGTCACCGGGAATCACCAGTCTCAGCGAATCACTCGAAACTGCGGGCGGTCCAATGACCGATTGCGAAAACTTCAATTTTGCGATCGCTCGACCATTGTTCGCCGCAATCTGCCAAAGTTCACCCGCCTGAGTCGTCACGTAAAAGTTGTCGGCAATCAGAACAGGTGCTCCAGTCGGGCGGCTTTCCACACTTTGACGCCACAGCAACTGTCCATCTTTCTGCGACAACATCTGCAACTCTTCAGACGTCGTGCTGTAAACAAGCACTCCGGCCGGATCAATAACTTTCACAGGGATCGGCGAAAAAGGGGCATTGTCTCCAACTGGTCGTCGCCAAAGCGGAGAGCCTGTATCGGCGTCTACCGCAAAACAACTATCCATGCCAAACGAAAAGACAGCGCGTCCCTGAGATGAAAGATCCGTCGTGGCCTGAGTTCTGAGCGTTAAGGCCAACGAGGGGAGTGTGAGCCCATTTTCCGCCGGTCCGGAGCCATCTCTGCCGATGTCGGTGCGAACAACAAATTCTTTTTCTCGCCCCAGGATATCGAGCAGCAGTTTGGAGACATCTTTGTCATCCCTCAGCAGCGGATACTTTGTGATGAGGTTGTTGCGGCTACCAATGGCCCCCATCGTATCGCCCGTCTCCAGCTGTTCTTTGACCTTTGCCAGTGTGGCGAGAAAGTCATTCTTTTTGGCGACAGAAGCTGAGGCCATCCGTTGCCGATTCACCAGCGCCTGTTCGCGAGCCGGAGCAATTCCGCCTTCTCCGGAATACTTCCTCAGCAACTCAAGAGATTCCAGACTGACATCCAGAGCTTCCTGAGATTGTGCAACTTCTGCCACAAAAGCGCCGGCATAAGTCAGTCGTTCTGCATATCGCTTGAGGTTGTCTTTTTCAGCATCAAAGCCTTCCAGTTCCCGACACTCTTCAATGAGGCTTTTCAATTCCTTCAGGCCGCGAATTACGTCCGGAGTCTCTGTCAGAATGAACTTTTCAACGCGAGCCCGATGCAGGCCAATTTTGGCGACCGGAGTCATACTCGTTTTGGGATAGATCGAGATGAATCTCTCGAATTGCCCTTCGGCATCGAGATACTTCTGAAGATTCAGAGAAGCGTTCGCTTCCTTGATCAGTCGATCCTCTGTGTTCCGGGCATTGATGAACCAGAAAATCGCCGCAAGAATCGAGGCACCGACCGTGCTGCCAACCAGCAACATGACGACCGGAGAACGTGCAATCTTCTGCTGACCAGGACGCTCCGGACCGCCCGTCAGTTTCTCAGCCAGTTCACTCAATTTCCCGCGGCGAAGTTGTCTGCGAGCTCTCTCACTGACCACCTCGCGCGACTGCTCGCGATCGTCGACTTCCACCTCTTCCACATCATCGTCATATTCTTCAGATGCCACTTTTGATTCCACTTCTCACTTGGGCAAGGCCGGAAAGACGGCGAAGCACGCCAGACAAAAAAATGACTTACTGAAACTCCACGATCTTGTTTCGTACGCGAGTGAATCCGGCCTGCGTTGCCGCATCGATTACGATAATTCGCATTTCATGGATCGACTCAGGGTCGAGTTCAAGGTCCAGATCACTGACTCCCGAGGCGGCATTCTTTTCCGCTGTCAGGAGATCAAAAATCTCCTGATAGTTGGTTGCCTTCTTCGTGTCGACATACATGACGTTATTCGGATCCACCTGCACTTTCACCCCCGGGCTTTCATCCAGAGGGACCGTGACATTCAGTGAGACACCTTCAACATTCTTTGCTGGAGGAACGTCGAATGCTTTCTGCATGCTGAACGACGCCGTCACCATGAAGAAAATCAGAAGCTGAAATGTGACGTCGACCGCAGGGGTCAGGTCGATGAAGTCGTTCGGTGGGGCGGATGCTTTGCGAACATACGGCGCATCGTCGTCATCTTCAACGGCGATTACCGGAGCAGGGGCTGCCTTCTTCTTTGGCTGCTCCGCAACAAAGTTTTCGGCCGCCCAGCGACTTGGCATTACGGCCGTCTGGTTAACAGGGGCAGCTGAAGACAGCTCAAGCCCCACATCGTCGAAACCCTCCGGAGGAATTGTGCCTCCTGCTTTCAGATGCTTTGCACGCTCTTCTTCGGCAAGCTTTTCAAGCTCTTCCAGTCGAGGAAGTTTGACCAGATCCAGTGACCGACCCTGCTTGTGAGCGGTGACAAGCTTTTTGAGATCTTCCAGAACTTCATCGGCCGACTGATATCTGAGAGATCTTCGCTTGGCCATCATGCGATGGACAACTCGACAGAGAATATCGGGCAGGGCGGGATTTTTCTCTTTGAGCGGTGGTGGTGGGTTCTTCAGATGCTGCATGGCAATCGCAACGGGGTTTGCGCCCTTGAAAGGCGTTTCACCGCACAGAAGCTGATAACAAGTGACTCCAAAGGAATACACGTCGGATCTTGGATCAAGCTCTCGACCGCTGACTTGCTCCGGGCTCATGTAAAGCGGCGTGCCCATTGTCACGCCTTCTTTTTCGCTTCCTGAGCCATCCCCTAGTTGAGCCAATCCGAAGTCTGCAACCTTCACTTCACCTTTCTTGGTGACCAGGATGTTTTCTGGTTTGATATCGCGATGAACAATTCCAGCCTGACCGGACGCCTTGAGTGCGGCAGCGACCTGTCGAATCACGTGCAGTGCTGAAGAGATATCCGGCTTACCTCGTTCCTTGATGATGCTCGCCAGGTCTTTTCCCTGAACATACTCCTGAGCGATGTAGTGCAGTTCGCCTTCCTGACCGATGGTATAGACCTGAACGATATTGGGATGATTCAGACCGGCGGCCATCATCGCTTCCTGCTTGAAGCGACTGACCATGTCCTGTCCGGAATGAGCCATCAGAGAAGGCTTCATAACCTTCACGGCGACATATCTCTGCAGCGTCGTCTGCTCCGCCAGAAATACGTCAGCCATTCCACCGCTGCCCAGTCTCCGCAGCAGATGAAATTCGCCCAGTTGTTTATCAGTCAGGTCTGTCATGAGAAATCACGTCTGCTAACGTCGGTCCTGAACGGCGAAGTGATAAGTAACACCAGGAATTTCGGCGATCATGGCTTCAATTTCGCCTGTGAATCGATTGGGCACGGTCCTGTCCGCCATGATCATCAGGTCGATGCCCTGCGTGGCGGCCCCTGCTGCGTCGTTGATGCGTGCTCGCAGTTCTTCCAGCGTGATTGGCTTCTTGTCGATTTCAATAACAGGGTCAACCGTCGCGCTTACCGGAGGTTTGATCACGATGTTAATGACCTTGGCCATTTCAATGGACCCACCGGACATCGACTTCGGAATTTCCGCCGGTGGATTCCCCTGCATCGTTGAGGTCACCATGAAGAAGATCAGAAGCTGAAACGTTACATCGATCATCGGTGTGATATCGATCTCTGTATCAGGATCCGGCTTCTTCTTCCTCACGTATGGTTCGTCATCGTCATCGGCCGACATAGGCTGCCTAACAGAACTTGAGAGTCAGGAATCTTGGCTGCAAATAACAGGTGACTATGGTGCGTTCGGATTCTTGGCCAATGCCAATTCATCAAGGAAGAGTCCGCCGCTTTCATCTACGGACTCCTGCAGTTTCTTGATACTGTTGGTCGCAGCCGACTGAAGAATGATCAAGGGAATCGAAATCGCCATACCCGCAGCTGTGGTCCACAGAGCGAAGCTGATGTCCGCAGACAATTCTTTCGGGTCAACGCCGGATGCGGCGGCACCGGCGATCTTCGCGAAGGCGTTGATCATCCCGAGTACGGTTCCCAGAAGTCCCATCTGTGGAGCTGTCTTGATGCTCGTCCCGACCCAGGAATTGAGTACTTCCAGGCTGCCCAGAATATCTCGCTCAAAGCGTTCACCTACGATCTGACGAATCTTTTTCATGGGCTCACCACGGTTCTGGATGGCCACCAGTGCCAACTGAGGCAGCGCTTTATTCCAGACTGATGGATCGTCGCAGACCTGAGCGGCCCCATCAAAGTCTCGCTTCTCCAGTCGTTCGATCAGATCATCCAGGAAAGCCTGTTCCGCTTCGGCGCCGGGAAATTTTTTCTGCTTCACTCGTCGTAGTAAGAGAATGCCGCAGTACATTCCCAATGCGGCACAACCACCAATCCCGATCCAGATCGATTGCTCCACGGCCCACATGAAGGTCGAAACTTGCGCCGCTGCAAATGTGGAGGGCGTCAGGAAGAAATCTGGAAGACTGATCATTGGACATCCCGGTAAATCAACAACAAAAATGAAAATGCAATATCTGCCAACGAGTTATCTCAACTGCTGCCGCGTGACGACAAATTCATATCCTGTCCCGGCTTTCTTTACCTGAAAATAGGTGCGACGAATTTCGGTGGCCGCTTTGTTGCCATACTCAAATTCCTTCGTGGCCAGCATCTCTTCGGTTGCGGCGGGATAAAAGTGCATAACAATTGCCGGTGAGGCGTCGATGCCGGCCTTCTGAAAAATCTCGAGGTCGGCCGCTCGACGCTGCTCACTTCCGTCCTGCCAGCTCATAAACAGACGCTTCTCGGAATCCCCGGTCTTGACTTCACGAGACGTCGGTGCGTCCTGACTCAGATTACTCAGGTAAACGAGGCGACTTTCGTCCTGAAACATGGCACCTAACTCAATGCCGAAAAAGTCCAGCTGCGCGGCGTAGCTTTTCAGATCACCTTTATCGCCGAATTCAACGAACCATCGCTGTTCACGTTTGGCGCCACCACGTCCGGGACCACCGCTCCCCAACGGACGGCCCCCTGTTCCCTCCGCACTTCCCGGGATTCCCGACGTGTTTTGGTCCGTGTTTTCATTGGGGGCAACCATCGTGGCGGCGTTGTCCGCGACTTCAATCACCTGCTCGGTGACTTCTTCCAGCTGCGTGACGTCTGTTTCTTCATTGGCCATGGAGGGATCGAGTGAGGCGTCTTCAGGAGAATCAACGTTGGGGGTTGCGTTGGGATCTCCATCTTCCCAGCCGCCGTCGCCGGCCGGCAACATCGTGACCTGCTTTGAAACCGGTGAAGGAAGCATATTCGAGAGCCAGATGAACAGCATGACCATAAACGCCAGCCCGGCGCAGGTTGCTGTTGTCATCAGGATTGACACTGCGACATCGTATTTGGTGAGTTTGATGTGGGGTGCAACGGTCCGGCGAGTTCGCTCAGATGTGGAATTGGCAGCGGACATGAAATCGCCCTGTGACCCTGAATTAACTCGATGACCGTAAACCGACAACCGCTAAACCAACGAAGTTTGAGCCGGGTTCTAGCGAATTGCCTTCCATCTGACAAAGAAGACAGAGGCTTTAAAGGCAGGTTTGACAGACTGTACAGATCGACAATCTGCAGTGTCAACGAATGAGTCTCGCAAAGAGGCAGCGGAAAGCAGTATGTCTGTTTACTGTGTTCCGAAAACTCCGCCGGGCGAGTACGATGTCTGCACCGGCGTGATTTTCAGGCCTGCTCTGTGAGACCAATCCTATGAATTTCGCATTTCTGCTTATTCTGGCGGCCTGTTTCGAAGCTGTTTCTGGAGAGTTTCAAACGGCCAATCTGTACCGTACAATCGATCAACCAGTAATCGACGATGAGCTCGGGACAGAAAAGCCCGGGATTGACAAATCTGAGGCTGGGAAGACGGCACAACCGCCGGAATCGAAGGTGGCATTCCGAAGGATGCCGATCGATCAGGTTCAGGCTCGCTTACTGCAGTGGATGGTTCTGGCAAAGGTGGATGAACCGACAGCTCGTAAAGTCGGGTCACTTTGGAACGATAAAGCTGAGCTGCAGAATCTGACAGCGGAAGAAACGCTCGATCGTATCGTGGACTCCTTGGCGATTGCCGATGAATCGGCCCGGAAGGTCGTTGAGTTATGTCGCTCCGGATCGGCCTATACCGCGCCGAACTTCGAAGGCGTCCGATCAGACCCATTCTATCGTGACCATGTGCAGCTCTATTACGCCCGCTGGTTGACCCAGCATCGTCTCTACGATGAAGCGATCGCAATGCTGGAAGTGCTGTCTCCTGAGTCCCTCGCAGATCCGGCTAGCCTGTTTTTCTACCGGGCCATTTGTCGGCTGCGACTGTTGAAGTCGTCGGAGGCCGGTGATGATCTTGCATTGCTTCTCAATAATACTCTTGATGTCCCGTCACGTTTTCGCACTGTCGCCGAACTGATGCAGGCTGAAGTCTGGGACAATTCTTCCGGACTGCCGGAAGTTGCAAAGTTAATGTCCGATGTGCAGCGAAGGCTCGACCTGGGAAACTCCAATGATCCTGTTCAGAAACGTGAAGAGGAAGTCATTGTTGCACTGGACAAACTGCTGAAGGAAATGGAAGAACAACAAAAGCAGCAACAACAACAGCAGCAATCAGGGCAGGGTGGTGGTCCACAACAGAATCAGCCGGGTCAACAGGGGATTGCTCAAAGTACGATCAAAGGCTCCAGCGCCGAGGGCAAAGCGGATCGGAAAGATCTGACGGAGAATGGAAACTGGGGGATGCTCGATAAACAAGCTGAAGCTCAGGCGAAGGAGTTGATTCGTCAGCAATTTCCTCCCAACTTTCTGGACGCAATCAGCCGGTACACGAAACGGATTGCAGAACAGAAAAAGTAAGCTATTACCGTACCTGGCTTATGGCTGCGACAGCATAAATCGCATCCTTAATGCATGCCGCAAAGCCCGAATTTTGAGGATAACTCAGAACAGTGAATAGATTGATGATTGGATTGAGGGATCGCATGAAAGCTCTGACACTTCTGATACTCCTCACGTTACCTGTCGCCGCGGTTGCTCAAACCGACATAAGGACGAAAGTCTCTATGCTGGACGGCACTATCCATCAGGGAACACTGGTCCTGGTCTCGTCTGAAGAAGTGGAGTTGCTGGTTGATGCATCGAACGTCAAGCTGCCGATGTCGGACATCATGCTGATTGATTTTCCTGATACGAAGTCCGCGGTTTCGGATGAACCACAGATCGTCAGTCTCCTGGACGGCAGTCAATTGAATTGTTCCGGGGCGAATCGAACCGCAATGGAGCTAACGGTTTCCTCTGAGACTTTCGGCGAGCTCAAAATCGCCAACAAACACGTTCGCTCAATTCGACTTCAGGCGGACAATCCAGCCTACCGCAGCCAGTGGAACACATTTCTTAAGCGAGAAACGGACAAGGATTTACTGATCGTTGCCAAGCGCGATGGTTCGGGCCTGGACTTCCTTGCTGGAGTCGTCAGTGCTATCGGATCGGAGAAAACCGAGTTCCTGCTGGATGGCGAAACAGTTCCGGTTCCAGCGGCCCGTGTTTACGGAGTGATATTCGCGTCGGCAACTTCATCGCAAACAGCCCAGCCCGTTAGTGTGACATCTGCAGGAAGAGTGACCAGTTCCAAAGGCGATCAATTTGGGGCCAGCACCATTGGATTCTCGAATGGAATTTTCGAAATTGAAACGGCCTGGGGCCAGTCTCTGCAGGTGGCAAGCGCCTTGATCCGAAGCATTGATCTCAGCAGCGGTCGAGTGCAGTATTTGTCGGATCTCGAGCCACTGGAAGAACGACTTGATGGAATTGACCCGGAAGGAAGCCTGCTGGCCGGACTTATTGACAAGGAGGAGGAAGCACTTCTCTTTGGTCCGCGTCGCGACACAACCATGGAGCGAACGTCCCGGCTCCGATTAAGAGGTCGAGAATTCTCAAAGGGACTCTGCATCCACTCACGAACAGAAATCTCATGGGCACTTGATGAGAAATATACCTCATTGGATTGTCTCGTCGGAATTGACGATGAAGTTGCCTACAGTGGTAAGCATATTGTGGCCTTGAAGATCTCTGGGGATGGAAACGTTCTGTTTGAAAAGAACATTTCGACGACGGATGAACCACTACCATTGCAACTGCCGCTGAGCGGTATCTCAACACTGACGATCCTTGTTGACTTCGGTGACAACGAAAGTACCTGCGATTGGCTGGACCTTGCGGACGCAAAGTTGCTGATTGCCAAGGACAAACAGAAATGAAGCGTCTGAGTCAGCTTTCCACTTTGCTGCTGTTTTTTTCTGTTTGGATGACGACACCGTGCAATGTCCGCGCGCAGCAAACGTTGGTGCAGCGTGAAACGGCTCGTGTTGAAACGATCGGCCGAATTTCGCCCAGTGTCGTCTGCGTTATGGCTCCGAATGGAGAAGGTGGCGGATCGGGTGTGCTGATTTCGGCGGACGGGTTCGCAATCAGCAACTATCACGTGACATCGGGTTCCGGTTCGTTCATGAAGTGTGGACTGGACAATGGGAAGCTCTACGACGGTGTTATCGTTGGTATCGATCCCACGGGCGATGTCGCTCTGATTCAGCTTCAGGGGCGAACGGATTTCGTGGCTGCTCAGGCTGGTGACAGCGACCAGGTGCGAGTCGGTGACGAAGTGATGGCATTGGGTAATCCCTTCCTGTTGGCCTCCGATTTTACTCCGACTGTGACCTACGGCATCGTGAGCGGAGTTCGTCGATATCAATATCCCGCCAACACATTTCTGGAATACACCGACTGCATACAGATCGATGCTTCAATCAATCCCGGCAACTCCGGAGGCCCTCTGTTTGATATTCAGGGGCGCTGGATTGGGATCAATGGTCGCGCATCCTTCGAGAAACGCGGCCGCGTGAACTCAGGGGCGGCTTACGCGATCAGTGTGAATCAGGTTCAATTATTTATTGAGCATCTGAAGTGTGGGTTGATCGTCGATCATGGTGTTCCCGAATTTACCGTCGAAACGGTTGAGGGCGAAGTTGTCGTCAGCCAGGTTTCTGAGTTATCCGAAGCGTGGCGGCGCGGCCTTCGTGCACGGGCACAGATTGTTTCTTTTGCGGGTCGCCTCGTAAGTTCGGCGAATGATTTTCAGAACGTGCTGGGGATTTATCCGGAGGGAACTCGGCTGCCTCTGACGTGGCGTGACAAAGAAGGTTTGCACTCCGCCACGATTCGACTTCGTCCGTTGCATGACTTTCAAAAGGCACCGGAACTCCCGGAAGAACGAAAGCCGAAAGACGAAAAGCATCCTGATGAGCCGGACGACGAGAAACAAAAATTCGAAGCACCCGAAGAACTGCCCAAAGAGCTAACCAGACTCTTCGTGGAGCGAGATGGTTTCTGCAATTACCACTTCAATGAAGTTCAGCAGAGCAAACTACTGGACCCGATGCGAGCACGAGTTGGAACAAAAGGTGATCCGAAGAGTGTCTGGCAGATATCATTCGGTTCGTCCGGATCCGAAACAAAAGATTCAAAGACGCCGCCGATATCTCTCACTGGCGAACTGACGATTGGTCCAACGGCGGCTGGGCTGAAGCTTGACGGCGTGCCGTACCTGCAGAATGCAGAGAATCCCGTTGCTGCCGAAGAGCCTGCTCAGCTTCCTGGTTTGCTGACGGCCGTACTGCAGCTTCGCAGATTGTTGAGTGCTGAAAAAACGGCCTTCAACGAGCAACTCGCCATGGGACAGACTTTGCATCTGCCTTTGCAGAGGCCAGTGAGTATTCTTGTGACTCGCGAAGGGGCTCGCACCTGTCGATGGTATTTCACACCAGAATCGCCGTTTCCCGTTGGTGTTGACGTGGAATATGGACAGGGTATTGATGAGGCACGGCTGGTGTTTGAGAACTGGCAGGAATCGGCGAATGCCGTTTTCCCGGGGCGGGTTGGGATCATCGTGGGCGTTCAGGAGCAGCTTACCTGGCTGACGATGGGCGAAGTGAAGGTGAAACAATGACATCCGTACTTCGCAGAAGCATAGTGATCTTTCAGGTTCTCGTCGGAGCCTTTCTGGTACTGACGGGTCACGCAGCGCAATTGATGGCTCAGACGCCTGCGCCGACTCATCTGGAAGTTGTCGCGTTGCGGCAGCCTGTTATCGTCAAGCTGTTCGGGGCCGGGGCGGGAAGTCTTGATTCGTATGGAACCGGCATTCTGGTTTCCAAAGAAGGCCACGTGTTGACCGTCTGGAATCATCTGGTCAGCACAGGTTTCCTGACAGCTGTGACTGCTGACGGTCGAAGGTTCCCGGTCGACACGATTGGTACCAGTGCAGAACATGACGCGGCGTTACTGAAGCTGAAAACAGAACCGGGCGAAATCTTTCCTTTTGTGGATTTGGCTCAGGCAACAGATCCCGAAGTGGGTTCGTCGGTGTATGCCTTTTCAAACATGTTTCGAGTTGCTGCGGGTAATGAACCTGTTTCGGTGGTTCACGGAGTTGTCGCGGCCAAAGTTCCATTGGAAGCCACTCAGGGCCGCTGGAAGTTTCCTGTCAAATCGCCAATCTGGCTGATCGATGCGATCACCAATAACTCTGGAGCAGCCGGCGGACTCTTAACTGACGCCGTGGGAATGCCGGTGGGTTTGATTGGTCGTGAGATTCGTCATGCGTCGAGTCGCACGTGGGTTAACTATGCGGTTCCTCTGACGATGCTAAAGCCCGTGGTAGAGGCCATCATGGCGGGCAAAAAAATCGATCAGAAGCCCAAAGATGCAACCGCTGATGTGGCCATGATTTCCGATAAAGATCTGACGGCGAAATATGGTCTGACCATGGTTCCCAACGTTGTGGAACGAACCCCAGCATTTGTTGACGATGTGGCGAAGGGGTCGTTATCCGGAAAGTCGGGCCTGCAGCGAGGAGACCTGATTGTGTTGGTGGAGGATGCTGTCATCACCAGCGTCACCGACTTCCAGCAACAACTCGCCACCTTTCGCACCGGCCAGAGAGTCTCTCTGACGATCAACCGGGATGATGAGCTGAAGGCAATTGAACTTCGGATCCCGTGAACTCGTCTTCCGCGGCAAGGATGTCCAATGTCTGACAGCCTTATAACGCCTGTCGAATAATCCACTTCCCGCCACCCACAACTCCCGGAGTGGTGACGCGCCAAGTGCCGACGCCAACGACACTGATGACTTTTCCTGTCGAGGGACTCTTGACCGCGACAAGAGTTCCGACGAAAGAAACCGTCAAATTATTGCGGTTCAAAATAAATCGCGCGGTTGCTCGACATTGGCCGTTCGGAGTCACTGTGCCTGTGCCCAGGCCGGGGACCGAGATTGTCATTTTCCCGGTTTGATCGACGGCTGCCACAATGTCTTGTGCAGAAATACTGAGTCCTGAAATCGCACCTGTCAAGGTGCCGCGATAGTTCCCGAGCAGCGGATTTGAAGTTGTCCCAGTGACAATAACGTTTGCCGCCTGTACACATGCTGGCTCAAGAACGTTTAACGGCAGTGCAATGACTGACAGAACAGTCAGTAAGGAAACTACACGTTGGGAGGAACTGTGAAATTCAGTTCGCTGTTGCACAAGACTCATTTCAAAACCTCAAAGAGACACAGCACAGGGGGTGTCGCCATCGTTTCTGTAAGGGCTGGATTTTCGACGGCGAGTCCAAAGTCTAAAGAAGCACTTCGCCTGAATCCATGAGAAATCTGCTATCAATGCAAAATCGAGCAAGCCGTTGTCTTGTGCTCTTTTGACTCTCGTGCAAGAACAAATTGAGGAATAAACAACCGTGTTCGGCGAAAGCGAGAGAGCTCCTTACGGCAGCATTTGGGTTCGTTCAGATCCTGTTCGAGAATTTCATCGACCGCAGCGTTACTCGGGTTCAGCGTCGGTTTCGCTTGGCCATCGTGAGGTCTTTCACGCATCATCTTGTACGTGAAGCTGGACAAACTCAGCGTCACGACAGCAATCAGGCACAAACAGATGGTTCGCATCGTTGAAGAGTTCTGAGATGGTGGTGGAGGAGTTATTGGGTCAGCTCAATGCGTCACAGTAATTCTCGCGAAGAACAATGAAATCTCTCGCTTGTCCGCGCGTCCGTTGGCAACGGCAATCGTCTTTTCGTAAATGGAGCCGGCAGGTGCGTCAATCACAACGTCGTTCAGTTCAAGGAACAGCAATGCGGCAACAGCGCCCGTTCGTTTATTTCCGTCAACGAATGGATGGTTCTGTACAATGTGAAACATGTAGGCTGCAGCCATCTCGAACGGAAAGACATGTAGAAATGCCTTACCAAATGTCGCCTGTGGCTGTGCAATGGCAGACTCAAGCAAACCCAAATCGCGAACACTCGGGTCACCGCCGTAGCGAGAGATCTGATCTGTATGGGCAAGAAGCACGTCCTGCACGCTCAGGAAATCAATATCGCTCATCTATTCGGCTAACTTCCTGAGATCGTCGCCGAACTGACTATTGATCTTTTGCAGCGCGGCTTGCAGAAGTGCTTGACGCTTCTTGTCGCGGATCGGAGTCAGCATGATCGCATCTCCGTTCGTGGTCAGCTCAATCTTCGTGTCCGCCGTGATTTGAAGGAGGTCGAGAACAGGTTTGTCGATGACAATCGCAAGACTATTCCCGTGCTTGATCAGTGTCTTTTCCATTTCCGAATGCCCTTTCACTGGATACACACAGTGTATACCGGGCGTAATCTGTCAGCAATTCGAAAATCTTTAGTTATGGTGGCGTGTGAGTCGTTTCTGCGGATCTTCTGCCGAATAGGCTTCGTGACTTTAGTGGCCCCCGCAACCGATGCCATCGAGAACCAGAAGGCTGCGAATACGTCCGTCAGAGAATCAGGTGATCGACGAACATCTCATATTCAGTGACACGCTTCGCTCAGACGGTTATCCTGACCTGAAGAGTAGTCCCTGACTGAACGAGAGCCCACGCGCGAGGCCATTGGGATGTGTTGTTTTCGAATGAACGCACCGAGAAATATTCTGGTGCTTTTGACTTTTGTGACGTCGACGCGAATCGTCGCCGCTGACGAAGCCACGGATTTTGATCGAACGATTGCACCTTTGTTCGTACAGCGGTGCCTGAGTTGTCACGAGGGGTCGGACGCCAAGGGAAAGCTGGACCTCTCCAGTCGCGATTCCGCGATGGCGGGCGGAGAGTCGGGACGTGTTATCGAACCCGGTGATTTGGAAAACAGTCTTCTCTGGCAGCATGTCGAATCGGACACGATGCCGCCGAAGAAACCGTTGACGAATGAAGAAAAATCGACGCTGAAAGCGTGGATCACCGGCGGTGCGGAATGGGGGACTGAGAAAATCGATCCGTTTCGATTCACGACGGATTCGCGCGCTGGCGTCGATTGGTGGTCGCTGAAACCTTTGCAGAGCCATAAACCACCTCAGATTGAACTGGCTGGCTGGTCGACGAATCCCGTTGATGCGTTTGTTTTGGAGAGACTTCAACAAGCCGGATTGTCGCCGTCACCGATCGCTGATAAACGAACGCTGATTCGTCGGCTGAGTTTTGATCTGTTGGGGCTTCCGCCGACTCCTGATGAAGTCAATGCGTTTCTCGCTGACAACTCTGATGATGCCTGGGAGAAACTCGTTGATCGTATGCTGGCCTCGCCTCATTATGGCGAACGCTGGGCGAGGCATTGGCTGGATGTGGCCAGGTTTGGAGAAAGCAATGGGTTCGAGTACGACGAGCCTCGGGATAACTTCTGGCACTACAGAAACTGGGTCATCGCTGCGCTGAATCAGGATATGCCCTATGATCAATTTGTCAGATTGCAGTTAGCCGGTGATGTCCTGCATCCGGATGATTTCAATGCGGTTTCGGCCAGTGGATTTCTGGTGGCCGGACCGCACAACACAACTCTGCCTTCGAACGACAAGATGCGGATGTCGATGGCTCAGGATGAGCTGGAGGATCTGGTTGGTTCAGTAGGCCAGACATTTCTTGGGCTCACGGCTAACTGTGCACGGTGTCATGATCACAAGTTTGATCCAATCTCACAGCAGAACTATTACCAGTTTGCCGCAACGCTCAACGGGGTGACTCACGGGGAACGGACGATTCGAGTCCCGCTGTCGGCCGAACAGCAGCAGCGAATTCAATGGGTTGATCAACGAACGAAAGTGCTGCTGCATGAACTCGAAGCGATCCAACAGCCCATCCGCGATGCGATTGTCGCGGAACGCAAAGCCTCAGTCTACAAGGGGCCAGAGCCTCCCAAAGCGTTCGCGCGATGGGAATTCAACGAAGACCTGAACGACAGCGAAGGGGCGATCAAAGCGACGCTCAGCGGCGGAGCGAGGTTGGAGAACGGTACGCTGGTCGTTGACGGTAAAGATGGGTTTGTCGCCTCGGCCCCGATCGCGATGGATATCGCCGAGAAAACTCTGGAGGCATGGGTTCAGCTGGATAACCTCGAGCAGGGCGGGGGAGCAGCGATCAGCCTGCAGACGTTCGATGGCGTAACGTTTGACGCAATTGTATTCGGTGAACGTGACACTCGAAAATGGATGGCCGGAAGCAATGGTTTTGTCCGAACAATGCCGTTCAATGGAGCGGAGGAAACCGAGGCCATGCAACGATCGATTCACTTCGCCATCGTTTATCAGGCGGATGGAACGATCATTGGTTATCGCGATGGAAAGCCGTATGGTGTCGCTTATCGTCCTGGTGAAATTCAGAAGTATGCCTCAGGCAAGTTTCAGCTTGTCTTCGGTCTGCGTCATGGGCCGCCCGGCGGTAATCGAATGCTGGCCGGTCGCATTGAACGAGGCTTGCTTTACGATCGCGCATTGACGGCCGAAGAAGTCGCTGCCTCTGCCGGCGCATCGGATATGAACCATGTGTCTGAAAAAGATATGCTGGCCAGATTCACGGAAACACAGCGAAAAAGCCATCAGGCATTGGTAGATGAAAAGAACCAGTTGAGCAGTGAACGCGAGAGCATTGTTCGATCCGAATCGCAGGTGTTGTATGCATGCATTTCAAACAATCCTGGTGCTTCACGAGTTCTGCGGCGAGGCGACGTGGGGAGTCCGGGCGATGTTGTGACGCCGACCGGGTTATCGGCGGTGCCCGGAGGCGAAGCGAGTTTTGGACTGGCTCCGGACGCGCCGGATGCGGAGCGTCGAATTCGTCTAGCCGACTGGATTACTCATCGCGACAACCCGCTATTTGTCAGAGTCATGGTGAATCGGGTTTGGCATTATCACTTTGGTCAGGGGTTGGTCGCCACGCCCAGCGACTTCGGTTTTAACGGAGGCCGACCAAGTCATCCGGAACTTTTGGACTGGCTTGGTTTGCAGTTTCAGTCGCTGGGATATCGGCTCAAGCCATTGCATCGATTGATTGTGACTTCAGCGACATACCGACAGGCATCGGCACCAGTTGAAGCCAACAGCAGAATTGATGCAGACAATCGACTCATATGGAGAAAGGCTCCGCAACGTCTGGATGCGGAAGAGCTTCGCGATGCGGTACTTGTGGTGACGGGTCGATTGAATCCGGAAATTGGGGGTCGTGGTTATCGCGATGTTGAACATTTCAAATTCAAGGGCAGCAATTTTTATAAGCTGCTTGAGGAAGCGACCTTTGAGACTCATCGTCGTACGATTTATCGCTTTATGCCGCGTGGTGGACGTAACCCGTTTCTCGACACATTTGATTGTCCTGATCCTTCAACCACAGCGCCAAAGCGAGCGAACACAATCACTCCGCTGCAGGCTTTGTCGCTGATGAATAACTCACTTGTCTTTACAATGGCCGATTACTTCGCAACGCAAGTCAAGCAGGAGGCGGGTGAAGAAGTCAAAACACAGGTTTCTCGAGTTTATCTGAGAGCATTTGGACGCGAGGCGACTCCGGAGGAGATCGATCTGGCGGACGATTTTGTTGCGAGCCAGGGACTTGCGGCGTTCTGCAGAGTGATTCTGAACAGCAATGAGTTCTTGTATTTGCGGTGACGAATTGGTCGCCTCCGACAATGAAGAGTGTTGATTTCGTCGTTTACCGCCAATACCGTTCAATGAATCATAACCACAGTCTGGTCAAAGGTTTTCGTCAAGGTTTTTTGCTTTCGATGTTTGGGACGGCACTTGTTCCATCGGGACATTTTTCTTTTGATCACTCG
>JBPOIW010000045.1:0-148158 GCA_052034165.1 Planctomycetota bacterium | reverse complement strand
CGGGGTTCTTTTCGTTTGTGACTGTGCCATTTTTCGCCATTACGCGTATTTTTTGACCACGCCCGGGACCATCTTCCCCGCAGGATCTGTCTGGACGATCTCTTCAACTTGCAGTCATGATGATTCTGACTTGCAGCGACCGGAGCGGTCAGGCCTCCTGGCTACAGATCCATTCCCGCCCCGTTGTCCCTCAACCAGGCTTTGCGTTCCTCAAAGTCGGGCATGACTTTATCCAGTTCATTCCAGAACGCCGCCGAATGATTCGGATGGATCAGATGAGCCAGTTCATGGACCACGATGTAATCGATGATTGTCAGCGGTGCCATCATGCACTTCCAATGGAAGTTCAGGTTACCGCTCGCGGTGCAGGACGCCCAGCGGTGCTTCAGGTCCATGATCTTGATGGACTTTGACTTCACACCCATCTTTGCCTGAAAGTACTCGACCCGGGGAGGAATGCGGACGGCGCCTTTGCTCGGTAAAACTCACGGAACGCCGCATCAGCATCCGGTGCAGAGCCTTTGACAGCTCGCAGGCAGCTTGCGTTCCAGCTTTGGCAGCGTTAGTCGTTCCGCCTTCGTCTTCGCCGCTGCGAACGCGAGTGCTGTTGTGCTGGGTGCTGAGCCTGTTGCCTTGATTGCCTCAGAAGGCATTGAGTGACTCCGATTTGACCATGCATGTGGTCGATGTCCATGGTGTTTGCGTGCTCGTTGACTGTAGTTCCGCGGCACTCTACAGTAGGGTCACGGTGTCAGCAAACACAGGCGGGCTCCTTGCAACCGCTGAGGAACGCGACGAATGGCAGTGATGCCCATCGAATCACACGTTGACGCAAGTATGATGACAAAGCTGACATTGAAAACGAATTCGCGACGTCCGTGGAGTTTCGCGGCTCAGATGAATCCGCCGTCTTTCTGCGTAGTTTTCCTTTGCGGCTTAATCCTTCCATTAACAGGATGTGGCGGTGCTTCTGCACCTCCTCAGAGGCAGACTAATGTTGCCGCACGTCCTGCTGCGGCATTGACGAACGTGGCAGAGGAATGGGCGATCCATTACGAGGATCGACCACACGGCGCGAAGGACTATGAACTGTCAGCGATCATTGGCTGTGGCTGTGCAGTGCTGGACTTCGATCGCAATGGCCTATTGGACGTGTTGTTTATTGCAGAAGACTCTGAAGCCACTCCTGTCGGATTATTCAGGCAGGAAGGTGCGGGGCGGTTTCTGGAGTGCTCGGAGGCCATGGGACTGAAGGAACTCACCGGTGCTGGCATCGCCGTGGGCGATGCGAATAACGATGGATGGCCGGATCTTTTCATCACATCGCGCAGGACAAATTCTCTTTGGTTGAACCAATCGGGCAAAGAGTTCAAGGATGTTACAGCGACGAGTGGACTTGCAAGTTCAGACTGGGGCACATCGGCCTGCTGGCTGGACTATGATCGCGACGGCTGGCTCGATCTATTTGTAACGAACTATGTCGACTACCAGCATCGCGAATGTACTCGTCTGGGAGGTGGTGATGCCGACTTTTGTACTCCGGGACTGTTCCCGCCCACGGCTGACAAGTTGTTCCGAAATTTAACAGGGGAGTCTTCAGACGGCCGGCCAGAGTTTCTGGATGTTTCGGCAGACACGGGAATCTCACAGAAGCGATCCGCTGGTCTCGGTGTAACGGCACTGGACTGGAACGGGGATCAATGGATCGATATCTATGTGGCCAGTGATCAGCATCCGAATCTGCTGTGGATCAATCAACAGGGAACGTTCCGGGAAGAAGCAGGGATTCATGGTTGTGACCTCGATTTTCAGGGGCGTGCTCAGGGATCAATGGGGTTGGCCCTGGGACATTTCAATGATGATGGAACTGAGGACGTGGTGGTTTCGAATCTGGACGGAGAGTCTCATGCGGTTTATTGCAGAGACAACCTGGGGTTCTGTCTCGATCGCTGTCGGGAGACCGGCATCCTCACGGCGACTCGTCCGTTGACGGGATTCGGACTTGCGGCGACAGATTTTGATCTGGATGGAGTCAGTGAATTGCTGACCGTAAATGGGCGAGTCAAACGGCAGGACGGAAAGCCCGGGGCGCCGGATGATTTCTGGAGTCCTTATCAACAGGAAATTCAGTTACTGAAAGCAAAGATTCCCGGAGGCAAGTGGGAAGCTCTGGAAGTGGCGTCGGGGAAAACTCACGTCGCTCGCGGCCTTGCCATTGGTGATCTTGACCGCGATGGCGATCCGGATGCGGTCATTAGCACGACAGGGGAACCCGCTATCGTACTGCGAAATGATTTCGTTGCAGTGCGACAGGGAATCACACTCCAATTTGTTGACCCGAAACTCGGTCAGCGAAGTTGCCCGGGCGTCGCCTTTTCCGTGCGGAATGCTGCCGGAATCGAATTCCACCAGACATTTCAGCCGTGCCAAAGTTACATGAGTAGTCATGCGGATGAGTTCTACATGGCTATGCCTCACGGTGAAGCAACACTAAAGTTGACTGTCAAATGGCCGCACGGTGACCTGAGAGCCGAGGAGTTCCTGATGCCCCCCGGCTCTGGAGTTACTGTCATTGAGCGTGGTCGGGGATCTCTTTCCAATTAAGGGTGCGAGCCTGTGTTCAGGGCGTTGAATTTCTGGCTGACCGTTTCAATGGCCTGCTTGCTGGCTGGATGCAGCAACACAGCCCGTCCCCCTGAACCACCTCAGCCCGACCTGTCGCAGGCCTATCCGGAAGTGGCCGAGTTTCTGCGGGAGCGACTGACGGATGTCAGATCAAAGCCTGCGTCAGCGGACGCATGGGGACACTATGCCATGGCACTGGATGCTCATGAATATCACAGCGAAGCGATTGCCTGCTATGAATCGGCGATCAAATTGGCACCTCGGCGTATGCGTTGGAAATACCTGCTGTCCCTCAGGCTCCAGGAGCAGGAACCCGAAAAAGCGACGGAACTTCTGAGGCAGGTCACCGAATCCGAACGTCCCTCACTGGCCGCGCTGATTCGGTATGCCGATTCATTGTCCGAACTGCAACGTGGAGATGAATGTGAACGAACACTGACGCTGGCCGAGAAACAATTTCCCCGGCACCCGGCGGTTCTCTGGCGCAGGGCTCGGCTTCGTTTTGAAGAGGGAAAAAAGCAAGACGCCCTGAACATTCTTCGAGCCGTTGAGGGCCACTATCGGGAAACCACGGCACTGGAACAACGGATCGTGGCGGAAGCATCAGCAGAAAAAACGCAGCACTCCTCAGAGCACTCCGAGCTGCCCAGTACAGACGGTGAGATTGATGACAAGGATCTCGCGGCCGTCGCGAATTCTCGGCAAGATCCTTTATGGCGAGGTCGAATAGCAGCCGAGCGCGCGAACGCGGGTGATCAGCAGAGTTTGATCGCACTGACGCGGCTGGTGGCGAAGCATCCTGATCTTATTGAAAACCGTCTGTTGCTGGCGATTATTTTGCAGGAATCAGGAGATGTCAACGAGGCCAGAAGAGTGCTGAGGGAGGGCATTGCGATCGATCCGGCGAACCTGCGGTTTCTTGGCGAGCTGGGTGCGTTGTCCATTCTTGAATCGAACTGGTCAGACGCTGAAGTGTGGCTTAGGAAGCTGTTGATTCATCATCCGGAAAGTGTCGAAGGTCGCAGTGACCTTGCTTATGTTCTGGAGCAGTTGAAGCGCTCGGAGGAGGCGTTGGAACTTCTGAATCAAGCCCTGAAGCGGCGTCCGGACGATTTGGAATTGATCCGGCGTGCCAAAGCACTCGAAGCCAAAGCACTCGAAGAAGCGAGCGAAAGCAAATCCAACGCAAAGTGAAGGAGCCGATAGAGTCCTCATACGAAAAAAGGGCGACTTCAAATTGATGAAGTCGCCCTCAAAGTCATATCTACGGTCGCAAAGAACGTGAATCAGAATTCACCAACGACCGCACCGTCGCTGATGGATCCCAGTCGCTGGAACAAGGACGTGTCGATGTTCTCGCTCAGGAAGCGAGTCGAACCGTCGGCGAGCACGGCCTGAGTGCCACCGGTATGAAAGCTGGCCATATTTTCCCAACGGCAGTTTGTGCAAGTCCCCTGGTCAGCAACGTTGGGACAATCTCCCGGCGTTTGCGAACCGTCATAGTGGATACCATTGATTGGCATATTCGTCCCAGTGGAAATTTCCCACCGCATGCCGCGCCAGTCACGAATGTTGGTCATCTGGTTCTTGCAAGTAGGCCGGAACCCTCGAACTTCCCCAACCATGATCTGATTGGTTGTGCCATCATTGATATCGCGAATCCCAGTCGAGGAGTTGTAGTAGGAGACGCCTCTGAACTGAAGATTCCCAGTCTGGCCAATCGCCCACTGATGGCGAGCTCGACCGCCCGGTGGTTCCTGTGCACCCCAACCTACGATGAAGTAGTGCATGATCTGATAGAGACCACTGTTCTTCTGATTCGCTCCGACCGGATTTGATGGGCAAAGGTAGGCCGCATAATTGTTGCCCAGTGCATCGCGATTACCGATGGCCGCTCCACCGGCTCCCGTTGTGGCATTGTACGTGTAGGTGAAGTCGATCTTGCTGTAGACATTGCCCTGCTCGATATACGGCAGCAAATACACAGCCCAATTGCTCGTCTGATCATCCCAGTTATTGTTAGCAGCATTGAGGAACGGTTGCTTATGCACTTCTGACGGAGGAAACCGTCCATAGGTGTCATGGTAGTTGTGCATCGCAAGACCAATCTGCTTCAGATTATTCTTGCACTGCGTTCGGCGTGCGGCTTCTCGAGCCTGCTGAACCGCAGGCAGCAGCAGCGCGATCAGAATTGCGATAATCGCAATCACGACCAACAGTTCGATGAGTGTGAATCCACGGCGGATCCAGCCAGGACGGGTGTTCATGAGACGTCTCCTGAAAGAATAAGAACAGAACAAGACAACAACTGACAGATAATCCTGAATGCTCAACCGAACTATTCTGAGGTCGCCTGCAACAGGAGATCAGAGACGCCCTCTGGCGGAACAACTGCCTTCAGAGGTGTAGTCCCTGCGTCTTCGTATTTAAGGTCGACCGTGCAATCACTTTTGGGAGCCGCTGGTGCAGCGGGAGCTTTTCCTGAAGCATCTGACCCAAAGCCATCGGCGGTGATCGGAGCAGGACTTTTGCTGGCACGCCCCGTCAAGCTCCACGGACACTTCACCAGAACCTTATGATTTCCAATGACCGCACCAGCTCGGCCGGTCGAGGTTGAGAGGATAAAAGAGCCATCATCCGCGGTAAGTCCGGTTGACATCGGACCTTTGGTCCCGGACGCTGAATCCGGGTGAAACTCCACCGTCAGCCCGCCCTGCGGCTTGCCGTCAACCATCACCGTCCCGGAGACCTTGGCGACGCTCGGAGCATCGGATGCTCCGCCACCGCAGCCAGCGATTCCGAGAACCGAAAAGGCGAGAAGAGAACAGGCGTTTAGTTTTTTCATGCGTATTGTCAATTTTGCAGGAAGGAAAGCAAAAAATATTAGCGTATGAAAATCTATTGCTCAACTCTTTCCCGCACAATATTGACACTGTCAGTCGAGATCTCCTGAACTTGGCGCACTCCTGAGGGCCAGGTCACCTCAATTGTGACACTTTTTGCCCCCCGAGGGACGGCCCAGATCAGTTGGTTGGAAGAATCTGAAAGGTAACTTCCACCACCGGTGACCAACCGCACAGAATTATTCACGATCGCAAAAGCCCCTATGGCCGAGCGATTCCCTGTGATGCCGACGAGCTCTACAGCCGTCCAGCCTGAATCTGTGGAGGAGTTGTTGTGCAGAAGGGAAAGCGGCTCATTGGAATGCGCGATGGCGAGATCCGTTCGGCCATCACGATCCAGATCTCCAAAGGCCACACCCCGTCCCATGTGAACTCGCGATCCATAGTCTCCTGTCCGTTGCGCGACATTTCGAAACATCGCCCCATCAAGGTTCTCATAGACAAGGGGCAACTGAAGATCGGGCTTCGATTGCTCACCGTACATGACATGCCCGTTGGCTGAATACAGATCAAGATCCCCATCCAGGTCGGCGTCGAGCGCCCCAGTGCCAAAACCGACAAACAATCTCCCAACGGCAGTAATTCCTCGGATCGCACTGACATGCTGAAAGACACCAGGAGCCCGACTTTCATACATGGCAAAGCTTTGGTTCTCGTAGTTTGAGACCCAGATGTCGGGCAGTCGGTCCTTGTTGAAATCCGCAAATTCGACTCCCATGCTGCCTTCAGCATCCATCGTTGGCCCCAACGCGCATCCTGCGACCAGCGCGTTGTCTGTGAACACGCCGTGCCCATCATTGATGTAAAGAAAATTGGCATTCGTGTCGTTGGCCACATAAAGATCTGAATCGCCGTCCAGATCCACGTCTCCCGAAATCACGGCCAGTCCCTTGCCACCCTCATTGAGCCCTGACGTTTCAGAAATATTCCGGAAACTGCCGTCCCCGTTGTTGTAATACAGCAGGTCAGAAATCGCCTCAAAACTGCCCGGCGGACAAACATCGCGATGTCCGTTCACCTGACATTCGGGATTGTTGGTGGGAGTCCAGTTCACATAATTCACGATGTAAAACTCAAGATCCCCATCGCCATCGGCATCCAGAAACGCGGAACTGGTTGACCACGCATTGGTCGGAAAGTCCACTGCGGAACTCACATCTTCAAACGTCCCATCGCCATTGTTCCGAAACAGACGTATTGACTGAAACCCGGTGATCAGAACATCTTCGAATCCGTCGTTGTCCCAGTCGCCCACGGAAACACCATGAGAATAAGCCGGATCATTGCACAGTCCTGAATCTTGACTCACATTGTCGAACAGCAAAGAGGCCCCTTGACGAAAAACGCCATGCTGTCGGCCCTGAGGAATCCCGTGGCTATCAAACGTGCCTCCCCCAACAGCAATGACATCCAGCAACTGATCCCGGTCCAGGTCAAGAATCGCAACGCCACTACCGAGGCTCTCCAGGATCGTAAACCGGCCGTCCTCCTGTCCGGTCCGTGCCACAAATTGCAGACCGCAGTCCGGGGTGATTTCTGTAAAACGAATCCTGGTGTCGGCACTGCCAACTTTTTCCGGCGACGAGGCAGGCCGCACCGCAGCGGCGGCCTCCTCTGCAACTTTCTCTTGTGATGAATCTGCACATCCGACGGCGGCGAAAAGCAGCAGCAGCAGTGCAGAGTACAGCCAAAGCTCCTGCTCAGGGCATCCACGACCGGAACAATGCACTTGTCGATCGACGTTAGGGCGGGACAAATGTCGGGAGGCAATCCGGCTGTCTCGAACCTTCGCATTGCAACGGCGATGTTGCGTGGCTGTGTCGTCACCGTCGCAGCCTTCATGTTGAGAATTTCTTTGTATCCTTTTTTGATTCATGAGAGGCACGCGCACTATTCTCCAGAACTCATTCTGGCATGAACCTCCGCCTTATCTTTATCTCCGACTTCGGAGTAATGTTTGGCCAGCAGAGCATGCGTCGCTCGATGAGTCGGCTCATAGTCCAGTACGCTCAGCAGCCACGCCAGTCCATCCTGACGAGACTTCCAGTTCCACGTGATCTCAGCGACCTTGAAACGAGCCTCAATGTCGTCCGGATGAGAGACAACCTGCTTTGTCAGACGAGCCAGATCCCTCAGAGCTTTCGTCGCTTCATCGACACGTTCAAAATGTTCCACGGCTTCCTGTTCCCGGCCCGAGTTGCGGAGGGCCTGAGCATAGGCGTAGCGAAATTCGGTGTTCTCGGGCTGAATTTTCAACGCCGCTTCCAGTGCGACAATCGCGTTGGAATAGTCGCCGTCCATTAGCTGCAGGCGTCCCAGTTCGGCCAGAACCTGTAAATTCTGCGGGTGAGTTTTCGCGGCCGACTGCAGAGATGTCAGGGCTTCGGCGAGTCGTCCCTGCTGCGACATGCAGTGGGCCAGCGAAGCCGTTACTTCGGGCGTCTGTCGGACGAGTTGCCGCAGATTGGTCTCTGCCTCGGAAAACTTCAGCTGGCGAATCTGCGTCTCGGCCAGCCGGAATCTCGCGTCTTCAAGTGACGGATCCAGCTCCAGAGCCTTCCGGAAACTGGACTCTGCGGTCGACCAAAGAAGCTGATTGGCGGAAATCATGCCCTCGATGATCCACGGGCCGGGGTCCTCGGGAAAATCACTACGCCAACCCTCAATGATTTCCGCGACTTCATGAAGCTGAAATCGAGTCATCAAGAAATCAATGTAGGCTCGACACAGTTCCGGACCATCAGATCCTGCGTCCTGAAACAACTGACTCCAATGTTGTCGCACCTGAGCGAACTGACCGGTCTGAGCGTAAGCGAGCCATTGCTGGCGATCCAGCTCCTGGCTGGGCCATCCCAGATCAAAGGCATTCTTCAGTTCTCTTTTTGTGCGTTCGAAATCTCCAGCTCGGCGACTGACAATCACAGCCAGAAAGTGCCATTCCCCATTCGCAGGCCAACAGCAACGTGCAACACTCAACCATCGCTCTGCTGCCGACTGACGACGTTCTTCGATAGCAACTCTGGCTCGCCACAACGACGCATGAAACGCCAGCAGGCCAGTACCGGCGAGAACACAACCCATCACAATCAACCACGTAACCCACCGTCGCACGAGCATCTTGCGTCGCTTGCGTGGAAAAGATTGAGGTTGTTTTTCGGAACCAGCGATGGTCATAAATTCAGTCTTTGCCGTCTTCCTGAAACTGACGTCCCCGCATCAACAGGGCGATTCGGATGAACGGTGATCTCCGTCGTTCAGGTTACGAATCCCGCGTGGCCAATGACAGGCACGGAGCTAAATCACACGATTGTTGTTTCGCGGGAGTTCTTAAATTGTAAGCGGTGGATCCGCAAAACTCCCGTGAGAATACGACGACTTGCCCTGCAACTGTCTACTCACGGAACGATCATGTAGTATTTTTCGCGGGCGAACCAGCTTCTGACTGCTGATCAGCGATCGACGGCCGTTTTGGTCAGCCTCCTGCTACGCGAGAGTGCCCGAACCCAGACAGAAATCGCTGCCAAACTCTGAGACTTTCTGCGGGACACTCGGGCACAGGCAGGGGTTTTGATAACATGCGGCCGCAACAGAAAAGTTCTCGACGGGGAGTCCATTATGAACATGCTGTCTGGCCGCAATGCATTTATCACCGGAAGTACTCAGGGGATCGGCCTCGAGATTGCCTTTGCCATTAAAGAAGCCGGAGCATCTGTCGTTCTGCACGGGACCAGGATGCATGACGCCGCCCTGAAAGCTGCAGACAAATGTCGAACAGCCACTGGTCCCGCGCATGTGGTCGTGGGTGACCTGGCGGAACCAATGCCGGAAGCTCCACTGGCGCTGGCTGAACAGGCTCTGAAGTTGAATTCTCAGATCGATACGCTTGTCTGCAACGCCGGAACGTTTATCGACGCTCCATTTCTGGAAATGGATTTTGCGACATTCGACAGAACTCTGAAGCTGAACGTGTATTCTCAATACGTCCTGATTCAGCACTTCGCCAGACGCTGGGCCGAACAAAAAATCGCCGGACGAATTCTGCTGGTAGGCTCCATCAACGGGAAGTTGGCCGAACAGACTCACGTGGCCTATGACACATCCAAAGGCGCGGTCGATGCGATGGTCCGTTCGTTGTGCGTGTCACTGGCTCCGATGGGGATCCGTGTCAACGGGGTCGCCCCTGGCCTGCTGTGGACTCGCCTGACTGAGCCTGCTCTGAAGAACGAAAAGTTCCGCCGCTGGATGGAAGTTCACACTCCCAACGGCAAGGTTCCGCAGGCGGATGCCTGCAGCGGTGCAGCCGTGTTCTTACTCAGCGATGCCGCCGATCACATCCACGGACAAATGCTGTATGTCGACGGAGGAATGAGCACCTGGCAGCAACCGGATCCGCCCGAAGAATGGATGCGAGAATAGACTTAAAACGCCTAACAAAACTGACTCAAGTAGCCGGATTCGTGAGAATTCGGAGGCGTTCCTCAGCTCTCAAGAGCCCAGCTACGGTTTTGTTAGCCGTTCTTACTCCAAGTAGCCGGATTCGCGAGAATTCGGAGGTGTTTCTGAGCTCTCACGAGCCCAGCTACGGTTTTGTTAGCCGTTCTGACTCAAGTAGCCGAATTCGTGAGAATTCGGAGGCGTTCCTGAGCTCTCACGAACCCGGCTACGGTTTTATCAGCCGCCTCACTCAAGTAGCCGGATTCGTGAGAATTCGGAGGCGTTCCTGAGCTCTCACGAGCCCAGCTACGGTTTTATCAGCCGCCTCACTCAAGTAGCCGGATTTGTGAGAATTCGGAGGCGTTCCTGAACTCTCACGAGCCCAGCTACGGTTTTATCAGCCGCCTTACTCAAGTAGCCGGATTCGTGAGAATTCGGAGGCGTTCCTCAGCTCTCACGAGCCCAGCTACGGTTTTATCAGCCGTGCTTTACGTCCTGCGAATGCGGCGCGGGAGATCGTTGTCACAACCGTGGAGACTCATGGTCCGTTTGAGCCGACCGAATTACGGACTCAATTGTAACCATCATGACGGTGGCCGATTTGTTCAGCTGCCGAACTCAATGCCTGCATCGTCGGAATCGTGGCTGCGTGAATCATTCGTGTCGTCGATTTCTGCTCGGCCCGTAAGTTCGTCCTCCGCCACCTTGACAGCATCTCGTTCCGCGAGACGTTGCTGTTCCACCGTTCGTCCGACGGCGTAACCAACGGCGCCACCGCTCACCGCCAAGGCCACGTTTCCGACGGGAGTCATGAAGAGCCCCACAGGTGCCATCGTCTTCACCGCGACCTGTGGATACTGATCGCGGTAAACACCGGATTCCAGCTGCCAGCTATCTTTGGCCTGGGCGTACGCCACGACGTCGTGAACCGCGATCGTTGTCTTCCAAAGCGCGATCCCTGGCAGACTGTTGACGACAGCGTAGGTTCCCGGAGCATTTCTGGTGCGAATATCTTTGGCATAGGCTGCAGCATGCAATGAATCCGAGAGTCGGCCGGTGTTCACGTGCAGTGTGTTTGTGAAGGGACTGTATGTGTCGCGAGCAAACACGCGGCCCGGAAACAGAGTGTAGTTGACCAGTCCGACGACGCCGGCCGTATACTTCCAGCCAGGCGAAATTTGATCATTCTCTCTCAACCGCTGCCACTGGCCCACGGGGTCATAGTCGTTGACAAGAACCGGGATGTCACTGAGATTATTCTCCTGCAAATAATCGGTCAGCACTTCGCGAGTTTCTTCGGATGGCAATCGATCAGCCTTCAAACGTCCTCCCAACATGACACGCGAAGGCAGCTCGACAATCTTCTGCATGCCGTCCAGACACCAGTTGGGCTTCCCGTAGCGAAAAGCCACGGGTGTCCTGGTTTCCCGCAATTCATCACGGGGTGTCAGTTTTGAATAGAACCGGGTCTTCCCCGCGCAGCCTGCGCAGGCCATGAGCAGCGTCACCGCCACAAAGACAGAGGCAATCTTTCTCGAATTCAGTCTTTGGTGAAGTTGAAAGCGAACGTTGCGCATGAGGAAAGCTGAACCCCGTCGAAGTCACAATCTGCCACGTAACGCGGGACATGTTGCTGCAAACTTCTTCGGCTGTTTTCCGGGGCAGAAAAAGTGCACGAAACAGGAGCCCTCCCAGTTCAACATCGCTGTGCAACTTTCAGGAATAGCGACACACACATTCGGCGTTTTCTGCCGCTGAATCAGCGACTATCGACTATACCAACCGCACAGGGCTGTGATCTGCTGCAGTTTTGACAGCTGAGCGATTCGATGCTGAGAAGACTTCAGCCCCAGAGCCGGTGAATATCCAAAGCTATGATCCAGCGTCGCCATCGCCGCCTGCACGTCCCGCAGAACAAGGTGGTCCCTGCCGTCGGACGCCGCGCGATAACGAGCGACCCAAAGAATGGCCGGATACATGAGTGCCAGAGAACGGAAGCCATCAATCATGGGCATATCGTTAAACGCTTTGCCGCAGAAATGAAGACCCTGAATTTTCACCAGCATGTAGCGTGTCAGAACTTCATCAAAGTCAGCATTGCGGCCTCCGAACTCCCCCTCCAGTTGCGAAAACCAGGGGGTTCGATCGCTGCTTTGTCGGGCCGAGAGTCCGAAGGCGACTCGCACAGAAACAGGATCGGCCTGCGCAGGAACACGACCGACACCCAGAGTAAACCGGATTCCTCCAGTGAGCAGTCCAATTCGCCCGGCGATTCCTTTCCGGACAGTCACCTCCGTGTCATGCCGCAGCAGTTGCGCGATCATCTGACGGAACATGACGCGTCCAAGGCCGGATGGTCGCACCACCGGCAGCTCATCATCCGGCTGCGCACGCACGGACGCATCGTGCAGCAAAGTCAGCATGTCGCCCAAACGTGAATCATGCAGGACATCAGACTGCGCCCGCTCAAGCAGTTCCAGCCACGAGAGAATGCGCATCAGACGCGTCGCAATTCCAACGCGACGATCCGCGAGTCCTCGCTCAAGAAAGGCCTGCATTCGAGTCACATCAGACCATTCCAGCTTCTGCCCTCTGAATAGGTCTGGTGCCGGAGGCGCAGAATAATTTGCGGGAACGATCTGCTTCGCAAGCTGTTCAACAAAGATACGCTGCTGAGCCACCGGCTGTCCCAGGTTCTGAACGACCGAAGGACAGCTGAACCTGAGACTTGTGGTGACGGAAGCTCCTGAGGGATGAACAGCATACGGGTAAACCTGGCACGCCAGCGGCTTAGCCGGTTCGCCAAACTTTGCATGGATGCGACACAGACCTTGTTCGTTCAGAAAGACGCAGGCACCATCGTCACGATGGTTCAGACGCCATGCGGCACCGAGTGGAATCATCAACGGACGATCGTCGGGAATGCCGTCGGCGACCGTCCAGCCTTGTTTTTCGATTCGCCGCTTTTCGTCCTCAGTGATTCCAATCTGATGTTCACGGCAGCACCCTCCGCAGTTGTGGCAACTCCAGTTCTGCAACACCGGAAGAATGACGCCCTTGTGAGCCATGATATCTCTACATCAATCGCGAAGACGCTGAGGTGAGTCGAATGAACAGCATGCCGCGGCTTCAGGAAAACGTCACAATCCGCAGGCAATAGTCGGCAACATAACGAATGCGTTTCAGTTCGCCAGCCCATCGCCCGTAGTCTGGTCAACCAGCAATCGTTCGCTGAAGATTATTTCGGCACGGCCGGCGCATGCCAGATGCGAATCGTGCCGTCATGCAACGCGGCAAGCAGATGTGTTCCATCCGGGGAGAAGAGGACTCGATGAACCGAGGAACCCAGTTGATCGAACGTCAACACATTTCTTCCGGTCGCGACATGCCACAGGTAGATGGCTTCGTCACTGCCACCCACAGCCAGAGTTTGCCCGTCCGGAGAAAAGGCCAGCGAGTTCAGCTGAACTCCATGATGCTGGGCTTCGAAGAAGACCGAATCCGTAGGCAGGTGCCACAGACGAAGCGCTCCATGGTTCATACCGAGCGCAAGGAGTTCGTTGTTCTGGGTCGTAATGATCCTCGGAGCATCCGCTTTTTCCGAAGAGGCTGCTGTCTTTGCCCGGACAGCGACCGCGAAATCGCTGTCGGCCGGAGCGGCTATCTTCGATGGCAAAGGAATCTTCAGACCAGCGGGAGCAAACGCAAGGCAGTGAATTCCCTCGGGATCGATGCGTTCGTTCATGATCGCGCCTTTGGAATCCCAGGTGAGAATTCGTCTGTCGCTGCCAGCGGAAATCAACTGGCCATCAGTGGTCCACGTCAGAGCCCGCACGGTATCGACGTGACCTTCACGAACCCCGGCTAATTCAAAGCTCGGAACATTCCAAATTCGAATGTTCCTGTCACGTCCGCCACTGGCCAGCGTTTGCCCGTCGCTGGAAAACGCCAGTGCTCGGACATCGTGAGCATGCCCCTTCAGCGTGGCCACAACATCCAATGACTGTGCATCGTAAACGACAACGTCATCATCGTACCCTCCGGCGGCAACCCAGCGACCATCCGGAGAAACGGCAACACAGGAAATAAGAATCGAACGAGCATCAGAGGACTTCTTTTCGACGCCCGCGGCAAAGTCCCACGAACGAAGCCTGTGATCATCGCCGACACTGAACACCGTTGAGCCATCAGCGGAAAAGGCAAGGTCCCAGACTTCATGGGGACGGTGACCGTTCAATTCGCGATACGGCGGAACAGAATCAGGCTGCCACACCGCAATCGCGCCGCCGGAGTGCCCCACAAACCAGCCGTTGCCCGAACCGGCGTTTAACGGCTTGAGGAACATGATCTCCCTCTTCGTCTGATAGGGGAGCGTCCGAGTTGTTTCAGTCGCGAAGTCCCAAAGCCGAAACTCCGAGTAAGCTGACGTGACAGCGGCTTCGCCCTGCTTTGCGAGCCTTCCGTCAGAAGTCAGCCCCGGAAGCGTCACCCCAAGTCCAAGTTGTGTACCAGCTGCATCGAATGCAATGGAATCGATGGGGCGGAAAAAGATCTCGCTTTGACCAAGTCGCTCACCCTTCTTCAGATCCCAGACATCAGCCCAATAGATTCCATCGTCACCCAGCACCGTTGCCGCGACATAAGCACCGTCCGCACTGAACGCCAACTTATGGACAGTCCCCTGATTCCAGCTGATCTGGTGAAGAGGGCCAAACAGAGAACGGGAATCATCCGAACCCACTTCAGACAGGTCTTTCAATGTCGTTCGCACCAGCTGAGTATGCGCTGGTGAGTACTCGCCCATGACGGCAATAACAACGCTGTCACCGTCCGGAGAAAAGGCGACCTCTGTAATCGTGTGGCCAGAAATCCTGGTGTTGCCAATTGTCAATTCGCGAAACGTCAGATGGTCTTCAAAGACGGTCTCGGTCTCCGGGAGCCAGACCTGAACGAACGGAATGAATGCCTCTGTATCGTGCTTTTTATGCCCTCCAATCAGCACTGTCTTTCCATCGTTGGAAATTGCGACGCCGCCAATCTGGTTGAAAGAAAATGTGCGACGCATTTCCATGCTGGCAGTTTGAAAATTATAGACGATAACTTCGTCAATTTGTTCCTTTTCAAGCATCCTGAGAATCACAGCGCGGTGTGCATTTTGCGAAATGGACGCTTCAAAGTGATAGACCTGGCCTTCGAGTCTGGTGGTCGATTCCAGCACTCCGGAACTGAAGTCCCATCGCCGGATCGTATTGTCAAGACCGATCGAATAGAGCTGCTCCCCGTCCGGGGAAAGACTGAGGGCCTTGATGGATTCAGCATGGCCATTCAGTGGACGTAACGTCCTTCCCTGATCCCGGAGATATCGCCATTCAAAACCTCGATGGTCATTTTCCTGCGGCATCAGAAATGGCAGAATCGCCTGATTCATCTGCAGTATCTCTGCTCTTTTCCACAATGACGAGGCCTGCATGATGCCCGTAGAGTATTCTCCCTGTTGCGCCCGCCACGCCGTATCTCGGTAGCGAGATTCGCTGCGCTCCGCGACGAGACGATGTGTGTTCGCAAGCGTCAGTGATTCATCTGCCCTCTGTTTCTCCGTCCGCAATTGCGTCAGTGTTGCGGAGAGAACTTTGTTCTGCACTCGACTCGCGCGATCATTACGAAGCGCTTGCACCAGTACGACAAAAGCGGACAATACCAACAGACCGAGGAGCGTGGCGAGTTTACGATTTTCCGCGACCCAGCGAATGAACTGCTCATGCGCGGGAACCGGGCGAGCCAAGGTCGGACGCCCGTCCAGATACCGCGACAGATCATCTCGCAGGTCACCCGCCGATGCATAACGATCCTCGGGCCGCAACTGCAGGCACTTAAGACAAATCGTCTCGAGGTCTTTCGAGATTCCTTTATGCCTTAAGCGAAACGATGGGACTGAGCTTGTCGAGATTGCAATTCGCGACTGCAGACCTTCGGCATCCGCAAAGGGCACGGCTCCGGTCAATAGTTCGTGCAGCACGACACCCAAAGCGTAGATGTCCGTCGGCGGCCCCTGCGCTCGCACGTTCCCGTGAAGCTGTTCGGGAGACATGTATTTCGGAGTTCCCACCAGCATCCCTGAACGACTTAAGACGCTGTCGTCGTCAACCATCCGGGCCAATCCAAAATCGGTGATGCGAGGGATTGCGTCCGATGATTGAGTCGCATTCGTAAACCGAAAGGCGGTGGCCCTGGACGTTGATTCCATACTATTGTCAGGGAAACCGGACGCCTGCGTGTTCCCGCTGCGTGAGTCGCGTTCTTCCGCGACCTGAGGCGACTGCAACAAAACATTATCCGGCTTGATATCGCGATGCAGAACGCCATGATCATGAGCATGCTGAACAGCATCGGCCAAACTGCGAACAATCGTGGCCGACTGTTGCACCGTCATTCGCTGCCGTTTCATCAGATCGCTGAGACGCTCACCGTTGACGAACTCCGCAACCTGATAAGGAATCCCGTGTATATCGCCGGACTCCAGAACACGTACGATGCCGGGATGGTTGAGCATCGCGGCCGCTCGACATTCCCGCAGAAATCGATCGTGCAGTTCCTGCGACTGAAAGATTGAGGCCAGCGGCAACTTGATCGCAACCTGCCTTCGCAGCGTCGGGTCTTCAGCAAGAAAGACGACACCAAATGCGCCGGCCCCCAGTCGCCGAATGACTCGAAATCGGCCGATTTGATGCGGTACGGCCGCCTGCTCCAGCGAAGATTTGTCTTTGATCGCAGTGGCTGTTTGGCGGCGGCGATCCTGTTCCAGCAATTGGAGACAGCTGTGAACTTTATCGAACCGTCGCTGCAGATTGGCATCGGCCAGATCAGAAAGGAACGGTTGCGACGCGATCGACGATGAATCGGAGGCGGACGCCAGTGCTTCATCCAGCCGAGCCACTAACTCATTGAATTGCAATTCAGGATCTGACGGAGCCTGCTTCATTCGACGCATCCAGTTCCTGCTGCAGCTGCTCGATGGCCCGCACCCAAAGCTTGCGAGCCGCCTCGGCTGACCGTTCCAGGCGAGCACCGATATCTTCGAATGAAGCTCGATCGTAATTGCGCCATTGAATGACGTCCTGATAATGTCCTGGCAGTTTCTGAATCGCCAACTGCAACGCGTCGAGCAGTTCGTCCTTCATCACGATACTGCTGGCGGTTTTGCTTTCGCCAGCCAGCGTTCCCTTGAGATCGGAAAACGTCCCCGGCGTTTCCCTCGAAATATCTCGCTTCTCTGTCCCCTGAAAATTGCGAATCACGTTCGCCACATTGTTCAGCAGCAACCTTCGTAACCATGCCTGAAACTCTTCCGTTGACTGGCCTGTGAACTGCCCAAAGTCTCGCTTGGCCTCGAGAAACGAATCCTGCACCAGATCCGAAGCACTCGCCTTCACCTTAATTGCAGGCCCAAGTTCCTCATCCGCCAGCAGGTTCAGATAGTCCCGATACCCCTGCAACAACAGCCCCAGAGAACTGTTTGAGCCCGCCTGAGCCGCCAACAGCAACGCCGCAGCCGGGTCTTCCTTATGACGGTGTTCTGATTCTGATGTAAGGCTCTCAAAGATAGTCATGAGATGACTCCCCTAAGGCACCGTGAGGCACAAATCCGGACGAAGAATTTTGAGCGATGGTACGTAATTGATTCTCAAAAGCAATTTTTGTGCACAACGTGAAGATCGCCATTCTGGAAAACTCTCATTCTTCTGCGTCCGGTTGTGCCCACCATCGTGCCTAGACATTCAGACCGTTGTCTCTGCCGTCTGTTATCTCAGACAGAACAAGAGAAGCCCGGCACCACAACAGTCTGTTGATTTAGAACGCATAACAAAACATGTGCACGTAGCCGGATTCGTGAGAATTCGGAGCAGTTTCTGAGCTCTCACGAGCTCAGCTACGGTTTTGTTACGGGTTTTTATTCGATCCATCAGCCGCAGGGCGTTGAGCCCCGGTTGAATTTGCAGTGTTTTTCACAAGGAGACCGGACGCCAGTGTCCTGTCAAGAACAAGATATGGGGGTTCAATGCGAGCCGACGGAGCGGCTCGACTACGGAGTTTCTCCGCTCCGTCGGCGAAGATGAGATCCATCGGTAACCCCCAAAATCAAAACTTGACGAGCCACTAGCGCGTTCCGGCTGATTAAATCGACAGCCTGACAAGCTGGAGACTATTTGGGTGGACGTGAGGATCTGAATGTCCATTTTTCTTGCCAGCACAAGGTTTGGAGAGATGTATTTTTGGGGTTCCGGCGAATCGGTTCATTCGCATGATCGGGATCAACACTTTTTGATTTCTTTGACGCCCGAGAGTCTGCTGAAAAGGCTTCTGAAACACACGATCGTTGATAAGCGCCATGGGCCTACGCTGTTTGCATCCTTCCAAAACGCTTTTCCAGCGATTGGCCATAAACCTGCCCCACTGGAAGGCTCATTTGATACGTGTCGTCCCCGGAACAGGCGCCTGCGATCCAGCGTGCCGCGGTGAACGTCGATTTTCTGTTTGATGATTAAGATTGAGTAGAATCATGATGAAGATTAACTGGTTGTCTCGGTTGCTTACCGGTCCGGCGTTCGGAACATCAACCGCTCGTCTCCGGAAACGCAGGGCTTCACGCTCATTCGGCACGGACGAACAACTTGAGGTCCGAATCCTGCTATCCAGTCAGAGTTTGATTTCAAATTTGACTGGATTGCCCAGCTCAAACGAAGAGGCCGATGAAAATGAAACGGCTGATGAGCCGGTACAGGTCACTGGCACTTTCCTCACAGGTCAGTCACCGGCTGACTCAAAGCCGATGTTCTTCAATGACGTCAAGCAGGGACAGCTCGACACGTGCATCTTTATGTCGACGTTATCAGCCGTGGCATTGACTAATTTCAACCTCGCAAATTCCATCTCGGTCACGTCGCAAACTTCAGGAATGACGACCTACAACGTGAAGTTATGGGCAAGAAATGCTCAGAACCAACTCGTACTCCACAACCGAAGTGTTCAGTTTAATTTCACCGTGTCTCTTGAGGATCCGAAGCCCGGCGACAGTAATGAATATTGGCCTGCAATTTTCCAGAGGGCGTATCTCGATCTCGCGGCTTCTGTTGGACGAAATTATCGTTCGGCGATCTTCGCCCTTGAGTCACTGACTGGAGCCGCCGCGTCTTCCCGCGACATGCAGAACTCGCTGGCTTATGCCAAACAAATTCAGACCGATCTGCTCGCTGGGCGTGCCACGATTACCCACACGCCCACCCTGGACACACCCGGGTACATCGGCGGATCCTATGGGTTGTACAGCAATCATGGCTACACTCTGATGGGGATCGAGATTCCCGCGTCAAACTCTTTGGCGAGCACTTATGTGACGGTTCGCAATCCGTGGGCAACAGACACGGGTGTTCGCTTCTTCGATGCCGATAAGAATGGGAAATTGTCCAATACCGAATGGCGAAATTCGAAGTATGGCATTGATGGAACCAACGATGGACTGATTCGTTTGCCATGGAGCGTCTACGCGGCAAATTTTATTGCAACACATGTGTCGTCTCGAACGGGCACGAACATCAATTCCCCTTTGCCAGTGTATTCGTTCAACAAGCCGTCCCCGCCCTCAGTGACGGCGTATGAAGGGCAGCCGCTGCGAGTCAATCTCGCGACTACACATTCGTCAGGACGTCCGGTCTATTACCTGATGAATTCTTCTCGAGGCAACGTCCACCTTCAGGACGGCATCTTTACATGGGAACCAGAGGCGGCCAGCGCGGGCAAATATGCCGTTTCAGTTCGCGCCTTTCTTGATCCGCTCAATCCTTTGATTACCACGGATATCGTGTTTATCGTCACTGTGCTGCCGTCAGGGCCAACGATTGGAAAGGCCACAGCCTCGCCTACGACGATCAAGAACGACGGCAGCGACCTGCTTAAGCTGGACGCCAGCAGTATTTACAGCCCGTATAGTCAAAGTTACGGGGTAGAATGGTGGCTGGACCAGGACCGGAATAATCAATTCAACCCCAGCGTCGATCGATGGCTGGGTGTTAGCGGTTCGTCCTGGCAAGGATATCTCGGTGGATTGAATGTTGGCTCACAAACATTCTTTGCCCGAGGCCTTTGGGATTCGTTTGGAGATACGCACTACGGAGCGGCCAAAGCAGTTTCCGTGAATGTCGTGGCAGCTCCTCCTGTTGACGTGGTAGCAGTTCCGCGCGGCGGGCAAACAGCTCTCACGTCATCACAGGAGGACAACTATGCCATTCGCACACTGCAGGATGGCAGCGGACAGTACCGGGTCTTGAGCCAATGGGAATACTTCGTTCCAACTCCCGGGGTGACTGGTGGCAATTTTTACAGTGAATACCGCGTGAGGCTGCTCGACAAAAACGGCACGCTGTTGCAAACGACGCCCGTTGCGGAGAAGAGCGGCGGAACGCCAGATCTGTTTGTCAGGGAAGATGGGACATTCGCGGTGATCTGGTCATTCAGCAACAGCAGCCAGGCCAGCATTAAATTACAGTGGTACAACGCGAACGGCTCACCCCAAGGGACGCCAACAGTCATCGCTACCGACATTCAGGATCTCTCCGGCGGCCTTCAGGTTGCCGGGGACAGAAACGGAAACCTGCTATTGGCCTACAATGTCGGGAGCTATTTCGCTGAGGACGTCTGGGCACTTTCCGTTTCTCGGGACGGCACCGTGACGCGCGCTCCGTGGCGAGTAAACACTCATACCGACAGTATGCAGAAGAATCCTACTGTTTCTCTTAACGACGATGGCGTTGGCGTCATCGCCTGGGGCGACTACGGCGATGTTGGTATCGAAAACTCATCGGCGACGGTTGCGCGTCTGATCTCGAACTATGGACTGCAGAATGGGGACGAGATCATCTTGTCGCCGACGACTCACGGAGACCTGTTCATCGACTCCGCCGTGAATGCTGCAGGGGAATTCGTCATCGCAATTCCCAATAACGAGTCGCTCACGGTCAAGAAATTCTCTTCGGCCGGCGTGCAAATCGGCGAAGCATTCCGAGCAAATTCATTCCTTGGATCGTACTGCCAGAATCCGTCGTTTTCACTGAACGATGCAGGATGGATGGCCGTGGCATGGGAAAACTGGAGGCAGGACGGAACGGCGAACAACGGAGTCGGCATTTACGCTCAACTGTTTGATCCGTTCGGCAATCGATACGGTGGGGAATTCGCCGTCCCCGTGCAGCGCGACTATGAGCAGGCTCTGGCCAACGTTTTGCTCGACAATTCCGGACAGTTGCACTTTACGTGGACCAATGGCGGCTACTTGAATCCGTTGCACGAAACTGTCGAGACGCGAATGTTCGACGTGAAATTGCCGCCGGTCATCGCCTCGAACCAGTCCTTCGAAGTGGCAGAAAACCTGCCGGCCGGGACCGTCGTTGGAACGGTCGACGCTTCCGATCCGAATCCCGGCAATGGAGTCGGATTTGAAATCGTTGATACTCCCGGGTTCTCGATTGATCCTGTCACAGGCGTGATCAGAACGACGATCCCGCTGGATTTCGAAATTCGCAAAACTCACGTGTTGTACGTTCGAGTCACATCCAACGATGGATTCGCGGTTAACGCAGTCACGGTGAATGTCCTTGATCGTATTGACGGGACAAGCGGGGTCGATGTTCTGGAACTCCGATTTGCTGAGAACAATGTCAATGTGCTCAGGTCAACCGATAACGGGCCGTATTTCTCTTTGGGGACTTTTCCTTTGACGAGTCCGCTCGAGCTGCAGGCCATGCAGTCGACGGACACTGTCAGAGTGTTTGGCACAAGCGGCAACGATATCTACCGTCTGTCAGGAGCAGGGTTGTTTTTCAACAACACACGAATCCTTCTGGGTGGATCAGCCGCGTTGCAATTTCATGGAGAGGCAGGTAACGATCTTTACCGCCTTGGCACAGATGCGCGACTGGGTTCTGTTCAGATTGTGGAAACCGGGAGTGGTGTCGATACGATCGACTTTTCTCCGACTCTCTTTCGAGATGTTCAGATGAATCTCTCCTCTGTCGTCCCCCAGATTGTCAACGCAAACTTGACTCTTCAATTGGCCTCCGCAACGCAAATTGAAAACCTCGCCGGTGGCAGTGGCCGCGACACGCTGACCGGGAATTCCCTGGCCAACACCCTGACCGGCGGTGCCGGAGACGACACACTCGATGGCGGCGCCGGCAACGATGTATTGATCGGAGGAACAGATAACGACACCTACATTTTTGCTGCATCCACCGTCGCAGAAGCTGATCAGGTAAGCGAGAATTCGAACGAAGGCACGGATACACTCAGCTTTGCCTTTCTCACGACCAGTGTCATCGCCCACCTCGGATCAAATACAGTTCAGCAGGTTCATACGAATCGCACCTTGAAGCTCAACTCCGCGTTTGTCATGGAGAACCTTATTGGCGGCAGTGGTGCCGACACATTGTTTGGAAACAGTCTGAACAATACTCTTTCGGGCAACGCCGGGAACGACAAGTTGCTGGGTGCCGCTGGCGATGACTTATTATACGGCGGAGCTGACAACGACACTTACATGTTTGTTCCAGCCACCGCCGCCGAAGCGGATCAGGTGTTCGAGAATCTGAATCAGGGCATCGACACTTTGAACTTTGCTTATCTCACGACCAGTGTCGTCGTGAATCTGGGATCAACGTCAGTGCAACAGGTTCATACGAACCGTACGCTGCAACTGAACTCCGGGGCGGTCTTCGAGAATCTCGACGGTGGCACTGGTGCTGACACGCTGTTCGGGAATGCTCTGAATAATACTCTGACGGGAGGTGCCGGCGACGACAAACTTCTTGGTGCCGGCGGAAACGACCTTCTGATTGGCGGCGCCAACAACGACACTTACATGTTTGTTCCAGCCACATCCGCTGAAGCGGATCAGGTGACCGAGAATGCGAACGAAGGCGTGGACACGCTGAACTTCGCCAACTTAACGACCAATGTTGTCCTGAATCTTGGATCAACATCCGTTCAACCCGTGAGCACACATCGTACGCTGAAACTGAATTCACTCAGCACCTTCGAAAATGCCGTGGGCGGCACAGCCAGCGATATGCTGCTGGGGAATGCTCTGGCCAATCGACTGACAGGAGGTTCCGGGCATAACATTCTGGTCGGCATGGACGGTAGCGACATTCTGGAAGGAGGCAGTGGTCGCGACATCCTGATCGGCGGCCTCGGGGCGGACACTCTGAACGGAGGCGCCGGAGACGATATCCTGATCGCTGGACGCACGACGAGCGATACGAACCTCGCCAATCTGAACACACTTCGAGCCCAGTGGATTTCAAGCAATTCGTATGCAACTCGCCTTACAAATCTACGAGCAGGCGTCGGTAGTCCGGTGGTTTCCCTGAAAGCAAGGACTAACGTTCTAAATGATATGGCTACCGTTGACAGACTCTTTGGCGGTGGAGACAGAAACTGGTTTTTCCGCGCTTCCGATGATGTCCTTGGGGAACTAATCTCGGGCGAATCCATTGAGGTGCTGTAAGTGATGCAAAAGTTACGTGAGGGTACACGTTTTGTGAGTGTCTCCTGAACCCGCACGGCTTTCTGACCACAGATTTCCGGTGGTTCGCATGGATCAGCCAGGGGTAAATGGAGACGTGGCGGTTGCAACGTGTGTCTCGGTCAGGAAGTCGGACACAACACAGAGAGAGACAGGACACTGACCGTCGCGTTCTCAGGTCGCCCGTGTGCTCTCCATCCATGTGTAGTTTGATAATACTAGCCGCCTGCGAATACCCTGATCTTCTCCCTTGTCTATCGTCTATTGCAGTTCAATAAACTCGAATCGTGGAACTTAGCTATGCATGACGCTACCAGAAGAATGCTCAACCACCTGGAGAACTTCTTCAGTCGACGTTTCTCCGTACGCCGGAACCGAGGACGCAGGGTTAGCACGGAAGTGCTCGAGCAACGTCAGATGTTGTCAGCCAACTTCCAGCTGGTGAAGGATATCGATACGAAAGTTGCTTCACGAAGTCCAAGTCCGCATGAGTTTGTTGCTGTCGGATCAACCACGTTCTTTGTGGCCTCGACGAATTCTTCGGTAGGACTGTGGCGAACGGATGGGACGGCTGCAGGGACAAGACTTGTTAAGGGTCCCCGGGAGGGCGGCTTTACTGAAATGTCGGGTCTAACGGAATTGAATGGAACTTTGTATTTCTGGGCAAACGGCGGGTACAACCTAACAGGAATATGGAAGAGTGATGGCACCAGTGTTGGAACGGTCTTTGTCAAGGAAATTGCTGGAGCTTCTAACTTTACGATCCTTGGCAGCACGCTCTATTTCGCCGGCACTGACGACTACTACGGGACAGAGTTATGGAAAAGCGATGGGACCACAGCGGGAACGAGGATGGTAAAGAATATACATCAAGGCAGCCACCGAGGGTTACTTCCTTATGATAGTTCAACCCCAATTTTTCAATACGGTGAACTGCCCAACAGTTCATTTCCCACAGGATTGATTAGCATTGGCGGAATGCTCTACTTTGCAGCCACGGACAGCACGGCTGGCCGTGAACTATGGAAGAGTGATGGAACTGCAGCTGGAACGGTCCTGGTAAAAGACATTCTCAGCGGCTTCCATCAGGAATACCGCACTGAATACGAACAGCAGGAAGCTCGTGCTATTGATGTCCCCAATGGATCGTCACCTCGTCAGCTGATCAACTTTCGTGGAGCGCTGTACTTCTCGGCTGAAGGGCGTTTATGGAGAAGCGATGGCACAGCGGCCGGTACGGTACTTGTAAAGAATGTTCGCAGTGGCGGTCCTGGATTCCTTTACGAATTTGTCAATGTTGGCGGTACGCTGTATTTCGTTGCGGAAAATCTCCAAAATGTCCAGGAGCTGTGGAAGAGTGATGGAACCGCAACGGGCACGGTCCTCCTGAAGACCATCCAGCGAACTGTCAACGGTTTTTCGAACTCCCCCGACCTGATCAACGTTGGCGGAACATTGTACTTTACGGCTAATGAGGCTGCATCGGGGATCGAGTTGTGGAGAACCGATGGCACAGTGGCCGGGACGAGAATCGTGAAGGATCTTCATAGCGGCCCCTTAGACTCTTTCCCGAAGCAGTTAGTCAATGTTGGGGGTGTTTTGTATTTCTCGGCCGATGACGGAAACTCTTCTCGAAAGCTTTGGCAGAGTAATGGAACGGCCGCCGGAACGAAATTAGTCAGCAGTATTCGCTCGGGCAATCCTTTTTCGCCTTCCAACCCGACTGACCTGACCAACATCGACGGAACGCTATACTTTGTGTCTAACGACGAGGTTGCAGGACAAGTGTTCTGGATTAGCAACGGAACATCAGCGGGGACGGTTCCTATAAAGCTGCTGCAGGAGAATGACAGCTCCACCCCACGAGAGTTCGCGAATGCGAACGGCATTCTGTATTTTTCTGCAAATGACGGTGTACATGGAACTGAACTCTGGAAAAGTGACGGAACTTCTAATGGAACAGTCTTAGTCAAGGATATTCGTAGTGGCTCCAATGGTTCCGATCCGGGCAATCTTACCAGTGTCGGCCCAGTTGTGTACTTCACTGCCAATGATGGCGTTAATGGGACTGAGCTGTGGAAAAGTGACGGCACATCGAATGGAACAGTCCTGGTAAAGAATATTCGGAGTGGATCCAATTCTTCTGGACCAGAATCTCTGACCAATGTGGGCGGAATACTGTACTTCTCAGCACAACTTGACAACTTCGACTTCGAATTGTGGAAGAGCGATGGAACCGCTGCCGGGACTGTAGTGGTCAAACATATTGATTATCGCTACTCCGGGCCTCAACAACTGACCAGTCATGGCGGTATGCTCTATTTCACCCGAGATTTTCATGAAACGGAACTTTGGAAGAGCGATGGAACCGCTGCCGGAACTGTGTTGGTCAAGGAGGTTGTTTATGGTGTTGGCCCTAAGGTGACCGGCCCGCACGGTTTTCTTTTCTTCTTAGGAAGGACCGGACTTTGGAGGAGCAACGGTACGCCGAATGGCACAGGACGTATTAAGGATCTCGAAGCGGAATGGCGAGTTGGAAGGAAGATTATTAATGTGGCGGGTACTCTATACTTCACCGCCCGAGTCAGCACTCCACGAGTTCCTTCTGGGCCAGAGCAATTATGGAAGAGCGATGGAACAGCCACCGGAACAGTGTTAGTTGAGGATGCTTTCGTCGGAACACGCAATCCCGCATTTCCGAAGGGTGTGATTCCAGAGTCGCTGACAAATGTTGACGGTACACTTTACTTCGTGGCATCCAGTGGCAGTGACACCGCCATCTGGAAATCAGATGGAACAGCACTTGGCACGGTTCGGGTCAGAGAGGCTCGGTTGGGGACTTCGATCCATGCCGTTGGAGATCGATTGTTCGCTTCACTGAACTCCGAAGTGTATGGAGACGAACTCTATGTTTCCAGGCCCTTCGGCACTGCCGGCGACGATGTCTTCGCCCTGAACTACTCCCAGGTTGGGGCGAGGTACGAAGTCACCGTGACGCGATCCACGAACGGAGGACCGGTTTCTACACTCGGAACGTTTCCGACTGAGGTTCCCCTATTCCTGGATGGCCTGGGCGGTAACGACTCTGTTCGCGTTGTGGGGACCAGCGGCGATGATACGTTTTCGGTAAACAGCCGCTCAGGCTTGATCGTGAACGGAGCGAGCGTGATTCTGACGAGTATCGAAACCCGTACGCTGTCCGGAGCAGCGGGAAACGATGTCTACAGGTTCGACGCTGATACGGCTTTAGGAGTCTGGGCGTTGGATGAAGCGAGTGGTGCTCGGGACACAGTTAATTTTTCGCCGACAACGACTGTGGGTTTGTCTTTGAACCTTGCGACCGCGGCACTCCAGTCTGTGCATGCCACCAATCTGAAATTGAGCCTGGGATCGGGCCTTACCATCGAGAATGCAGTCGGCGGTTCCGGTGCCGACACGCTGACGGGCAACAGTCTGGGCAATAGGTTGACGGGCGGTCCAGGTAACGACCGCCTCATCGGTGCCTCTGGCGATGATACCTATTTGTTCAATCCAGCATCCGTGGCTGAAGCTGACCAGGTGCTGGAGAATCCGAACGAAGGTACTGATACGCTGAGTTTTGCCTCGCTGACCACATCCGTCGCAATAAATCTCGGTACGACTTCGATTCAACCTGTGCATGCGAATCGAACGGTGAAATTGAATTCAGCCGTTGCATTTGAAAACCTCATTGGTGGATCTGGTGCTGACACGCTATTCGGCAATACTCTGAACAACACCGTGACTGGTGGTGCTGGAGACGATAAACTTGTTGGTGCCGGGGGCAGCGATTCACTGCTGGGCGGAGCCCATAACGACACCTACATTTTTGTTCCTGCCACCTTCGCCGAAGCCGATCAGGTCATAGAGAACCCAGACGAAGGCACGGATACGCTGAGCTTCCCCTACCTGACAACCGGCATCACAGTGAATCTCGGATTAACGTCAGCTCAGGCAGTGCATTTGAATCGTACTGTGAAGCTGAATTCCGTGATGGGGTTTGAGAACGTCATTGGTGGCAGCGGTGCCGACACGCTGTTCGGCAACCGCTTAAACAATACACTGACCGGCGGTGACGGAGACGATTTGCTCAACGGCGGTCCAGGCAGCGATGTGTTGCTTGGCGGCGCTGGTAACGACACCTACTTTTTTGCCTCGTCCTCAACTGCCGAAGCGGATCAAGTGACAGAGAAGGCAAACGAAGGCGTGGACACGCTGAACTTCGCCTACTTAACGACCGGTGTTGCGTTGAATCTTGGATCGACGTCGATTCAGGCGGTGCATACGAATCGTGCGCTGAAGCTGAATTCCATCGGCACCTTCGAAAACGCCGTGGGCGGCTCGGGCAGCGACATGCTGCTGGGGAATGCTCTGGCCAACCGACTGACAGGAGGTTCCGGCCATAACATTCTGGTCGGCATGGAGGGTAGCGATATTCTGGAAGCAGGCAGTGGTCGCGACATCCTGATCGGCGGCCTCGGGGCGGACACTCTGAACGGAGGCGCTGGCGATGATATCCTGATCGCGGGACGCACGACGAGCGATACGAACCTCGCCAATCTGAACACACTTCGAGCCCAATGGATTTCAAGCAATTCGTATGCAACTCGCATTACAAATCTACGAGCAGGCGTCGGTAGTCCGGTGGTTTCCTTCAAAACGAAAATCAACGTACTAAACGACGCGGGCGAGGATGATGTCTTGTATGGTGGAGCTGGTACCGATTGGTTCTTTCGAGCACTGGACGATGTGATCAACGACCTTGTCACGGGAGAACTCATTGATGTCCTGTAACTATCGGCCTGCGTTTAGCGAGCCTGTGTGCGCAAGCCTCGGGTGAAAGTCTTCATAATTGTTCCAGGCCTGTTCAGTTGAGTTCGCTGTCGCGCAGAATCGCGGGAAACAATTCAACGGCATCGGTCAAACGTTTATCTGGTCAGGAAACCGTTACCGAAGGCGATCTGTTCCTGCGTTGAGTTCTGTTGTTGTCTTTCCTGCATTCGTGATCCTGCGATGTGACGTTGTTGAAAAAGGACTAATGAAATGAAGTTGAGTTCAATACTCCGAAGTCTGTTCCAGTCGCACTTTGAACTGGGATCCGTACCGCGACAGTCTCGCCGACGATCGATTGGTCGGACAGAAGTGTGTGAAACTCGAATACTGCTGGCGGCCGCCGATCTGGATACCTCATTTGACAACGACGGCAAAGTGTTTCTGGAGACGGCCGACACCAGAGACGATGAGATCGCGAAGATTCTGGTTCGCCCCGACGGGAGGATTGTCACGATCGGGAGCGTCAACCGACTTAACGGCGACTATGATTTTGTGGTCTATCAGCGACATTCGAATGGTGCTCCTGACCTTTCTTTTGGAACCAATGGTTCTCGATACATCGCGTTCGATAACGGTGGCAGCAATGCCGACTTCGCGTATGGTGCGGTGCTCCAATCAGACGGCAAGCTGGTCGTCGTTGGCAGCACAGAACTTGCAGGAGGCGGTACCAGCGTTGCGGTGGCTCGACTGACAGTCTCCGGCAATCTGGACACTGAATTCGGCCCGAGTAACAACGGGAAACGGACGGTGTCAGTTAATTCCGTGGACCATAAAGACTATGGCAGGGACGTCCTGATTCGTCCGTCAGATGGCCGAATCATCATCGTGGGCGACTCCACCACGCCAGCCAACACAGAGCGTCTGTTTGTGACAACACTCAGTTCCAGCGGCGCGATAATCGTGACGGGGGAATATTATCCTTCGGGAACAACGGGAGACGACAGGACCTTCGACGCGGAAATGCAGGCCGATGGCAAGGTGGTCGTAACCGGGTACTCCTATGGAACGGCATTTGAAGCATGGGTTGTCCGACTTCAACCGGATGGAGAGTCGTTTAAACTGGACACCTCGTTCAGTGGTGACGGCCGCATGCAGTTAAGGAAGTCATTCTTTTCGGATCTCGGAGCTGACTCGCGAGCGTTAGCACTGCAACCTGACGGAAAAATAGTCATTGCCGGCATCGCAGTTCGCACCAACACCAGCGATCCGCGAACTCACATGCTGATCGCTCGAATTAAGACCGACGGGACACTGGATTCGGATTTTGCTGTGAGTGGCACACGTCAGGTGGCCTTCGACAGTTCGGTCTCCGGATCCAGCCGAGTTGATAACTGGGCCACTTCTGTTTTCGTGCAGCCGGACGGTAAGATTGTTGCCGGAGGTGTCTTTCGCAAGAAGGACGGGAACGAAGACTTCGCGGTCGTGCGGCTCCTGTCTAATGGAGATAGTGACGTATTTTTCTATCCGACTCTGGGCACCGGGCGACGCTATTTTGGAGTAGATCTTGTCAGCGGATCCGGCGGTGACGACCGATTGACGTCGATGGCCCTTGCTCCGGATGGAAAGATTTATCTGGCCGGAAATGCGGCCGGTGCGGTCGGCGACCAGTCTGTGATTATCAGACTACAAGGTGATCCGAATTTCGCGCCGCAAGGGATCGAATTGTCAAATTCCACGATCGATGAAAACCTGCCTGCGCCTGCCGTCGTCGGGACATTCACCAGCAGCGATCAGGCGGAGACTGGTACTCACAAATACCAGCTTGTTTCCGGAGATGGGGCGGCAGACAACGCGAGCTTCTTGATCGATGGGAATACCCTGGCCACCACGAGCGTCTTCGATTTCGAGTCCAAATCGTTGTATTCCATCCGCGTGCGAACCACGGATCCGTATGGATTGTTTTACGAGCGAATCTTTGAGATCCGAGTGCGCAACGTGCTTGACGCAACAACAGGCTCAGACTTGTACACGATGACATACTCATCCAATAGTGTCGCGATTACATCGTCGACAGACGGAGGCCCCGCGGTTGATCAAGGCACGTTCTCATTTCAGGCCCCAATCTTTTTCGAAGGCCTGACCAGCAATGATACGGTTCGCGTTGTCGGTTCCGGCGCGGACGACGTTTTTGATCGATACAATATTTCTCACACCGTCAATGGCAGTGGACTGGCCGTAACAGGAGCCGCCAGGGTGATTCTCGTCGGAGGTGCTGGCCACGATACCTATCGATTTCCTCTCGACGCGGCTCCACCGACCCCGGTTACCACCACACTTGATGAAACGGGTGGCGGAATTGACACGCTTGACTTCTCCGGACAGCCCGTGGCCGTGAACGTCAACCTCGGTCTCGCGACTCCACAATCAGTCAATGCGGGAATCAGCCTGAACCTGCAGTCCGCTTCTGCTTTTGAAAATGTCATTGGCACTGGTTTCGGCGACACATTGACGGGCAACAGTCTCGGGAATACGCTGACGGGCCTCTCGGGAGATGATAGTCTCGATGGTGCCGCTGGAAGCGATTTGCTGATCGGTGGAGCAAACAATGATACGTACCTATTTAAAACAGCGACCATCGCCGAAGCCGATCAAGTGACCGAGAATTCGAACGAAGGCACGGATACACTCAGTTTTGCCTTTCTCACGACCAGTGTCATCGCCCACCTCGGATCAAATACAGTTCAGCAGGTTCATACGAATCGCACCTTGAAGCTCAACTCCGCGTTTGTCATTGAAAATCTCATGGGTGGCAGCGGTGCGGACACACTGTTCGGGAATAGCCTGGACAATACTCTGACTGGCAACGCGGGGAATGACAAGTTGCTGGGTGCCGCTGGCAATGACTTACTGTTCGGCGGAGCTGACAACGACACTTACATGTTTGTTCCAGCCACCGCCGCCGAAGCGGATCAGGTGTTCGAGAATCTGAATCAGGGCATCGACACGTTGAACTTTGGTTATCTGACGACCGGGGTCATCGTGAATCTGGGATCAGCGTCATTGCAGCAGGTTCATACGAACCGTACGCTGCAACTGAACTCCGGGGCGGTCTTCGAGAATCTCGACGGTGGCACCGGTGCTGACACGCTGTTCGGGAATGCTCTGAATAATACTCTGACGGGAAGTGCCGGGGACGACAAGCTTCTGGGTGCTGGTGGCAATGACATCATGCATGGCGGAGCCAATAACGACACCTATCTGTTTGTTCCAGCCACATCCGCTGAAGCGGATCAGGTGACGGAGAACGCGAACGAAGGCGTGGACACGCTGAACTTCGCGTACTTAACGACCGGTGTTTCGGTGAATCTGGGATCTACGTCAGTTCAGACGGTCCATACGAATCGTACGCTGAAGCTGAACTCTCTGAGCACATTCGAGAACGCGATTGGCGGCACAGCCAGCGATATGCTGCTGGGGAATGCTCTGGCCAATCGACTGACAGGAGGTTCCGGGCATAACATTCTGGTCGGTATGGAAGGCAGTGATATTCTCGAAGCGGGCAGTGGGCGTGACATCCTGATCGGTGGCCTGGGGCTGGACATTCTGAAGGGCGACGCTGGCGATGATATCCTCATTGCGGGGCGCACGACGAACGACACCAATCTCAGCAATCTGAATACGCTTCGAGCCCAGTGGATTTCCGGTAACGCTTATTCAACTCGCATCACGAATCTGCGAGCCGGAGTTGGTAGTCCGGTGGCTTCGCTGAAAGCAAAGATCAACGTACTGAACGACGCGGGCGAGGATGATGTCTTGTACGGTGGAACTGGTACCGACTGGTTCTTCCGAGCACTCGATGATGTTATTGGCGACCTCGTGGCCGGGGAGCTGATCGACGTGCTGTAACTGCAACTTTGCAAGCGACTGGGCGTCAGTCCTCCGTGTAGGTCTGACGGTGTCGTTTTGATTCTGCGATCAGAAACGCTGGAGGCAGATCGCCATTGCTACGTCGCTCGCCGTCGTTGCTTCCTTGCTGGCAGCGTTGCATTTTGCCGAAACAGGCAGTGCTCGATTCCCAACAGGGGCACGTCAATGCTATGTTGAAGTTATGAACACGGCCACCATTCGAACAATGAATGAATCTGATCTCTCAGCGGCATTGAAATTGAGCACATCGGTGGGCTGGAATCAGATTGCAGCCGACTGGCAGCGAATGCTGCTGCTGGAGCCTGGCGGATGTTTTCTGGCCGAGCAGAATGGCGAGGTTGTTGGTACTACACTGTGCTGCACATTCGGCCGAGTTGCGTGGTTGGCGATGGTCATCGTCCGAGAAGATCATCGCGGCTGCGGACTGGGGAGGGAACTTGTCCGGACTGGCCTCGAGTATGCTCAACAGCAGAACGTCAGTACCGTCCGACTGGATGCGACCCCACTGGGCGAAATGGTTTACCGGAAGCTGGGATTTGCGCCGCAATTTGAACTGGTTCGTATGGGAGGACAAGTTGACACTGCGGCTCACCCGAAAGTGCCGGTTCATCAAATTGTGAACGCGCGGCCAGCGGAATTGGAAGAGATCATTGGTCTGGATCGCGACGGAACTCGGACGGACCGGCAAAAGCTATTGCGTCGACTCTTCACAGAATGGAGCCCATCGATTGCCAATTCAACGGCCGGACACATCGACGGATTCCTCGCTTCACGACAGGGCCGCATCGCAACCCAATTGGGCCCGATGTCCGGCACTGAAGCCGCAGCTGTGGATCTCTTGAGCCATGCCCTGGTGAGTTCCTATGGTCAGCCTGTCATCGCCGATATTCCTGTGCATCGAGAATCGCTGCTGCAGGTGGCTCGTGCCTTTGGTCTGACGGAACAGCGAACATTGCTTCGCATGTGTTATGGTGCCCCTGTCGAAGAATCACCAGACCGTTTTCATCTGAGTTACGGCGGCGAGTTTGGTTGAAGTTCAGGCAGCTTCATCAGCTGCCAATAAAACAATCGTTTACAACGACCTCCCTTGCCCCGCCCTGAAACACTACTTCTCCGGCTCCGTCATCGGACCAGCCAAAACCTGGCAACTTGGAATCGCGGACTGAAGAGCCGCGGCATCCGACTCGGTCAGCTGCGTGGCACGCACATCGAGATGTTTGAGATCCTTCAAGGCGAAGAGTTCCAACACCGAAAGCCCATCAAGAGATGTATGGCTGAGGTTCAATGATTCAAGGCCCGACAGCGAGGCGATAATTTGCCATGAGGACGCATCAAGTTGCAATCCGGAGAGTTCAAGTTTTCGTAACGCCCGACATTTCTGGATTGCGCCAAGACTTGTGACTCGGGTTCCGGAAAGATCCAGTTCAGCGAGCTGGCTCAGAGAACTGCAATCCGGAATCATTGTCAGTGGCGTCTTTGCGAGGCTGAGTTTGATCAGGTTAGTAAACTGAGAAAGATGCTGCAGTTCTGCGTCTGCGATCTGCTGATGACCGGAAAAATCGAGCTCAACGACAAGCTTCGCGGATGGGTATTCGGCGACGGCCAATGCAGGTTCGGGGGTCCACAATGAAGGACCATCAGTGTGAATCACAGCACGTACGTCGCTGGCCCACAGCACAGCTTTCTGTTCAGGGCTGGCGACAGCTCGGTCAACAAGTTCCTGACGCATCACAGGCATGGTCACTCCGCCTGGATAGTTAATCGTGTGAATCACATACAGATCGATGTTGTCAGGGCCATGAAGAATCTCGCCGCCCGCGCTAAGCGTAAGCTGTTTGCCGTCATCAAACGCGAGGCCAGTCCAGCGGAGACCGGGTTCGGTCAAGTTAATAAGGCCTGTCTCGACGGCCATCTCACCAGTTTGCGACGGGTTCGAAAGGAACAGCAAACTTTCCGGAGACTGGAGTTTTGCCTGAGTCGGATCGGAGTGCCCCGGAAGCATCTTTCCGGACATGCCAAATTCCGAAAGCACCACATCTTCAGGACTTCGAACGCCCGCTCTTCGGTCCGATGCCGATTGCATCCATACGGCCTCGTTGTCCGACGTAAAAGCGGCCACTTGAGTTCGTGCTGGATCGAGTCCGATCGTGCCTCGTCGAGTCAGTCCGGCATCAGGACTGACATCAAACAAATCCCCGAGAAGAACTCGTTGCGAATCCCCGGACCAGCAGCCAGAGAGGGCATGGACCCCCTGCGTTTTACACATCACGGGCTGTTCGAATCGCTTGAAGTCCGACATCCGAATCAGAGTCGCTTCACGTCTTGCCGGATCGTTATTCTGGACGGCCAGCCACTGACTATCGGGACTGAATGCAGCCCATCTGATCCCGGCGAACGAAGGAATCACCAGGCTTTGAACCAACTTCTGGTCCGAATCCATGTCAAGAATGTTGACCGTCGCGTTCTGTGGAGGATTATCGTCCACAACATCCCAGATCAGCCACCGACCATCCGGACTCCAAATCGGTGCAAAAATGTAGCCCGGGAATGGATCAGACTGAAACGCGGGCGTGTCCGATTCCCCATAAACTGACAGGCAGCCAAACGGCCCCATTGAACGATCATCGACGGCCAGCCATTTCCCATCGCCGCTCCATGCAAATGTCGCGACACTGGGAATGGTCCGCACGTTTTTTCCGTCAGAATTCAGAATGCTGAGTGGTCCACTGCCTGGATAGCCCACCGCGATTCTGCCGTCCACCGGATTCCATGAGAAGCTGTACGGAACATTCTGTCGCGCCTCGGTGAATACGACGCCGAGAGGTTCCCCGGATTTGCTCCAGCGACTCAGACCATTGAATGCTCGTGTAGTAAGATGCATCGCCTCAACGGAGTCTTCTTTCATCAGCGTCGCAGACCCGACACTGATTGGCTGAGGAATTTCCGGCGACGGAATCTGACGCCCCGATGGATGAAATCTCAGGATTGCTCCGTTCGCATAATCTCGCCCGGGTGATCGAGACACACAAAAAATTTCATTGGCGTCCAGCCAGAAGGGTGAGCAGACACCAGCAGCCTGCGGATGGCCCTCGGGGAGTTCCAAAGTCCGCACCACTTCGAAAGTCTCGGAGGAATAGATGCGTCGCTGATCGTCGACAAGGAAGCGACCGTCTGGTGACCAGGCTGCAGAGGCGAACATAGATTTTGCCGTAGATAGCAAGTTCCCATCTGAGTCAAGGATGTTCGGCAGCGCGGGGCCATTGTGGGTGACAACGAGAACTCGATCGCCTTTCGGCGACCACATCGCACGCGAGTGAATCGCCTCATCACGCGTAAAGACCCGGGCAAGCGATGTCTCGCCGAGAGTCCATTTATAGATGTTTGGATCATGGCCGGAGAACAAGAACTGGTTGCCATCAGGATGAAGAGCGACATGCTCCAACCAGGGAGTTTTGGTTTCATCATAAACAATCAGTTCATGAACTACCTGTGAATCAACGGTGTAAATCGCAGCACCGGAAAGAGTCCAGAGAAGGATATGTCCATCGGCTGTCCAGGCCGCTCGCAGAAAAGACTGGGGATACTGAAACAGCTGATTCGACGGCTTAAACTCAGACACCAACCGCCCGTTTCGCTGGCGAACCTGAATATGCTGATGAGATGCAAGGACGAGATGCTGGCCGTCAGAGCTGAAGGCGATCGTATGCCATGTGTCCGCTTCCATGCAGCGGAAGTAACTGACAACTCGACCATCAGCAATCCGCAGAACACGAGCCCCATAGTCATCACACCAGGCAACCAGTTCCCGTTGCGGGTCCAGACTTGCTCGGCGGTCATCTTCCCAGAAACTTGAAATTCCGGTGGGAGATCTCAACAACTGCATTTGCCAAGTTGCAACGTCGTCCAGATGGGCAGGCTGTGGCACAAGTCCCCAACCCAGCTTGTCGATGCGTCCCGGTGACCAGTCGATCGTGCCGTTGGCCGTGTCGGCATGAGTACGCTCCGTCACCGGCGGTGCCGAGTTCTCAGCAGACGGATTCTTTGCCATGGGGATCTCAGAGAGATTTCTCGAAGCATTCGCCGAGCCGTCCTTGGGATTGCCTGACGCTGGCTTCGTATCTGTTGTCTGGGAGGCATCAGTCATGGCGATGGTGTCGTCCGGTTTTCGACGAGTCACCCGGATCTCGTGAACACTTCCCGGGCTCACCACGATGGAGTCCTGAGACAATTCAAAGCCCGACGCGTCTGCTCCGGCAATATGGATGGCCCATTTGCCCTGCGTGAGCTTCAGAGTTCGATCGTCCTGTTCCTGCAGTTGCAGCTCTTCACTCTGCTCGCCCTTCACAGCTGAGATCGAAATCTTTCCGTCTGGGTCATCCGACTGAATGATCAGCTCGCCGCCATCCTTTGTTTTTAATTTCAGCAGCACGCCGGCCAGAAGTATGATGGCAAAGAATCCGGCAGGAATCAGCCAGGCCGCTCGGCGTTTTCCATTTGATCGGCCGGAAGCAGACTCGGACGTTGGCACAATGACAGTCGGCGTTTCTGCGGCGCCCTGCCTGACAGGAAAGGCGGAATCCGGAAGTCGCTCGGTATCAAGCAGGCTGTTGACCGTCGCATCAGATGCCACGTGGCCATCCGCCCACAGCCCGCGCAACGCGGCCTGGGAGGACCACTGAGATAATCTTCGAGCCAGCTCGCCGGCACTTTGCAACCGTTGCTTCGGTTCACGTTCCAGTGTTTGCGCAATCAACTGCGCCAGTTCGTCGGGCAAGTCATTGCGAAGCGTTCTCACATCCGGAGCCGGCTCCGCGACAACTCGCATCGCATGCTGCACGATCGACTCTGAATTGGAGTATGCATGAACTCTCTTGCCTGTCAGCAGATAAAACGCCGTGGCCCCCAACGCGTAGACATCCGTGCGAGAGTCCATTTCATGACCGCGAGTTAACTGTTCAGGAGCCATATATCCGGGCGTACCAAGGATCTGGTGCTGACCCGTCAGATGCTCGTCATGGCTGCTCGATTCCCCGGATTCAATCGATTCCGTCATTCGCGCGAGCCCCAGATCCAGCACGCGGACTCGGCCTTCACGATCCAGCATCAGGTTTCCCGGCTTGAGATCGCGATGCAGCACACCCTGATCATGAGCGTACTGAATGCCTTCGGCCGCCTGACGGACCAACTCACACACGACCGGGATTGGCACGAGCTGCTCATCAACAGTCAGTCGCTGGTATAAACTGGCCAGAGAAATTCCGTCGACATATTCCATCGCCAGATAAGGTACGCCATCCACTTCGTCCGCATGCTGCGCAGACACAATGTTGGGATGCTGAAGTTGTCCCAGGGCTCGCATTTCGCGATAGAACCGTGACCGCAACTCCTGATCATCAAGACGATGCGAATGCATAACCTTGACAGCCATTAGCTTTCCCAGACGCAGATGGCGAGCTCGATAGACGGCTCCCATGCCACCTTCGCCAAGTTTTTCCAGCAGTTCAAACGGCCCGAGCGTTTCCGGCGTCTTGTCGGTCGAAGAGTGGTCCGCAATTGTTTGGGACTGCTTGCGAACAAAGTCGAGATCCTGAACTCGACTGAGAACTCCCGCCCATTGCTGCTCTTCGGCTGCCGTTGGGGCCGGAAGCTGCGCGGCGGCTTTCAAAAGGGTATCAAGGCTTGCGGTCGTCTCCGCCGCGGCGCACAACGTCTCCTCCAGCGATTGATCGGCATCGGGCGGAGAATTCACCGACTTTGCATCGAGTTCAGAAGAGTTTGGAGCGGGGGATTGCATGATACAGGCCTTTGAGTATCTCTGAGTCGAAACACTGGTACCGAGCTGCCGAAGCCAACGCTGCGGATGCTCTCAGCCTGTTAGCTGATCCGCGTTACACGAAAATCTTAGGAAGTGTTCCGGACCGAGTATCCCGGCAAGTTATTCCAGCATTCCCTGCAATTCTGCCCGCAATCGCTCACGAATTCGATGATTGGCGACTCGTACCGCTCCCTCCGACATACCAAGCTGTTCGGCAGCCTGACGCGGTGAAAGGTTTTGATACTGCACCAGCTGAAATGCCTGCCAGGAATTCGCAGCGACGTCCCGTTCCACGATCCGGAGGGCTTGAGCGACGACCTGCGACGGGCCGCACCAGACGCTGTCATCTTCGCTGGCCAGATCCGGCTGATTCTCCATCACATGCCGCGCATCACTGCCTCCAGCCGCAACAGGCCGATACTTTCGCGACTTGAAAAAGTCCGCCAAAGCATTTCGAGTGATCGTAGCAATCCAGAACCGAAAGCGATCTTTCAGCCCGTCTCTCTGGAATCTTGAGAATCCCGCAAAGACGCGGATCAGCACATTCTGAGTGACGTCCTCAGCATCCTGCGCACTAAGTCCATTCCGACGACATCTCGTGTATATCAATGGCGTCCAGATCTGAGTCAGCCGACACCAGGCCTGCGGATCCTCCTTACGCATCCCGTCCAGCAGACTATGCGGTGTTGGCTCTTCAGGAGCTTCGTTATTCGGCGAGCCATCAGTGGTCACGAATTTCGCCTCTAAATTACTGTCGTCTGAAATCCTGTAGCACGATACCGCAGCTTGCATCTCGTCAGAATTTATCCTTCCAGGAGACGATCCGCAACGATCTCGGCGTTACATTGCACGCTTGGCCATTTTGTCAATTCTTTGCAGGGTGTGTGAAGCGGAGCACAACACAGCAATGCGGATGCTCCTGCAATCAGCGCGCGTTACGTTTCGCTTCACGCACCCATGGATCGCAGAATCACAAACTGGCCAGCCGTGCGTTACATCGCGAATGCCTCAGGGCTCAACGAAATGGAAGACTAAATACCGCTTTGAACTACCAACTGCGTGGAACTTCTGCCGGCGCAGATCGCGATCGTCAGTGTCAACGATCGCCAGCTCAAGGCCCTTGAGCTCAGTTTTTCTTTTCCCGCCGTTTCGCGACAATGCCGCGTGTCCCTGTGGAAGATCTCAAAAATCATGAGCCCACTGTTTCTCAATTCCACCGCTCGGGGTGTTACAGACCGAGGGAGATTGTTGTGAACACATTCCTGCTTCAACCTGCTTCAATGACAAGCGTTTTTCCTGTGCGGATACGCGTCATGATGGTCCTGGCAACGGCAATCCTGACAGGCATCCTCTTGTCCCAAACGCCAGCCCTTGGAGAAAGCAGGTCGGCCCAGGAGAACGTGCTGTTCTATCCGACGTATGGATTCCGTTCAGGAACAGACTGGGAAATTCCACTGCGGATTTGGGTCTACGAAGAGCGACTTCTGGCGCAGATGATTGCCTCGACTTTGGCCTCCTCTTTTGGGGAAATCACGGACGAACAGAAGGCAGTCTTCAGAAAGAGGTCTCGCCATTTTCTCGCGGACAGTGAAACTCGCGAACACGTGGAGTTTTCATTCGACAATGATCCAAAGGGTGAAGTTTGGAAGCTGGCCGATGCCAATGGAAAACAGCTCGCTTCAGATGCGAACGGCAATATCCTCGGCGTTCTGCGACTGAGTGATGTTCGAGCCACTGAACTGTTGAAGGCTCAGGAGTCCGACGATGGCTGGCTTACGATCACGGCTACGTCGGCGGGCCATCAGGGCCTCGGACGAATTCAACTGATTGAGCCTGAAGGTCTTTCGATTATCAGCGATATCGATGATACGTTGAAGATCACGGAGATTCCGGCTGGCGCTCAGGTCGTTTCTCGAAATATTTTCCTGCGGAAGTTTGTCGCAACGACGGAGCTTCGAGATGTCTTTACGACGAATCAGACCTCGCCCGTGCATTATGTTTCCGCAGGGCCATGGCAGCTGTATGAGCCGTTATCGCTGGAGCTGATTGACGCGGATTCAGTACTGCCTGAGGGTACGTTTCACATGAGAACCCTGCGGACAAATCTGCTTACATTGTCGTCGTGGAAGGACCTGAGCAGTGTGCTGTTCAACAAGGAGGGAACTCTGGAACATAAAGTCACAGAGATAAGTCGTCTCATGCAGGACTTCCCCAATCGAAAGTTCTTGCTGCTTGGCGATTCGGGGGAAATGGATCCTGAAGTCTACCGCGCGATCCAGGAAAAATTTCCGGAGCAGGTCGCGGAGATCATTATCCGGGACGTCGTGAATGCTCAGGAATTACAGCCAGAGAGGCTGAAGGGGATGAAGATCATTGCTGCCCCAACCGTCCGTCCCGGGGAGACGCAGTTTTCATCCGAGTAGCATCGCCAGCGCTGGCCCGTTGAGCCAATGGGAAGGTTTCACGAATGCAGTCCCGTCCTCAAGCAAAATTCCCGGGCTCTTCAGACCAGAAATTGCTCCAGGACGGGACTACAAACTGAAAAAAAAAAGAATTCAGCCCCCCCGCATGATGCTGGGGGCGACTGATTTAAAAGTGATTAAGCACTCTTACCGACGCCAGACGCGTACCATCTTGCCTTGGTAATGGGCTTCCGCAACCAAAGTTCCACTGCCCATGCAGGTCATCCCGCAGCCAACGCCCACAAAATATCCGACCGGAGCCGGACGAATGTGTCCGCATGTGCCACGTTCAGCCATCATTCTGGCCTCGTCTTCTGCCCAGGCCTGCATCGAACCACCGTGGGTCGTTGATGACCCCGTTGAGCTCTGATAGCTGACCTGCCGAATTGGAGACTGCGACGACTGAATCCCTGTTTGCGATACCACGTTATTCGAAGAAGTCGAATAAGACACAGGACGTGAATACCGCACAGGATTCTGCGTTTGCCATGTATGGCCCGAACTGCGCGAGGAACGATTGCGTCCACGAGCTTCCGAAACATCAACCATCAAGCCAACAAGCACCAACGCAAGGAACCAGAACCGAATCATCCGTAACCCTCCCTGAAACTCAATAGGCTTCGGAACAACCCTCAGCCGACGAGCCGCATTCTAGCGGAGAGCTCTCAAAGTCCAGTGCCTGCCGGAAAAGTCTCTACATTTTACCCAAGCTAACGAATTCGGGTTGACTTTCGCAAACATGCCTTGACCTCTCGCTCACAACACATGCTCCAATGGTTACAGCAAACATGCGTATGATGAGCGCGAGGTCGTCGATCAGCTCGCTCTAGATATAGCGGTTGATCAGGTTTTCGAGCATTTCCTGGCGACCGCTGGTGTTGGCGGTCAGGCTGGTGCTTTCCTGAATGTAGGTGTCGAGTTCATTCAGGGAAACGGAGCCGGCTTCAATCCGACGTCCCATTCCGCTGTCGTAGGTGCTGTAACGCTGACGAACGAAATCATTCAGCACGCCATCAGCGCGGATGGCGGCCGCGATTTTGAGACCACGTGCGAACGCGTCCATGCCCCCAACATGAGCATGGAAAAGATCGATCGGGTCAATGCTTTCGCGGCGAACCTTCGCGTCGAAATTCGTGCCACCGGAATGCAATCCACCCTGCTTCATCAGCACCAGCATAATCTGAGTTGTCAGATAGATGTCGGTGGGGAACTGGTCCGTATCCCAACCCAAAAGCAGGTCGCCAGTATTCGCGTCGATGCTTCCCAGCACGCCCTGAATCGAAGCGTATTCGAGTTCGTGCATCATCGAGTGACCAGCGAGGGTTGCGTGGTTTGTTTCGATGTTCAGCTTCACAACATCCATCAGACCATACTGACGCAGGAAGTTGAGACAGGCCGCAGCGTCGAAGTCGTACTGATGCTTCGTCGGCTCCTTTGGCTTTGGCTCAAACAGGAACTGCCCCTTGAAACCGATCGATCGGGCATGTTCGTGAGCCATGTGCATGAAGCGAGCAAGATGATCCAGCTCACGCTTCATGTCAGTATTGTAAGAGCACATATAGCCTTCGCGGCCACCCCAGAACACATAGTTTTCGCCACCCAGTTCGTAGGTGACTTCGAGAGCTTTCTTCACCTGAGCACCAGCGTAAGCAAAGACGTCGGCGTTCGGGCTCGTGGCGGCTCCGTGCATATAACGAGGATGTGAAAACAGGTTCGCAGTGCCCCACAGAAGCTTGATGCCTGTTGAACGCTGAGCTTCCTTCAGCTTGCGAGCTACGGCATCGAGGTTCGCATTGCTTTCTCGCAAAGTCGCCCCTTCAGGTGCCACGTCGCGATCGTGGAAGCAGTAGTAAGGCACGCCAAGCTTCGTCATGAATTCAAAGGCCACATCGACACGTCGCAGAGCATTGTCGAGAGAATCAGTGCCGTCGTCCCATGGACGCATCAACGTGGGTGCACCGAATGGGTCAGATCCAGTTCCTCGGAAAGTATGCCAGTAACAGACGGCAAAGCGCAGCCAGTCGTTCATCGTCCGGCCTTCAACAATCTCAGACGCGTTATAATGCCGGAAGGCCAGGGGATTTCGGGAGGATGTTCCTTCGAACTGGATCTTGTCAACTTCCGGGAAGTACGTAGTCATGCTCTCTGCCTTCGCGATCAAAACGCCGTGTGGGTGGGATAAGCCCCGAGCACTCAATGACAGAACTGTCACATCAGAATAAAGTGCGCGGTATACTGCTTTCGCGTGAAAGGGGCAGTTTAGCGTTCTTTCAGCGGGTTTGAAGGCTGTCCCCAAGGGGCGGTCAGAGACGGATTACAAGACAATGAAATTTGAGAAGAAATCGCAGCCTTTAGCCGAGCGGGTGCATTTTATTCTGCGACTGTTTCTGTACGGTCTGATCTCAGGAATGATGATTGCCGTCAGCCTTGGTATCGGAGTTCTCGGCTATCGCTGGTTCGGCGGTCTCGACTGGATCGACGCGCTGCTGAATGCTTCAATGATTCTCACAGGAATGGGGCCGGTAAATGCGATGACGACCACCTCAGGAAAACTGTTTGCGTCGTTTTATGCATTGTTCAGCGGCGTTGTCTTCCTCAGTGCTACAGCCGTGATACTGACTCCCGTTTTTCACCGCGTCATGCACCGATTTCACCTGGCGGAAGAAGATCTGGGCACATAGGGACGGTCCCGGAATAAGTTCCTGTGGTAGCCGAACTCGTGAGAGTTCGGACTGAAGTCTTACGACTTCAGCGACGGAAGTTATGACGGAACTGGTCCTTAGCCGCGAAGACAAGGACAGGCTGAAACTTTGGTTTCCGCCACCAGTGCTCGGTCAACGGTCGCTTGAGGAATTGAATAGAAGCGATCAAAACGTCCGCTCTCGAAGGCGTGGTCGTCTCGCCCGCCGACGATTCCTCAATGTGTCCAGATAAAGCTCTGGTCGATCACAACCACACAGACCTTCGCCGAACCACCACTCTTATCGATCCTCACGCGGACTCGTCAGAAATGAATGCCCGGTTGACGGTGCCCCTTGCTCCGGAATGCGGATCAACTCATCGGTAATCAGCGGCTCGGATTCAGGAACAGGAATGTTCCGAGGAGTGATCTGACCAGTGCGATAATCTGAATAGCCCGGAATTGTATGACCGCCGACACTATCCTGCGGCGCCGCACTTTGCTGTCGCCACTCATAGACGCTCATGCCCTGAGCCTGCTGCAGCTCGGCCAACAGCGTATTATAGTCGGCCACGGCATCACTGAGATCACTAATGGCGTCCACATAGGATCGCATCGCCGACTGCAGATCCGTCAACGCCAACAACAGCCAGTCCTGAGTTGTTCCAGCGACCGGGGGCTGAGTATAGCGAATGCGAGAGACGCGAAGCCACTCCTGAGTTTCCTGAGTTTGTCGGCGAGCAATCTCGGTCCTTTGCCACGCGGCCTGCAGATCCGAGACCAGTTCGGTAATCTCGAATGCAACACTTTGTTCCGTCGCCGCCAAACGCATTTGTTCTCGGGCCAGACTTAATTCCGCCATGCGACGCCGGCTGCGAGCGGTCTTGTTTCCTAACGGCACATCAACTCCAAAGCCCAGCGTCCAGTCCGAATAATCACCGCTGCCAGCCTGCTTGAAACTGTCATCAAGTCGCTCAGCAAGGCCGTTCATCCAATAGTCACCACGCAGATCCAGAGACGGAAGAACTCCGTTGTTGGCGATCCCCAGCACAAGACAACGCTCTTTGATCCGCTCTCTCAGCAGATTGAGCGAAGGTCGATTCACCAGCGCCACCTGAATCATCGCTTCACTCTCCGCTGGTGGTTGCGATTCAATCGGCTTCTCAGAAGGCAGCAACAGCGGATCTACCATCGGCTGACCGCCCATCAGTTGCCGCAACTGCAGTACTCGTTTCCGGACTGTCCCCTGCATCCCGGTTTCCGTCCGACGGAATCCATCCAGTTGCACTCGAGCCCGTGCGACGTCGGCCAGAATGGAACGATCGGCCTGAAGTCGCAGCATTTCAATGCGAACACTTTCTTCGGCAAGGGGCATCACCGATCGCACAGCGTGAAGCTGCAGATGAGCCGCATAAAGCTGCCAGTAGCCCTGAGTAATACTGCGGATCTGCGAGTTCAGAATGTCTTCCAGTTCCCAGCGGGACTGATTGGCTTGCGTCTGAGCGATCCTGATCGGAGCCAATGCAATCTTCCGACCCGCCCCGCGAAGCACAGGCTGCTTCACTCGAATCACATAATCGGTGGAATAGATCGGGTTGAATTGCCCGGCACCGACACCATCCGGAAAGTACAGGTACGCTGTGGGCGGTTCGATTCCGATACTCACGGATCCACCAGTCTCCAGTGGTTGAGTAATCCGCAGGTTCGCATCCGCCACATCGCGACGAGTATTTGCGGCGATACCCGGACCAAAGAATGCGTTCGGTGGCTGATTCACCTGACTGCCGTCGAAATTCGCAGACAACTCCGGCTGAAACCGTCCTCGCTCGGCATCAATTCTCGCTTCGGCAATTGCAACATCGCTCGGAGTGATCTCGGCAATGTTAACTCGCCCTTCCAATGTGCGCACGATAGACGAATCCGACAGCGCCGACTCAATGGCATCCTGCAACGTCAGCGGCAAGTAGACCTGAGAACTGGCATTGAGCATCTCAGGGGAAGAAGCGACAGGGGGAGATGACGGCGATGATGAAGGAGGCCACGATTGGTCAGAAATGCGGCGCGCCGGAAGTTTTCCCTCTGAAACATTCGCCGCTGGCGTGTACGAATCGACCGCAGCAGGTTCTGAGGCGAAGTTGTTCGGGAACCTTCGAATTGGAGTCGGTGCGTACAAACCGCCGGGGTCCTGCCCGCGAATGATCGCGTCTCCATTCCTGGCGCGCAGCAGTGAACCTGCACTACATCCCGTTACGGAGATGAGAGCCAGCGCACAGCAGAAGATTGAGGACCTGAGGGTCACTCCGCACCTGCAAACAGAAGAATGGAACGCCATTTGGAGCGGTGTTTTCTGACGCGAAATGTACCACGCCCAGCGATCGCTCAGGGATTCCACTTTGCATCACCGTGACAATGTGACTGGTTCACTTAACGGAATGTTTCGAAGGGCGGCAGATCCTGCCGAACAAAATCACCAGAGGCGACTTCTGCGACTCAGATTGTTGACCTTGCACATCATTTGAGGTCCACAATGAGGTGAATCGGCAACGCATTTCGAATGGCTCAAACGCGGCGTGCCACATGAAATTTCCACTGCAAACGGTTGCAGTATAACAACTTAAGCAGCATGGATTTGAATAAGCGCACAAGTTTGGCACGGGGAATGATTTAGGAATAAACCATGAAGTGAAGCCAAAGTGGTCTTCAAGTTCATCCCCCTGGAATTCCTTGCCCCGAAGAAAGCCAAACGTCATGTCCGCTTCAGAAAACAACGCTCCTAAGTTCCGCATCACACGACTTGAAGACCGAATCGTACCATGCTTCCTGTTCGGCCTGTTCAGCTGCTTCAAACCAACTTCTCACTCATGTGCTCCAGCACCAACGTACTGCCCACCAGCTCCACCTGTTGATGACAGCAACGACTGGAGCTCAGCGGACGATGACAGCAGCAGCGACAGCAGCAGCGACTCAGACTGCAACGGCAGCGTCAAAGGCGGAAGCTCAAAGAAGGGTGGCAGCTCAAAGAAGGGCGGCAGCTCAAAGAAGGGCGGCACCAAGAAGGGACATAGCCGCAAGGGCGGAAGCTCAAAGAAAGGTGGCACCAAGAAGGGCGCCAGCTGCAAGAAGGGCGGCAGCTCCAAGAAGGGCGGTTCTAAAAAGGGTGGTAGCAAGAAGGGCGGCAGTGCTCGCAGCAAGTGTGCTCCAAAGTTCACCGTAGTAAAGAAGTGCCGATAGTCGATGTGACTTTCAGCAGACTCTGATCCGCTGAAAAATCCGAGAACTCCAGAGAGCCGTGAGCAGATCGATGATCGCTCACGGCTTTCTTCGTTCCACACGTTTACAGCTCAATACGTCACTCACGCTTCAGGCTGTGAAAACCCAATAGAACCACGCCTCAAGACATCTGCGGCCTGCTGCGAGGTACGCGTGAACGCCACTCAGGTAACGATTGTGCCGATTCTTCCGACTGATCGCACGGTGGAAGTCGTCTGTGGTTTGCTGACAGAACGAATAGCGTCCAATTGGCGACCTATGTTTCCAGCATGCAACGGACCTTAAGTCAGATCAGCTGAGGAGACAGAAATATGGTTGCTCGTGCAATTCGAAAGCCTGCGAAACAGAAAAAGGCTCGTAAGGATGAAACGAACGAGTGCCCTCATTGCGTTGGCGGCGAAGAAACGTACGGCTATCTGAAACGTGCCTGGGTTTATGATGTCGATCGGGCCCGGAAGATCGTGTCCGATGGACGCGAAGCCGTGGAGATCGAAACGGATGACGTTGCCTACTTTGTGGACAATAGTCGAATTCATGAACAGCACCTGGATCATGTTAATCCTATCTATCCGGGCATCCTCGCTCATCTCTGGGGTCACGGGCATGATGGAGCGATCCAGCACGGACATCTCCTGATTGATGGAAATCATCGAGCCGCCCGCTGCCTTCGTGACAAGCTGACCTTCAAAGCGTATGTGCTGTCCGAAGACGAAAGTGAACAGATCCTGCTGCGAGGCATGTGTCGCGATGGGCAGTTACGAGATAAAGACGCATCCCTGTGATCACTGAAACTCGTGAACCGATGACTCTGCCACGCGTGCGAGATGGGCTGACCATTCAGCCCATTTCCCCGACAGAGTACGTCGTGAAGCGATCGGACAGTCGAGAATACTTCAGCATTGGACCGCAGGAAGCCTGCCTTCTGGAGCTGCTCAATGGGCAGAACAGCATAGAAGATATTCAGGCAACCTTCGAGTTTCATTTTCAGTCGCCATTGAGCGAAGAAGATCTCCGGGAATTTATCGCCGCGGTCGAACCAATGGGGTTGTTCGGCGCCACGTCAAAGGCGGATTCGAAACCGTCGCAAGCCCGATCGTCGGAGTCATTTCAAGGCGACAATGATCATCGCGAAGGTGACTCAAAGGATCGCTCACGCAAAGAACTCCGAATCAGTGAATCGCCGGCGAAAAAGAAGAAGCTCACACTTCGAGATCAAAGTCTGTTCTATTTTCGCATTCCGCTGTGCGATCCGGATATCTTCCTGAGCAAACTGGTCAAAGTCATTCCGTTCGTGTGGACCCGCGGTTTCCTCTGCGTCGCCACATGCTTAATTCTGGCCGCCCTGAGCATCACGATTTCTTCCGGGGCGCAGTTGGCTGCCGGAGTGTCGAACATTCAGGGCATCGGCGATGCCATCTGTTTCATCGTGGTGATTGTTGTCTGCACGTCGATGCATGAGACCGCTCATGGGGCAACGCTCAAGCATTTCGGCGGCGAAGTCCATGACTCCGGGCTGATGCTGATGTTCTTTACGCCCTGCATGTATTGCAACGTCTCCGATGCCTGGCTGTTGCCGGACAAGTGGAAACGACTGGCAATTACATCGGCCGGAGCCATCTGCGATCTGTGTGTCTGGGCGTTGGCTGTGTTCGTCTGGCGACTCACCGTCCCGGGTGTTCTGATCAACAAACTGGCGTTGTTCACGATGGCCATGTGCGGCGCGCGAAGCCTGATGAACTTCAACCCCTTGCTGCGGCTTGACGGCTACTATCTGCTGAGCGACTGGCTCTCAATCCCCAACCTTCGTCCTCGCGCGATGGACTATTGGATGGGACACATGCGGTGGTTTCTATGGGGGGCCGCTCGCCCGCCATGGGTCCCGGAAAATCGAATTCTGCTGATGTATGGTTTTATCTGCTGGGCGTTTGCTCTGACCTTTCTGAATGTCATCTTCGTCCAGTTCTTCGAATACATGGGCGGGCAGTTTGGTCTGACGGGTTTGCTTCTGGTGAGTTTGTTGCTGAGCTTCGCGTGTCGGCGAGTGTTCAAAGGTCTCTTCGAGAGTGAGTTGAGTATCATGTTGAAAACACGTCACGGTCGAACCACCATTTGGGCTGTCGGTGTCCTGGCAGCCCTGTCATTACTGTTTCTCGTCCCAGTTCGCAGTACGACAAGCGGCGACTTCGAAGTGCGCCCCGGAAATATTGTGCAGGTCCATGTTCCGGTCGCAGGGATCGTCGAACAGATCTTTGTTGAAGATGGCTGCGTGGTGAAAGAAGGACAGACCATTGCCAGACTGAAGTCCTCAAGTCTGGAATCTGACATCATCAAGACAGAAGACATTGTGCGTGAAGTTGAAGCCAACCTGCGACGTCTGAAAGCAGGCGCTCGTCCGGAGGAACTGGAGGCGGCAAAGGATCGAGTTCGACGACTAACGGAATGGTACGAACTGGGTTCCGAAGAGTTGCAGCAGGCAAAGCTGGCTCACGAACAGGAACTCCTGGTGCAGGATCACCGTATTCGCGAAATCACGGCAGAACTTGAGAACGCTCGACAGGATATTGTGCACTCCGAGAATCTTTATCGTCAGGGAGCGCTCGCCGGAGCGCAATTAAGGCAGCAGCGTTTACAAGTGTTGCAGATTGAATCGAAACTGGCTCAGACTCAGGCGTCGATGACGGCCGCGAAAGCAACCGGCATCAAATCAAAGCAGGCCGAGATTTCTCGCCGTGCTCAGGAGTTGGCGGACGCCAAAGATCGCCTGCAGTTACTTCAGGCCGGAAGTCGCCCTGAGGAGATTGCTGCCGAAGAAGCGAGACTTGAACGAGCAACTCATGAACTTGCGTTTCAAAAGTCGCGTATGGAGAAATTGAATCTTGTCGCACCAACGTCAGGGGTCTTTTCCGCACCACGCCTGATGGAACGCGTCGGACTCGCCGTCGTTCAGGACACTCTGTTCTGCACGATTGAGAAACCAGAGACTTCACGAGTGGAGATAGCCGTGAGCGAAGATGAAGCGGCCCTTCTGAAGCCCGGGCAGCCGGTGACGTTGAAGGCTCGAGCCATCCCGTTTGAGACCTTCGAAGCGACGGTCGAAGGAATTTCCCCGATGGCTCTTAAAGGCACCACCGGAGAAAACTCCGTCACGGTCCATTGTCAGATCCAGAACCCGGACGGACGCTTAAAATCCGGGATGACGGGCTTCGGTCGAGTCACACGCGGCTGGAATACCATCGGCATGATGTTGCTCACAAAGGGAATTCGCTACCTGCGGACGGAATTCTGGTGGTAGAAGAGAGATCCGCAGAAGGCAACCTGATTGTCCCCGCAGTGTGACCCTCTGCGGAAATTTCCGACGGTCTTGCCATCAAGACAACAGGCCCCTTCAACCCCGCGTCGTGAAGACAGCAGTCGCCCACCTTAAAGACTCAGATTAAGCCACATCGAACGCAACGATATTGCTGATGCTGGTAGCATTGTCACCACTGTCGAACGCTCGAATCCACGCCCGCCACGCTCCTGCCACAAGTGGAACTGACGGCTGATACTGATTTCCCGTGAGACTGCTCAGCGTTAGTTGCGGAACCAGAGAAGTATTGGCAAAGACGAGTTCGTAACGAACAGCTCCGGCGACTGTAATCCAAGTGAAGAGAGACTGACCAGCAAGCGCCGTGGCGGCGTAAGTCAGCTGAGTGGGACCATTCAACACAAACGCGAAAGGTGCTGACGATAAATGCGTCCGGTTTGCGGAGTCGATCGCTCTGACAACGGCGGTGTAGGATCCAGGTGTCAATGTGGGCATCGCAAGGCTCGTCCCAGCCACATTGACATTGCGAATGACCTGACTCACGCCCGTCGTCTGATTGTCGACCTGGACGTCATACCGAACAGCTCCATTCACAGCCTCCCACGTCAGAGTTGCAAGCGATCCGATATCGGCGGCGTCCACACGAACGCCCGTTGGCGGAACACTCACGGTCACGAGAGCCGCAACGCTCCAGACCGATGCCATTCCGGGCGCGAGGACTCTGACACGAACCTGATAAAGTCCGATCGGGAAGTCACTGACAACCAAAGAATTTGTCGGAACAGCGCCGTTTCTTAAATAGCTCCATGTCTGAGAAGTCAGCCGATCCACGACGATGTCGTAGCTGGTCGCTCCGGGAATCGCAGCCCAGCGGATTGTGAACGTCCCGGATGTTTCCGTTCGGCCGGAGCCTTCAATCGAAGTTGTCGGAACACTCACGGTCACGAGGGCCGCGAGGCTCCAATCTGACGCCATTCCAGGTGCAAGGACTCTCACGCGAACTTGATATAGTCCGAGCGGGAAGTCACTGACATCCAAAGAGTTGGTCGGGACGGCACCGTTTCGTAAAAAGCCCCTCGTCTGAGAGGTCAGCCGATCGACCACAATGTCGTAGCTGGTCGCGCCCGGAATGGCAGCCCAGCGGATTGTAAACGTCCCGGAGGGCTCCGTTCGGCCGGAGCCTTCAATCGAAGTTGTCGGAACACTCACGGTCACGAGGGCCGCGAGGCTCCAATCTGACGCCATTCCCGGTGCGAGGACTCTCACACGAACTTGATACAATCCGAAAGGGAAGTCACTGACATCCAAAGAGTTGGTCGGGACGGCACCGTTTCTTAAAAAGCCCCTTGTCTGGGAGGTCAGCCGATCGACGACGATGTCGTAACTGGTCGCTCCCGGAATGGCAGCCCAGCGGATTGTAAACGTCCCGGAGGGCTCCGTTCGGCCGGATCCTTCCACTGTAGTCCGTGGACGAGACCGAATCATCTGGATCGGGCCCCATGGACTAAAGACTCTCCCGGAAGTCACGGCTCGCAGGCGGATATAGAACGTGCCCATCGGCATGTCTATTGGCATCGTAAAGGACGTGGACGTAATCCCGGCCTCTCGATGAATAATCGTGGATGCCGTGGTGATCTGCACGACCATAATCTCGTAACTGGCAGCATTCGAAACGCCGATCCAGGTGAATGTTGGTCTCAGCGTTGTGGTCGTGACGTCAAGAACAGTGAACGAGGGTGCGGTCGTGTCCGTCACGCTGATACTTCGATTCACTGAGACCGCACCAGCAGCGGAGGCCTGCACCAGAGCATTCTGTGTACCATCGATGAGCTCGTCAGCGACGGCTGTGACCGTGAAGTTAGCGGAACTCTGCCCGTCGGGGATTAAAACACTTGTCGGCACCGAAAGTTCTGAAGTGTCGCTGGAGTTGAGATTGACGGTGAGTGCCCCGGTTACGCTGCCAACTCGAGTCACCGTAAACAACATCGTGGCCGAGGTCCCGGTCTCCGACATCGTCGTTGCGGGCGATGACAGCGCAAGCGTGACTGTCACCGCCTCCGTGGCGTCGAAGTCAACCTTCACGTTGTCGACAGACACGGTCACACTCGAGGACATGGAGACTGGCACGCCGTTCCGAGTAAATGCGGCAGTCACCACATAATTTCCGGCAGGAACAATCAGACCATACCCGCCCGATGTGCCAATAGAATCGCTGAATGTTGCGCCGTCGCTGACGCGACGTGCGGTAATGGTGCCGGCACGAACCGCTTCGCCAATATCGTAGAAGTCAGAATTATTCGTGTCGGAATACACAACGCCGGTAATAATCGGGTTCAGGTTGCGTCGCCCAAAATTCTCCGTGACAAGAGTTGCGTTTCCTCCTGATGGTACGAAAGCTCCGCTGCGAATTCCGACGCCAATCTCTTCCACTTCGGGCATCAATATGTTCGTCCGATGTCCGGCACTCCTGAAGAGCAGATCGTGAGCCTGCCGAGAATTCGCATTAACATCAACACTTCCGAAGTATCCGATGTAAGCGATGTTTTCTGCGATGGTCCACCAGTCGTATCCGGCCGCTGTGGCTCGACCTCCCGGAGTAACTCCACTGGGATTTGTATGAGCGAAGAAGTCGCGATCAACCATATCTGTCGAATGGGCGACAGAAGCGTTCTGCAGTTGCTGATTCGGAGCCAGCGGCTGCTTGGGCGTCGCACTGATCGTTCCCGCCGACAAACCGGCGTTCAGGGAAATTCCCAGTCGAGTTGCTTCGGCCTCCGGATTCGCCCGCGCGCGATTGATCAATTCCAGAATCAATTGTTCTTCATCAGCCAGATTCACCGCGGCGAGCAGGACTCGCGTCTCAAGCGTGTCGACGATTCCAGCGGCAGTCAACGGCGTAGACCGGCGACGAGTTCGACAATAACTACCAAACAAACGGGTAAAGAGGCGCATGAGGTTTCCTGTCTGCTGATCAATGATCTCTCTACCTTACCTTCCCGTTGCCCGGAAAGCATCAGGCGACCAACGATCAAAGCCGTGACTAACAGACTCGACTGTGCGTCTAAAACGAATGCAACATCTTTACAGCGGTGACTTTCTGCAACATAGGGCGAACTTGGGTATTGCGGAACATTGGACGATTTCAGCGTTGCCGAATTCAGGTGCTACCGGCAGCCGAGGCTCGACTTAAAACGAAACAGGCTCGGATGACACGTCCAGCCGATTTCCGTCGACAGGGCGTCCCACCTGAGCCTGAATGCAGTTCTGCACGCGTCCGCCTTCGAGTTAACGAATCAATGATTCATTCCCCGAAGTTCTCGAACTCCGTTGATGCTGATCGAAGAGTATCCGTCCTGCAATCGCCGCCCGGACGATTTTTACCAGATCTGAATTCGTTCAGCTTTGGGCTTAAAGAGTTTATCGCCGGGCTTCACGCCGAACGCTTCGTAGAACTCGTCGAGGTTACTGACTGGCCCGTTTGCTCGATAGGTCGACGGTGAGTGCGGATCAATGACCAGCCGACGCACGAGTTCGTCGTCACGATACTTGCGACGCCAAATCTGACTCCAGCCCAGAAAGAATCGCTGGCTGGCGGTCTTCCCATCAATGACCGGACCTTCCGAATTTCCCAGAGAAAGTTTGTAAGCCTTGAAGGAGATCGCCATGCCGCTGAGGTCAGCAATGTTTTCTCCGAGCGTCAACTTGCCGTTGAGCTTGCGGCCCGGCAGCGGTTCATACGATTCATATTGAGCGACCAAACGCCCCGTGAGCTCATCGAACGCTTTGCGATCTTCCTCAGTCCACCAGTTGGACAGGTTTCCATCGCCATCATACTTACTGCCTTCGTCGTCAAAACCATGACTGATCTCATGGCCGATCACGGCCCCGATGCCGCCGTAGTTCGCCGCATCATCGGCCTCGGCATCAAAGAACGGAGGCTGCAGAATCGCCGCGGGAAACACAATCTCATTCATGCTGGGGTTGTAGTAGGCGTTGACCGTCTGAGGCGTCATGCCCCACTCTTTGCGATCGACGGGTTTATGCAGTCGATCGATCTGGCGAAAGTGTTCCGCACGAGATGACCGCATCATGTTGCCCAGCAGATCGCTCTCAGAAATCTCGAGCTTGGAATAGTCTCGCCATTCGTCGGGATAACCAATCTTTGTTGTGATCTTGCTGAGTTTTTCCAGAGCCTTTACCTTGGTCGCATCTGTCATCCACTTCAGCCCATGAATGCTCTGCTCAAACGTCTTCATCAGATTCCCGACCAGCTTCTCCATGTGGCGCCGTGACTCGGCCGGAAAATGCTTCTTCACATACAACTGGCCGAGAGCTTCACCCAGAACTCCAAAATCGCCTGCTCCGGCACCGGAGGTCGCATCAACAGCTCGCTTCCAGCGAGGCTTCTGTTCAGGGACCCCGGCGATCGTGCGTGAATGGAGTTCGAAGTGCGCATCTGCGAAGGCCTTGGGGAGATATTCGGCCGCGGCATCCAGCACCTGAAAGCGAGCATACTGCTGCCAAGTTGTCACCGGAGTCTGCTCAACGATCGTCTCTAATCCCTCGAAATAGCTGGGGGTCACGACATTCACTTCCGCGAGATCAGAGACCCCGGAAGCCTTGAAGAATGTGGCCCATGGCAATGTCGCTGACAGATCGCTCAGTTTCTCAACCTGATACAGGTTGTAACGCTTCTCGGCGTCTCGCAGTTCGGTCCGAGACCACTGAATCTTCGCAAGGGCGGTTTCCAGTGCCAGCAGATCCTTTGCAGCCTGATCACCATGCGGAATCTTCGCGAGTTCAAACAGCGTGGTAATGTAAGCTTGCAGAGCAGTCCGCGCCTTCGCATAGTTTTCATCGTCCTTCAGATAGTAATCTCGATCCGGCAAAGTTGTGCCGCTCTGAGCAATCCCGGCCAGATATCGAGTCGAATTCTTGTCGTCAGTGCTGATGAAGAATCCGATCGGCCCGCCGATACCGACAATCCCAGCTTCGCCAAAATAGCGAATCACATCTTCGGAGGTTTTGATCTGATCAATCGCCGCGAACTGATCCTTTAATGGATCAAGGCCATTCTTTTCGATCAACTCTTCATTCATATAGCTGCGATAAAAATCACCCACCTTTTTGGCGATGGGATCGTTCGGATTCTTCGCCGCTTCTTCAATGATGGCCCTGATATTCTCCCGGGCCGCGTCGTCCAGAGCTGTGAATGATCCGTAATTGGATTTGTCCGCTGGAATCTCAGTCGACAGCAGCCAGCGACCATTCACATGCAGAAACAAATCGTCCTGCGGTCGAACCGTCGTATCAAAACCGTCCGGGTCAATTCCGGAATGCTGATCCGCGGCAAACAATGACAGCGAAGACAGAGCAAGAACGATGCTCAAAACACCAGATGGAACAAGAGATTTCATATCGTTTCCCAAAGTGCAGCAAAGCGCTGACAGGAACATAACAGCGGCCAGACCCGCAACCGGCAAGACACCGGTCTATCCGCATTCTGTCGCACCGACGATATTTTTTCCAACCACGAAGCCCCCGTCGTCACGACGGCCGAAGAGTTCAGAATCTGCTGATTCGCTGGACAGCGCCATGCTCAAGAAAACCATTGAGAATACAAGCCCGAAGCGTCAGTTTTGAAGTTGCGCTATTCGACACTCGGGGAGATCAACAGTGCGAAAATACTGGGGATTATCATAACCCGACGCGTCAGCGAGGGATTGTTGTTGAAAAACGCGGGCACTTTTATCCCTCACTGACGTTTCGGGTTGTGAAAACCCATTAAATCAACGCGCCGTTACGTTTCGGGTTGTGATGGCGGCAAATGCGCAGCTTCAAAATGCGCCCAGCGAGTGAATGAGTCGCAAAGTGTTCACTCGCGGGCGCTTCGGGCTTGTAGGGGAGCCGAACAGGACGCTGTCCAGTTAGTCGTGGCTTCAAAACCAGATGTCCATCTTCCGTTTGCCGCAGACAGCTCCGGCTGGAAACCTCTGGAGGGATACGATTCACAGATACGGGTTTTGTTTCGACCCCAGACGCAGACGGAGACAAAGTCCCAGATCGTGACCCTAACCGAAACTCCTTAACCTCGCATGACGCACCGCGGTGGGGCGGTGGCGTCATGACGAGGGGAAGGAAGGTCATCGTTTCAGAAAGATCTCATCAAGGTTCAGAAGCACGTTGCTGACAACCGTCATTGTGGCCGCCTGCACGGCATCGACATTCTGCGGCAGCGGTCCCAACGGATCGGTCGCAAGCTTCACGGCGCTCTCGGGATTCGCGGCCAGTTCCTTCTGAGTATCCTCATGAAGTGTGGTCAGAGCCGACAATTCATCGCTGGTCGGTGCACGCAGCACACAGCGTCGAAACCCAAACTGAATCTGTTCCTGCAGAGTTCCCTTTTGAGCCAGCATTAACCGTCCCAGAGCTTGTGCGGCTTCCACGTAAACCGGATCGTTCATCGTAACCAGCGCCTGCAGTGGCGTGTTGGTGCGATTGCGTTTAAGAGTACAGACTTCGCGGTTTGGCGCATCGAATGTAGCCATGGAAGGATACGGATTGCTGCGCCGCCACGTTGTGTAGACAGCTCGCCGATACCGGTCTTCGCCCATGCTGGTCTGCCAGTCCGTTGAACTTCCGAATGCCGCCGATAAACCAGAACTTGGTTGCGGTGGCTTAACCGGTGCTCCGTACATTTTTCGGCTTAATAATCCAGACGCCAACAAGGCCTGATCTCGCACCATTTCTGCACTCAGACGCACACGTGGCCCGCGAGCCATCCAACGATTGTCGGGATCAGACGCTGCGGCCTCCGGGCTGACTTTTGCGGACTGACGATAGGTGGCCGAAGTCACAACCAGACGCAGCAGAGCCTTCGTGTTCCAATGCGATTCCACCAGCTCCCGCGACAACCAGTCCAGCAGTTCCGGATGAGTCGGCAGGTCACCTTGCGAACCGAATTCTTCGCTGGTCGAAACGATGCCGCGACCAAACAAATTCTCCCAATAGCGATTCACGACGACCCGCGCAGTTAACGGGTTCTCTTCGCTGACAAGCCACTTCGCAAACGTCAATCGATTCACGGGTTCGCCAGCTGGAATCGGTGGAAAAACGGCCGGTACACCCTCATGAACTTCATGCCCTTTGTCCAGATAATTGCCTCGAAACTGAAACAGCGTCTTGCGACGTTTATCGCTGGCCAGTTCTCGCAGAATCGGCACCGACGTATCAGGCTTCATCGTGTTGAATTCGGTACGCATCGCATCGCGTTCATTGCGGACCCCAGCCAACTCCAGCGCCAGTTTGTCTCGATACCAATCCGCAAGCTGTTTCTGCTCCTCAGCACTGCGCTGATCAGCCGCCTTATCAATGATCGCAACGATATTCGCGGGCAACCCGGCTCGTTCAATGACACCGGCGTCGTCGGTCGTGTTGACCTGAAATCGTCCCAGCAGATGATTGGCGTACGGAGAATTCTGCTCAATAATCAGACGCAGGACTGAGTTTTCTTTCACTTCAATCGCGGCTGAAGGAACAAGGGTCAAGCGGTGACTTTGTCCCACGCTGCCGCCGACAGCCCAGCCGTTTTCAGGCTCCGTTTTTCCATCGAAAACTTCTTCAGGGGCAAAGCCATCCTGCTGGAAATCTGCAAGCCCCGCGACAAAGCTGATGTCACGAGTGTTGCCCGGAGAGTACTCCGCCGACAGGTTCGGGGCGTCGGCAATGTTCTGGCTCCAGAGCACGTTTCGATTCGCGTCGAGCATCGACAGCTGAAAATTCGAAAGTCGCTTGTACAGACCTTCGCCCGCTCGATTCCAGATCACAATCCGATCGATCGCAACATCTTTCGTCAGATCCAGTTCCCACCATGGATTGTCAGAAACCTCCGTATGAGTCACCGACTTGTTCTCATACTGCCCGTCCGTGTTCCCATCGATGGCGTACTCCGGCGGTCCGGCATAATCCGTTGAGCTTTGAGTCGCCTTGCCTGAGGTTGCGACATTCTGCCCGGCTGAAAAAACCTGAACCTCGGCCAGCGAGACCATCTTCTGTTGCCCCGGAATCTCAACTCGCACGAACCGGGCGACAGGGGCTCGGCTTTCCTGCGGAACAAGCTGAGCCTTCAGTTCTGTGATGACAAAATTCCCGCCACCGTGGCCACTCCCCTGTCCAGGTAAATCAGAAGAAGGGACAGTCTGAACCTGCAATGCCGCAATCGGCTTCAAGTCCGAACCGGGCTCCAGCGGAATCTCGATGGTATAAACATCTTTGTCGGTCGCCGTTGGAACACTGATAGTCCCGTCGGCCAGAATCTCTGCCACTCCACCCGCTGATCGAGTGATCCGTGCGGGCTTGCGAAGACTCCACGAAGCGGATTTCTGCAGACGAGCTTCCCATTGCTGCTGCGAAACAGAGATGGCGTCTGTAGGTGTTGCCATGATCTGATCAAGTTCGGCAAGGCGAGCTTCGATCACAGATCGACGCTCCTTCTGCTCGGCGGTAAAAAGTGGCAGACGCGGAGAATCATCCCCGCGATCCGCATCTTCCGTATTGTTCAAAATCGCAAAGATCTGAAAATATTCGTCCTGCGAAATCGGATCATACTTGTGAGTGTGGCACTGCGCACATGCGATGGTGGTTCCCATCCAAACAGCCATCGTCGTGTTAACACGATCGACAATCGCCACATTACGAAACTCTTCATCCTGAGTGCCGCCCTCATTGTTTGTCATCGTATTGCGATGAAACGCGGTCGCGATCAACTGATCCTCGGTTGGATTAGGCAGAAGATCTCCGGCCAATTGTTCAACGGTAAACTGATCAAACGGCATGTTGTTGTTAATCGCGCGGATGGTCCAGTCACGCCACGGCCAGATCGTCCGAGCCGGGTCGTCTGCGTATCCCGAGGAATCAGCGTATCGAGCAAGATCCAGCCATTTGCGAGCCCAGTGCTCGCCAAACTCCGGTCGTGCCAGAAGGCTGTCGACCAGTTCGTTGTAAACATGGTCGTTGAGCGAGCCGTTTTCCCCCGTGAGCTTCTTATTCCATTCGTCGCCTTCTTCAGGTGTCGGCGGAAGACCAATCAGGTCCAGATAAACGCGACGAATGAGTGACAGACCATCGGCTTCTGGTGAAGGCTGAAGTTTCAGTTCAATCATCTTATGCAGCGTGAAGTTGTCGATGGCATTCTTTGGCCACTTTTCGAAGTCACCTGTCGCCGCAGGGACGGGCGCACGTTCCGGTTTGACGTACGACCAGTGACGAGCAAAATTGGCTCCTTGAGAAATCCACTGTCGAATCTTTGCAATCTCAGGCTCAGACAAAGGCTTTCCGAAATGCGCGGGTGGCATCCGAGTTGACTCGTCGCTGCTGGTGATGCGTGTCATCATTTCGCTCTGGTCCGGATTGCCAGGAACGATGGCTGCCAGGCCGGACTCCAGCGCTTTCGTAGCGATCGTGGCGTCATCAAGACGAAGCCCCGATTCTCGACGAGCATCATCCGGTCCATGACAGGCGAGGCAGCGATTGGAAAGAATCGGTCGAATGTCTCGGTTGAAGTCGATCTGCTGACCGACCACAACGCGTGCTGATAACACCTGCACGGACATCACTGCAGCGAGAACAAGAAATCTCATGGGGCACCATTAAGAGCTGACAGTTCGAGAGTAAGGCCGCCTGACAGGATTCACTGCTTGACTGAGCACGCCGAGGAACGTGGAGACCAGAATTCAGAACAATTCTGTGGCTATAACTCAGTGGCAATGATGTTGTCCGAGCCCGATAAGAAACACTCGAGGCGGGATCATGATTCTTCGAGCGGCAAAAACTGAGACCGGGTGTTCGCGAGAAATATCATTCAGATCATTGTCTCATCAGATCATTGTCTCAATCGTGACCGCTCAAAAAATAGTGTAGCGAAGACTCACGTCGTCTTCACGCAGGAAAACAGCACGATCAAGCCACGAAATCCGGAAACCACAGTTTTTTTGCCCCGAGAACAACCTCCATTTCTCTCACCGTTCAGGCCGGCCGGTGGCAATGCCCGATGCGTCCGCTCAATTGTCGACTGAGGATTCGCGTCTCTTCCGGGCTGCCCGCACGTCGACTCCAGGCGAAACACGGCAAAATCACAATGCAACAAAACTGACAGACACTACACTACGACTTTGATCCTTTGATCCATTGAATAAGTGTGATCCATTCAATGAGTTCGTGACGAACGGCGGCTAAGAGGCTTCAAGTCCATGTGGGTATTTCTGTGATACGACAATTCCCGATGCTTCCAGTCGCGATCTTTATCGGAGCGTGGTGTTACGCCTGTTCGGCGGCGGGAATCAACAGCCTTGCCGATGAAACATCACGGCTCGAAAACGCGACGACCACGCAATCGAACACCGACCCCAGTGGGAACGCAAGGGACTCAGAGACGGACTCAGAGAACGACGCGGCGTCTGATGAAGAGCGGCAGGCGATCGCGGCCAACCAACGATTTCTGGAACTGCTCAGGAAGCAGCCGAAACCCGGCACTGCGCTGGATCGAGTTTACTCCTTCCATCTGGAACGCGGCTCGCTCGACCAGTTTCTCTCTGATCAACGATCATTGATGACAGTCGGCGATAATGAGGGCATCGCATGTTTGCTTGTTGGCCTCATTGAAGCGAAGCGGGGAGATCATCGTAAGGCCGAAGCAGCGTTTCAGCTCGCTCAGGAACGGCGACCGCAGGACGCGACCGCCAGTTGGCTGCTCGGACGAAGCCTGCTTGAACTGCAACGGGCGGACGACGCGGCGACCGCGTTGGAGCTCGCCATCGAACGTTCGCCACAGAAGTCTGATTTGCTGCTCATCTATCAGGATCTTGGTCGAGCCTACCGGCGTTCGCGGCAGTCAGATAAAGCCAACGCGGTCTGGCAGCGGATGGAGTCAAAGTTTCCCAATGACCTGCGAGTGAAGGAACACATCGCGACGACACTATTCGACGAAGGTGATCTCGAAGCCGCTGTCGTGCGATTCACAGAGCTGTCGAAGCTACATCGCGATCCCTATCAGAAGACACAGAACGCCGTCACGGCCGCAGATCTGAAACTCCAACTGGGACGACGTGACGAGGCGCTGCGTGATCTTGAGGAACAATTGCAGACGCTGGACCCGGAGAGCTGGCTGGCCCGTGATATTCGCCGACGCATTGATCAGTCGTTTCTTCGAAACAACGATCAGGCTGGACTTGTCCGCTATTACGAAACCTGGCTGCAGAATCATCCGGACGATCTGGAGGTCATCTCGAGTCTCGGGAGGGCCTTATCGCTGCAGGGACGAGGATTGGATGCTCAGAACTGGTACCGCAAAGCCCTCGAGAAAGCTCCGACGAATATCCCGCTTCGCAAAGCCCTGTTAGACCAATTGCTGCGGGCCGGGTTGTTCGACGAGGCGATGACCCACTATCAGACGTTGCACGAGATCGATCCCGGCAATATTGAACATCTCCGGGAATGGGGGCTGTCGGTTCTGTATCGCGATGATGTGCCCCCTGCGGTTCGCCGAGCTAACGCGGGAGCCATCTGGAAACGCATGCTGTCGATTCGACCTGATGAGCCTGGCGTAATGCTTCAGGTCGCCGAACTGATGCGACGCGCAGAGCTTCCTGACGAAGCATTGCCGCTGTATCGACGAGCCATCGAACTCGCGCCGCTGGAACCGCAGTATCGCGAGTATCTCGGTGATTATTTGCTGACGCTGGGACGTAAGAATGAGGCTGTTCAGATCTGGAATACGATTGCAGAAGGCGAACAACGAAACACGGTCAACATGATTCGCGTCGCTGAAATCCTGTGGGCGGCCGGACTGAAAGAGAATGCGTTGTCGGCAATGCAGGCGGCCTGTGAACTGACTCCTGAGTTCGCGGATCGCCTGAAATTCGCTCGTTGGCTTCGCGAATATGAAGTGGCGGGCAGTTATCCCAGGGCCGTCGATTCACTCAAGCAAATCGACATTGCTGAAGCTCTGGCGGAGACGGTCGAAGAACGCCGCATACTGCTTGAAGAGCAGATTCTCAGCCTGATTGCGGCAAGACAACTGGATCAGGCGATCCATGATCTGAAGCTTCAGTTGCAGAAGGCTGATGACGAGAAAACATCGGAACGGGACGTTGAAGAGCTGCAAAAGGACGCTGCGGGATGGAACAAGCTGGCAGCGTACTTCGAAGCTGCGAGAAACCTTCCGGAGGCTATCCATGCCGCGAAACAATCGACCACGCTGGCCCCGAATTCAGTGGCCTCGTGGACACTCGCGGCAAGACTGTTCGAACAATCCGGTCGGCACGCGGATGCTGTGGAGGCTTATCAAAAGCTGATGTTCCTGGATCAGCGATCGCGCACTGACCATTTGCAAAAGACCGCCTTTCTTCTGCAACGACTCGGACGCCGCACGGAAGCGATGAAGGCCGGCAAAGACCTGGTTGCAGCGGGGCCGGATAATCCTGAGTTTGTGAAATTCTACGCCGACCTTTGCTTTCATTTCGGTGAACGTCAGGAAGCCTTAACGACTCTGCGTCGAGCCGTGCGTTCCAGTTCGGCTGACAGTGGGCTGATTCTCGCGCTGGCCAGAACTCTGGCGAATCAAAATGAGATCGAAGAAGCCACGTCGCTCTGCTGGACTGCGTTTCAAAAGTCCGCAGGTCTCGAAGACAAATCCAGCGCCGTGATGATGCTGGCGGAATTCTCGCTGCGTGCTGATCGCTTTGATCAACTCATCGAAAAGCTTGAACAGCACGGTCGCGTTTCTGGACAGGAACAGGAATCGGCGGAATGTCTGGCGACTGCATTTCGAGTGGCCGGTGATCTGAAATCGGCACGACTCGCGTTGGAAACGTTACTGGCCGCAAATAGCCGTGACTCGCAACTCCTGCTGCAATTGTCGCGGATCGCGGAAGAAGACGGCGACCTTGAATCAGCCGCCGATTATCAGCTGCGAGCGAACTCCGTTGTGGCGTCGGACGAAGGGGAAACGCGGCTGGCTAATCTCATGATCCGTCTCGGAGATCTCAGTGAAGCCGAAGCACTTTGGAATCGCCTGGCTTCGAATTCATCGCGTCCTGCAGAAGCCATTGCAGCGATCGACCAGCTGATAGCATTGGAGAGCATTGATTCAGCACGCGAAATCTGTGATCGCCTTCTCACGCAATCTCCTGATCGCTGGGAGGTGCTGATTCGGCGAGGCATACTGGAATGGCGTTATGGTGATCGTGAGATTGCGGCTAATATTTTCCAGCGAATTCTCGATCTGAGACTGGATGCTAACACTCCGTCTGCTGCTTTGAGCGCCAAGTTGCAAGCAGCAGATCCCGGCGAGCAACGTGAGCTCCACCGGTTGCCCGCATTGGCAAGACTGGAGCTGGTTCCCGACCTGGCGGAGGCGTTCCGGGAATCATCGCCATCATCGTGGTTTGGGCCGAAAGCGGCCCCTGCGATGCCGCGTGACTACGGGGCTGCTCGCATTGTCGCGATCATCGGACGTTATCTTGTGGCTCGTCAGAGCAGATCAGAGTCTGCGATGCTTGAGCAGCTTTCAAGGGATACCGCCAACGGAAAACTTCAAGCGGCCTGTGATCAGCTGGCTCTGGAGTTATTTATCGCCAATCGCGCGCCGGATCGATGGTTTACGGATTCCGACTTTCAAAAGTTCATTCTTTCTGCTCGAACCGGAGATACTGAAGCCCAGGCGATGTTGCTGGAATTGCTCGCGAGGCGAATCAATGTTTGGGATGCCGATGACGTCCTTGAGTCCTCCGTCGATAATCTTCCCACGCCACTTCTATCGGATGATCAGTTTTCGTTGCTGATGAACAGCTTTGAGAATGTCCTGAACCAGAAACCTGAGTGGCTGGAGACTTTCGATGCTCCTCGCCTGTTCTGCATTTGTCGACATCAGCAGCAACTTGAGATTCTCGACAAACTGATCGCCGGGCTTCTGAGTCGAGAAGTTGTCGGTCCGCAGCTTTCAATGGGGATCGACCTCGGCTTATTAAGGCAAACGCTTACTGTGCAATCGGCACTCGATGCAATGAGTCGACAGACGAGCACAACGCGAAAAGCAAATGCCACCGCCGGAATGGCGATGAATTCTGACCGCGAGGCCGAATTCGAATTGCTGTCCTCAAGACTCCTGAAGATCGCTCGCATAAGTCAAAACCAGGATGAAGATCATCCCGGTCTGAAAGTGCTGGACTGGTGGCTCGAATGGCGTCGTCAGTCCACGGGTGGCTTTGATATGAGATTGGAACCAGCCTTCGCGCATGAAGCAGCCAGAGAAATGATTGAAGGCGTTGTATTCAGGAACAGGAGTCCTGACTTACGGTTAAACTCCGCAGCTTTTCGGAAAGACTCGAACGTCGCTGCAAAGCTTGGTGTGAGAAGCCGTTTTACGGACGAGGAATGTGAATTTCTGATGCAGGTATTTGTGCTGTTGCTGCAGGAGAAATCATCGCAGCAACTGACTGAGTGGTTCAAGACGAAGGCTGAGTCGTCTGAAACGGCCCGCGTGGCTGACGTAGAACTCATGCAGGCTGTGTTCTGGAACATTCAAGAACATCGTGAGCGATCCCTGTTGCACTTGATCCGAGCCATTGAGCAATCACCGGATGACAATCTGTTGAAGCTGGTCGTGGTGCTGAAACTGGAGGAATTGAACATGGGAGCCGAAGCGATCGAGCTGCTCGGTCGGATTCCCGACAATGATCCTCTGTTACTCAAATGTCGCGAATTCAAATCGTTGGACCTGGCAAAAACAATGCAGCTGTCTGACGTTGCAAGAGCGTCGTTGACTCGGCTGACGGGCATGGACCTCAGCGAATCCGAACGGGACTATATTCTTCGAGAGCTTGGTCGGTTCGATCTGGAGGATCTGCGTACGAACCTGGAATCGCGGCGGACGAAGGTAATGGCCGAAACGATTGACCCGTCACCACTGGCCCTTTTGGATCATTACGAACAACAAGGCAATTTCACCGCGGCTGTGCAGGTCGCTCAACAGTTATTGAGACGCTCGCATAAGAATCCTACTCCGTGGCGGAACACGAATCGTCCAACGCCCGAACAGATTTATGCGAGAGCGTACAAGGTGTTGAAGGAGACCGGTGAACTCGAGAAGATGATTGAACGTCAGAAAACACAGCTTGCGAAGTCGCCGCATTCCGCACGTCTCCGGAACACGTTGCTGGATTATCTCGAAGCCGCGGGAAGAGTTACCGAAGCGAATGAACTTCGTGCCAGTTCGCAAAGAGTTCAGCCGGGACTTTCAGCAGAGGTCATGATCGCTCAGGCTGAAGAACTGATGGTTGCGAAACAGCCTCAAATGGCCTGTGAGACACTACTGGCAGTGATCCACGAACATCCGGCCGAGTTCTGGCGTGAAGTCAAGTATGAGCACATCTTTGGCGTGTTTGCAGAAACAAATCGCCTGGCAGATCTGGCAGATGCCGTTCTTCTTGCGGACCGTGGGCGATCCCAGAGTTGTGCTCCGACGGAAGCGTTGGAGGAATTAATCAAACGGCTCCTGAAGGACCCCAAAAATCATTCGAGGGCGGCCGATATGATTCAGCGATACTCGGAGATGTATCCGGCCTACACCGTGAGCTTTCTGATGCTTGTCGAGCAACTGCCTCTATGGTCGTCGTCACCTGATCTGTTTGCGTTGTTGACGCGGATGTATGTGCCGTCAACTGTGGAACAGCTTCAGCGACCGCTGCTTGCGTGGCCACTCGATTATGAAAACCACAGGGTTCAACTGGGCTTCGATGAGACAGCGAACAATCACGGCGGCAATCTAAAGCGTCTGTGGGATGCTCTGAAGTTCAGCGGAGAAAGACGAGCGGAACTGGAACAGTCCGCTAGAGACGCAATGGTTCGACTACCTGACTGGCCTGCAGGTCCAGTGATCCTCCTCGTCTGTGCGCTCAGTGGTCCGGAGAAGGAACTCGACCACGATCGCATTGAGACGCTCGTTAAAGAATTGTGTGAGAATAAAAACCCCCCAATCCCGGAAGCGGTGGCCTACAACCTGGCGCAACTTCTTCGACAGCGTGGAGAGCGAATGAAGAGAGCGGCGGTCAGCATCATGGAAGCCAGTCTGAACAGGGTGCCGGCCGGGAAATTGGATGTGGGCCAGCCTGCCTCCCGCGCGTTGCTGGAACTGTATGCGGAACTGAATGAGCCCGCCAAAGGGCAAGAGCTACTCCGCCGATCTCTGCGAGAATCATCGCCGACGGATCCTGCTCGGAAAGAACCGCAGCGGGAAGAAAATGCTCGCAATTCAAAGTTGATTCCGCCTTCCTCGAGCACCCCACCCGGTGACCTGTCGATTGCGGAACAATTGAAGGCGGAGCTCCGCAGGAGTCTCCTGAAGAAAGAGCCCTGAAAGCTGCCGCAGGGACGCGTCTTCGCGTCACGCGACACACGCAGATAAGAATGCCGTCTCGGCCAGAGTTGTGCGACCTTCAACGCGAGCGAATTCTCAAACTCAACCTACCGACACTCTGGATGTGTAAGCACAGCGCCATCAGAGCACAGCGGCATCAAAGCACAGCAGCATGATAAGCGCCCTGCTTACTTCTGAGGTCGATCATTCAGCAGTCGGAACGGATTGCCCTGAGTCACCTGCGACACTCTTTGCGATCGCCATTTGACGACGACATCCGGCTGGTCGGAAAAAATCCCGTCAACGCCAGCTCCGACCGCGAGCCACTCCAGAAGTTGATCACCGGATTTGGCAAATGCGGGCAAAGCATCGGTCCGAAACGTCCAGACGTGAACCTGCAGACCATGCTCGTGAGCCGTATCGACCAGTTCTGTGATCGTCGGTTTTTCACCATCGACTCCGGAAACAACCAGCGTCAGCAGCACGCCGAGACCATCGCAGAAGCCAGCAGCTTCCTTGATGTCATCCGCCGCAGGAGCTTTGCCCAGCAAGTAAATTAGCGGAAGCGGACACTTCAGCTCTCTGCGAATCCGAATCACTTCGTCCTTCTCAAAGCACTGCAGAAAGATTGCATCATCGGCGGAATCGTAACCGTATTCTGCCAGCACCTTAAGAATCTGCGTCGAAGCATCAAGGCCAGCCGCGCGATGCTTTGCCGGCTCTTTGACTTCGACGTAAACGCCGGCCGTTCGGCCTCGCGATTGATTCAAACCCTGAATCAACTGCAGATGTTCGGCCAGCGTTGAGATCCGGAAAGAACCCTGCTCGAGCGGAAAGCGAGTTCCCTTATCTTTCCAGGCCCGCCCCGGAGATCGTCGCTCCGTGAGACGCAGTCGTCGCAGCTCTTCGACGGTGAAGTCGAACACATACCAGTGACCATCAGTCTGTTTTCGATCCGGGAAGACTTTGGCAACATCAGTCAGATCATCAAGCGTTATGTCGTGCATCACGATGGGCACCCCGTCGCGACTGATCACACAATCCTGCTCGATGTAATCACACTCCATCACATGGGCCATCACAGCGGATTCCGTGGAATGCTCCGGCAGATATCCGCTGGCTCCTCGATGGCCAATGACAATCGGAGCTGAACTCGCCTGATCCATGCGCAAAACTCCCGTCGGGGCGTCATTCAATGCTGCGTCCGAAACCTGAGCCCAGGTCAGGGACGCATTCATCATCCATGTTGTCACAAACAAACAGCCTTTGAAGAGATCCTTCATGATTTCAACTCCAGCTGCAACCACGTTGAAGGATCAAAGGCCACAGGAAAATCGCCACCGACACTCAGCGGCAGTTCACCGGTTTCTGTATCATGGACCACACAGGAAAATCCGATTCGACCAATCTCCGGAGCTTCATCAAAGCCGAACATCTGAGACGTGGGGATCCAGATTTCCAGCCGATAGCCGTCTGGTCGAACATGAACCTGAACGGGGCACTTTCGCCCATCACGATCACGTTTGGAGGCTCGTTGCTGAGCAATCTCCACGAATGCCGCAGTGGCTTTCTCGTCTGCATCTTCGTCGCATGGCAGCACGACAAGAGAGAAGCAATATTCGGTCGCTCGATGAACGTTGGCCGTATGGCGAGTATCCACGAACAGACTGATATAGTCTGAATTCTTCAGATCCTTCCGCCGGCCGGCCGGGGGTAGTTTTTTGTTCGGCACATCAATCTCAACGCCCAGCCCCTCCGGATTCCATGCCATACTGAGACCGAACGAATTGTCTGCATCATTCATGCTGCCGGGCACGAACAAGCGGCAGCTGTCATCCAGTTGCAGAAGCGATCCCTTCTTGCGAGGGATCGCTGCCACAAACGGAACAGCCATCGAGTACTGAAAAAGAAACGACGGAGGCACAATCATGTGAAGCCGACTTATTCTTCGTACTCGGACAGGAAGCCCATGAATTCGCGGCGATGCTCTTCTTCATCTCCAAGTGCCGTGATACAGATATCCTGAGTCACATAGTCAAACCCATCAGACAGTTTGATGAGCTTGTTGTACTGAGCGATCGCCGAATCCTCCGCCTGAATCACTCCCTTAATGACACTCACTACGTCAGTATTCTTCTTTGGAGGCTGGAGACTGCTCTGACGCGATACAAATGAAGCACTGCCCGGCACGGTACCACCCAGCGTCTTGATTCGTTTGGCCAGAGTCTGAGCATGCATCAGTTCGGCCTGAACGTCTGCCTGCAAAGACGCCTTGATCTCTTCGGCGCGAACGCCGTCCAGATTGATCGAGTTGGAGATGAAGTTCATCACCGTTTCGATCTCCATCCAGTACGCAACACTCAACTCCTGAATGATCGACGCTCGCTTTTCCTGATCCGACATTGGAACTCCTTCACTATTATCAAAGTACGTTTGTGTTCGGTTCGGCTAAGAACAAAATCAGAGGGCGGCAACCGGCCCGGCAGAAGACGATTCAAAAAAACGTTAACAAAGGCGACTGCAACCGTTCAGCAACGTAACTTCACCGAACTTCTGTATCGCTTACGAAGGTTCTTGCACGGTCTTTTCGGATCGTTGTTCAAGGTCTTCCGGCGTCTCCACACTTCAGCACATTTCGGTCCACTGTTTCACCCAGTTGACCTGACGCCTTCCGCGTGCATTTCACCACAAGAACTGCTGATCTACTCCCACCGCGGTGATTGTAGCCACTTCTCGCCATTTTTCGAATCACAGGTTAGCGGCGGCCGTGGTCCTGGCTCCTAATGAGACGATGGTCCCCGGTCACCAGAATTTCCGATGCGGGCCGCGCGTTTCACATTTACTGAACTATCCATCAGCGATTCGACGTGGTACTCAATCAAAGGTTCCAACGAAAAGAGGGTGTGCTGAACGAACAGCACACCCTCTTCAGAACTTCATTTGATACGAGATTCGACTTAGGAACGGTCCAGAAATAAGTTCCTGTGGTAGCCGAACTCGTGAGAGTTCGAACTGAAGTCTCACGACTTCAGCTACGGAAGTTATTACGGGGCTGGTCCTTTACGGGACTGGTCCTTAGCGAACTCGAGGAATCGCAACTTCGGCAGGGTCAGATGTTTCGCCCTTTTCTGCAGCTTCACGAACGCGTGCTTCCGCTGCGACGAAGATATTCTGGGCCATCATAATGTTCGATGGCTTGAAGAAGTAATCGCGACCGCCGCCGATCGAGCGAGTACTTTCGTTCGCCAGGTCCTGCCAGCTCATATTGTCGGTTCGAGTCCAGATGGCTGCCTGAGCAGAATGCTGGTCAACTCGACCTGACCCAACCATGCGGATCAGCTCTGTCAGCACGGGATCTTCTGTGTAGTCAGCAACGCGCACCAACTTGTATTCAACTCGAGGGCTGGGATCCGCTTTGCCATGATTGAGGCATGCACCGACATAGGGAACCTTTACGGACTTTTCAGGAGGCACTGAGAAGAAGCCGCCACCGCCGCCGCCCATACCACCCATGCCTCCGCCCATTCCGCCCATACCACCTTGTTGGCCACCGCCGAAACCACCGCCCTGGCTTTGGTTCTGACCGCCACCCTGCTGTCCTCCCATACCGCCGCCCATTCCACCACCCATGCCGCCGCCCATACCACCAAGGCCACCCAGCTGTTTGAGAACAGGAACGGCAACGAATGAATCAGGCAGTTCAACCGTCAACGGCTGGTCTGAGTTATTGGAAACAATCACGAAGCCGCCCGTGGCGTCTTTTGCGATCACTTTCGTCTCGACGCGACCATCTTCCATTCCTTCAAACAATCCGACTCGTTCTGCCGTCGGATCAAATTTGGGGTTGGTCAATACTGGCCTGCGAGTTTCCGTGCGTTTTGATCCGGCGAAGCTTTCCGCCGATACGGTCAGGAAGAAGCCAAGAATTCCCGTGGCAAGTACGGCCTGGAAGACCAGGGATCGGCGAAAAATCATAGGAAAGCTCCAATACTTTGCGGCGGATTCAAGTCACCAACAACCGAACCGACGGTCATCGACCACCACAATCCCGACGTAGAACGAGAAAGTCAGGCGGGCATCAAGCAGTTTATCGCTGATTTGCCCCACTTCACAACAAAAAACCACACCGACTTTGCGAACTCGAGCCCGACTCCTCTCGAAGAATCGGGCCACGTCGTCGCTCGCGGATGTCCGGAATGCTCCCGAACGGAAATCATGTGCGGTTATAGTGATTATCCCGGAACGATCAGAACAACCCGCCAATCGTCTGCAGCACGGCAGATGGAGTTGCTGTCGAACCCGGCTGTGTCCACAACCACATTGTTCTGATCAATTCGATCCCAATCACGGCACAAAACACTGACAGCAGTGTCGTGAAGCCGATCAGCGATTTGATTCCAACACCCCAGTCCACATCGGCCCGGACGGCACCACGAGCAGGAGCCTGGAATCCACCAACCTGACTTTGACCTTCTTCGAAATCTTCGTCGTCAAAGTCTTCAGCGTCATGCACGCCCTCATCATCATCGTCGCTGTAGTCGTCGTCCAGCCCGCCATCGTCGTCGAAGCTTTCTTCCAGATCGTCGTCAATCTCGTCTTCGACCGGAGCACTCTTCTTTGCCGCTGGCTTCGCTGCCGCACCAGATCTCACCGGGGCTGCCGTCTTCGCTGTCGGCGTTGGCACAACTACGGTCTTCGAGGCATCGTCCTCATCGTCTTCGAACGTGAGCACACTGGTGTTTGTGCCGACGTCATCATCATCGTCATCGAGTCCGGCAAGTTCGAACTCGCTGTCTTTACCATAGTTCTGAGCAGGCATGTCGAACTGTGTTGTCATCGCGTTCGAATCCGACAGAGCGGCTTTCGCTCCCGGAATCGCCTGCATTGGCATCGTGCGGCCCATATCGTCGGGCTGCATCGAAATGCCACTGTCATCGTCATATTCCAGCGAGATTCCACTGTCGCCAGCGTCCAGCGAAATACCGCTGTCGTCGCTCAGATCAACTCCGCTGTCGAAACTTTCCAGGCTGATTCCACTGTCATCGCCGAGTTTCGCACCGCTGTCAAAGCTTTCGAGGCTGATCCCGCTGTCGTCAGCCTCCAGACTGATGCCACTGTCCATCTCCAGTGAAATGCCGCTCTCATCAGCGTCGAGACTAATTCCGCTGCCACCACCCTGAGTGCGAATTCCAGACCCGCTGGGGATCAGCTTCAGGTCACTATCATCAGGAATCGGAGGTAAAAGAATCGTCCTGTTGTTGGTGCTGCTGGGCGAATCGGCAAGGCGAATATCGCTGTCCGTACGATCGAGCCCCCCGGAAAGCTTGACGTCGCTGTCACTGTCTTCCGCCAGAAAATCATCGCCACCCATCAGCTTCACGTCGCTATCAGAGTCGGACCCGATAAACGTCATTTCGCCGGTATTGTCGACGACTTCTTCGGACAAACGAACATCGCTGTCGGAATCAGAAAAGTTCAATTCGGATTCATCGGCCAACAGTACATCACTGTCTGAATCACCCAGGCCGGAGGTGCTGGCGAGATCGAGCTCTGCTTCAGTCCCCGCTCCGACAAGTTTCACGTCGCTGTCTGAATCCGAAATCTTTGCATTCCCGTCCCAGCCACTGAAATCGAGGACGTCGTCGTCACCGGTCTCAAGCTTTGGACCGGAATCTCCCGTCAATCGCACGTCGCTACCCGAATCGGCCAGACCTTTGGCTTCCTGATTCTCTTCAAACATTGAATCGTCGAAGAACAATCGCACGTCGCTGTCGGACGAGGACAAATCATCGCTCTCCGGTTCATCGAGAACTGACGACGAAGATTCTCCTGTAATAATCGGAAAATCAGGTGAAGAGTCGGTCTGACGACTGCGAAGGAACTCCTCAATGTCCTGTTCGCGAAACTTCCAGCTGCCGCGATCAGCAAAGCCGCGGATATCGCCCTGTTCACGGTAACGCTTCAGCTGATCCGCGCTAATTCCGAGTTGGCTGGCTGCTTCTTCAAGACTCAGGTATTTCTTCGCCATTTCTCGCATCTTTCCCGGTGGGGATTGTCTCAGGATCGACTTCGGAGCACGGCAAAAAGCCGTTCCGAAACAACAGTACCAGACCGCTCATCTACACGGTCTTCCTGACCTGACCACAATATCCTGCGCAGTTTGTGCCAACAGTCAAATTCTAAAACCCCCTGTCGTTGATGCAAGTTCTTTGTTGAGAACTGTCAACGAGTTAGGAAGGTTGTGCGGGCACCACATCAATTTTTCAGAATTGACGGTTGGACGTTGCAACCTGCATCTCTGACAAAGTCCGGAAAATCGCCCCGAGCCGACGACTTTCACCTCTCGAATCGAGCGGAATTGCTCTCAGGATGACTCATCCCACGCCCAGGACCGCTGAGAAAGTGATGAATGAGTTCGATCCTGCCGTCCGCCGACTCCCCTCAATTCCGCGTTTTTCGAGCTTTCAATAGCGTCACCGCTATCGTTTCCCGGCAGACCGTTGATTTCATCCGGCTGCTCGCCCCCAGCACAGGATTGTTCATGACAACGCGGCCATGTTTCTCCCTCACTGCCGTTTCGAGCTCTGAAAACCCCTTTAAGTCACCGGCCTGCCAAGGCTCAACCCTTGTTGTCTCTAAACCCGATTCGACGACCCCTGCGTTCAGACTTCAGGAAAACCCTAGGTTGAAACTTCAACCGCAGACTTCCCCCGATGGATCGATGTCCAGCCGGTGCATTCGTAACGACAGTCCACCTCGGCATCCCGATCGGCAGGCCTGATGACGGAGACACTTTCACGTTGGGCCGGCCGTCAAGCGGCGCTGTGTAAGGCTGAACTACGGCTTCCAGTGCTCGATATCTCCCCGTGTGCTAAATCTCCCAGCAGACCGTGTTCATTCCCAACCTCTTATTGCTTGTGCTTGCAGCCCCGCGCTGTTCATTCATTGCACCCTCATTTCAGTGGTGACTTCATCTGAGCTTGCCCCCAGACACTCAGAAAATCGCACATCAGAAATCTTGACTGCGGCAGAGTTCTGATTTTGACTGTCGTGCCTGGCCATTGGAATTCAACAGTCAGGCAGACATTTGCGCTTTAACAGTCGAGGGGAAACCAACAGCGAGGACCGGCCGATTCTGCGCGTCTCTGTCTGAATGCAGCGACAACCGCCGACGATAAAGGGAGTGCTACATTGGACTCAGGCAGCTCCCTTCTCAGGCTGACACAAATGACTCAGACGACTCGCAAGAAGCGCATTACTTCTTCACGATTGCAGACGCCGCTGGAAACCTATCTCCGCGAAATCAACGAAACCGCTCTGCTGACCGCGAATGATGAGAAAGAGTTGTCAAACCGAATCTCCAACGGAGACGGTGCCGCTCGCGATCGCATGGTTCGTGCAAATCTGCGTCTCGTTGTGAATATTGCCCGCGGCTACAGCGGCAAAGGGCTTCCTCTGCAGGACCTGATTGAAGAAGGCAATCTGGGCCTGTTGCGAGCCGTCGAGGGCTTCGATCCCAACATGAATACTCGATTCAGTACCTATGCCAGCTACTGGATCAAACAGTCGATCAAGCGAGCCCTGGTAAACTCCGCCAAGACGATCCGCATCCCGGCTTATATGGTGGAATTGCTGTCGAAATGGCGTCGAGCGTCCGCGAAGCTGGCGGAAGAGCTGAATGCGACCCCGACCGCGGAAGATATCGCCAAAGAGCTGGGAATCCCGAAAAAGAAGCTGCGAATTGTCAAGAAGGCCATCACCCTGTACAACGCCACTCCGCAGGCGGAACAGGAAGACAGCGGCATGACTCTGGGAGATATCGTCCCGGATGAACGGATGCGAGGCCCCGAGGACGAACTGATCAACTCGGACAACCTGACTCATGTCTCCCGCCTGTTGGATGAAATGGACCCCCGCGAAGCGACGATTCTGCGGATGCGATTTGGTCTGGATGACAGTGAGCCTCAGACGCTGAAGGAAATCGGCGAATCACTCGGACTGACTCGGGAACGAGTTCGTCAGATTGAAAGTGAAGCTCTTCGCAGACTCTATCGAAGCCTTAGCGGCGAAAACTAAGCTGCCAGGCACCTGCTGAATTCCGGTGATCATCACAGGACTCACACGCCCGGCTGCGACCCAGCCGGGTTGTTTTGTTTGTGAACTGTTCCCCTCGCGAAGACAGCAGACGTCAAGACTGCAGCCAATTCGATGACGATTCCTCACGATCCAGAGTTCAACGAACACGAGCCTTCCGAAGATGATCTTCCGCAGGCGGAGAGTGTGCCGTTGCCGGATCTCAATGATGCTCTGCTCAGCGGCGTAAAACCACCAGCCGACGCGAGCCTCTCCGAAGCACCACGCCCGACGCCGCGAGTTCGCAAGTCGTCTGATAAGCCCGTTGCTGTGGTGACTGGAGCAGCTCGACGAGTTGGTCGCGAGATTGCATTGGCGATGGCTGAACGAGGTCTCGCGGTGGTGATTCATCATGGGACTTCTGCCGTTGAAGCCAAAGTGCTGATGAATCGCATCAAGGCGGCCGGCGGGACGGCCGTTGCTGTCGGGGCCGACTTGCGAGATCCACGAGCCGCCGCGGCCACTATCTTTGACGCGGCCGCCGAACTGGGTGAAGTGACAACTCTTATTAATAGTGCGGCCGTGTTTCAGGATCGAGCACTCCCGTGGGTCGATCTTTATCACTGCAACGTGCATTTGTCGGTCAATCTGCTGGCTCCAATCTTTCTGGCTCAGCAGTTTATTCGCCAACTCGGCGAAGGTCAGCGCGGGCACATCATAAATATTCTCGACTGGCGTGCTCAACGGCCGGGCGCGGATCACTTCGTTTACACCGCGACCAAAGCCGCACTCAGCAGCGTGACCAAGTCGCTCGCGCTGCAACTGGCGCCGTTGATTCAGGTGAACGGGATTGCTCCCGGAGCCATCCTGCCTCCCGAAGATCGCCGCAACTGGCATGAACAGCGAGCGATCTCATCGATTCCTCTCCGCCGCACGGGATCGCCGCAGGAACTGGTCGATGCGATCAATTTTCTGCTGGATGCGAATTTCATTACCGGCGAGATCCTGAATGTCTCCGGCGGTGAAGAACTTTAATCCGGGAACCAAAACATCCTGCTGCTTGACGGACCTTCACGTGCCGAACCACCGACTGTCTAGTGACACCTCTGGTTAATCCACTGGCGGCTGGGCTTTTCGATGAGAAAATAGGATGCCAGCCCGGCAATGATTGCAGCACCGACGCCGAAGGCCGCGTTCATCTGCCCCTTGTGGACAGCGATGTAAAACGGTTGCTGCCAAAGATAGAGCGAGAATGACGCAGTCCCGATCCAGACAAGCGGCGGGAAGGACCAAAGTTTTCCTTTCGCATGCTGAACGATCAGCAACAATCCTGCCGCAAGCAAGGCAGACCCTGCGGTGTATTGCGTGAACTGCGGCATTGATTGCAGTCGGAAATAAAGTGCCCAGCAGATGGCCAGCATTCCCCAGCCGATCGTGGGAACTCCCATGTACGACTTTCGGCTTCCGACTTCCAGAGACGCCAGACAGGCCACAGCCGCGCCCATCAGAATTGAGGCGGCTCGACAATCACTCCGCCAATAAACCTGATAGTAATCCCAGTTCGTTTCACGGCCAATCAGAATGGCTGAGGTAAAGCCTATCGCGATAGAAGCACCGATCAGCCAAAGTGGTCGAATGCCCAGTTTCCGATGGAAGACACTCAGCAACGAGAGATAGATGTAGCAGTGTTCCTCCACACACAACGACCAAAAATGTCCGACAGGCAGGCCCAGCTCAAGTTGCGGATTCCACGCCACGAGGTAGTTTAAGTAGAAAAGAAGACTGGCGGAAATCGATGACAACGGTGCCGCGATTTCTCGTGCTGACAGCAACTGCCAGCCCACCATCGCGAACAGAAAGATATACGCGGCCGGCAGTATTCGGGAGATGCGCCGCTGGTAAAATGTCTTCAGTGGTGTCTTCCTGACAAACAGGATTTTTCCCATCAGGAAACCACTCAGCACAAAGAAGAACTCAACCCCCAAAGCTCCGCAGTCCCATCGATGGATCGGAAAGAAGTGGCCGACGAACAATAACACCAGCGCGGTTCCACGCCATGCATCCAGCACTGGAACGTGTGGGATTCTCGTGGCAGTTTCTGACGATGACGTTGTCGCGCCGGCAAATGAATCCTGATGATCCTTTTGTGCAAGCTCACGATCGCGCGGAAATGGCGACCGGCGCGGCGACTGTTTCGGGGGGGCCTCAACAGGTAACAGCTTCGAGTGCGGCGCGTCAAGGAGCCGTTGGTTCATCGTCTTGATTCCGGTTTGCTGCAAAAGAGTCGAAGTGCAAGGACGCGCCTGTGGAGTTAAAGATCTCCCTCATTGCGTCTGACTCAGCATGGACATTGCATTCCCTATTCCATTCACTTCTGCGTTGCCGGACGATTGACCGTTTTGCCTCCACGAAAGCGAGCAAGAACGCTGCTGAAACATTTTTTACATGACTCAAAATTCTGACACAGCGTGGCCGCGGAATGTTGCTTTCTTTCAACAGTTGGGGGCCGTGAAATCTTTTCCTTGCATCAATGGACAGCTTCGAGAGTTGTTTTTCGATTTTATTCGATCACCGTTCTTCAGGGGCTGCGCAATCCGTTCACTGAAGCCACTAACTCGAGCTCCCGCGTCGGCATAAAGAAACGCTTCTACCGGCCTGTTTCGTTTATGAAACAACTTCGCGACAACACCATCAGGCCTGAGTTGACATGGACGGATCGATGGAAAGAATCACGAAATAGCATTCCCCTGCCCGCCACCGGTCCTCTGGTTCCTGTGAACAATTCATGAAAACGCCTCTTCTGCTGATTGCGGTCCTGTCTTTTGCAGCTGCTCCACAAATGGCGTTGGCTCAGTCGGCAACCGGTGAACCGAAATTTGTGCCAGACAAGCCAGCCTATGACAAAACAGTAACACCGTTTCTACGCGAACATTGCCTGCGTTGTCATGGTGAGAAAACTCAGGAGGCCGATTTTCGAGTGGATACGCAGTTGACCGCTGACCTTTCAGATCGTGTCAATCGGCAGCGCTGGAATGAAGTGGTCAATGCGATCAACAGTCACTCAATGCCGCCCGAAGGTGAACCTCAGCCAAAGGCCGAAAGCACCGCAGCGGTCGTCGATTTTATTACGAACCAAACATTGCTTGCCGAAACATTGAATCGCTCAACTTCAGTCGTCCTCAGGCGTTTGAATCGAAGTGAGTATCGCAACACAATTCGTGATCTCATCGGTGTCGACATTGACACATCTGGCTTTCCACAGGATCCCCCCGCCGGAGGCTTTGACAATAATGGCGGTGCGTTGACGATGTCGCCACTGCATCTGGAACTCTACTACAACGCCGCTCGGCAGATCCTGGAGCGAGCGATCGTCACCACAGATCAACCGCCGACAATCAAGTGGCGTTTTGAGCCGGAATCGGGTGACTCGGACAGCAATCGAGTCGTCTACGATGGTCAGCGAGTCATCGTGAATGGCGGCAACAATCCCGCACAAAATGGTTTTCGAATCGTCCATCATGAAAACTGGGACAAGCCGATCAACGCTCGCGACTTTCGCCTGAAGCATCCCGGCGAATACATCATTCGCGTTCGCGCGGCGGGTAAGGTGCCGACGCGTGAGATGGTTGTCGAGTCGGCTCGAGGGTTCCTGCAGGATCGCCTCGACAAACAAATGGTCGAGAATCCGAAGGGCGAAACGTACCATCGTGAGCAGTTCGCTCGCGATCTGGAGCACTTCAGGACTCATCGCATGTATGACTATGGTTCGCCGCGAGCGCGCCTGACGGTGACGCAAGGTGGGCAGCCGCGAGTCATCGCGGAGTTCGATGTCACGGCGGCTCCGGATCAGCCTCAGGTTCTGGAGTTTCGCACTCGGTGCACGGCAGAAAACTCCGGGGTGACCGTCGAATACGCGTATAGCATTCCCAAAGAGTTGGAGAATTTCTGGTTCCAGACAGGCGACGCGTTTGCTCGACCAGAACTGTACGTGGACTGGATTGAAATCGAAGGTCCCGTGTATCCAGTGTGGCCCCCCGCCAGTCACACGAACCTGCTGGTGGCTTCAAAAACTCGCGATCTGAATGTGTCTGAGTATGCTCGTGAGGTGCTGGCCCGGTTTCTGCCTCGTGCCTACCGGCGTCCCGTCACTGCGGCGGAGATTGCCGAGAAACATGCCATCTTCGCACGAGTTTCGGAGGCAGGAAGTTCGTTCGAAGACAGCATTCGCGCGGCGTTGACGGCTGCGTTGGTGTCGCCGAACTTTCTGTATCTGACGGAGGAAAATTCAGGTCCGATGAAAGCCACCGCATCGCCATTGAATGCTCATCAACTGGCTTCGCGCTTGAGCTATTTTTTATGGAGCAGTATGCCCGATGCAGAGTTAATGGCTTTGGCGGACAATGGCCAGATCCTGAAGCCCGATGTTTTGCGAAAACAAATTGATCGGTTGCTTGGTGATTCGAAGAGTAATGCGCTCGTGACGAACTTTGCTGGTCAATGGCTGGGGCTTCGAGAAGTCGGAGCCAATCCGCCGGCGGCTGATCTTTATCCGCAATATGATCGACATCTGGAGACATCGATGGTCGGGGAGTCGGAAGCGTTCTTCACCGAGATTCTCCGCAAAGATCTGGATGTTTTGAACTTCGTCAAATCGGACTTCATCGTCATCAACGAACGGTTGGCTCGGTTTTATGGCATCGACGGAGTGAAAGGCGATGAATTCCGGCCAGTCACTTTGCCGGCAAACGTGGCCCGTGGTGGCTTGATGACTCAGGCTTCGATTCTGACCATTACATCCAACGGAACACGGACGTCGCCGGTGAAACGCGGCACATGGATCATGAAGAATGTGCTGGGCACGGATCCTGGATTGCCGGTTGCGAATGCCGGAGAGATCGCTCCCAAGGTTCCGGGCATCGATAAAGCCACGGTGCGTCAGCGACTCGAGATTCATCGGACGTTGCCTCAATGTGCTCGCTGTCACAACAAAATTGATCCGCTCGGATTCGCCCTGGAGAACTTCAATGCATGCGGCGAATTCCGCGAACGAGAAGGCCACGGTTACAAAGGGCGTATCGAGCGAAACGATCCGATCATTGATGCATCTTCTCAGCTGCCCGACGGAACAAAAATTACCGGAGTCACCAGTTTGCAGAATGCACTGGTCGCTCGCGAAGATCTGTTTCTGAAATGCCTGGCGTCGAAGATGCTGACCTATGCACTCGGAAGAGAGCTCGGCCTCGCGGACCAGAAGACCGTAGCTGATCTCGTGCAACACATGAAGTCAAACAAGCGAACTCTGCGGTCACTGATTCATGCAATTGTTAACTCGCAGCAGTTTCAATCGCATTGAGTTTTAAATCCCAAGTCTCCATTACGCTCGTTTAACATCTATTGGGCATTACTGCCCGATGGTCACTCGACAGGCAGGGATGCCTATCTTACGTAGCATTTCGCAACTGGGCTTGCGTTCGCTGATACACACTGGCTGGTTAATCCTCGGGGGCAAAGATTACACTGCGGCCGCAACGCACGGTAAGAATTCCAGAGGAGGCAGATCATGCAAACGCTAGCGATGAATGTCACGGAGTATTGTCGACTGAGACCTGCAGCCTCAATGCGGGTTATCAGCCTGTTCGCAGTGATTGCGATGATCTCGAATACCGCGACGATGCACGCTGCATGTGCTCAGGACGGCCCGATTATCACGGGGCTCGAACGTCAGCCATTCGTCGCAGCGACTCGGCGACTCGTCGAAGCGATTGACTTCGCCGGCGCGCCGCTGTCGGAGGACGTGATTACCAAACTGCAGGCGGCCATGGTCTCCACTGACGATCGCGCGGCGATCCGAGACATTCAGGAAATCCTTGATCCATTGTGCCTCGCGATGATTACGATCAACGCCGAAAGCCGCGTGAAAGTCGCCGAAGGTCCGGTGAAGAAAGAACTCATGCAACAAGGCTGGCGTGCGTTCCTGATCAAGGTCCACAACGAGGCCGGGATCAATCCTGTGCTGCAAGTAGATAGCCCGAATGCTCTGCCGGTTTATCAACAGGGCAAAGGCTCCCGCGAGGAACCTCGGACCAAAGAGAAGCTGGTCAATCCCGAAGATGTCCCGGATCGATTTCTCGATATGACAATGGTGCAGCGTGAGCCGCTCAAGGAAAAACTCTCGGGGCTGCTGGTCGAATATCGAATTCTGTTGCTCTATAGTCGAGACGCCGGTACTCGCGAAGCCACGTTGTCTTTCAACATCGGCGCGGGGACTCAGGACCTGGGGTTTCGCAGTGAAGTGCCGATTCTCTTTAACTGTGAATCCGCAACGAAGGTGACGCTCGGCATTCGCGATGTTGACGGTGAACCAACGACGGCAAATTTTGTGATTCGCGATACGAAAGGGCGAGTTTACCCGTTGCCATCACGGCGATTGTCTCCCGACTTCTTCTTTCACGATCAGGTCTATCGCACCGATGGTGAATCGATCATGTTGCCGCCGGGGGAATACTCCTTCGTGGTCAATCGAGGACCGGAGTATCTGCCACAGCGGATGAATGTGACGGTTCCCGATCAGGAAGAACATACCGTTGATGTGCAGCTGAAACGCTGGATTCATGTGGCCAAACGAGGCTGGTTCTCCGGCGATCATCATGTGCATGCCGCTGGCTGTGGCCACTATGACAGTCCCACCGAAGGCGTCGGTCCTGAAGCCATGATGCGGCATATTCTGGGGGAAGATCTGAACGTCGGCTGCGTCCTGAGCTGGGGACCGTGCTGGTATACTCAGAAGCAATACTTCAACGGCCAGGTGTCGGCACTATCAACGCGTGATTACCTGATGCGATACGATGTCGAAGTGAGCGGTTTTCCGTCTTCGCACGCGGGCCATCTTTGTCTGCTGAAACTCACCGAGGACGATTATCCCGGGACAACTCGCCTGGAACAATGGCCAAGCTGGACGTTTCCCGTTCTGCAATGGGGAAAGAATCAGGGCGGAGTTGTCGGTTACAGTCATAGCGGCTGGGGATTGGCACTGCCGGACGTGATGCCGGATGGAAGTCGCCAATTTCATGGTCGACCGTGGGGCGGCGCTCCGCAGGGTTGGCAAGGCAAAGCCGCGACGAAGTTGCCCGACTACGCAATGCCTCGCTTTGACGGCATTGGCGCTAACGAATACGTTGTCACGACGGCTCACAACGTCTGTGATTTCATTTCCGCAGTTGACACGCCGGCCATCTGGGAGCTCAATATCTGGTACCACACGCTGAACTGCGGCATGACATCTCGCATCAGCGGCGAGACGGATTTTCCGTGTATTTACGGTGATCGAGTGGGTCTGGGGCGAATCTATGTCAAGCTCAACGAAGGCCAGGAACTCAACTATGACAACTGGGTCGAAGGCCTCCGAGACGGGCGTAGTTATTGCGGCGATGGACTCAGCCATGTGCTGGATTTCAAAGTTAATGACGTCGGTGTCGGTGAACGTCGCGACGATGGAAGCGTCAGTATCTTGAAGCTGGACCAGCCGGGAACCGTTGATGTCTCCTTTGATGTCACTGCGTTGCTGGAAGAGAAACCAACGGAACTGACGGAGTCTATTCGGAATCGTCGTCTGGATGACAAACCATACTGGCATGTGGAACGTTGTCGCATCGGGGAGACTCGTAATGTGCCAGTGGAAATCATCGTCAATGGTGAAGTCGTGGCGACTCGCGAACTGGCGGCCGATGGTCACATCGAAGCGATGAAGTTTCCAGTGGAGCTGAAGCAGTCTTCATGGGTGGCCGTGCGAATTCTGCCGTCAGTCCATACGAACCCGGTCTTCGTGGAAGTTGCGGACAAGCCAATTCGCGCCAGTCGTCGCAGCGCGGAATGGTGCGAAGAGGCGGTGAAGGTTTGCTGGAATGCAAAACAGAACAATATCCGCCCTGAAGAACGCGATGCTGCGAAAGTCGCCTACGATCAGGCGGCTGAGATTTACCGCACGATTCGTGAAGAATCGACTGCGCCGTAAGTTAGCGTTCGCGGCCGGTTTGAGGATCTCGTCTAATCCTTCGTTTGCTGAATCACTGCTATGAGCCCTGTTGAACCCAAACCCTCAAAGTTGCTTTTGGATGAATGCTTCGCGGCGGCTGATGATCGATTTTTGCCGGAATTGATCAAGTTCCGCTCGCCGGACATAATCACCGCCTATGTGCAGCAGTGGGTTGTGGATTCGCGTCCATGGGCCCGTCAGCAATTGATCAACTATCTGGCCATGGATCTCAATTTCCCGGGCCACGAATTATTCGTGAAGCGAGCTTACCGGCATTTTGAATCAGTCCACGATCACGAAATGCTCGGACACTTCATGGTAACGTTCGATCGCCTTGTTCGCCGCAGTCGTATCGCGGTTCCTCGCTGGGATCGATCGACGCGAGAATTGATTCAGGACGAACACTTGTTTGCTCGCCCGAACAAGACCGTGATCCCCGAGACGGGGCGCACCGCGACCCACGGGACCGGAAAACATCAGTGGACATTTTCGCTGCCTGACATTCGCAACAAAGCAAAGAATCGGCTGTTCCGCCATCGAACTCGCAACTTTCTGCGGCGGCGAGTGTGGCGATACTTTCGCTGGCTGAGCTACAAGAATCCCTCCGAATACCTCGCGGCCATTTCTCGAGCTCTGTGTGTCTATACCGACACAGAATTTAAGCTGGGTGAAAACATCATCGACAACTGGTCGTTAATGCACGCCTGCTATTTTCACAGTGACGCATTGAAGTTCACAGCGGCGCATACCAATCTGGCTCCCGGCCAGTCATTGGCAACACTCAGCGCGGCTCCGTATCGGGCGGAGATTTGGCAAACATCTGATGGAACAACGCATCTGATCAATTTGGTCCGGAATGCTCAGAGCAGTCTCGTTCGAGTCTGGGCGATGGAATTGCTTCAGCGTGATCATCAGCAGGCGATACATCAGATCGATTTGAAGATACTTGTTGCATTGCTGAAACACTCGGATACCCGCGTTCAGGAGTTTACGTCGCAACTGTTTCGAGATCACCAGGGACTGGGCAGCATGACCGTCTCGGCGTGGCTCGAGTTGATGGCACAATCCGATCGGTCTTTACTGCCAATGATCTGTGAAGCGATGACCAGGCATGTCGCAACAGCTCGCCTTGACAACGCTCAACTGCTGGCCCTGGCCACCGCTCAACCAGTCCCTGTCGCAGCACTGGGCATGAGATTATTGCAGCAACGACACGAGGAGCACCGCCTGTCGACGGCTGAGATCACTCAACTGTCCCGTACTCAATGCACGGCGACGGCAGAGGAATTGACCACATGGGCCATGCAGCAGTTGAATTCTGCAGAGAACTATTCGGTGGATTCGATCGTCGAGTTTTTTGACGGCCTGATGGAACCGATGCGAGCGGCCGCGATGACGTGGCTGGAAGATTCGTCGTCTCGTGGGCACGAAGATGCAGTGCTCTGGTCACGACTGATTGAGACGCCGTTCGATGATGTGCGACTCAGACTCGTTCACTGTTTGCAACGGCGAACCACGGTGCCCGATGCCGATGCAAATTCACTGAATCATCTTTGGTGTTCAGTTCTTCTGGGAGTTCATCGCGGCGGACGGACGAAATTGGCAGCAATGCGGCAAATTCAGGCGGCGATACAGAGAGATTCGCGGCATGTCACCAAACTTCTGCCGGTATTGTCGGTGGCTGCTCGATCTTTGCGGGCTCCAGAACGCCGCGGAGCCATCGCCGTGCTGGCCAGTTTGAAAAACGGAAACCCCGAGCTGGAAGCCGCCATTCGCTCCCACTTGCCCGAATTGCAGTGGGTGTCGTGATACCCGCCTGATGAACGTCAGCAAGCTTACCGATCTGGCAGCGAAATCCATTCGGTGTTGTGCAACTGCAGTGCGTGTCGGTTCTCTGCGTCTGATAGAACTCTCGCGGAACCGTCTGCCGATCCATGCAGCAGAAATGCGGCCAGCGTATTGTTATCACTGGCCAACGGAAGAGTCGGCTCGAAGTTCGTCGTGAATCGTGTCCCGCTGGTGACTCGAACAGATTCGATCAGTCCGTGAAAGAAGCGATCGTTCTGGCCAACAGGGAGCAGCTGCGGGGCCACTCCTCCAATGAAAAATCCGCCCTCGGTTTCGGGCAGCTCAAAAGTTTGGCGAAGCAGTTCCGTTTCGCGGCCATTTACGAACAGTCGCAACTGTTTGGCGTCGAACGAGGCGGCAATGTGATACCACTGGCCAGGTTCCAGCACCTGATTTGAACCATAGACGAAGGGAGCTTCGTCGGTTCTGCGAGCCAACCCGAGCGTTCCGTTCAATCCCACAAAGATTGCCATCCAATCAGGCCCCAGCCACGAAACGATATTTGAGGGATTAGACGTTCGAATCGACTCCGGTCGAACTCTGGCCTCAATCGTGTAACTCGCGCCTGCCGAGGGGACAAGGCTGGATGCCACTGCGTAACTGCTGAAACCATCGAAACGCAACCGAACCTGATCTGTCGCAGGCGGCCGGGACGAACTCTCGCTCAAAGTTTTTTTCGCTGGCGTATTCTTCTCAACGCCAGCCACTTTGGAACCCTGTTCAGGGGCCGATGGGCTCCCGCCAGAACTTTGTTGAACCACAGGCTTGTCACCATTGCCTTTCCCGCTGCCCACAGCATAGACAATGAATACAATTACCAGCGCGACGATTCCCGCTAAGCCTGCAAGGAAAAGAGTCTGTTTCCGTCTGGTCGCTCGCGGCCTGTCCATCCTGTGGGTGACGAGGGCGGCCCGGGCCGCAGCGTCTGTCGTCGCGAATTTGAAATCCGATTGACTGACAGCCGTGGCAGAACTGCTCATTGACCCCAGCGACGAGGGATCTGATGGAGTCAATTTTAGCGCCTGCAGTTGTTCCACCAGCGTCTGATGATTGCTCGGGCTGCGACACTCTTCCAGAACGCCCTGAAGAACGAGAACCAGGTCATCGGCCGATTGAAATCTGTCGTCCGGGTTCTTCGCGACCAAGCGTTGAAAGATCCGATCCAGAGTCGTCGGAATCTGAGAATTGAATTGTCGCAACGAAGGGATCGGCTGATTCACATGCGACAGGATCATGTCCATCTGCGTCGTGCCGGAAAACGCCGTCCGGCCTGTCAACAGATAGAACAGAGTGCAGCCGAGACTATAAAGATCTGATCGAGCGTCGGCTTTGCGAGTATCCCGAGCCTGCTCCGGCGGCATATAGGCCGCCGTGCCCATCATCACGCCGGTTCCCGTGAGATTAACGTCCGTCGAAGAATCCGTATTACTGAGTCGAGCCAGACCCATGTCAAGGATCTTCACCGTGCCGTCTTTGGCTCGCAGCAGGTTGGCCGGCTTGATATCGCGATGAATCACGCCCTGCGAGTGAGCATACGCGAGACCACGAGCCGCCTGCAGAGCACAATCCACTGCATCAACGATCGGTAGTGCGCCACTGAGTCGCACGGTCTGATCAAGATCACGACCTTCCACCAGTTCCGTCACCAGAAAGTGAAGACCATCCTGTTCACGAGCATCCAGCGCGGACACGATATTGGGATGCGACAACCGTGCTGCGGCACGAACCTCTCGATCGAAGCGTTGCAACAGAGCAGGATTCTTCTGGATCTCCGGCCGCAGCAATTTCACGGCGACTTCACGCCCCATCCGTTCATGGATGGCTCGATAAACGGTCCCCATGCCGCCGAAACCCAGTCGACCGACAATACGATAATCGCCCAGTCGTTCCGGCAGCGGAGTCTCCGGTTCAACCGACATACTTCCGCCATACTCCGTTTCCGGGGCCTCGATGCGGACACATTCGGCCAGCCATGCCGCATTGACAGCCGGGAAACGCTGCTCCAATTCCGGCAGAGTCAACGGCTTGCCTTCGCGCAGGCGATAGTCTGCCTCCAGCGGCAACAGTTCACCCAGAGCCGCCATCCGCATGTTGGCTGGCAACTTCTTCAAGACCGCTTCCGCCTTTGGCTGACCACCGGCTTTCAAGGCGGCTTCGAAGCGACTGCACAGCCGATCAATCAGCAGTTTCTGATCGCTGGGCAGGCGAGCGTAGTCGTGATCGCCGGAGGGAATGCCGGAAGCATGATTGTCGGCAGGTTGACTCAAGCGACTCCGTCCTTCTCCCAAAGACCTGCGATCAACTGCAGTTTGCGTTCGACAGATCGCCGCACGCAGCCAACGGATTCTGCAATGTCCTGATTGGAATATCCATCCATCTTGAGGATCGCAATCCGCCTCAGATCTGAATCGCCGGTGCCATCCAGAACGTTCAGAAGATGCTGCAGATTGTCGGAAATTTGAGCAGCAAACTCCGGAGTCGGCTCGCGACTGATCAGATCACTCAAAGAAGATTCATGCAACGGGATCGCTGCGGACCTGTCGTCATGGGCCTTCCCGGTCCCTCCGCGCTTCTGCCGATTGTTCTCACGAATCAGATCAATCGACTTGTTGGCCGTGATCGCCATCAGCAGCGGCCAAAGACTGTCCGCGTCCATCAACTTTGAAAATCTCCCGGCCTGTGCTCCGAGGCAGAAGCTTTTGAAGGCACTCAACGCCACATCCTCCTCGTCCGCCACGCGCCGCGGTGCCCCTTCCAGACGCTGACGAGCCAACTGAACCATACGCTGAAAGTAGGTTTCCCAAAGCCGCTGCGCGGCCTGAGCATCGCCGGTCTTGAGTTGGGCGATCCACAGAGAAACCGTAGATAATTGAGGAGAAACGTCCGTCATAATTTTTCTGGAGAAATTTTGTCGCAATCGCAACTCGAAAAACGAGCCACTGACAGCGTGCGGTTTGTGCAAGAACCGATTCCTGTCTGCAAGTGTTCCTGTCCTGTCAAGAAAGTTAAAACCATGCAAACTCACAAGTCACTGACACATTTCCTGACCAGTCGAATTCCTTCGTGGTTCAGCGGACTTTCACGGCGCTCTCGACGAAGCTTAGCATGCCCGACTCAGGAAGTCCTGGAATCCCGCGTGGTCCTGAGTGCTCAGACGCTTCCCGTGCTGATGGTTATCGCGGATCAACAGGATTTTTACTACAAGGAATACAACGATACTCGAATGTCACTCGAAGCTGGCGGAGTCGATGTTCAGGTCGCCGCGACAACGACATCCCCGTCAACGCCCCACCAGAACTCTGGCCAGGGTTGGGGGAGCGGGATTGTAGTTCCAGACCTCGCGCTGTCGCAGGTCAATGAAGACGATTACTCGGCGATTGTTTTTGTGGGCGGCTGGGGCTCGTCGATGTATCAGAGCACGGCGTTCCCCGGCGACTATTTCAACGATCATTATGACGGCGACGTCGCGACAAAAACGCTGGTAAACAATCTCATCGGAGAATTCGACGCATCAGAGAAATATCTGGGCTTCATTTGCCATGCGACGACAATCGCAGCATGGTCCCGCGTCAATGGAGTGAGTTTGATCGCAGGCAAACAGGTCTCAGTTCCCTATATTGGATCGCCTGGCGTCACCTACAACGGAATCGACTACGCAGACATGGCACTGGGCCAGTATGAGCAGGCCGTTGCAAACGGCGCATTCCCCAATATTGCTCCCGGGCAATACGGGACTGCGGGCACTGCCACTGACGATGTAGTCGTGGATGGCCGAGTCATCACAGCGGAGAACTGGGATTCAGCTCTGCAGTTTGGCGAAACCATTGCGGATCTGGTGAATGCCGCCGCTGAAGTCGATACGCCGCCCGTGAATCAGGCTCCGACAGCCAACGATGCCGTGTTTCAGATTTCTGAGGACGCTGCCCTTGGCGTCTTCACGGGGCAGGTACTCGCTTCAGACCCGGATGCTGGGCAGACACTTACGTATTCTATCGTCAGCGGCAATACGGGAGGAGCATTTGCCATTGATGCCGTCAGCGGAGTGATCACTGTTGCTGACGCCGCAGCAGTCGACTTCGAAACCAATCCTGTATTCCAGCTTCAGGTTCAGGTCAGCGATGATGCCGCAGATTCTCTTCTTGATACCGCGATGATCACGATCGAGCTGCAGGATGTCGTGGAAGCACCGCCAGCGTCGGTCCAGGCCATCGGTACTGACCTCATCGTTCAGGGTACTTCCGGTGACGACACAATCTACATCTGGAGCGGCGGGAATGCTGAACAGGTCTTCGTGTGGATGAATGGAGTGAACTACGGTTCCCACAATATCGGCGGCGGCGGGCGCACCATTGTGTTCTCCGGGGATGGAAACGATCAGATCTATGCAACTGATGCCAGAAGCCGAACCGCCATCTTCGGGCAGAACGGGCATGATCGCATTACCGGTGGTTCAGCCGACGATCTGCTTGATGGAGGCGATGGCGTTGATCGCATCTGGGGCATGGGCGGGGACGATTTGATTCGCGGCGGAGCGGATGGTGATTTTCTTGATGGCCGCGAGGGCAATGACATCGTGCTCGGCGGAGACGGAAATGATTTCATCGATGGATTCGTCGGGCGTGACATTCTGATCGGCGGCGCGGGGTCGGATCGAGCCACTGGGGGGAGCGGTGAAGATCTTCTGATCGGCGGCACCACAAGCTACGACCAGCTAGACGATGCACTTCTCTCGCTGGCCGCCATCTGGAATGGAGTCGGAACCGCCTCAGAACGCAGCACCTCCATCCAGCAGGGGACGATCCACCAACAAACGCGACTGGCTGTGCTGGACGACAGCAGCATCGACGTTTTGCTTGGAGGAGCCGACGTTGATCTTTACTTCTCCGGACTGGGCGATTACGTCGGCAGCGAACCAGACGATCTGTTCGCGGCCTGAGAAGGGTCTCATCGCAACGACAGCAGCAGGTACACTCCGAGTGCCGCCCACTGACACGAAGATGCTCTGCTTCTTCGTGGCTCGCGGCATAGGAAGTGTGCCAAGGACTTTGTTTCACTGAAGGGGATTGGGGTGAATCGAGCATGTCACGATGGAATCCGTCTGGATATGATTTCGTTAGGCCCATGGATTGCTGACGTCTTGACGAGTATGCAAACTTCTTACTCACGCGTTAGAGGAGATTGACGATGCGAGATGCTTCAATCATTCAGAGTCGCAGGATCTGCATCCGATCACTGCTGCTGTGCGGTGTCATGTTACTCTGCCGGTCGATCGACGCCGGACCGGTGAATATCGGTTGGACGCCTTTCGGAGGGGTAACCACCGCTGCATATGTGGGTCCTGATGGAAAGTTGATTCTGTTCGACGGAGGATCTCCAACGTGGACTGTTCGAGCGATCCCTTATCCGCATTTACTTGTGCCAGGGGCTCCAATCGTATTGCTTCCTCAGGCCGCAGGAGATACCTGGCCGACGGTCATCACCGTTTCTGGTGGCAACAAACTGGTGCATATTGTCAATGGCGGGCCGATCAACGTCCTGTTGCCCGCTCATAACTTTCCCGTCGGTGCGTCATTGGAAGTTGTGCACAATGGTGCTCAGACTTTGGTGCTCGGAGTGACCGGCACCGGCGATCTGTGGGCCGTTGATCCGGCGACGAATACGGGGCACCAGATTAACTCGGCGGCCGAATCATTCCCATTCGGCTCGGTCGTTTCCGCGGTTGCGGCCGGTGGGCAGTATCATGCTTTTGCCGTCGATCATTTCGGCACAATGCATTACTACTTCGGCAGCGGTGGAGTTTGGAATTCCATGGCAATCGCAGGTGGCCTGATGCCCGGAACACCGGTGGCCTCCGATGTTTTTTCGCTGACGTTGCCGCCAGTGCAGAGACTGAATGTCGCGGCCATCGATCCCGCAGGGAATCTTGTCGTATGGAGCAAACCCACGGGTCTGCCCTGGTTACCACCCGAAGTCCTGGCCGGCGGTCAGTCGCCAGGGTCTCCTCTGGAGATTGGTCATACGGCCTTTGGTCCGATGGTTTCGACGATCAGTGCTGGCGGCCAATGGAACGTCTGGATCCATGATGTCATGGCTGGCTGGAACCTTCACGTTGTCGGCCCGGGATTCATGATGGGGGCGCCCATTGCCTGCGCTCCCGCCGTGGGAACATTCTTCACGATTGATCCACTGGGAAGACTGGTCTGCGCCAACTGGAGCGGCTCCGCATGGTCAACCGGCTACGCGATGCCGCTGTTGGCGTATACACCGCAGCTTGTCAGTCGTCAGTTTATCGCGAACCCTGATCTGCCGCCGGCCTCCGTGACTTTGTTGAATACGAGCGATGATCCACTGGTCGTGCAAATTGTCGATCTGTTTGATCCTCGTCAGCCACCAGAAGAAAAACTTGCCGCCGGAGCCATGAAAAATATTCAGTTGCCCCGGGAATCCGGCGGTGTTCTGGAGGAAGTTTTTCTCGTTCCTGGTCCTGGCGGTGTGTTGTTGGAGCAAACAGCCAGCCATCCGATTCCTCCCGAGCAGCGTTTTACTCTGGCCGTCTGGTCTGACAAAGAAACGTACAAAGTTCTGCCGTTCAAGAACGCAAAGAAGGGTGCTCCCAAGTCCGTCACTGAAGGATTCAGTCGACGTTCTCAGGTCAGCCTCGGAGTCATCCCCGTGCCCCCCGGCGAACTACTGCGAGACGGCGAACAAATGGATCTCGTGCAGATCACAAAACGCCTCAGCAACCCCGGCGCGGTTGTTCATTTCCCGAAGCCTGTCAGCCAACCATAAATGCAACAAAGTTATCGCCGATCGGCGTTGTTATCACCGGTCTCCCGACCGAGCGACATTTCCCCGACCGCGAAGTCTCCCGCTGCTGACTGAATGTAAATCTGAATGGCAGTGAATCGTGCCGGTCAATCCGGGATAAACTTAAACTCACCTTTGTTCTCGGCGGCGATTTGCTTCATGACAACTGCGCCTTTGTTCGATCCGAGCGCGATCGTATGAATGATGGACCGTTTGTTTTCGTGCCTGACGATCGTTCGTGTTTCGGGCGGGATGTCACCATCTGAAAGTAAAAAGACAACATCCGGCTTCAACGAGAGTGCGATTCGCATCGCCACCTGGGGCTCGGTTCCGCCGCTGGTCTGAGCTTTCTCGATCCAGAACCCGGTCTTTTGCAGATTGAGGGGAGTAGCGAGCTGAAGCTCCGTCACCGAATTCGGCCAGTAAAGGGGATACGTCTGGTCTGTATAAAACACAATGTAGAACTGTTGCTGCGGCCGCATCTGCTTCAGAGCGTTTACGAGTTCCTGGCGAGCCCTCCGAAAACGAGCTCCCTGCATGCTGCCGGAGGCATCGATCACATAAGCAATCGAGTCAACCGTCAGTTTCTTCCCAAAGAACGACGTGCCGCCATTTCCATCACCTTCACCTTCGCCGTTTCCACGACCTCGTCCTTGTTTTCTGGACGATCCGCTCCTGGATTTCGAGCTGGAGTCAGTTGCGGCCGAGGTCTGAAACTTCAACTCCGGCATTTCATTGGACATGGTGTCTGCGACCGGCAGAATAGATGCGGCCAACTGCGGATCCGGAGGAGCAATCTCGGAGGACGACGAACCTGGGTTCGACAGATCTTCGAGGACAATCGCCTCGACATCGCCAATTTCGAGTTCCACCAGTTCCACGGATGCACTCAGTGGTTTCAGTTCGGGAACGCGTTGGTGTTCCAGCAAAATGCTCAACAATACCACCGCCGCCGCCCCGTGGACAATCAGGCTTCCGATTGCTTCCACGAGATGCAGCTTGCACCACGCCAGACACCCGGCGATCAGCCCTGCTGCCGCGATCTCCCTCGGTTCTGTCTTTTCGCGAGAAGGCGACACGATTCGGAGGCCAGACGCTGAGTAACACGTATCGTCGACTTCCGCACTCTGGTCGTCGGCCGCCTGTGTCGATCCCGTGAGCTGCACGATCTCACCGCAATATTGACAGGCAATCGTGCTTCCCTGGCGATCTTCGCTAATCAAGTAATTCTGCCCGCATTGACATAACGCGATTGGCAACGGCCTTTCGCGAAGATGCATCTGCGATTGCTGATCGAGATCACTCATGTGAGTTCCGAGGTAACTTAACACCGCGTTTTGTCACGGTCACGAATAAAGTCGGCCCAATAAGCCAGAACGCGTTAGCGTCCGGTTTTGAACGGTGTGCGAGTTCTGTCGAGTTTAACCCATGCCCGACGGGACAGGACCATCGCTTTGTAATAGCTAAGAACGAGGGTGGCGTTCCCGCTCGCGCAGGAATGACGATCGTTCCCTGGAGCCTGATCTTAAGAAGCACAAGTGAAACCCTGGGCCTGTCCCCACGGGTTAAACGAACTGCCGGTGTCCACAATGTTTCTGCTTTGCCTTGCAGTACAACGACAGTAACGCGAGTTCGCAATCCCTTCTCCGCCAGAAACCACGGCGATTTGTTTCAAAGGGACTGAACTGCAGGCAGAAGAGTGGCATCAGCGTCGCTTTGGTTAAAACGAGATTCTGATCTTGTCAAAGCATTGATTGTAGGTTGGACATTCTTGTCCGACGTGATTTGACGAGCAGGCATACCCATCCTGCAGCAGAAACAAGCATTGGCAGCAGAATCAAGCATTGTCAGATCAAGAGTCACAGTACTCACTTGAACGCGCTGTCAAGGAGGGCGGGGAGTAGAGCGTCGAGTTTGGCGGAGGTCTTGACCTGCAGGCGTTTCAGCACGTCGACTTCCGTACTGAGGGCATCAACGAAATGGTTCACCGTAGTCTGGAACGGGCATTGAGTTTTGCAGAAGTGCCTTTGCTCCGGGTGTCTGATTTCGAAAGACGCTTCAGTCATCTACCGAAACAAATTGTTCACCCCATCACGTCTTCTGTGAAACTGTCGGTTTGAGGACACGCATCGAAGAATTCCAGCGCGGAATGCTCGGCTGCCTGGAAATCGTATGCGAGGGTTGCCACAATCCGGGACTCCCCTGCCTGAAGATGCGATTCTCGCAGATTCACTCGCCTCATTAAAACATTCGGAGCCCCGCTCATGACGCAGACCTCTGCTGATACATCTCGCCGTTCATTTCTGAGTTCCGCTGCGGTTGCGGCTGCAGCGACATCAACGCTGACGGCTTCTTCTGCCAAAGCATATTCACCGGCCGAGAAGGTTGTCGTCGGCATCATGGGGGTTAATCGCGGTGCAGCCCTGGCCCAAATTTATGCGTCGCTGCCGGATGTCGAAGTACGCTATGTTTGCGACACCGACAAGAATCGTGTAGATGCGTTTCGCGAAACGCTGGCTGGCAAGGTCAGCTATGAAGTCAAAGCCGTCACCGATTTTCGTAACATTCTTGATGACGCAGAGGTCGATGCTTTGGTCTGTGCAGCTCCGAATCACTGGCATGCCCCGGCCAGCATCATGGCCTGTTCTGCGGGTAAACATGTATATGTCGAAAAGCCCTGCTGCCACAATCCTCGCGAGGGCGAATTGTTGATCGAGGCGGCTCGCAAGAACAAGCGGTGCGTGCAGATGGGCAATCAGCGACGCAGTGGAGCCAAGCTGGCCGAAGCGATGAATCTTCTGCACGAAGGAAAGATCGGGCGAGTCTATTACAGCCGCAGCTGGTACGCAGCAACTCGCGGATCCATCGGCACGGGAACTCCGGCCGAAGTTCCTCCACATATCGATTATGAACTCTGGCAGGGACCTGCGCCACGGCAGCCGTACACATCCAATCGTCTGCACTACAACTGGCATTGGAACTGGGTTTATGGCAACGGCGAACTAGGCAACAACGGCATTCACTCCATCGATCTTTCTCGCTGGGGATTGGGCGTAGACTATCCCACGCGAGTCGTCTCGTCGGGCGGACGCTATGTGTTCGACGATGACCAGACAACGGCCGACACACATGTCGTGTCGTTTGAATTCCCCGGAAAGAAGCAGATCGTCTGGGAATGCCTGAGCTGTAATCGCCACGGCATGGATGGATCAGGTTTCGGGGCGACTTTTCATGGGGAAAAGGGAACGCTGAAAATGCACGAATGGGGCTATAAGATTTTCGATGACAAAGGCAAAGAGATCGCCAGTGTGGATGGTTCCGATGGCCTGAAAGCTCATATCGAAAACTTCATCGCCGCCATTCGCGCGAACGATCCGAAACTGCTGAATTCGGACATTGAAGAAGGACATAAGTCGACTCTGCTGTGTCATCTGGGCAATATTGCCCATCGCACCGGTGACGCTTTGAAATGCGATCCTACTAACGGGCACGTGCTGAATAACGAAGCCGCGATGAAATTGTGGACGCGCGACTACGAGCCCGGTTGGGAACCAAAGGTGTAGAGCTTTGTCGTGGGCCGAATACGTGGTATTACGCAAAGAGCCGGTTGAACAACCGCTGTCATTCCTGTCTGCGCGGGAATGACAGCATGCCATCGGAATCGATCATGGTCGTGAAATCCCGACTCTCATTCAGCACCGCAGTGCTGCGCTCGAAGCCGGGCGTGATGACCGACATTTGAGTCTGCTCTCGAAGCGTTAGGCTGATTCCCCAAATGTCGCCGGATTCCATATCTCAGTCTGAGATCTTCTAACGAACCGGTGCAGAAGTTTGGTCCACTCAAATCCGTGTGACCCCAAATGTCGGCCTGCCCCCCGTAAAGTGCGGGCATGCCCATCTCACCGGCCGGCAAGGTTTTACTGAGCGGCCAAATCTGCCGAACTGACAACAAGAGTTTTCTGCGGGACGTCGTGCGCAGATTTTGCGTCCGGATGTTTGTGATAAATCCGCAGAACCAGATCATCCCTTACGACGATCTTCCATGTCGATCCGGCGATTTATCCTCCACACCAAAATGCTGATCCAGCACGGGTTGCACCTTTCCAGGTCATCCCGCATGGACGACGCTGCGATGCGTCCTCTGGATGTGATGCGACTGGAGGAGCGGATTCTGTTCAGTGCCTCGGCGATGGCCCCGGTGATTGCACAGGTCGCCGAGATCGCCGCCTCCGCCGCTCCCACTGCAGACGCCGGGATTGTTCTGGATCACACTGAGCTGTTTGCTGCGATGCAGTCGCCTCAGGCCGATCAGACGAGTACGCTCGCCGAAGCAACCGCCTCGAATGATTCTGCCACCAGCGATCCTCTGACCAGCGACTCTTCTGGCGACTTGAATGCAACAAACGCCGAGAACACCGTTCAGAATCAGCCCGGTACGATCGACCAGACGCTGGAACTTGTGTTCATTGACTCGTCCGTCAGCAATTTTGAGCAACTGGCGGAGGATCTGCGGAACTCGGCGGCTGCGGATCCCGGTCGCAAACTGGAACTGGTCGCACTCGACAACAGCAAAGACGGCATCGCACAGATCACCTCGGCCCTGCTGAAATATCGCGGGGTCGACGGCATCCATATCGTGTCGCACGGCGGAACCGGGCAGGTCCAGATCGGTTCGACGTGGCTGTCGATGAATAGTCTGGACACGTATCGAAATGCCATCAGTGCGTGGCAGTATTCTCTATCGGAAGACGCCGACATTCTGTTCTATGGCTGTAATCTTGCGGGATCGGACGAGGGACAGCAGTTACTCAATGAGATCAGCACGCTGACCAATTGCGATACCGCGGCCAGCGATGACGCTACCGGCGGAGCAGCTCGCAACGCAGACTGGGATCTGGAATACCAGGTTGGCACGATCACCACGGACGTTGCCTTCACCAACGAATTTCGAGCTGACGCGGACTTTATTCTGGCGACCTACACCGTCACCAACACCAACGACACCGGAGCAGGCTCGTTTCGTCAGGCCATTCTGGATGCCAATGCTAACGTTGGCGCAGATACGATTACGTTCAGCATCGCCGGCAGTGGCACGCAAGTCATCAATATTGCGTCGGTGTTGCCGACAATCACGGACCAGGTCACCATCAACGGGACGACTCAGACGGGATACGCCGCTGGCAGTTTTGTTCCTATCGTGATCGATGGCAACAATCTGAATACAAACGGGCTGACGCTTGGAGTGGGGTCGTCCGGCAGCACGATACGCGGGCTTGTCATTCGCGACTTCGGACAGTGGGGGATCGATATCCAGGCGACCTCCATGAGCAACACGATCCAGAACAGCTTCCTCGGTCGGATGGACAGTAGCGGCAATTCGGTGACGGGTGAAGAAAACGGAGGCGGCCTTCGTGCTCTGTCGGGCTACAACACGATTGGCGGGACAACCAGCACGGGTAATGTTGTTTCCGCGAATACGGGCAACGGGGTCCGAATTGAAGGTGTCAACAATACGGTCGCCGGAAACATCGTGGGGTTGAACGCAGCCGGAACGACGGGGCTTGGAAATGGCAACCATGGTATCTACGTCACCAGCGCTGGAGCCGGGACACTGATCGGTGGCACGACGGCCTCTGCACGCAACATTCTCTCGGGAAATGTCAATGACGGCATCGTCATCGATGGTGGCAACAGCCAAACGATGCTGAGTGTCAGAGTCGAGGGCAACTACATTGGAACGGACATCAATGGCACGACCGCTATTGGCAATGGCCGACACGGCATTTATCTCTATCAGCAAGCCTCTGGTGTTACGATCGGCGGTGGTGTAGCTGGGGCAGGAAATATCATCTCTGGAAATTCAAGCCGAGGCATCCTGTCGGAAGGAGGTATCTACAACACGATTCAGGGCAACACGATTGGATTAAGTGCTGCTGGAACCTCTCTTGGAAATGGCGGCCATGGAATCGAATTGAACGGCGCCTCATACCATCAAATCGGGGGACTTACGGCAACAGCGGCCAACACGATTGCTCGAAATACTTTGGATGGAATCCTGATCAGTGGAAGTACATCCACAGGGAACGTCATCCAGGGTAACTTCATCGGAACGAATGCGGCCGGAACCAGCGGCCTCGGTAATCTGCGTCACGGAGTCTATTTCTATGGCGGCGCCAATCTCAACACGCTGGGCGGAACAGTCGCTGGCTCGGGGAACGTCATTTCGTCCAATTCGAGCAACGGAGTTTTTGTTGAAGGGGCCAACAACACCATCCAGGGCAATATAATTGGTCGCAATCCTGCAAACACGGCCAATCGCTCGAACTTGTACGGCATCGTTATTAACGATGTGTCGGGAACAATGGTGGGTGGTACCGCAACTGGTGCCGGTAACGTGGTCGCCGGAAATTTCGAGCGTGGTATCCTGGTGATGGGGAGTTCCGCCAGCAACAACTCGTTGCTTGGCAACAGCATCTTCAGCAACGGCAGCATGGGAATCGACCTTGGAAACGACGACACCGTCAATTCCAACGATAGTCTGGACACAGACACGGGCGCAAATGCTCTGCAGAATTTTCCTGTCATTTCATCAGCAGTCAATTCCCCGCTGGGCACGACGATTCAGGGGACGATCAACTCGACAACCAACACAAACCTGCGCATCGAATTCTTCTCAATTCCCAGTGGCCAGCAGGATACGACCAACGGCGAAGGTCGCACGTATCTTGGCTTCATGAATGTCACGACCGACAGCTCGGGCAACGCCAGTTTTGTTGAGTTCCTGCAGAACGTATTCGTGACAGTCGGCGATCGAGTCACCGCGACCGCCACGGTTCGACCAGGTGACTTCACGTTTGGAAGCACATCCGAGTTCGCCGCCAATGTGACGGTGACGGCCAGTGGTACTCAAGGGACGACCGGTGCTAATTTCCTGACTGGAACTTCCAGCACGGAAACCATTGGAGGACTTGCAGGCAACGACTTCATTTCGAGCGGAGCCAATATCGCAAATGACGGTCAGTTCCTGAACGGATCTGCATCCGGTGGTTCTGTGACGACTTACAGTAGCGGCCAGACATTCGGCGGTTGGACGGTCTCGCAGGCGAGTGTCGATTTGTTGACATCTGCATTCATTGCGGTACCAAGCGGTGGCCGTTCGATTGATATGGATGGCGGTACGCCGGGTGCCATTTCGCAGACGCTGACGACAGTCGCCGGAAACACCTATACCGTGCGTTTCCTGATGTCGGCCAACGCCACGGGGGCGGCAACTAAGTCGCTCGAACTAAGTGTCGGTGGAGTAACGTCAAACTACAGCATTACAACTTCAGCTGGTCATTTATCCTCCACTCCGGATTGGGTCGAGCAGTCGTATACGTTTACCGCGACCGGCACATCGACGGTGCTTCAATTCAGGAGTTTGTCTGCTTCAGGAGCACAAGGAGCGATCCTGGCCGACGTTGCAGTTATCAATCAGACCGCCTCCAACGGCACCGACAGCCTCATCGGCAACAGCGGCGACGATACGCTCGTCGGCAGCGGTGCGGTCGATAAGCTCGAAGGGGACGATGCGAATCTGGTTTACAACGGTTCGTTTGAGCTGGCTGCGGGCGGTTCCGGCGTCAATCCAGCCGGTTGGGTGATGTCGGGAACGACAACAGATGGTGCCTTCAACGTTGCCGGTCGTCCGACCGAGGGTTCCAACGCCTATGCCTTCGGCGGCTGGGGCAACAATGCCGGTGGAACGCTGAGCCAGTCGATTAATACGGTCGCGGGCCAGACTTACACGCTGAGTTTTGATCTGTCACGAACAAATGCTGATTTAAGTGCGGGACAGCTTCAGGCATTAGTCCTTGATGGCACCACGGCGTTGGTCAATCAGACCGCAGTGATCAATGCTCTGGGAAAGCAAACATTCTCCTACACGTTTACCGCCACCAGCAGTTCCACAACGCTCCGGTTCACGGATCGTACTGTGCTGATGCCAACCGACTCAGATCTTGATTTTGACAACGTTCGCGTCTACCTGACGACTGGCGGTAATGACGCGTTGATTGGCGGGGCAGGCAGCGACTCGATCTTTGGAGGCGGCGGGAACGACACAATCGATGGCGGGGCAGGCTCGGACTTCATCGACGGCGGCACTGGGACGGATACGGCGACCTATAGCAACTCAACGGCTGGTGTGACGGTTAATCTCGGCATCAATCTCCAGACCAGCACAGGTGAAGCCTCTGGTGATTGGATCGCGAACGTCGAGAATGTAACGGGCTCGGCCTTCGCTGATAACCTCTACGGCAATAGCAGCAACAATGTCATTGATGGTGGTGCCGGTGATGATGTGATCCGCGCCAGTGGTGGAATCGATACGATCGCCGGAGGAGCAGGTACCGACGTCCTGATTCTGAGTGGCCACCGTTCAAATTACACGATCACCAACAACTCGGGCACGTACACCATCACCGATCTTCGAACCAACAGTCCTGATGGTACTAACACAGTGACCGGTGTCGAAACGTTCCGCTTTGCTGATGGTGACATGACCAGCAGCACTGTGGCCACCCTCACGTCGCTCGCGACTCCAATTGTGGAAACCTTCGACAATGGAAACCTGACCGGATGGACTGGTGGTACGATCGCGACGACAGATTCGAACTTCGGACCATTCCTGACCTCGGCCGCAGCGTTTAACAGTCCCGGCACAACGACGACAGCTCTGGGCATTCAGAATGTTCAGGACGTCTACAAAACGTTCAGCCTGAGCGGAAACCAAACCTCTGTCACCATAAGCTTCACGTTCAATGAAATTGACTCGTGGGATGGCGAAAATTTCCTCGTGTGGGTCAACGATGTTCAGGTCTCCGCTAACGCGTTTAGCCAGGGTGCAACACAGAACTATACGAACACCACCTCCGAGAACGGAGGTACGACCGGACTTGCATTCGGTGGCTGGACCGACGAGCCTCATACTTATGTCCTGACCGTTAATACAACGGCCTCAACACTCAAACTGGGCTTTGGGGCCGGGATCGAACAGAATTGGGCTGATGAGGCGTGGGGAATAGACAACGTCGTTATTCGAGAGAATCTTTCGGGCATTTCAACGACCTACACAGAGGGCACCACAGGAAACGACACAAACTCTTCCACTGCGCAGGCCGATTCCTATGCTGGCGGCACCGGCAATGATTCTCTCTCCGGCGACACGGGGAACGATTACCTGACTGGCGGCGATGGAACAGACACCATCGATGCTGGCGCGGGGAACGACATCATCGTCGGCGGCTGGGGCGTTGACACACTCACCGGTGGAACGGGCAGCGATACGATTGATGCGGGAGAAGGCGCCGATACGGTTTGGGCTGAAGGGACAAATCTGATTGTCAATGGAAGTTTCGAATCGGCATTGTCGACGGGGTGGTCGAGTAGCGGGAATGTCGTTCAAAGTACGAACCCAATTCCAATCCTCGGAACCAATAGTGTTGGCTTCAGTGGTGGTGACTCGGCAATCAACGGCGTCCTGATGCAGAACGTCTCCACCGTCGTTGGCGCGAATTACGATCTCGGCTTCGATTTTTGGAAACATGGCAACGGAATCGGCTCGGCAGGCTTACGCGTACAGGTTATCTCGGGCGGTGTCTCTGTCGTCGATCGTATTGTGAGCAACTCCACTCAAAACGCCATCGGCGATTTCGAGTACACTTTCAAGGCGTTGGGAAGCAACACGACCATCATCTTCACTGATGTTTCTTCGGCGACTGCCAGCCTTGATGCAGCCCTCGACAACGTCCGTCTGTTTCTCGATAACAGTGGCACGGACTCAGTCACCGGAGGCTCGGGCAATGACTTGATCTACACCGGCTCTGGTGATGATTGGATCAATGGCGGAGCTGGCAGCGATACGATCTTCGGCGGGGCCGGAAGTGATACGGTTTCGTATTTTGGTTCGTCCGCCGCGGTGACCGTCAATCTGAATACTCGCAGCAATTCCGGCGGCGATGCTGCGACGGATGTGCTTTACAACATCGAGAACATCGTTGGATCGGTAAACGCTGACACGATCACGGGAGACAGCAACAACAATACCATCGAAGGCGGACTGGGCAACGATACGCTCGATGGCGGGGCTGGAACTGGCGACACCGTCAGCTATTCGCTGGCGACGAGTGCGGTAACGGTCAACCTTGCAACCACGTCCGCTCAGAACACGGGCGGAGCTGGTACAGATACGATCAGCAACTTCGAGAATCTGACTGGGTCGACTTCCGGCGATACATTGACTGGCAGCGGAAGCACGGCTAACACGATCGATGGCGGAGCAGGCAACGACCTGATCTACGGCGACGTGGATCTCATCGTGAACGGCAGCTTTGCGACAGGCACAACGGGATGGACCAGTGCTGCCGGATTCGAACCATGGGCCAGCACCGCCAACGCCTCACCGGCCACTGTTGATGGCAACCAGTTGATCGAGCTTGATGTGGCCGGAAGTCTCGACTCCGTATTTCAGGATGTGACTCTCACCATCGGACAATCCTATACGTTGGCCTATTCCTACGCAGGACGCGTTGGTGAAGGCAACGCCTCCAATACATTTGAAGTCTATGTCGGGGGAACGCTGCAGCAGACGGTTGTTGCTTCAAACACAACCGGTTGGACAAGTGGAACATTTACGTTTACAGCCAGCGCCACGACGACACGCATCGAGTTCCGAGAAACGGCCGGTGGCAACAACGGCGCGGGACCTCTGCTGGACAATGTTCAGCTCACGCTGTCGAACAGCAACGATACGCTGTTCGGCGGAGCGGGTGCGGACACAATCTACGGCGGTGCAGGCAACGATCTTGTGGAAGGTGGAGCAGGAGCCGATATTCTGCTCGGTGGTGCAGGCACAGACACGTTGTCGTATGCGAGCTCTTCGGCTGCGGTCACGGTCAACCTGGCGACTCGAGCAGCCTCCGGTGGCGATGCGGCCAGCGACACGTTCTCCGACTTTGAAAACCTGACCGGCTCGGCCTTTGCGGATACGCTGACCGGTGACACTGGCAACAACGTCATCACGGGCGGAGCTGGTAACGATACGATCGATGGCGGAACAGGAACCGACACGGCTGTCTTCAGCGGCAATCGGAAGAATTACACGATCACGAGTGGTTCCGATGGTGGTGGAGCGTTCTACACGATCGTCGATAATCGAACGGGCTCACCGGACGGAACCGACAAAGTCTACGGCACGGAGAACTTCCAGTTTGCGGACGGAACCATTACCTCCGCAAATCTGCTCAACGCTGTTCCAACGGCGGCGGCGGACAGCGTGACGGTTATTCAGAGCATATCAACCGTCTTTGATCCGCGAGCCAACGACACACTCGGCTCAGGCACCGCTCTGAGCATCACGGCCATCGTTGATACGCTGGGTGGCGGAACCGTGACAAACTTCGGCGGTGCCGGTTCTTCGGTCACTCTCAGCAACGGCACGGTCCTGACACTTCGAAGTGACGGGCGGTTAACGATCAACGCTCCTTATGCAGGCCCGCAGTCGTTCGACTATATCACTTCCAACGGGACCTCGACCGATCAGGCCACCGTCAGTCTCAACGTAACCACGCAGACGGATGAAACGACGGCACGTGCGACCGGCTTTGTGACGACCTGGGATACCACACGCAACGGCGCGAATAACACGTTGACGTTGCAGTTGCAGGGCGTGACCGGCAACTACATCGTCTTCTGGGGTGACGGCACGAGTACCGTTGGCAGCTCGACGGCACCGAGCAAAACCTATTCGACGGCAGGCACTTACACGGTCACCATCGTCGGCCCGGTTGGTGGGTTGAACTTCAGCGGCAGTGCGGCAATCACGGAATTGATGTCTGTCGAGCGATGGGGCAACGTGGCGTTCACGACGATGAACCGAGCGTTTTGGAACGCGACGAACGTAACCATCAATGCGACCGACACACCGGACCTGAAGAATGTTACGTCGATGCAGTACATGTTCTACCAGGACACGAATCTCAAAGGCAATTTTGCCAACTGGGATACGTCGAATGTGACGGACATGCTGGCCGTTTTCCAGAGCGCAACCAATTTCAATGGTGACGTCTCCGGTTGGAACACGGCCAATGTCACGACGATGCAATCGATGTTCCAGAGCACTAACGCTTTCAATCAGAATATCGGTTCATGGAACACGGCCAACGTGACCAACATGACGCAGATGTTCTACGACGCGAACGGCTTCAATCAGTCGCTCAACAGCTGGAATACGGCCAAAATAACCACCATGGCCAGCCTGTTCAACAATGCCGATTCCTTCAATGGCAACGTCTCCAGTTGGAATACGAGCCTCGTCACAGACATGCAGCAGGTGTTTCGAGATAACGCGGTGTTCAATCAAAACATCGGCGGCTGGAACACGGCGAATGTCACCAACATGTACGCCATGTTGTACAACACAGACAGCTTCAATCAGAACTTGAACAGTTGGAACACGGGCAGTGTTACCAACTTGAACTATACGTTCGGAGAAAGCGCCTCGTTCAACGGTAACGTTAGTTCGTGGAACACGGCTAATGTGACGAACATGGGGCAAACGTTTGTGAACAGTGCCATGTTCAATCAGAACATTGGCGGTTGGAACACAGGCAGTGTCACGAACATGGCACAGATGTTCTACAACGCGGATTCGTTCAATCAGAACCTGAACAGTTGGAACACAGCGAACGTGACGAGCATGAACAGCATGTTCGCCTACAACGATGCCTTCAACAGCAGCCTGGCCAACTGGAACGTCAGCAAAGTCACTGACTTTGGTTTCATGTTTCAGGGCACAACTAAGTTCAATCAAATCCTGGCAACCTGGACGCTCCATACGACATCTGCGATATCAATGCAGCAGATGTTTAACAATGCAATCGCATTCAATGCGTCACTCGCCAACTGGAACGTTTCAAAAGTCAACAATTTCCATGCGATGTTTGCTGGCGCGACATCGTTCAACCAGGACTTGTCGACGTGGACTACGACAGGCATGTCGGGCAGCATGCAGCAGATGTTTGACGGCGCCACGGCCTTCAACGGGAATATTACCAGTTGGAACACGGCCGCGATTACCAACATGTCGTACATGTTTAGAAACGCGATCAGCTTCAATCAGAATATTGGAGGGTGGAATACCAGTGCGGTGACGACGTTTCAGGCCATGTTCAACGCAGCCACTACTTTCAATCAGGCCATTGGAAGCTGGAATACGGCTGCCGCCACGAACATGATTCAGATGTTTACCAATGCAACTTCGTTTAATCAGAGCATCGGATCGTGGAACGTCGGACTGGTGACAAGCTTCCTGGCGATGTTTCAGGGTGCAACAGCCTTCAATCAGAATCTGAACAGCTGGAATACGATTTCAGCCACGAACATGCAGCAGATGTTCGATGGAGCGACCGCCTTCAATGGTGCGGTCGGTTCCTGGAACACGTCCAATGTCACGAACATGTCCTACATGTTGCGCAGTGCAGCCGCGTTCAATCAGAGCATCGGTTCGTGGGCTGTTGGGCTGGTCACGAATTTCCTCTGCATGTTTAACGGCGCGACAACGTTTGACCAAAGCCTGAACGGTTGGAATACCGTCTCTGCAATCAACATGCAGCAGATGTTTGATGGTGCGACTGCGTTTGCCGGAGCTATTGGCACTTGGAATACGGCGAATGTCGCCAACATGTCTTTCATGTTCCGAAATGCGGTTGCGTTCAACCAGAACATCGGAGCTTGGACGACGACCAATGTGACGACCATGCAGCAGATGTTCTATCAGGCGACGGCTTTCAACCAAAACATCGGTTCATGGAATGTAGCGAACGTCACCACCATGGCCAACATGCTTGACAGTTCGGGCATCAAGGCGAACAACTACGATTCTGTTCTCACTGGCTGGGCATCTCAGACCGTTAAGACGAACGTGCCGCTCGGTGCATCGGGGCGCAAGTACAGCAGCACAGGACAAGTGGGCCGCACGACACTGACAAGTTCGCCGTACACCTGGACGATCACAGGAGACAGTCTTGTCGCGCAGGGCACAGCAACGGCCGACACGGCCACTGCGGTTGAAGCGGGTGGCGTCAGCAATGGCACCGCAGGCACAAATCCAACCGGCAATGTCCTGACCAACGATACTGGGACCGGCTTGACCGTTGTCGGTGTCGTTGCGGGAACATCGGCTAGCGCCTCAGGCTCAGTGGGGACGGGAGTTACCGGCACTTACGGCTCGATCAACATCTCGTCGACGGGAGCTTATACCTACACCGTCGACAACTCGAATGCCGCCGTACAGGCGTTGCGAACGACATCGAATACGCTGAGCGACGTCTACTCATATTCCATGACCGACGCCAACGGCTACACGAAGACCACGCAGATCACCGTCACGATTCAGGGTGCCAACGATGCACCGACGGTGTCGCAGGTGGCCGGAACAGTGGCGGCCTATGACTTTGAGAACGGCAGCGGCAATGCGCCGTCGACCGTAAGCGGCGGTCCGACGATGACGGTGGGAGGTGGAGTGACCTACAGCAGTTCCGCCGGACGCACGACGGGATCGTCGGGGTTGCTCTTTACCACGGTGGGAACGGGGAGTACTCCATCTGTATCCTTAGCATCCATTCCTGACGTCGCTGCGACGAATGCGTTTTCGTTCGCCGCATGGGTTCGATTCGATCAAGTCGACAAATGGGGCCGAATCTTTGACTTCGGTGGCGGTGCAGCCGTTGATAACGTCTACCTCTCCCGAGCCATCCTCACGGACAATCTGATCCTGGCCGCGTTCAGTGGCAGCACATTGACTGGATCGATAACGGCGACGAATGTTCTCTCTGGTCAACTTGGAAACTGGATGCATTTGGCGGCAACGCTGAATTCATCAAATGTCTTGACGCTTTACATTAACGGAGCCAGTGCAGGGAACGTCACTTTATCCGGCAGCGTGAATTACAACAATTGGTCCAGGAACTATATAGGTTCGTCGAACTGGGCAGCCGACTCCTATTTCCGTGGAGCCATGGATGACATAGCCATCTTTGACAAGGCACTGACCGCCGGTGAAGTGACAACCTTGGCTTCGACCTCGACCGCACCATCCGTCATCAACAAGAGCATCGCAGAGAACTCCGCCAACGGCACGAACGTCTTCAAAGCTCGGTCGAGCGATGTAGACTCGAGTGATGGCGTGACTTACTCAATTCTTTCCGGCAACACCAACAGTACGTTCGCCATCGGGGCCACGTCTGGTCAGGTGACCGTCAACGATTCGACGAAGCTCAACTATGAAGCCAACGCCAACTACACGCTGGTAATCCGAGCCACCGACACCGCCGGCCTCACCACCGATCAGACCGTGACCGTGACCGTAGCGGACGTCAATGAACCGGCGAGCGACATTACGCTGGGATCCGCACCAACTGGTTTGACGATGGCAGGCAGCACGACTCTCGTCAGTGGGACGACCTATCAGTTGACGCCGGATACGGGCGGCCTGGCGGGTACTGTCTGGGGAGCGGTTAATCTGTCTCAAGACGTGACGATCACGTCGAAAATGTATTTCGGGGCGAATGATGCTGGTGCCGACGGAATGGCGTTCGCCTTTCAGAACCAATCTGCAACGGCCTCTGGTGGTGGTGCGGCAGGACTTGGAGTCAATGGCATCTCAGGCGCCTTCGGGATTAGTTTCGATACTTACTTCAATAACTTCAACAACGAGATTAATTCCGACTCAACTCAGTTCTTTAAACAGGGCCAACCTCACAGTCAAGGGACAACCTTCGACACCGCCAATGCTCACGACAACATCGAAGATGGTCTGTGGCATGATGTGGTTATCGTGTGGAATGCATCGACTAAGACACTGAGTTACTCACTTGACGGAGTCGCGATCGACTCGAAAACATATGATGTCGTTGCGACCGACTGGGGCGGAAATGCGAATGGATATTTTGGCTTCGGAGCAGGTACCGGCGGCGGGGCAAATCAACAGCAAGTCGAGATTACGTCGGTGCAAGTCGGCGGGGTAACCTCGGTAGCCGAGAATTCTGGCTCCGGCACCGTGGTCGGTGTCGCCACAGCAGTCGATCCCGACCGCACGGGCACAATGACTTACTCATTGACCGACAATGCCGGTGGCCGATTCGCAATCAACAGCTCGACAGGTCAAATCACGGTCGCCAGCGGAGCAGTGATTGATGCCGAAGTCAACACCAGCCACAAAGTTGTCGTCCAGGCGACCGACTCGGGTGGCTTGTCATTTAGCAAGACGCTGACGATCAACGTATCAAACGTCAATGAAGCTCCGGTCGACGTGAGCACGGCGACGCAGTCGATCACGATCACGAATCCAAGCTTTGAGTCGAATGTGTTGAGCGATGCCGCTTTCACTGGGGCTGCGACCGGTTGGACTGTGGCCAATGCGGGTTCGTTCAATCCTGCGACAAGTGATTTCTCATCCGGCAATGGAAGTGCCGGCAGTAACGTGGCTTATGCCGACGGCACTGGGTCGCTTTCGCAAAACCTCGGAACAAACTTTGATTCGACGCTCAATTATCATTTGTCAGTGGATGTTGCACGCAGGTTGAGCTTTTCGTCAGCGAACTACTCGATTCAGCTCTATGCTGGTGCCACAGTCATTGGCAGCTACACAAGTTCTACTGGGGACACTGGAATTTGGGGGACGGTCAATGTCGATGTGACCGGCTCCAGCTTCGGTGCCGCCAATGGCCAGGCCCTGAGAATTGTTTTGTCAAACACATCGGCTTCCGGTCAGGTTGAATTCGATAACCTCAGCTTGACCAGTAACTCCATAACAGGATCAATTGCTGAGAATTCGACCAACGGCGCTGTCGTCGCAACCGTAACAGGCCTCGATCATGATGCGGGCAACACACTGACGTATAGCTTGACCGTCAACGCCGGCGGGCGCTTTGCCATTAACAGCTCGACGGGCCAGATCACCGTTGCCAACGGCAGCCTGCTCGACTACGAAACCAACACCAGCCACACCGTCGTCGTTCGCGTTACCGATCAAAACAGTTTGACCTACGATCGCACGATGACGATCGGCGTTACAAACGTTAACGAAGCGCCGACGGCACTTGCGCTTACCGGAGCAACGACAGGGGCAGGATCGTCTGCGGCATACAACGCGTCGACCGACAGTTACTATGCTTTGGTGACGACAGCATATACGTGGGAAGGTGCGATGGATAACGCGCAGTCGAGCTTGCTCGGCGGTGTGGCAGGTACGCTGGTGAATATCAATTCGGCCGCCGAGCAAACCTACGTTGCTGGTTTGTCGGCGAATCACCTCTGGATCGGCGCTTCGGACAAGAATCAGGAGGGCGTATGGAGATGGTATGACGGCGATACGGCTGGCACGCAGTTCTGGAGCGGGGCAGGTGGCGGCGTCGCGGTTGGAAGCACGTACAACTTGTGGCAATCCGGCGAGCCGAATAATTCGAGTGGAGTTGAGAACTACGCGCATATGTACTCGACAGGATCTTACGCCAGTCGGACCTGGAACGACAACATCGCCGCGACAACTTTCAACTCCGTTGTTGAGTGGAGCGGAACGGCGTATCGAGCCGCCGCGGGTGTTGCGGGAAGCGTGATGGAGAATGCAGCTGCGAATACGGTGGTCGGAACGCTGGCGGCGACCGATGCGGATGCGGGTGAAACATACACTTATACGCTGGTCGGCGGATCGACGAGCAAGTTTCAGATCGTCGGCACACAACTACAAGTCAAATCGGGCGCGACGTTCGATTTCGAGACAACTCCCGTGGAGACAGTCACCGTGCGTGTCACCGACTCGGGCGGAAACACTCGCGACCTAACGACGACGGTCAACGTCGTGAACGTTAATGAAACGCCAACAAACACGGGAGTCATCGCTGGAACGAATCTGATCGGCAACGGTTCGTTCGAGGCGAATACCACTGGCTGGACCCTGACTGGATCCACGATACGATCGAATACTCAGGGTGCAACAGCGGGAAGTTATGGACTTGGGCTGACCTCAGGAAATGGTGCTGTCGATGGAGTGGCCAGCACAACAATTGCGACCACTGTGGGGCAAACCTATACCGTCAGCTTCGATATGGGAGCGTATGCAATCACCGGCGGGATCAATTCGGCTCAAACGATGAACTTCCAGGGTCAGGGTGCATCCACGCTGATCAACGAAAACTTAGTAGACGCAGGTGCGAGCACCAATACATTTAACAGCTATCGATACACATTCGTTGCTGACAGCACGACAACGACGCTTCGGTTTGCGGATGTCTCGAGCACCACCACCAGCGTCGACATGATGATCGACAATGTTCAAGCCTACGCGGTGACGACGAGCAGTCCAATCCTCTCTATCGCTGAAAACAGTGCTAACAGCACCGTCGTAGGCCAGGTCACGACAACAGATGTCGATGCGTACGGTGTTTTGTCATACAGCCTGTTCGACAATGCCGGCGGGGCGTATGCGATCAATAGCGTTACCGGAGTGATCACTGTCGCGAATAGTACACTGCTCAACTTTGAAACGACGCCGTCCAGCACCATCGTCGTTCGAACCACTGATCAGGGTGGTCTGACTTTTGACAAGACCATCACGATCAATCTGACCAACGTCAACGAAGGCCCGGTCACCGTCGCTGACATCGCGACTGCAGTGGAAGCAGGCGGCGTGAGTAACGGGACCGCGGGGACGAATCCAACAGGCAACGTGCTGACCAACGACACGGATCTGGATGCCGGCGATACAAAGGCTGTGAGTGGTGTCGTTGCGGGAACATGGGCTAGCGCCTCAGGCTCAGTGGGAACGGGGGTTGCAGGGACTTACGGCACTATCAACATCGCCGCGAATGGCACTTACACCTATACAGTCGACAATAGCAACTCGGCAGTGCAGGCCCTGCGGACATCGGCGAACACGTTGGCCGACGTATTCACCTACACAATGCGCGACACGGCTGGTCTGTCCAGCACCACGCAAATCACAGTCACAATCCACGGAGCGAATGATACGCCGGTTGTTACTTCAGCCACGATGGCTTTAAATGAAGGGCAGACGGTCACTCTAAGTGGTTCCAGTTTCGGAATCACCGATCCGGACGACACGTCGTTCACTTACACGATCACCACCGCTGGCGGCGGATATTTTCAGCTCAGCAGTGCGGCTGGCACACCGATCACGACATTTACCAGCGTCGATCTCTCAGCAGGGCTGGTGCAGTTTGTCGATAATGGCGATGAAGTGGCTCCGAGTTTCAGCGTGCGGGTCAACGATGGAAGTATCAACTCAAACACGCTGGCGGCCACGATCAATTACACCGCCGTCAATGACGCTCCAACGCTATGGGTCGGCTCAGGCACGTCGGTTCTGTGGATTGTTGATGGCGATTCGCTCGGTTACATCAAAATGTCCGACCTGTCATTCACCTCTGTTGGAAACAACATCGGCGGGCTGGTCGACGTCATGGCCAATGCAAGCGGACAGATCTGGGGGACGACGGGCAACTCGTTGTATCAGATCAGTCCTCTTGACGGAGCGGCGTTCAATGGTCCATTGACGACGCAAAATGGTTGGGGATCAGCGTCCAATGAAGACGGCTCGCTGTATTACCTTGCCAGTTCCAACAAAATCTGGGAAGTGAATCCAGCGACCGGGGCTACGACGCTCATCAACACCTACTCTCAATGGGCGAATATTTCCGGCGATATTGAAGTCGTTGGAAACACAGCCTATCTCGCGACAAACGTCGGCCTCGCAAGAATCGATAACTTCCGTCAAGCCAATGAATCCGTCACCGTCCTGCCAATTACGGGTGCGACGACGACAATGTGGGGATTGGCCAGCCATAACGGCACGCTTTATGGCGTCACCAGCACGCGCGCTTTGGTTTCGGTGGATCCGACCACCGGAGTCACGACACTGGTCGTCGACTATACGACGGATTCGAATGCTGCTCAGTTCGGCGCGGGCTTCTTCGGTGCCGACAATGGAATTGTTCCGACATCCAACTTCGACACAACATACACCGAGAATAGTTCGGCCGTTTCGATCGTGAGTTCGGTCAGCAATGTCCTGGATACAGACAGCAGCAACCTGCAATCCGCGATGATCACTCTGACGAATCCGCAATCGGTTGATCGACTGGCCATTAGCGGCATTACGGCCGCTGCGAATGCCACCGGAACGATCTCCGGCACGTCGATCAGCTATACCGTGTCGTCAGATGGCTATACGATTGCTCTGTCGGGAATGGATACTCAGGCGAACTACATCCTGGCCTTGAAAGCGATTGGGTTCTCCAACACTTCGGATGCTCCGAATGCAACCGACCGCGTCATCACGATCTCCGTCAATGACGGAGTACTCGCGTCTGCCGATGTCTCGACGACGATCCACGTCGCACCGGTGAACGATGCGCCGATCGCGACTTCTGATACTGCCACGGCTGTCGAAGCTGGCGGTGTGAACAATGGCACTGCGGGCACAAATCCGTCTGGCAATTTGCTGACGAATGACACCGACGTGGATGCGGGTGATACGAGGACCGTTAGTGGGGTCGTCGCGGGGACATCGGCTAGCGCCTCAGGCTCAGTCGGGGCGGGGGTTGCTGGTTCGTATGGTTCAATCAACATCGCGGCCGATGGCACGTACACCTATACCCTCAATAACAACAACTTAGCGGTTCAGGCGTTAAGAACAAACACGGACACCCTGTCCGACGTTTTTACCTACACGATCACGGATGCCGGCGGGCTGACAGGCACGACTCAGATTTCTGTGACCATTCAGGGAGCGAATGATGAGCAGATGATCGTGGCGAATGCAGGCATCACGGTTGCCGAAGATTCAACGGGTAACGTCATCAGCGCCGTGATGCTCCAGACCACCGATGTTGATGATTCGGCCGCAGATTTGACCTACACGCTCACATCGGCTGTTGCTATCGGCACGGTGCGGTTGAACGGAGTGGCTCTCACCAACGGCAGCACGTTCACTCAGGCCGACATTAACAGCGGGCTGGTCACGTACGATCATGACGGTACAGAAAACTTCGCCGATGCGTTCTCCTTCAGCGTGGATGACGGAACGGGAACAACGAGCACAGGCACGTTCAACATCACAATCACGCCAGTGAATGATAACGATCCGACAATCACCAGCGACGGAGCGGGATCAACAGCATCGATCAGTATTGCGGAGAATACCACGGCGGTCACGACGGTGACGGCGACCGATTCGGACCTGCCAACTCAGACGCTGACCTATTCGATCAGTGGGACTGATGCGGGATTCTTTACGATCGGCAGTAGTTCCGGAGTTCTCTCGTTCGCCACGGCACGCGACTTTGAAAATCGTGCGGATGTGAACAGCGATGGCGTCTACGTTGTGACTGTGGAAGTCAGCGATGGAACTCGCACGGATACTCAGACCATCAGCGTCACAATCACCGACATCAACGAAGGCGGTGTCGGTGCCGTTATTGACAGCGACGCCACCAACAACACGGTCGCAGAGAACTCAACCATCGGCACAACGCTGGGCATCACTGCGTTAGCCAGCGATCCCGACGGCACCGATGTCGTGACGTACTCGCTAACCGATGATGCGGGCGGGCGATTTGCGATTGATGCGAACAGCGGTGTTGTTACCGTCGCTGGAGCGATCGATCGCGAAGCCGCTGCGTCCTACAATATCACCATTCGAGCCACCAGCACGGACACTTCGTTCACATCGCTGACGGTTGCTGTCGCTGTTGCGGACGTGAATGAGTTCTCCGTTTCGACTCCAACAGATGCTAACGCGACGGCCAACAGCGTTGCCGAGAACGCGGCGAATGGAACACTCGTCGGAATCACAGCGTCAGCAACTGACAGCGATGCCACAACAAATACAATCACTTACGATCTTGTCGATGACGCGGGCGGACGATTTTCCATTGATGCTGGTACTGGCGTAGTCACCGTCGCCGACGGGACGCTTCTGAACTTCGAAGCCGCAACGTCGCATAACATCACCATTCGAGCAACCAGCAGCGATCTGTCCACCGCGACTCAGTTGATGACGATTACTTTGACTGAAGTGAATGAAACACCGGTGGCTGTGGCGGATACGGCGATCGCAGTTGAAGCAGGCGGTGCAAGCAATGGGACTGCAGGCACGAATCCCTCTGGCAATGTGCTGACGAATGATACCGATGTAGACGCGGGTGATACGAAGGCGGTAAGCGGTGTTGTTGCGGGAACATTGGCTAGCGCCACAGGCTCAGTGGGAATGGGTGTTGCCGGCGCGTATGGGATGATCAATATCGCGGCGAATGGTGCGTTCAGCTATGTCGTCAATAATAACAACTCGGCCGTTCAGGCGCTTCGCACGCCTTCGGACACTCTGACCGATGTGTTTACCTACACGATGACCGACAGCGGTGGCCTGACAAGCACTGCTCAGATCACGTTGACCATTCAGGGAGCGAATGACGAACAGGTCATTGCAACCAACGGTGGGATCACGGTTTCCGAAAACTCAACGGGCAACGTCATCTCGAGTTCCATGCTGCGAACAACGGATGTTGACGATGTGGCTGCGAATTTGACTTACACGCTGACATCGGCGGTGGTGAACGGCACGCTGCAGTTGAACGGGGTGGTGTTGAGCAACGGCAGCACGTTCACTCAGGCCGACATTAACAGTGGGCTGGTCACGTACGATCATGACGGTACAGAAAACTTCGCCGATGCATTTTACTTCAGCGTGGATGACGGAGCGGGAACAACGAGCACAGGCACGTTCAGCATCACGATCACGCCGGTGAATGATAACGATCCGACAATCACCAGCGACGGTGCCGGGGCTTCCGCTTCGATCAGCATCGCAGAGAATACGACGGCGGTCACAATAGTTGCAGCGACGGATTCGGACTTGCCGGCTCAGACGCTGACGTATTCGATCAGCGGTCCTGATGCGAGTTTCTTTACGATTGGAAGTAGTTCAGGAGTGCTCTCATTTGCTGCTGGGCCTAACTTTGAAGCTCCCACAGACGCAAATGCTGATGGCATTTACATCGTCACAGTTCAGGTGAGCGATGGAACTCACACGGATACTCAGACGATCAGTGTGACGATCACGGACGTCAATGAGTTCAACGTTGGTACAGTGACGGATAGCAACGCGGCGACAAACACAGTCGCGGAGAATTCCGCGATTGGCACCGTTGTGGGCCTGACTGCGTCAGCGGCCGATGCGGACGGCACGACGAACACGATTACGTACTCACTGGTCAACAATGACGGCGGGAGATTCGCGATTGACGCGAACACGGGCGTAGTCACGGTTGCCGGAGCAATCGATCGCGAAACCGACGGGGCGACTCGCAACATTACTGTGCGAGCCACCTCCGTCGACACGTCGTACACGGATCAACTCTTCACGATCGCCATCAGCGACGTCAACGAAGCAAGCGTCACAACACCCGTCGACAACAACGCCACAATTGACAGCGTTGCAGAGAATGCAGCGAACGGAACAGTCGTGGGAATCACTGCGTTCGCGTCTGATGCCGATGCAACGACCAGCGCCGTCACTTACAGCCTGACCGATGATGCTGGCGGTCGATTTACAATTAACAGCAGCACCGGTGTTGTTACGGTCGCGGACGGCTCGTTGCTGAACTACGAAATCTCAGCATCGCACACGGTCATCGTGCGAGCGACCAGTGCCGATCTTTCGACGGCCGAGCAATCCTTTACCATCAGCATCTCCGACGTCAACGAAGGTGCGGTCAGCGCGGTTGCGGACAGCGATGCGTCAGCGAATGCCGTCGTGGAGAATTCAGCGATCGGCACGGCAGTCGGCATCACAGCTTTGGCGACTGATCCAGACGGCACAGATGTTGTTACATACTCGCTGACGAACGATGCGGGCGGACGATTTGCGATTGATGCCAATACGGGCGTTGTGACCGTCGCTGGAACGATCGATCGCGAAGCGGCTGCGTCGTATAATATCACCATTCGAGCCACCAGCACGGACGCATCGTTTACGTCACAGACATTGACGATCAACATCATTGACGTGAATGAGTTCCCCACCGGTGCGGTGACAGATGCCAATGCCACGCTGGATTCCGTCACTGAAAACGCTTCGGTCGGGACAACGGTCGGGATTACTGCTCTGGCGACCGATGCCGATGCAACGACAAGCGTCATCACGTTCTCGCTTCAGGATGACGACGGCGGTCGATTCGCCATCAATTCCGGCACCGGCGTCATTACTGTGGCGGGGGCCATCGATCGTGAAACGGACGGAGCGTCGCGCAGTGTTACGGTTCGAGCGACCTCGGCGGACGGGTCATTCTCGGATACGAGTTTTAGCATCGCAATTGTCGATGCAAATGAGTTCCCGGTTACCATTCCTGTTGACACCGACGCAACAGGCGATGCCGTCGATGAAAACGCCGCCATCGGCACCGGTGTCGGAATTACGGCTTCCGCCAGTGATGCCGATGCGACCACAAACACTGTGACCTACAGCCTGTTCAACAGCGATGGCGGAAACTTCACGATCGATGCGAACACGGGTTTCGTGACAACTGCGGCGTTGCTGAATCGGGAAACTCTGGGAGCCACTCGAAGCATCACCGTCCGAGCGACCTCTGTGGACGGCTCACATGCCGATCAGGTCTTTACGATCGCCATTGGTGACCTCGATGAATTTGATGTGACGGCCCCAGCGGACAGCAACGTCAGTACGAATCAGGTCAATGAAAATTCGATCGCCGGCACTTTGGTCAACATCACCGCGAATGCTGTCGACGGTGATGTCACAACAAACACCGTTACCTACAGTCTGACAGACGACGCGGGCGGGCGGTTTGCGATCGACGCCACCACAGGAATTGTCACCGTTGCCGGTGCAATCGACCGAGAGACCGACGGAGCCAGTTTGAATATCACGGTCCGCGCGACGAGCGTTGATGGTTCGACGGCCGACAGCACATTTGCGATCAATATTCTCGATCTGAGTGAGTACTCCGTTACGAACCCAGTCGACATCGATGCAGTAATCAACAACGTCGACGAGAATGCGGCGATTGGCACAGTCGTTCATATCACGGCTCAGGCACAGGATGCGGATGTTACGACGAACACCGTCACCTACAGTCTGGATGACAACGACGGCGGTCGATTTGCGATCGACAGCAACACCGGTGTTGTGACTGTCGCAGGAAGTATCGACCGCGAAAATGACGGACCGTCTCGCACAATTGTGGTCCGGGCCACAAGTGCGGATGGCTCGACGGCGGACTCGTCGTTCACAATTGCAGTCAATGACGTGAATGAAGTCGGCGTCTCTGCGTCCGTGGACAGCAACGTCGCGGTCAATCGAGTTGTAGAAAACGCTGCCATCGGCACAGATGTGGGACTCACAGTTCATGCCGTGGATGGAGATTCAACGAATAGCAGTGTCGTTTACAGTCTCACGGACGATGCCGGTGGACGATTCACCATCGACGCCAACACCGGCTTCGTGACTCTTGCTGCCGCAGTTGACCGCGAGACAGACGGGGCAGCGTTATCCATCACTGTGCGAGCAACCAGTGCGGACGGTTCGACGTCAGACACGAATTTCTCCATCAGCATTTACGATGAAGACGAGCATGATGTCAGCGTGCCCGTGGATGTAGATTCGACTTCAGACGCAGTGGATGAGAACTCCGCAATCGGCACGACGGTTCATATAACTGCATCAGCGACGGACAGTGATTCGACAACGAATACCGTTACCTATGCTCTGATTGACGATGACAGTGGGCGATTTGCGATCGACTCAAACACAGGTGTCGTGACTGTCGCGAGTGCACTCGACCGCGAAACTGATGGGCCCACACGAAGCATCACGATCCGAGCGACCTCGGCCGATGGTTCGATCGCCGAACAGACGTTTGCGATCGCGATCAATGACATCAATGAGTCATCCGTATCGGCCCCTGCCGACATCGATATCGCTGCAAATCAGGTTGATGAGAATTCAACGATTGGAACGGTCGTCAATGTCACGGTCAATTCGACGGATACGGATTCCACGACGAACAGTGTCTCTTACAGTCTTGTCGATAACGATGGCGGGCGATTTGCGATCGACTCGAACAGCGGAATTGTGACAGTAGCCGGTGCGATTAATCGCGAAACCGACGGTCCGTCACGAACGATCATCGTCCGAGCCACCAGCACGGACGGTTCAACGGCTGACTCCACGTTCACCATTGCGATCAACGATCTGGACGAAGCCAATGTCACTGTTCCGGTCGACACTGACGGTGTTGCGAACAACGTCGACGAGAACGCGACGATTGGAACGATCGTCCATCTGACAGTGAATGCGACGGACGGTGATGCCACAACGAACGGCATCACCTACAGCCTCGTCGACAACGACGGCGGACGATTTGCTGTCGACTCAGGCACTGGCGTTGTCACCGTGGCCGGGGCGATTGACCGCGAAACCGATGGGGCTTCGCGAACGATCATTATCCGAGCCACCAGTGTCGATGGTTCAACGGCCGACAGCAGCTTCACGATCGACATCAACGATCAGGATGAATCCGACGTGACAGCGCCAATCGACAATGACGCGGCTGCGAATGGCGTCGACGAGAATGCGGCCATTGGAACTGTGGTCAATGTGACAGCCTTTGCCACGGACCCTGATGCGACGACAAACACGGTCACATACAGTCTGGCCAACAACGACGGCGGACGTTTTGCGATCGACGCGAACACAGGAGCTGTCACAGTCGCGGGTGCGATCAATCGTGAAACTGACGGGGCGACAAGAACAATCATCGTGCGAGCCAGCAGTGTCGATGGTTCGACAGCCGACACAACGCTGACAATTGCGATCAACGATGTTGATGAGTTTGACACATCAGCGGTGATTGATTCATCGTCTTCCGTGAACTCCGTGCTTGAGAATTCGACGGCCGGCACATTGGTCAACCTTACAGCGTTTGCCGACGACAGCGACGCGACGACGAATGCCGTTACCTATAGCCTGACTGACAACGATGGCGGACGATTCACGATCGACGCGAGCACTGGGGTCGTCACAGTGGCCGGGGCGATTAATCGAGAAACCGACGGCCCGGTTCGTAACATCACCGTGCGAGCGACCAGCGCGGATAGTTCCTTCAGCGAGATGACCTTTGCGATCACTATCGTCGATATTGATGAATTCGACACCACAGCGGCTATTGATATCGATGCTTCAGCTAATCTGGTTGTGGAGAACGCTGCGGTCGGTACAGTGGTCGGCATCACAGGATTCGCGCAAGATGATGATGCCACGACGAATTCCATCACCTACAGTCTGACAAGCAACGATGGCGGACGTTTTGCCATTGATGCGGTTTCGGGTGTGATCACTGTGGCGGGGGCGATCAATCGAGAAACGGACGGGGCGACTCGTTCAGTCATTGTGCGAGCCACGAGCGCCGATGCATCGTTCACAGAACAGACATTCGTCATCAGCATTGCTGACATCAATGAGTTCAGCGTTACGGCTCCTGTGGACAGCAATATCACGGTCAATAATGTCAATGAAAACGCGGCCATCGGTACCGCAGTTCAAATCACGGGTTTTGCAACGGACGGTGACGCAACGACGAATCTGGTCACCTACAGCCTGACAGACAACGACGGCGGACGTTTCGCCATCAACGCCAACACAGGTGTGGTCACGGTTGCCGGTGCGATCGATCGAGAAGCCGACGGGGCGACTCGAACCATTACCGTGCGTGCAACGAGCCTGGATGGATCGACCGCCGATTCGAACTTCACCATCGCCATCAACGACGTCGATGAATTCGACACAACCTCTGTGATTGACTCCGTGGCCTCTGTGAACTCCGTGGTTGAGAATGCGACGGTTGGCACCGCAGTCAGTCTTACCGCCTTCGCCGAGGACCTCGATGCGACAACCAACGCCATCACCTACAGCCTGACGAATAACGACGGCGGAAGGTTCGCGATCAATTCAATCACGGGAGTTGTGACCGTTGCGGGGCCGATCAATCGCGAGACCGATGGTCCATCGCGGTCCATCACGATTCGTGCGACCAGTGCGGATGCTTCGTTCACAGAGCAGACATTTGCAATCGCAGTTGTCGATGTGGATGAATTCAACGTCTCTGTGCCGACGGATATCAACGTTCTGGTCAATGCTGTCAGCGAGAATGCAACAAGCGGCACTGTGGTTGGTGTCACAATGTCGGCCTTCGACGGTGATGCCACATTGAACGGTATCATCTATAGCTTGGTGAATGACGCAGGCGGAAGATTTGCAATCGATGCCGGCACGGGCGTTGTCACGGTGGCAGATGGCAGTCTGCTGGATCGCGAATTGGCGAGTTCTCACACGATTGTCGTTCAGGCGGCCAGTGATGACGGTTCATTCTCCACATTGTCTGTGAACATCGCTCTGATTGACGTAGATGAGTTCGATATCACACCGGCTGTCGATGTCAATGCGACTGCGAACCTGGTGGCCGAACTTGCTCTGCAGGGCACAATCACTGGAATTACAATCTCGGCCAGTGATGCCGACGCAACAACAAGTGCCATCACTTATTCGCTGGATGACAATGCCGGTGCAAGGTTTCAGATCAACGCTTCGACCGGCGTCATCACGGTCGGGCTGACGCCACTCAACTTCGAATTTGCGTCGACGTATTCTATCACCGCTCGAGCCACCAGCGCGGATGGTTCTGCGACGACGATCACGCTGAGCATCGGTCTTGCGGACGTCAATGAGTTCCCGGTCTCGGCGATTACCGACGCAAATATTGCGTCAAATACCGTCATGGAGAACGCCGTCAACGGTACCGTTGTCGGAATCACAGCCTTTGCTTCGGATGCTGACGGAACCGACATCGTCACTTATAGTCTGGACAACTCGGCAAGCGGACGATTCGCCATTGATGCAAGCACAGGAATCATTACCGTTGCTGATCGCACGCTGTTGAACTACGAATCAGCAGCCAGCCACAGTGTCACAGTTCGAGCCACCTCGACGGATGGATCCAGCACAACTCAGGCGTTCACGGTCAATCTGATCGACGTCAATGAGTTTTCGATCACGCCGATTGCCGAAGGCAACCCAGCCGCAAATGCAGTAAACGAGAACGCCGCCAACGGCACCGTGGTTGGCTTCACGGCGAATGCAATGGATGCAGATGGTACGACCAATGCCATCACTTATACGCTGGACGATGATGCGGCCGGACGATTCACAATTAACAGTGCTACAGGAGTTGTGACTGTGGCCAACAGCGGTTTGCTGGATCGGGAAGCGGCGGCGAGCCATAGTATCATCGTGCGAGCCACATCGGCAGACCTTTCGTCTGTGACTCAGACGGTTTCGATTTTCATCAATGACGTCAACGAGTTCGCCATTTCAGCGGTGACTGATACCAACACGAGCGCCGAGGCGGTCTTCGAGAACGCCTCCAGCGGAACGGTTGTCGGGCTGACGGCCTTTGCGTTCGATGCAGACAGCACCAGCAACACGATTGTCTACTCGCTCGATTCCAACGCCGGTGGCCGATTTGCCGTCGACGCAAACACGGGTGTTGTGACCGTGGCTGATGGAACATTGTTGAACTACGAAGCTCAAACAAGCCACAGCGTGACTGTACGAGCGACTTCGGCTGATGGCTCATTCTCCGTTCGAACGTTCACGATTCAGCTGGCCGACGTTGATGAATTCAATGTGGCCGCCATCACGGATTCGAATCCGGCAGCGGACGCGGTTAACGAAAACGCCGCCGTGGGCACGCTGGTCGGTATCGCTGCATCAGCCATCGATGCGGACGGCACCAACAACACCATCATCTGGACACTGGACGATAATGCTGGTGGCCGATTTGCGATTGATTCAGCAACCGGAATCGTGACCGTCGCGGATGGAAGTTTGCTCGACCGTGAAACCAGCGGATCACATACGATTATCGCCCGAGCCACCAGTAGTGATTCGTCCTTCTCAGTTCGGTCGTTCACAATCATAGTGAACGACCGGAATGACACGGCTCCGATCATCACACCGGCACAATATTACTCGGTCGCTGAACTGGCCGGCGTCGGGACCATCGTCGGAGATGTTGTGGCGACGGACGCCGACAGTGTGGGGACAATTCAGAATTGGTCCATCGTTGGCGGAAACAGCGACGGCATCTTCAGTATCAATGCGGCCACCGGACGATTGTCCGTCAGCAATATCGCCAATCTGAACTTTGAACGCAGCTCGACCTACACGCTGCTGCTGGCCACGACTGACGGAGTGAGCACATCACTGACAGAAACCGTTGTGATCTCAGTGATCGATGAAAACGAAGCGCCGATCTTTGGGCCATCATCCGGATTCGTGATCGATGAAAACCTTTCCAACAATACGGTGATTGGACAAGTCACCGCGACAGACGTCGACGCTGCGGACCAGCTCATCTATTCACTGAGCAGTAGCGTCTCCGTGTCCGCATTCGCTATTGACGCGGTCACAGGCGAAATCTTTGTTCGCGACTCATCGCTGCTGAACTTTGAAGCTCTGAGAACTATCACGTTGACAGTGAACGTCACAGATCAAGCCGGTTTGACGGATTCCCTGACAACCGTCGTCACTCTGCGTGATGTCAATGAAGTTCCCACGGCGATCAGTCTGACGGGCGGTACGGTCACAGAAAACAGTGCGGCGGGCGTTCGCGTCGGGACGGCATCAGGCACCGATCCGGATGCTGGCGACCAATTGACTTATTCGCTCGTCAATGGTGCGTGGGGATGTTTCGTGGTCGACTCAAGCACCGGAGCGATTACAGTGGCTCCCGGGGCGATTCTGAATTACGAGGCCAGAACGTCACATACGATCGCTCTTCGGGCAACCGATAGCTCCGGGTTGTTCTTTGACCAATCGTTCGCGATCGCGGTGCAGGACATCAATGAAGCCCCAGTGGCCTATGCCGAACATTTCTATACGTTCCAACTGTCGATACTCGAACTGACTTCGCTCACCGGTGTTCTGTCGAATGACTATGATGACGACGGCGATCATCTCACAGCTCAGCTGATAACCGCACCATCGCATGGGACACTGGTGCTTCGCCCTGATGGATCATTGATTTACAATCCTATCGATGTCTTTACAGGAACAGTCAGCTTTACCTATCGCGTCACCGACGGCATCACCAACAGCAACTCAGTCACCGTCGTGATTGATGTCGTGGCGACTGTAAATCCGGGCGGTGGTGGCGGCGGAGATGGCTCCGGCGATGGGGGCAGTTCAGGCGGCAATGGTGGCGACGGAAGCAATACAGACCCCGGAACCGTGATTGTTCCGCCAGGGCAGGGCATTGGGACCACCACTTCAACAACCGGAACCGTGACGACCGGCGTTCAGAAGTCTGGCACCGAGAGTTCCGGAAATTCTTTTGAAACAACTTTCGACTCGGAACTGAGTTCACCCGTGATCAACCCGGGATTGGTCCAGAGCATGGAGAGATTTGCTGACACGGAATTCTCTGATCGCATCGTCGCTGACTATCGAGCTGACGCCGGACCACAGCCGATTATTGCGGAGCGTGTGTCGACCTTATGGAGAAACTCGTCAAGCCCCGATCTTCCGTATGACGCGCTCGTGCGTTCGATTGAGCTGCGAGTCTCCCCGCAAGTCGTCAGGCATAGTGATGTTGATCATCGTTTCGCCGGTTTCACCACTGGAGATCTGGTCGTTGGTACTTCGGCTTTCGTATCGACATCAGTCTCCGTGGGGATCATGGTTTGGGTGCTCCGTGGCGGATCGCTTTTGACGGCATTTATGTCGGCGACGCCGGTGTGGACCGCCTTCGACCCACTGCCAATCCTGGTCAACAGGGGGGCTGCGACTCCCAAAGAGGATGACTCGTTGCTTTCTCTGGTCAAAGGATTGAGGAAGTAGCCCTGAGACCCGCTGGACTCAGTTTCCGAGACGATCTAGATTGACGCGCACTGAGCCTCGGCATGCCTGGTTGAGACTCACGAGATCGCCTTCTGTGGAGTCCGTTTTGACATGCCAAATGAACCGTTGCCCGGAATCGGACTGGGCCGCGTACCTCTGCGAATTGCTGGACTGTACGCTGTTTTTGGCCTGCTGTGGATCTGGCTGAGCGATTCGGCAATGATCTGGCTTGGATTTGATCCCAACGAGGCGTACCTCGCAGGGGCGATCAAAGGCACGGTGTACGTAGGTGTCACGGCGGTTTTGCTGGGTTGGCTGGTGCGGCGGGAAGTCGCATTGGCCCAAAGATCCGAAAGTCTGCTGCGGGCCATCGTGGAAGGCACAAGCGATGCGGTATTCGCTAAGGACCTCAATGGGCGGTACCTGTTGGCCAACGAAGCGACGGCGAAGATTATCGGCAAACCCGTGGCTGAAGTTCTCGGTCGCGACGATCGTGAATTGCTTGAAGCCTCCGATGCCGGGCGGATTATGGCCAACGACCGTGCAGTCATGGCTGACCGCAAGGTTGTTACATTTGAAGAGCTAATCACAATTGCGGGAGCAGAACAGACCTACCTTGCGACAAAAGCCCCTTTGGTGAATCTCAACGGTATGGTGGCCGGGATTATCGGTGTTTCTCGCGACATCACCGAACGAAAAACGATGGAAGTCGCACTTCGCGACAGCGAGAAACGTTATCGAGCCCTTGCTGATGCGATCCCACAGATTGTCTGGACGGCCGATCCTGGCGGGGCCGTCACTCACCTGAACCTGAAGGCGTTGGAGTACACTGGATTGCAAATGGCCGACCTGGCCGGTTGGTCCTGGGAACGAGTGATTCATCCCGACGATCTTGCTCATGCAGTGGCCCAGTGGATGCTGGCCCTCCAGGACGGCGTACCTCGACCTTTTGAAATGCGGATCCAGCGGGCTGATGGGGAATACCGGTGGCATATTGTTCGCCAGCTTCCGATTCATGATGCCGCGGGCGAGATTGAGTTATGGGTCGGCACGTGCACTGACATTGATGATTTATCAAGAGCAGAGACGACTCTCCGCAGGACGGAAGCAAGGCTTCGCGAGGCCCAGCGAATCGCCTCGTTAGGCAGCTGGAGCTGGGAACCTCAAACCGAGAAAGTCACATGGTCGGACGCCGAGTTCGAATTGTTCGGACTGGAACCTGGCTCCCTGCATCCAAGTTTCGAATCGTTCCTCGCACTGCTTCATCCGGACGACCGCCCCACCGCGTTAGCTCGTGTCGAATCCATGAAAGCCGGGGACAGCGAATTTGCCAACGACATGCGCATCGTGCGGCCGGACGGGATTTGCATCTGGATCCACAGTCGTGGCCGCGCGACCAGAGACGCTGAAGGTCGAATTGTCCAGGTTGAAGGCACTGACCAGGATATCACGGCTCGTAGGCTTGCGGAAGATGCACTGCGGGCGAGCGAATCACGGTATCGACTGATGTTCGAATCGAATCCGCATCCGATGTGGGTGTTTAATATCGACTCGTTCAGATTCCTGGCTGTTAATGATGCTGCGGTTCTGGCCTACGGCTATTCCCGGGAAGAGTTTCTGGCCATGGGAATCAAAGATATTCGCCCGCCGGAAGATGTCTCCAATCTTGAGTCGTTCATTGCGCGACTGACGCCTGGGCCCACACGGTCCACGATCTGGCGCCACCGCCGAAAAGATGGAACCGTGATCGATGTAGACATCGCGAGTCACGACCTGCCGGATAATGGCGGGAGAACTCGACTGGTCATGGCTCTCGATGTCACCGAACGGCAGCGGATTGAAGAGGCACGAGACGAGTTGCTGGCTCGCCTTCAACTGCATATCGATCGAATGCCAATTGCCTATGTGCTGTTTGACGCCAACATTTGTTACTCCAATTGGAACCCTGCGGCGGAGAAAACGTTTGGTTACTCGCGGGACGAAATTATCGGCCAGTCGTATGAACTGCTTGTGCATCCGGAAGATCGCTCCCACGCCGAAGCAATCTCCAGTCGGCTCCGAGCTGGTGACGTAACGGCGCACAGCATCAACCGCAACGTGACCAAGGATGGACGAGTCATCATCTGCGAGTGGCATAATACTCCGTTGTTCGCTCCGAATGGAGTTTTTCTCGGCGCACTGTCCATGGCTCTCGACATTACCGATCGCGTACGAGCTGAAGAAGCTCTTCGAGAAAGCGAACGACGTCTGCGATTGGCCATGGAGGCCGCCGGGGCGATTGCCTTTACCTGGGACATCAAGAACGACACGGTTACTCGATATTTCAGCACCGAGCCGACTCTCCCTGTCACAACCGAAAAGCTCGGCACTCTGAACGAAGTACGCGAGCAAATACACCCGGACGATCTGGCAGGGTTTGACTCTCGTCTTTCGTCCAGCATGGCAGAGGGCACCGAATACCGAAACCAGTTTCGTGTCGTCCGCCCTGACGGCACACTAAAGACTCTTGAGGACTATGGCTATTTTGACCGATCCGCCGATGGGTCTGCACTGACTTTGACTGGCTTTTCGATCGACATCACTGACAGAGTCGCTGCCACGGACGCGCTAAGGATCAGCGAGGAACGATTGCGTGTCGCTCTTCAGGGCGCAAGAGGCGGAGTCTGGGATTGGGACCTGGTCACCGGAAACGTCTGGTGGTCACCAGAAGTCTACAGTCTCATGGGCGCTCCATCGGATGTCGACACGCGGGAAGCAGCGGCCCTCGAACTGGTTTACGAACCTGACCGGCTCAAAGTCGAGGCCGCCGTGGCGGACGCGATTTCTCGCCGGGTCGACTACCACTGCGAATTCCGCGTTAACGGTGGTGCACGCTGGCTGTCCTCCCACGCTCGCCTGTTCAGCAACGAATCAGGGGATCCCGTGCGACTTGTGGGCATCACATGGGACATCAGTGACCGCATGATCGCCATGGAAGCTTTGCGGGACAGCGAAGAGAGATATCGACGACTCGTGGCCGTGTTGCCCACCGCAGTGCTGGTTCATGATGGCAATCGTGTCATCTACTGCAATCCGGCCTTCGTCCGTTTAATTGGTGCGGACTCAGCGAGTGAAATACTTGAACGGCATCCCATCGACTACGTCGACCCGGACGACCGCGCAAAAGTGCTCGCGATACGGGAGGAAATGATTTCTACCGGGGACGCTGCTTCAAGTACTGAGATTCGATTCCTGCGACTCGATGGCCGATCGGTTCTGACGCATGCCGTCGCGACGCTTATTTCCGGGTACGGCCCTCCTGCCTTTTTGATCGCGGTGACGGATCTCAGCGAGCGTGAACGAGCCACACAGCTTCTCAGGACAGTGTTGAGCAGTGTCGATGACGCCATTTTGACGATTAATGAGCGCGGAGTGATCGCATCAACAAACCCTTCAGCCGCGAAACAGTTCGGGTACACCGAAGAAGAATTGATCGGCAGCAATGTCAGTATCCTGATGCCCGAGCCATTTGCTAATGAGCATGACAATTACCTTCATAATTACCTGAACACAGGCGTCGCAAAGGTGATCGGGATCGGCCGCGAAGTCGGGTGTCGTCGCCGCGACGGCTCCGTGTTTCCAGCCGAATTGACGGTTACGGAGTTTTCGCTGGAGGGCGAGCGACGATTCACGGGAGTGCTGCGAGATATCACCGAACGGCAGCGACTGCAGTCGCAGTTTATTCAGGCGCAGAAGATGGAAGCCGTTGGTCGACTGGCCGGTGGCGTGGCTCATGACTTCAATAATCTGCTCACCATCATTTCGGGCTATTGCGAACTGTTGATGATGTCAGACATTCCGGCTGGCGACAAACGACGCGAATCCATCGCAACGATCCGCGACGCCGGAGAGAGGGCCGCTCGCCTGACTCAACAACTGCTGGCCTTCAGCCGTAAGTCTATTATTGAACCCAAGCTGATTGATCTGAATGCCCTGGTCGCCGACTCGGCGAAATTGCTCCGACGACTCATTGGCGAAGACATTATCCTTGCTGTGGTGACGGCCCCAAGGCCAATTCCAATCAAAGTGGATCCCGGGCAGCTTGAACAGGTCATCATGAATCTCGTGGTCAACGCTCGCGACGCCATGCCTACGGGCGGTCGGCTGACGATCGAAACTTCGACGGTGGAGTCGGGTGAAGGGGCGGCGTCGCAATTGGCACGACTGGCAGTTCGCGATACAGGGCATGGCATGTCTGACGAGGTGAAGGAGAAAATCTTCGAACCGTTCTTTACGACCAAAGGAGTTGGGATGGGAACAGGCCTGGGACTGGCCGTGGTCCACGGGGTTGTGACCCAAAGTGGCGGCCATGTTGTGATCCAGAGCGAGGTTGGCGTTGGCACAACGTTCCAGATCCTGCTGCCTCTGGTTATCGATCCTCCGCCCAAAGCGTTTGTTGATTCGAATCGGTATGCCAGTCGAGGTACTGAAACCGTGCTGCTGGTCGAAGACGATAAAGCGGTCCGCACGATCACTCGAATCTCATTGCAGTCACAGGGCTACACGGTTGTCGAAGCCAGCGATGGATTAGCAGGCCTGCAGCAGGCAGAAACGTACCCCGGCGAAATTCACCTGCTCATTAGTGACGTGGTAATGCCCGAAATGGGCGGTCGGCAACTACTGACTGAAGTGCGCAAACATCGTCCGGATCTGCGAGTTCTCTTCATGAGTGGCTATACCGACGACGCTGTGCTGCTGCATGGAGTTGTTGAGGCGACCGATGCCTTCATTCAGAAGCCGTTCACGCCGCTCAGTCTCGCTCGCAAAGTGCGAGAGGTCATTGACGCTCCAAGAAGCTGAGAGCTTCGCGTCGGGTTGACGGAACGGTCTGATAACTTTTCGGCACCCGGAATCCGGCAGAATTTGTATTGAGGACAGGACAGTCATGTATACCCCGCCCGCCTTTCAGGAGAATGATCTCGAGAAGTTGCATGAGTTCATGGAGCATCACAGCTTTGCCACGCTGATTTCCTCGAATCTCCACGAGCCGTTCGCCAGCCACCTGCCCCTTCTGACTGATCGCATGGAAGGAACTCAAGGCCTCCTGACCGGCCATTTTGCTCGTGCGAATCCCCATTGGAAGTTATCAGATGGGCAGCAGGTTCTGGCTATTTTCCACGGACCTCATGCCTATATTTCGCCGGGATGGGTTCAGTCGACGTCAATGGTTCCGACATGGAACTATGTGGCCGTCCATGCCTACGGAGTCCTGCGGATCATTGAAGACGGCGCACGCTTGCGGGAAATCCTGAAACGCATGGTGACTCGATATGAGTCCGGACGAGAGACACCGTGGTCAATGGATCTCGCAGAAGACGGCTTCATCGACAAGCTGACCGCCGCCGTCACGGGATTTGAAATTCAGATCGAACGACTCGAAGGCAAATGGAAACTCAGCCAGAATCATCCGGCCGAGCGTCGTGATCAGATCATCTCCGGTCTGCTGAGTACACAGCGCCACGACGAGTCGCAGATCGCTCGCCTGATGACGGACACGTAAGCTACTGCAGATCGTACAGCTCATCGCGTTTCAGTGGATCCTGCAGATTGCCTGCGGAAATAAAGCCGAGGCGTTTCTTTTCCATCAACTGAACCTGTTCCGTTGAGAGAAAGTTGTCGCCGGGAACGTCGACATGCACGGCATACGAAAAGCTTTCGACATGACCATCCAGAAACGCGACGTTGGCAGAGTCGAGATGGCGAAAATGGACCGTCGGAAAATTCTGGCTTGGCGGATCCAGCAACCAGTTTTCTTCGAAGCTGAAGGTCATCGGAGAAAATCCTGTAAGTTTCACGGCCGCACTGTCGGAGAAAACAGCCGTCCGTCCGGATTCCGGGACATCCCTGAATCTGCGGCACAATGGCTTTGGACTGAATTGAGCTGCGTAGGTCGGAGGCAACCATTCAACGCCAGCGGGTCGCGACAGATAATGTCCGTTGTATCCGAAGCCAGTGGCCGGACGACCGAATCGCACGACATCCATCTGAGACGGTCCGAAATTGGGACACTGAAACGATTCGTAGTTCGTCTCCATAAACGGACTCAAGGGCCCCGCTGAAAAATCCAGCTGCAGCCTGGGATCGGTCTGGTCATAATCGACAGTCCCGAACCAGAATTGCGCTTTCCCCTGGCCCCCGGAGAATGTCTGCAGATAGTTCATCCTCTGGCGATTCTCGACCACATAAGGCACAAACTGCTCCTGAAACAGATCGGCATAATTGTGCATGGCCAATACGAGCTGCTTGAGACTGTTGCGACACTGTGTTCGGCGAGCCGCTTCGCGAGCCTGCTGGACGGCAGGCAGGAGCAGTCCAATCAATATGGCAATGATGGCAATCACCACGAGCAGTTCTATGAGCGTAAAGCCGCGTAGTTGGTGTTGTCGGCGTCGGGGGGCTAGTAGATCAGCCATTGAAATTCACTCCACCTGAGAATGCGATCGCATCAGGGAGTTACCGGCTGAACACTCTGAAACCACTGCCAGAGAACTACGTTGGCCGTCGCGGGGTTTGTTGAGTGAAGTCATGGAGTTCCTGCGACGCAGCTCGCCATTCAGGAGGGAGTCAACGCCTGCAAAACACCATTGAAAACACACAACGCCACGCGAAACCAGAGTTCGCAATGATTTGTTCACACCGACAACACTCTTCCGCGAAGTGTTCGTCCGCAGCGTTTTCAGGCAGGTCTTCTGGCTTTCGAATCATCCCGAACTCTGCGTCTTCCCATGATCCTGAGCATTCGCCCTTTTCACAGTGACATTCAGCAGAGTCAGTCCTCGATTACAGCGGCGGGACCGCGACGGATTCCCAGCAGAACTGGTCACCGTCTTCCCTTTTCATTCGCACCCGCGATTTTGACTGCGACATAAACGTCGACAAGCCGAAAATCGCCCGCGAACACCTGAAACACTTTCCTCGCAGCAGCAACATGCTCCTGCAATTCAGCCGGTACTTTACTGTGGGCCGTCCGGAATGCAACGATGATTTCGGGGATGAGCATCGCAGAGCTTCGCGTGAACCTCATCCGCACCGCAGTGGGAGATCACCAGCAGTGGGCGTGTCCGCACAATCGGGCTGAGAATTTCCCTGAAGTTAGCGTTCTCCATGGTCGTGGTTTCCCTCTTGAGGAACGTCTAATTACACTGGGGCTCGCTGTTTTCATGACTCCACAGTTCAGGATTTATCACCAGACGACTCAAGCTATGAACGAAATCAAATCCGTAACGTCCACCGCCATCCCACTTCTGCTGGACGACATCGACACCGACCGCATCATTCCCGCCCGTTTTCTTCGCTGCGTGACTTTCGACGGACTGGGCGAACATGCCTTTGAAGACGACCGCAAGCAGGACGCCAATCATCCGTTCGACAAGCCTCAGTTTCAGGGCGCCGGAATTCTGGTGGCCGGGCGAAATTTTGGCTGCGGGTCTTCCCGCGAACACGCCCCTCAGTCCCTCATGCGATGGGGCATCAAAGCCATCATTGCGGAATCATTCGCAGAGATCTTCTTCGGCAACTGTGGATCACTGGGCATTCCGGCCGTCAAAGCAGCTCGCCCTGACCTCGATAAATTGGCGGCTGCGATCGAAGCCAATCCAAAACTGCAGGTGACCGTGGACCTTGAGGCCTTAACCGTGAGTGCCGCCGGAGTCAGCTTCTCCGTCAGCATGCCCGGAAGTGCTCGCGATGCACTCGTTACCGGACAATGGGATTATCTCGGACGTCTCCTGAGTGCTGCTGATCAAATCGCTGAGCACGCCAGGAAGGTTCCCTACATGACAGGTTTCAGTGCGTAGGCTGGTTTGAGTGCCCTGGTTTGAGTGCATAGGTGATCCGCTTCACACAGTCCTGCTGAAAAAATCTCCCGGAGACCATTTTCGATGACGAATGAAAACAAGCCAGCCGCAAGCAAAGGATCTCAATATGCCACGCTTGCCGCAGCTCTGCTGGGCTGGATGTTTGACGGCTTCGAAATGGGACTCTTCCCGCTGATTGGTAAACCGGCGTTGAAAGATCTGCTGACCGACCAGGCTCAGTCTGATCGCTGGTTCGGTGTGATCATGGCTGTGTTTCTGGTCGGCGCGGCCAGTGGAGGCGTCCTGTTCGGATGGCTGGGGGATAAGATTGGACGAGTGCGAGCGATGTCGCTCAGCATTTTGACTTATGCCTTGCTGACCGGGCTCTGTGGATTCGCCACGGAAGCCTGGCATATCGCTGTACTACGCTTTATCGCTTCGCTCGGCATGGGCGGAGAATGGTCTCTCGGTGTGGCGTTGGTCAATGAAATCTGGCCCGGGAAGTCGCGGGCTTTCATCGCGGGTTTGATTGGAGCGGCGTCCAATGTCGGCTTTCTGCTCGTCGCGATGCTCAGTATTGGACTGACGCAGGTCATCGGCAATGTCGAATCAGTGCTGTTGGCGATTGGAGTTCCGCAGACGACGACGACCGAGCTGCTGCAGAACTCGGCGTGGCGATTCCTGATGATCAGCGGAGCATTCCCGGCACTGTTGATTTTCTTTATTCGTCTGTTTGTTCCCGAGTCGGCAAAATGGGAAGAAGAGAAAGCCAGCGGTAACACGTCCAACTGGAGCAACATTGACCTCGCGGGCGTTCTGATTGGGTGCCTCGCGGCTATTGGAATCATCTACGTCTGGTCTCCCGCCGCTGCGGGAATTCCAACAGTCGTCAGCGTCATCGCGACGGTTATGGGACTGATTGTGGCTCTGTGTGGGTTTCTGTTTCCGGTCCGGCAGTATCTTCAACGCACGATTGCATCAGGAGCACTGTCTCAGGAAGCCGGGTCCCTTGTGATTTCACGGATGATGCTGGGAGCAAGTCTGGCAGGCATTGCCTTGCTGGGAACCTGGGGATCTCTCCAATGGGCGCCTCGCTGGGCCGGTGAATTGAAACCCGATACGGCAACAGAGAAGTTCTATGCGGCCCCGTTGACTCAGGGTGCAACCGCGATGGGAGCGATCGTCGCCACGATTCTGGCCGCTATGGCCGCCGGACGATTCGGGCGACGCAAAACCTATTGCATTCTGTGTTTGGGATCATTTCTCTCGGCCGTTTACTTTTACCGCTTCCACGACACCTTCGACGCGTCATTTCTGTTCGCGGCGTTTCTGGCTGGTGGTGTCACGGCTTCCTTCTACGGCTTCTTTCCGCTCTACTTCCCGGAACTGTTTCCAACGGCCGTGCGTGCCACCGGTCAGGGCTTCTCGTTCAACTTTGGCCGAATCATCGCCGCGATTGGTGGCCTGCAGACGGCCAACCTGATGACCTTCTTCGGCAACAGTTTCCCCAAGGCGGGCTCTTTGCTGGCCGGGATCTACCTTGTCGGAGTCTTTGTAATCTGGCTCGGCCCGGAAACAAAAGGCAAGGAACTCCCGGAATAGCGTCGCACGATGTTCGGGTCAAATCGCCGCCATCGGGATACTCCGTGTGCCGCCGCCCCAAATACTTCTCTCGCACCCTTTGGCGGACGGCACCCAGCCCGCGCCTGCAATTCTATGAACGGTATTGTCGTTCACCGACTATCGGAACAGCGACTCACAGGACAGCGCCAAATTCGCCCCGAAGTTTCAGAGCACCGGTCAGCTATTAAGTCGCCTTTTATCCGTGAAATCTGCGATATCCGCGGTTAAAAACCAAAAGATTGGAGACCGCGGACAACACGGATAACGCGCATGAATCTCAATTCTTAGCGAGCGCTATCGATGCAACAAAGATTGAGCCCGATCACCCGTCTTTGAAGTGCGTGGAAGGAAAACTCGCTCCGAACCAGACGCTGCCCGGCGAGAACAACTTCCCGGTGCGCATCGGGGCACAAATTCACTAATGCCCCTGAGCTCGTTTGCGGAACCATTCTGCGGTCTTCGCAAGCCCCTCGTCGACAGTGACCGTCGGCCCAAGCAGTTCGACAAGTCGATCCGCGTCCAGCAGGGATCGTTCAACGTCACCGGCTCGGCGATCACCATGAGAAATCTCGCTGCTGCTGTTGAGAGATTTCCGGATCTGCTGGGCCAACTGCAGAGTTGTGGATTCGCGTCCTGTGCCGACGTTCAGAATACGATCAGGAATGCGACCTTCCAACGCTGCCAGATTCGCCTTCGCGACGTCGTCGATGTACACATAATCGCGAATACAGCCGGGATCGCCCACGGTCCTTTTTGCGAATACTTTGACCGGCTCATTGATCAGCATGCGATTGCAGAAAATAGCGACTACTCCAGCTTCACCATGAGGATCCTGGCGAGGACCATAGACGTTGGCGTATCGCAGCACGGTGTAGTTCAATGAATGTTCCTGACGGAAGCATTCAAGATATTTCTCAACAGCAAACTTGCTGCAGGCATACGGACTCACAGGAACCGGAGGAGTCGATACCGATGCTCGAATACCATCGGGCACTTCCCCGTAGATCGCTCCACCAGTGCTGGCAAAGACCAAATGGCGAACCTTGTTTGCAACACACGCCTGCATAATATTCAGGGACCCCATGATGTTGATCGATGCATCCTTCCGGGGTTCTCGCACGCTCACCACAACGCTGGCCTGAGCAGCCTGGTGACTAACCGCATCTGGCTTGAACGCCTCAAAGGCTTTCGCGACGGCTGCAGTGTCCTGAATGTCGACCTGAAAAAACTCAGCACCGGCCGGCACGTTCTCAACCCGGCCACTGCTCAGATCATCAATCACACCCACTTGCCAACCGGCGGCCAGAGAACGCTCAGCAATATGACTCCCGATGAATCCAGCTCCGCCCGTAATCAACAGTCGCATTTTTAAAAGCCTTTTGACCTGAAGTAGTGGTATGGTCAGAACGTATGTCAGTTTCTTCCGAAAACTTTCTTTTACCGGCAGAGCCTGGCTCATCCCGAGAGCCCGGCTCTAAAAATGCCGGCTGGCGAAAAAAAACGTCGCCGCAGCCGTTGCACGACACGGAATGCTCGGAATTGAAGCATTTCGGAATCAAAATGACGATACTGTTCCGAAGGATTGTGTCGGTTATTCCGATCTCAACAGTTTACAGCCGCAGGGCAGACAAATGCAAAAGCCGAGATTTTGATGGTGGAAAGCCTTCCATTTTTCCAGCCACCGCGAAGAATAGAGGCTTGTATTTTGCATGGCAGAAATCGAAGGACCATTCTGATGTCACTCCAAATTCTTTCCGAACGCCCGGTTTCCGAAGAAGATCCGTTGGATCTGATGGATGAAATTGATGCATTGAAGAAAGAGAAAGATGCGTCAATTCTGGCTCACTTTTACGTCGATGGCGAAATTCAGGACATCGCGGATTTCACTGGCGACAGCCTGAAACTTGCTCGCGATGCAACCAAAGTCAAGACATCCACAATTGTGTTTGCCGGCGTCCATTTTATGGGCGAATCCGCCAAGATCATGAATCCGGAAAAGCGAGTTTTGATTCCGGACATGCTGGCTGGCTGTTCGCTCGCGGACAGTTGTCCGCCCGATCAACTGGCTGCTTTTCAGGACCAGTTACGAGCCCAGGGTCGCGATTTTCAGACCGTCGCTTACATCAACACATCGGCGGCCGTGAAGAGTCTTGTGGACTGGATCGTGACCAGCGGGAATGCTCGCGAAATCATCGACCGAGTTCCCGCGGATAAAGAAATTCTCTTCGTTCCCGATCAGCATCTGGGTCGTTACCTGATCGAGGTGACTGGACGCAAAATGATCCTGTGGCCCGGCTCCTGCATGGTGCATGAAGTCTTCAGTATTCAGGATCTGATCCGCATCAAGAAGCGAACTCCGGGATGCATCATTATGGCACATCCCGAGTGTCCTCAAAATATTCTCGAACTCACCGATGTTGTCGGCGGGACGGAAAAGATGCGGCGGCATGTGATGTCCATCGAAAAGCCAACGACGTTTCTTGTCGCGACTGAAGCGGCCATGATCCACCCGCTGCAAAAGGCCGCGCCGCAACACACGTACATTCCCGTGCCCGGCATCACCGCATCGACCGGTGAAACCTGTGCGTGCAATCGCTGCCCGCATATGTCACGGAACACGCTGCAGAAAGTACGCGACTGCCTGAAGAACGGTGGGCCCGAGATTGAATGGAAGGACTACTTCCAGCAAGCTCGCGCCGTACTTGACAAAAGCCTGCTGCAATAGAATCCGGGGAGGCGACGCTTCGAACGATTAACGCGGCGTCCCCTGTTCGCGTACGCGGGCGAGCCAGTCGGCCATCATCCTGACTTGCTCGGGGTGCTGGTCAGCCACGTCGTGCTCTTCCGCAAGATCCTGCTCAAGGTGAAACAAACGTGGTTGCGGCGAGTTTCCTGTTTCGATATTGACCTGCTTATTAATGGCTGGTCCCTTGCCGGATTCGATGTATTTCCAGGGTCCCATGCGCAAGGATAAGACTCCGGCCTGCTCAACCAGATGGTTGCGTCCAGTGCGATCTGCCCCAAGCAATGCGGGCAACATATTCAAGCTGTCCGGTCCCGCGCCGTCAGGTCGCCGGAGTCCCACAAGTTCGGCGAATGTTGCCAGAAAATCCATCTGGCACATCAAAGCGCCGGATGTTGTCCCAGGAGCAATCTTCTTCGGCCAGCGTACCACAAACGGAACACGCGTCCCGCCTTCGAAGGCACTGTACTTGCCGCCGCGAAGAACTCCGCCTGGTCGATGATCGCCGACCTTCTCCACAGCTTCATCCTTGTAGCCGTCGTTAAGCACCGGGCCATTGTCGCTCGAAAAAATCACAATGGTATTCTCCGTCAGCCGATGCTGGTCGAGCGTTTCCAGAAGCTCTCCAACGGACCAGTCCAGCTCCGCTATCGCATCACCTCGCGGCCCCATGGATGTTGCTCCAACAAATCGTGGATGCGGAACTCGAGGCACATGGATATCGTGAGGATTGAAATGAAGAAAGAAGGGTTGACCAGAATGATTGGCCACATGGCGATCGATAAATGACTTTGCCTGAGCCGTCAGGATGTCGGCCATATCCTCATCGACCCATCGAGCCGTCCGGCCTCCGGACATAAAGCCGATGCGACTGATGCCGTTGATGATTGTCGCGTTGTGACCATGATGCCATTCAACTTTCAGGAGTTCTGGATTGTCCAGCCCTGTGGGATCATCACCGATGCGCTGTTGAAAACTGACGCTGACAGGATCGTTCTCTTCAAGCCCCACCACATCGTGATTGGCCACGTAAACGCACGGGACTCGGTCGCCTGTTGCAGGAATAATAAAGCTCTCATCAAAGCCGATCTCCAATGGTCCGGGCGAAATCGGCTTGTTCCAATCAATGACACCCTCTCCCAGACCCAGATGCCATTTTCCGATTACAGCCGAGCGAAACCCGGCCTGCTGGAGTATTGATGGCAGAGTCACACGCCCCGGCTTGATGATGGCATTGGCATCACCCGGTGCGATCCCAGTGCCCGCCAAACGCCACGCGTATTCGCCCGTCAGCAACGAGTACCGCGAAGGCGTGCATGTGGCCGCTGTACTGTGCCCATCCGTAAAACGACACCCTTCGCTGGCGATGCGATCGATGTTCGGAGTCCGCACGCTGGTTGCTCCGTAGCAGCCAACGTCACCATACCCCAGATCATCGACGTAGATCAAAACAATATTGGGATGCTGCGCGGCACTCCGCCCCGTGGATCCAAGGACAACAATGCAGAAAAGCAAGAAAGTCCCGCGCATGAAGTGCTCCCGGGACAGAAGTGCAGGCCGGCAGTTCAGCACGCAGGATGTCCGCGAGATACGACTAAGCCACGGTTGCAATCGCCCTTTGGCAGGGTTGTAACCGCGAGCACTCCATGATCAAGTCCCGACTACCGTCGACGGAGTGCAGAATCTGAAAATTCAGCATGGCGCAGAGAAATGCGGCCCCAGCTCGCAGTGCTGACTACGAGCGACATCTCTGCTCCATTGCGATTTCGTGCGCGGACTGCTGCCGGCATTGGGACGCCAATTGCTTTCCTGGATATCCACGTCGAGCGCCCATCAAGGCCGCAGCGACAGAATCACGGGGCGACTATCGGCCTTCGCGGAGTCGGTCGCCGAGAAAGTTGTCCAGTTCAGGGATCGCGTAGATCTTTTCGACGGTCTTATCGAGCTCGTACCCGACACGATGAAACTCAATCGAGTCTCCGTCGAGCGTTACGTAGGACGAGCGAGGGTCGTTGTTTCGAGGCTGCCCCACTGAGCCGACGTTGATCATCAGCTTCTGCTTGCCAAGCTTGTACTTGAAACCAATCTCTTCCGGAGCAAAAAACTCAAGAGTGTCGGTAAACACGCCCGGAATATGTGTGTGCCCCTGGAAGCAGTACTGCTCCACCAGCGCGAAGATTTTCTCCATCTTCACCTGATTGTAGATGTCATCCGGAAAGACATACTCGTTCAACGGATTACGGGCTGAACCATGCACGTACATCGTGTTGGTCGCTTCATCGCGATGACGACGAGTCAGTTCACCCAGAAAGTCCCAGCGTTTTTCCGCCTTGGGACCAATGCCTTTTTCGAGCACAGACCGAGTCCAGAAGATCGCTCGTTCCGCACCTGCATTAAATCCTTCCGGATCGAATAATGCGGCCTGATCGTGATTCCCCAGAAGGCACATATCCAGATCCATCACCAAATCGATGCACTCGGCTGGATTTGGTCCGTACCCGACAATGTCGCCGAGGCAATAGATCTCGGTAATGCCCTTTTTGCGGATATCCGCCAACACGGACTGAAGCGCTTCCAGATTTCCGTGTATATCACTGATCAACGCTCTCAAGGGTCACATCCCGGGTATTCTGAACACCAGTCAAACCCAGAAGAGGCAACTTCAGATGAAGGTTGCTGCATCCTGCAAGGCGGCTTGACCACGCATTCTTGGTTTTCCGAACCGTCTGGTACGAACGGAGTTTAGAAATCACTGTTCGGCTGAACAAGAGCGGACTCTCTTCTCAAACGAAAGTCCCATCGGTTTTCCTCGAACTCCATTCAGCATACTCTGGAGCAGTTTTAGCCAACTCGATTCGTTTTCCCGCAACGAAAATTGCCGGGGCCGTCAATTTGTGCCCGGACTCCGCGAGACCAACGCGTCAGGTGAGTCATCCCGGTTGGAGCACTCGATGTGATTCTGTGCACGCGATGCACGCCCGCAACACGGAATCACCAGTCCGTTGATTATTTGACCCATGTCGCACTGTCTGACCCACGCCGCACTCTCCCGGCTGTCGGCCTCAACAATATTCGATCAAGGTCACGACCAATAACTCGGCGGAAAGCCGATTCCAAACGCGGACTCGACACATTGCTCGTCAGTGGACGAACGAGATTGCCGCAAAAGTGATCTGAGACGTTGACCTCGCGTTGTGGCCAGTGCATCGTGCCAGCAGAAAGCCGTGGTACCAAAAAGCAAAAGGGGTGTTCGAACTGACGTCCGAACACCCCTTAGTTTGTACAGTTCAATCCTGAATCAGGAAGGAAGTCTGCCGTCATAAAGCCCATAGGGCAAGTGATTAGTAACGATCGCGACCACCGCCGCCACCGCCACCGTAACCGCCGCGACCACCGCCGCCGCCGCCACTTCGGCCGCCGCCGCCGCCACCACCGTAGCCGCCGCGACCACCACCGCCACCGCCGCCACCACTACCGCCTTCACGAGGACGAGCCTCGTTGACGACAATCTGGCGGCCGTCAAGGTCCGAACCGTTCAGTGCACGGATGGCTTCGTCGCCACCGCTTTCCATTTCAACGAAACCGAATCCCTTGGATCGGCCAGTCTCACGGTCACTGACGACCTTGGCTGAAGTCACGACGCCGTACTGTGCGAAAGCCCGCTCGAGGCCTTCAGACGTTGTGCCCCATGCGAGGCTACCTACAAAAATGTTCTTACTCATCACAAAAACCCTTGAGCTTTACAGCTTCCAAAACACCTGATCGCTGCCACAACGGCAGCCGTTAGAACACATAGCCAACAAAGCCAAATACGACTTTGCACAAAAGGCGTGCTGCAGGAGAACTCAAGGGCGGACGGAACTAATTAGCACACGACTGTCTTCGAGAACACAAATGCTCACACCATCCGTCCTTTCGGGACTCGTTTTCCAAGTCGCATCGAAAGTCTGGAAGCGTGACATTACCCTCCATGATCAAGAATAGCAACACCGATTCACTCCACATTTCCTACCGATTTCCAGTTTGGTTGTTTGGCTCCTGGATTACAGCAGGATCTGCCTGACCTGTTCAGGACCATCGGAGTCATCCGAAGAATCCCTCCTTGTGGCCTTTCACACTCGCTTTGGGGCAACCGACGCGAGGACCTGATCTTACGTTATTTCCGCCTTGGTGCTGTCGCGAAATTGATTCAAACGCCTCCACCATGAAGAATGACGGCATGTTTGAATCAAGGACTCTTCCCGTTTTGTTATTCGCGTTTGCCGCCGAAGACTCCACCATTCAGGTTGAGGAGGAGGCTCGTGCAATTCAGTCTGCTCTTGCCGATCTGAGTCAGCAGTCGAAGCTCTGCCGCATCGAGATTCCTCCGTTCCTGAAACTTCACGACCTGGTTGATGTCTTCCAGAAGAATCGTGACCGAGTTGCGATCTTTCACTACGCTGGTCACGCCGACGGCGCATCGCTGATGCTGCGGACCGCCCGGGGAATCGACGTGAATCACGTCATCGGAGCCAATGCGGCGGGCATGGCAAAAGCCGTTCAGGGACAGTCAGGATTGAAACTTGTCTTTCTGAATGGCTGTTCCACAGAGAGTCAGGTTAGCCACTGGATCGCGGCGGGGGTGCAATGCGTTATCGCAACAACGCAACGAGTCAACGGTGAGGTCGCCCGCAACTTCGCCGCTCGATTCTATAAAGGACTGGCTACTGGCGCATCAATCAAAGTGGCCTACGAAGAATCCGTGGGCGAAGCGACTGCCGCATGCGGCGGCAATTCGCGACTTGTCTATGCCGACGATGATGATTCGACACTCGAGACCGAGAGCGGGCGATGGCCATGGTTCCTTCAGACAGCTCCTGGGGCCGAAGCGGTTCTGGACTGGAATCTTCCTGACGCGGCCGGTGACCCATTATCCCTGTTGCCTCTTCCGATCAACGGTCCGCTTCCGGATGCACCTTACCCCGGCCTCCGTCGCTTCACCGCCGCTGATGCTCCCGTGTTCTTTGGGCGAGGACACTCGATTCGCCGACTCTATGAACGCGTCGTTTCCCCAACATCCGCTCCTGTAATTCTGTTGCATGGCCAAAGCGGTGTCGGAAAGTCATCCATTCTCGAAGCGGGGCTGACTCCGCGTCTGCAGATGTCTTACAACGGTTCGATTCCTTACGACGTTGTGACGATCAGAATCGATCCGGTTCGCGGCTTGCTGGATTCGCTTCGGCTGGCCTACATTGAAGATGCCTGCCAGGAAGACGGGACCCTCTGCTCGGGTCGCGAGGCATGGTGTCAGAAAGAAGCACGCCTTCAGCAGCCTGTCATCGTGATTCTGGATCAGCTGGAAGAAGCCTTCACTCACGCGGCAGGGGCGGTTCCGACGGACTGGGATCTCTTCCTCACCGAACTGCGCCAGATCTTCAACGAGCGAACTCGGGCTCCGAAAGGAAAGCTGATCCTTTCGTTTCGTACGGAATGGTTTTCTCGCATCAATAGTCGACTGCAGGGGCTCTGGAAGAGCGAAGTGTTTCTCGACGGGCTCGATGCCGAAGGGATCCACGAAGCGATCGAAGGCCCCACGCGAAGGCCTGAACTGCGAGAATACTATCCGTTAACAATCGCGCCGGGACTTTCGCTGCGAATCGCCACGGAACTATTGATGGATCAGGTCTCGTCAGTGGCTCCCAGCCTACAGATCATTTTGCAGGCTTTGTGGAATGAGGCGGTCAAGCACTCGCGCGCTCCTGTATTCACGGAGGAACTCTTTCGACGCCATCGCACAACGCTCGGGGAGTTTGTCTGGGACCAGATTCAATCCATCGCAACTGCTCGGCATGTTTCGCAGGCGACTCGAAATGCGATCAGCGCCGGGCTCCTGGTCGACTTCCTGGAGTGCCACGTCACTCCCGAACTGACGACTCGACAGCAAACGTTGCAGGTCCTTCTGGACGGCGATCCGGCCGCAATTCCGCCCGTGGCTGCTCGCTATCCGGGGCGCCATGAAATTATCAGAGAGCTTCGACAGCTTTGTATTGACCATTACCTGCTGATTCAGCCAGACAGTGGCAGTAACACGGAGGCCGCCTTAGCGTCACGTCTGGCCCACGATGCTCTCGCGCCGCATGTGAAAGCCGCGTATGAAGCGAGTGATGCTGTAGGCCCGCGGGCCAGACGAATTCTTGAACAGCGAGTACGTGAATGGGGCCACGGTGTTAAAGATGAACTTGATCTGAAGGCACTCGATTCGATCGAACGCGGTCAACCGGGAATGCGTGAATGGACTCGGCAGGAAGCGACCATTGTCAAACTTGCCCAGCGAACGCGATCCATACACCGATTTAAGATCTGGGCGATGGTGGCCGGTCTGCTGGTCGCAGGCTACTTCGTGCAGCAATTTGCCAACTTCAGAGAACTGGAACTGGCGATGCGGACGGATGCTGCAGGGATCGAAAATCTCTTTGAGCGGGCTCATAATTCCCCGATCATGGCCACATGGATCGCACGAAAACACGTGGGGAACGACGCGCCGGAGGACATCTCCCAACAGGTGCAGGCTGAGGTGCAGGCTGAGCAAGCTGAGATGCAGGCGAAGACGCAGGTGCAGCCAGTCGCGTCAACGACTGCGGAGGAAACCTTATCGGCTTCGTTGCGATCCCGCAGTATCTCTGGCGAAAGCCCGCAACAACGACTTCCAGCTCGTGCTGCCATGGTTTTAATCGAATTGAACAAAGCCACCGATGCCTGTTATCTCGGTGTGCTGCATCGACTCAGACAGATTCGGCAGCCTCAGAGTGCGGAACTCGCGGAACTCGAAATCATCGTTCGCATGACGCGGCGGTATCTGGAGAGCACGGACGAAGGGTCGCAGCAGCGAACAATGCTCGCGGAGGAATTTTCCAGAATGGTTGCCGAGGCCAGCGCAACGTCGGCCAACAAGTCGCTCAGAATCCTTGACGAACATAACATCGCGATCACCGCTTTTCTGCTTCGCATCGGGCACTCGGAGCAGATTCCAATCGGCTGGGTTGGCGCGACCACAGACCAGTGGCAACGAACTCAATTGATTGCTCAGCTTCATCACTGGGTTCGCCCTGAAGATCTCCTGACGGCGTGTGTGGAGGCAAACCATCTGCCGCTCAGTTCAGGCAATGATTCATTTACCGATCACCTGCGTGCCATGCTGAGTCTGGCCATCGCCTCCAGCCCGGAGGAATACACCAGTCGGATCGCGGAACTGCTCAACCTTCCGGAATACAAAAAACATCGAAGCCAATTGGCATTGCAGTATGGTTCGTCGTCTGCGGCCTTGAGATCAGCCACCCGAATTCTCATCAGCCGACTCCATGAAGCCCGCCCCCGACTCGTGCAAAGCCTGCAGGAGTATGACGACGAGTTGCGCAGATCGGCGATCCGTTCCGTGCAGGGCGAGTTAGTTTTTCTCAGACCTGCAGAGAACATTGAGGAATGTGGATGGGTGCGAGTGGAATACGTCAAACCGGTGCGAACCAATGTCACCGGACTGGATTTTGTAAAGATCCCCGGCATCCTCAACCCCTTACAACCGCTCTGCTGGATTTCAGCGTCAGAGGTCCCCGAGGAGTTTTTTGATCAGTTTTATCTGCTGCCAAATCCAGAATATTTCCCCACGAATGAAGCCAACATCTCGAGGCCGATCGACTTCAGAGAAGGCATGCCTAAAACGAAGGTAACGGGCAGACTTGCAATGCAGTTCTGCAACTGGCTCAGCACGGCAGCAAATCTTCGTCCGCCCTATTCGTCTGGAGAACCGGAACCGCCTCCTATCCGCCCCCGGGCAGAGCTGGGATTTCGCTTGCCGCGTCAGGGCGAATGGAAACATGCCTGCCGAGCAAACTCTGATAGTGTGGCCTACCACTTCGGCGATTTCAGCAAATCAGGGAACTACGACTTCCTCGGCGACTACGCCTGGTATCTGAACAATTCCGTGCCGCCCGGGGAACTGCTTCCACGAGTCAAGCCCTGCGCGACTCGTCTTCCAAATGCCTGGGGACTGTTCGACATGATCGGCAACGTGACTGAATTGAGAATGGCGGAACCGAAGAGTGATGGCTCCAAAGCCGACCCCAACTCTTTCAATCCCGTTACGAGCGGAATTGTTCCCGAGTCCCTGCTGCAGCAAGCCCCGGAGACTCTGATATCAGAGTCTGAACAGAATGTCCGAATTGGAATTGATAGTGTTCTGGGGTATGCCGTGGCATGTCAGTTTCGCGATCCCGTTCCTCTCGTGAGTACCGACGGTGCCTTTGAACCTTTGCCCTCGGGAATGCGTGGTCTCAGACTGGTCATTGAGAAGATCAGCGTCAGTTCGTATCCATGAGATCCTGATGAGTTGGTTGATGTCCATGCACGACAATGACTTCAATCCTTATGCTCCTCCGGCCCAGGACAACTCACCGGCGGTCTCGACCGATCCGTTCGAAGGGCGGGACTATCGCATCGAAAAGAACGTGATGATTCTGCGTCCGCCGTTTCATCTTCCGCCCGCCTGTTTCCTGACAGGCGCTCGAAGGGAACTCCTGAAGTGCGAGATTCCATTGAAGGTGATGCCGAGGTGGTGGAACTATTTGATGCCGGTAATGATTGTCTCTATGCAAATGATTGTCGTGGTCGGCAATAGAGCCATACAAAAAATGCAGCTCCCCACTCCGCCATGGCTCGGACCACCGCTCGCGGGAGTCGTCGCTGGCTTCACTGTTCCTGCGTTAGTGTTTGGGGGACTGTTGTTTGTTGCAAAGAAGATCACTCTGACTGGTTTTCGAGAGAGCTCCGATACCGTCTACCTTCGAAGACGTCGCTTTATCGCTCGCGTACTGCTCCTTGACTTGATCCTTGGTGGTCTCCTCCTGCTGTTGTGGATGACACTGGAGACTAATACCCCACTGGTGATCATCACTCTGATTTCCATCTTTTTTATTTTTGTCCTGACTCTCTCCACCTGGATGAGAAATCGAAAGCCATGGTCGCGGCTCGGTACTCTCCTGCAGGCCGATGGATCATTAGCGGTGTACGGTCTTGATCCTTCATTTCTGGCGGTCTGCCGACTGGGCCTTGATGACTCCACCGCACCGCCAACTCCACGAACATTCGTCTGAAGCCCCGGAAGGATTTTTCTGTGCAGTGTGCTTTTCGCTTTTCTATTCAACCGGCCAGCAAAGGCTCTCCCGAGACAGCTCGGTGTCGACTCCTTGAACAAATGGTCGGGCGGGAATGTGAGAATTTCCGAGTCCCGGCAGATGCCTGTCACGCATGCCTGCAACATTCCGGCGGTCAGTCTCTTCACGGTCACCCCGTGTTTCCTTCGATGCTCCTGCAGATCTCCGAGACAGCGATCGACACTGCCACTCAGCAGGGCACTCTCACCCCGGAAGAAGAACGCCGCCTGAATGCTGTCTTCAACACGGCCATGGAAGCTCTGACAACGTCGCCACGATCAATCCAGCCCAGGTCCACTCCATCCTGCGACGTAGTTCTCTGTGCTGACGAATCCAGCGACCGTCTTCGCGCGTCTATCCTCAGTATTCTGGAGCAGGAAGATGTTGTCCCTTTTTTGCATCTTGTTGATAGGGGAACAGCGGCCCAAACCTTTGACGAGTTCTCGCGACGCTGGAACGTGCGACGTCATCGCCTTCCGCCCGGAACGTCCCTGCTGGCCGCAGTGCACGAACTGATTGAGTCGATGTCCACATCGCTGATTGCCATTCAGCCTGCCGAAAGCATCAGTACGTCTGATCGCCTCGCAAAGTCCATCCAGCAACTTGAGTCCGAGGGCGCGGAGATTTTTGCGGCTCAGGTTTTCACCGGCACGTCCCGCGACGCACCCGAGTCGGCTGATGAAGTCCCGACGAGTAAAAACAGCCAGCGTATGAATCCAGCGACGCTGTTGTTTCGGCGTTGTACGTTTGTGGATATGGGAGGCATCAAGGGTACTGATCATGAAGAGGTCCGTTTTGTTCAGCGAGCCAATCAGGAAGACCGCAGAATCACGATCAGCCCGGAGGCTTTGATTGAACTGCTCCCGAGCACGGCGTCATTTCCATCCATCACTGTTTCACCCATTCAAAGTGACGAACACCCTGTTCAATCGAAATACGGCAAAGGGTTTCCCGCAGTTCCCGTCAGCGTGGATGTGGTCCTGCCTTTTCACGGACATCTCGATTACGTTGGTCAGGCCCTTGAAGGCTTGCTGAATCAGGAACGTTGCCAGGTCGTGATTCACTTGATTGATGATGCCAGCCCGGGAGACACGTCTGAATTTTTAAGACGCTGGGCGGACATGGCGAATATCCGCACCTATCGCAATCGCGAGAATATCGGACAGTTTCAGTCGTTCAACAATGTGGTTCGCTACTTTGAAACTCCTTTGTGTGCCGTTCAGGACGCGGACGATATCAGCCTGCCGCACCGCCTCTGGTGGGCCGGACAAATGCTCCATTATTCTGATGCGGATGCGTTCGGAGCGACCGTCGAACTGTTCGGTGGTGACCACGTGATCCGTCCGATTTTCACAAGTCATGAACCCCGGGTTCTGGAGCCGCGTGCAACGATCCGACGCTCCTTCTTTCCCCTGCGGGGCCTGCATGGATACTTTCTTGAGAATCCCACGGCCGTCTTTCGCGTGGACATGTTCAAGATGCTGGGAGGATTCGCGGACTTTGGCGATCGGCTGATGAATCGAGCCAGCATTGATTCAGAGTTTCAACAGAGACTGCTCTACCACGGCACGCGCTTCGCCATTTCGCGCGAGGTCGTGGTGAAGTACCGAGTTCACTCAGAGTCGGCCACCCAGGACAACCAGTCCGGCTGGGGCACGGCTGCACGTACAAACGCCGGAAGGATTCTGGACGCGCGAGTTTCTATTTTTGAACGTGGCCCCTTTGATCCCCGAGCATTTGGATCACTGGGCCGATATCAAAATGTGACGGAGAGATTGCAGTAGCGAAGCAGAGATTGTTGTCAGCCTCGCAGGCCCGGCCGGCGTCTGTTGAAGTCTCCCATCTGCGGCCATCCCAGCCCGAAACGGAAGTAAGGGAATAATGGAAACAAGGGAATGCAATGTCGCGTTTGAGAAGTGTTTCCGTAGATCGCTCGCTGACGCGTTTTGAAGTGGCGATTTTCGTGAGGGCTGGAAGGCCAGCACATTCTCTGCCGGCCCTCCGGACCTGACAAGACGCATCCTCGAAACAGGCCTCTCAGGCTTCTGCGGCCGTTTGAACGGCCTGTCGCGCGTCTTCGATTGTGCTCCAGATTTTCAGGTGAACACCCGCCAGCATTGCGGCTCCGGTCGCCGCTTCTTCCGAATGACGCGCGACATGAACGGGGACTCCAAAATGCCGGCGAACAGCCTCCACCAGCAGCGGGTTGTGTTTCACCGCGTTGCCCGCCATCGCGACTCGTTGTAAAGGACTTGCCTTGCTCTGCGGCGACGTCGACCAGACGTCAGACATCGACTGAGCAATCCCGGTGAGCACGCTGGCCAGTAAATGAGCGGGGCTTAGATTGTCGACACTGATCCCTTTAATCACGCCGCGACGATCGGGTTCATAACGAGTGCCCCGGAAGAAGGGTTCGCAGGCAAGTTCCGGAGCCGGTGTCTCCTGTGCAACCAATTGCTGCAGCCGATCCCAGATCGCTTCCTCACTGACGATGCTTCCGAAATCCGACAACCAGCGGCGAATGGTTCGATTCACCCACGCAATTGCATCCCCGCCACACAGGCCCGCGCCGACAATCATAAATTGCGGTGTGGCCTTGCCGGTGACCGGATCCGGATTGCCGGGCAGAATTCGAGTATCCAGCGGGAGCTGCCGAGTAAACTGCGGGATGCGCCAGACGATCTGTCCTCCGGTTCCGATGTTGATCAACACAGAACCATCCAGATCCGGCAACGCACTTAGCACGGACGCCTGATTATCGCCGATGGCATTCATCACCGGCAGGCCTATGGGCAAACCAAGTTCGGCAGCGACCGCAGAATTCAACGTTCCCACGATGGCTCCGCTGTCAGCAACGGGCGGCAGCCAGCCGCGAGGAATCTCGGCCGCTTGCAGAATCGCATCGCTCCAGTCATCGGCGACGAGATCAAACAGGCCGGATGACGCTGCATGAGATCTCTCTGTGACCGGTGCGTTTCCAGTCAGGCAACTGCCGATCCAGTCAGCGACAAAAGAGACCGATGCAATGTTGGCCGGGAGTTGCTTCAGTCGTCGCATCGCGAACAGCGTGGTGCCAAGATATCCGGGGGACAAGCGACAGCCAGTATTCAGCATCGCCTGATCGGTCGCTCGCTGCTGAAGTTCCGCCAGCAAAGACTTCTGAGCACCGTCCGCGACGGATCGACGATCCTGCCAGGTGATGACGTTCCCTGTCACTTTGCCATGGCCGTCAAGAATCACGGTGCTATGCATTTGCCCGGTCAGAGCGATTGCCTGGAACTCCGAACCTCGGCAGAGTTCGCTCAGATTCTTCAACGCTGCAAACGCCGTCGCGCGGATGCGTTCCGGATTCTGCTCGGCATATTCAGCCGGCAATCCTTCGACAGCAGCATGATGCGTCTGTGTCACCGCACGAACAACTCGACCGGATTCATTCAGAGCCACCGCCGAAATGCTGGTGGTGCCCATATCCAGTCCCAGAATCAGCTTGCTCATGTGTAACGTTGTCCTGTCGTTGATATGCTCTCAAAGCCTAACGGCGCGAGCCGTCCGGTGTCTTAACCCGAAGCGCCAGTTTGAAGTTGCGAATTTTAGTTAGGGCTGGAAGCCCGGCATATCCTCTGCCGGTGGCGTGAGCCACCGGATTGCTAAAAACACTGCGAATCAGGCCTGAAGGGCCGACACATAAGTTCTTGTGTCGGCCCTTCAGGCCTCATTTTCTTTGCGTTCGCATACCGGTGGCTCACGCCACCGGCATCAGATTTGTCGACCCTCCGGGCCTGAAA
>JBPOIW010000311.1:0-2170 GCA_052034165.1 Planctomycetota bacterium | reverse complement strand
TTGTGATTCGAGCACTGATGTTTGAGGCGGCGACAGATGCAAAAATAGATGTTGACCGACTGTCGTTCAAAGGCTCGTTCCAGATTCTCAAGACACGACTGCCGGAGTGCGATCCGAGCGACGAAGTCAAGTTATCAAAGTGGTACGAAGCGTTGATCTGGGAGATCAGTGAAGAGCGAATCCCGAGACGTCGCAATCGCATTAATCCGCGAGTGATCAAAAGAAAAATGTCCCGATGGAACAAGTGCCGTCCCAAACATCGAAAGCAAAAAACCTTGACGAAAACCTTTGACCAGACTGTGGTTATGATTCATTGAACGGTATTGTGTTTAGACGCGAGTGGCCAGACGTGCGGCGAGGCGTTTGAGGGCTGGGCTGACGTCGAGTTTGTCGAGGTGTACGTTCAGGAGACTGAAGGAATCCTGATTGGCGAAGGCAGCCTTGAAGGCTTTCTCAAGATCACCTTCCGTATGAACTTCGAAACCCCAACCGGCGCCGAGCAATTCCGGCATCTTGTGATACTGCCAGTTGTGAATATCGTTGAACGGACCTTCCTGAATGAAACGCTCGGTCGAGTATCCCTTGTTGTTCAGTACGATCACAATGGGATTGAACTTCTGCCGAACGGTCGTCGAAAGTTCCATGCACGTCATCTGAAATGCGCCATCTCCGACCAGAACCAGCGGACGAAGCTGGCGATTGGCCACCTGCACGCCAACGCTTGCCGGAATCGCGAAGCCCATAGACGTGTAATACGCAGTGCTCAGAAACTCAGTGTGCTGAGTAATCGAGAGATCAGCGGCGGCAAACAAAGAATCTCCGGTATCTGACACAACAACCAGATTCTCATCCAGCACAGAATTGATCTTCTGAAACAATCGCTTCATCGTAATCGGAGTCGCCGAGCTGGGTTTCCATGCCGCGATCTCCGGCTGAATTACTTTCGGGGCTGCTCGACGACTTGCAAACTTCTTGTCACTGATCGCATTCATGAAGTCCGCAAACTGCACTTCGTGAAAATGATGATAGCGAATCCGTAACTTTTCACTGGTGGCGTAGATGCACTTTCCGGGATCAAGCTGAGCTGTAAAGCCACCCAGATTGATGTCGCTCATGAACGCACCCAACAAAATGATGCAGTCGCTGTCTTCCACGTAGCGACGCACTTCTTCACGCCCCATGGCTCCTTCGTAAACACCCAGATACAACGGATGACGCTCACTCACAACGGACTTGCCCAACAGCGTCGCGCAAATCGGGATGTTGTTATGCTCCGCGAATTTCAGTAGTTGCGTCTGCAGGCCAAAGCGATGCAGTTCGATGCCGGCAATAATCACGGGCCGACGAGCAGACTTGATTGATTCGCGAGCTTCCTCCAGAGCTTCTCGCAGGGCTTCCGGATCGCTTAAATGAATCTCGGTGAGCGGATGGTGTTCATGGTTCGGAACAGTCAGGACCTTGTCGCGAGGAAGCTCCAGAAACACCGGTCGTTTAAATCGCACGCACGCCGCCAGACAGCGATCAATCTCACGAAACGCTGTCAGCTCATCTTCCAACGACGCGGAGGCCACCGTAATTTTTTCAAACACTTCGCGTTGAGTATTAAAGTCCTTCACCCGATGATGTAGCAAAGGATCACTGCGACGTTCGTTCATTCCCGGCGAGCCACTGATGACAATCACCGGGCTCTTTTCCGCATACGCTCCGGCCACGGAATTGCAGAGACTCAAACCGCCGACACAGTACGTCACGCAAACAGCTCCGATGCCGTTGATGCGAGCATACCCATCAGCGGCGTACCCGGCACAGGCTTCGTTTGTTGTCCCGATGACTCGGATAGGACTCTCTTCCAGCATGCCATAGAACTGCAGAACAAAGTCGCCCGGGATCCCAAAGAGATCGCGTACCCCGTAATCCTGCAATCGCTGAATCAGATAACTGCCGATCGAATGACGAGGTGACTTCGCAACCGATGGATCCTTGGCAAATGGTTCTCTTGCCGATGGTTCTCTTGCCGTAGCGGCAGATCCACGAACACTCTTATTCTTCGCCATGGAAATCGCTCCTGTGACGACGAGCAGTTGCGGCCAGAAAGTCTGGATGGAAGCACTTTAGCTGGACATCGCCATGTTCAAGAAAACCACTGAGAATACAAGCCCGAAGCGCCAGC
>JBPOIW010000077.1:0-86358 GCA_052034165.1 Planctomycetota bacterium | reverse complement strand
CGCAGCTCATCCCTGCCCGCCAGGCCAGATGCCTTCAAAATTTGACATACAGAACGTAAAAACTCACAACCTCGATGCGTCAGCGAGGGATTGTTGTTGAAAAACGCGGCAACTTTTATCCCTCACTTACGTTTTTGGGTTGTGATGGCCGCAGGCTCGCAATTTTAAAATTTCAGCCATGGCACGACGAAGGCATTTGCAGGAGGCAGACGGTTTCCTGGTGCGAAGCTATTTGATGGCTCCGAAAGCAGCGAAGCATGAATTCTTATGCAATAGCTCGACGTTTCGAAATCCCACCTCGTGAAGCAGTTGAAGCTGAAACGTCACGGGGCGTGGTGAGTCCTCGCGATCGATATAAGCAAATACTTTGTCGCGGTACTCATCACCGTTGAGCGATGTCAGGTATTGCCCATAGCGAGCCCACATCATCTGGTGCACGCCGGCCGTTTCGTGACTCACGAGGTCAGTAATCCAGAGGCTGCCACCGGGACGCAGCAGATCGTGCAGCTTCTGAAAGGCGGTTTTCCAGTCCTGATCATCGCGCAAGTGGTGCAGGACGGCTGCAGCGAGAATAACATCAAACGAGCCGGCCTGAAGCGACGCGGTACGAAAGTCCTCAGCGACGACGGAGACTCTTCCTGCATTCACCTGCCTCATTCGCTCCGATGCTCGCTGCAACATCGGCTGACTTAAATCCAGCAGGACACAATCAAAATCCTGCCCGAGAGATTGTCTCAGGCGAATGGAGTTATTTCCCGCTCCGCATCCGATATCAAGAACCCTGCGTATCGGAGATGTGCTGGCGATAGCAGCCTGAGTAATCAACTCCATGGCCAACGGAGCATCAATGGTCGCACTTTGGCCCGTTTCAAGATTACTGAATCGTTCCACATCGTTGTCGAAACGTTCTCTGATTTCTTCCAGTGTGGACTTACTGTGCAGGGGAGTTTGCATGGGACTTTTTGGGGTGTTCGGGATCCGGAAGCAGAAGGCGGACTTCCGGTATCGTAACTCACAAGGGATCGGCTGAGTATCGTCTCTAAACGGGACGTTCGTCAGCGATTCCGTAGCGTTCTAAAAGCCGGTAGAGCTTGCGGCGATGGATTCCGAGGATCCTGGCAGTGCGAGCTTTGTTACCGTTCTGCTGTCGCAGGATATCGACAATATGAGCCTTCTCGAGGTCTTCCAGACGAGGCGATCCGGGCATTGGCACATGGCTCAACCGCTCGGCTCCATTGGAAGGCGCTACGTTTCCGGGCGGCACTCCTCCGGCCCCGACATGTTCATGAGAGTCGTAGATCTCGGACGGCAGATCGTCGATCGTGATCACATGGTCGTTGGCCAGAATCTGAGCACGTTCGATCGCATTCTTGAGCTGGCGAACGTTTCCGGGCCAGCGATAGGCGTCCATCGCGCGGGCTGCTTCGTCCGTGATCGTCCAGTCCTTCTGCAGCATGGACTTGATGAGCAGCGGAACGTCACCTTCACGCTTTCTCAGCGGCGGAAGCTCAAGAGACATCACGTTGATTCGATAATAAAGATCCTCGCGAAACCGGCCGGCCGCGACTTCGTCAACGAGGGTGCGGTTCGTGGCTGCGATCAGTCGCACGTCGACTCGACGCTCGCGGTGCGAACCAACTCGACGAATCGATCCATCTTCCAGGGCACGCAGGAGTTTCGGCTGCAACGCACCGGGGAGTTCGCCGATTTCGTCGATGAACAATGTGCCCCCGTCAGCCACTTCGAACAGTCCGGCCCGATCTTCGTTGGCTCCGGTGAACGCACCCTTGCGGTGCCCAAACAATTCACTTTCCACGAGCTGTTCCGGAAGCGCTGCGCAGTTGATGGTGACGAACGGGCGATTAGCACGATGGCTCTGTTGCTGAAGGGCGCGAGCAACAAGTTCTTTACCAGTGCCGCTTTCCCCCTGAATCAGGACCGGCTTGTCTGTCGGGGCAACTCGCTCAATGAGTCGGAACACTTCCCGCATGCGAGCCGATTCGCCGACGATCTTTACAGGTGAATGTGCACGTTCAATGATCGCCTTGAGCTGTCGATTTTCACGCTGCAACCTGGCTCTTTCAAAAGCCATCAAACACCGCTGCTCAAGTTCATCGAGCGGAAACGGCTTGGTCAAATAGTCGCATGCGCCCAGCTTCATGGCGTTGACTGCGCTTTCGATCGTTCCCTGACCGGTCAGAATGATGACTTCTGTTTCCGGTTGTGAAACCTTCATGCGATCCAGAACTTCGAGCCCCGTGAGGCCCGGCATATTCATGTCGACGATGGCTACGTCGAACGTGCGACGTTCGCAGATGTCCAGTGCTTCGTGACCATTGGCGGCTCCCTGAACCGTATGTCCCTTGCGAGTCATCCAGCGGACACACGTTTCGCGAAAGTCCGGGTCGTCTTCAACGATCAGCAGATTCACGGGACTATTCGTAGACATGTAAAACTCCAAGTCAACCACACACAGTGCAACTGTGCATCCTGGCGCACTTGTGTGCGAATGATGTCAACCTGCACGTTTTTTTTGAACCACTTCTGGAACTGGAACGCATGCCGCTTTAAGAGCGAACCGCATTCCTAATCGGCATCCGAAGTGGAATAATGAGCACAATCTCTGCGCCCTTTGGGGTGAGTATTCCGGCTGAGACGAAGCCCGCGTGGGCCGTCATAATCCGATTGACGATGGCCATTCCGAGACCGGTTCCTTTTTGTTTTGTGGTAAAGAATGGCTCGAATACCTGTTGAGCAATCTCGGGGGTCAAGCCCACGCCATCATCCTGAACGGCGATCCTTCCGGCGGATTCTCCCTGCCACTCGGTCATTGATGAGTGGATCGTGATGACTCCTGTTTCCCCACACGCGTGAATGGCGTTCTCAAGAATATTCCGAAAGACCTGTTCCATGCGATGCACATCCACATCGCAGCAAATTGGCTGGTTACCCTCAGCTTCGACCAGCCGGATTTTCCTGTCTCGTCGAACCGCAGCAAGATTCTCCCACTCCTTCCGCCAGATTGTTGACAGGTCACAGGGCCGGTACTCCAGATGAATCGGTGCCGCATAACTGCGGACTTCTTCGTAAAGGCGATGCAGATCCTGCAACGCCGTCGTGGCGCGGCGTGCGAGATCCAGTTGCTCGGGGCTGTTCTGCAGATCCAGTGACAACATATCGAGACAAGCTTGAGCTCGTTGCAGAGCATTGCGGCTTTCATGAGCGAGCCCCGTCACCATTTGCCCGATCGCGGCCAGGCGTTCGGACTGCAGCAACTGTTTTTGTACCCGTTCAAGTTCGCTCAGATCTCGAATGATTCCCGTAAAGAACCGGACGCCTCGCACCGTGAATTCGCTCACAGCCAGATGCACAGGAAACTCCCGGCCATTCTTTTTCCGCCCCACAACCTGTCGTCCAATACCGATGATTGATGGTGACCGCGTTTCCAGATACCTCGCTATGTAAGAATCGTGTTCGTGTTTATAGGGTTCGGGCATCAGCATCGAGATGTTTCGACCGACAAGCTCCGAATCCTGATAACCAAACATCCGGACGACGGCAGGATTCACGGAGCAGATAATCCCCATGGAGTTGATCGTGACAATCGAGTCCACGGCGGTTTCAAGAACGGCGCGGCTGCGTGCAACTTCGTCCGGGCCGGCACTGATGATTTGAACGCCGGAACAAAGAGTGACCAGAAACATGCCCTCGTCCGTTCCTTTGTGCAGCGGCATGGCATGCAGCAGCATTCGCAGTGGTGGACCTTTGGAAGTCAGCAAGACATCCGTTTCGCCCTGAATGCTGACGCGGCCGTTGATCATTTCCAGCCAGAACTGGTGCAGATCGGTGCTGGATCCGATGAGCGTAATGGCCTCCAGCAATAAGCTTCCTTCAGAGAAATCAGCACTCAAGCCCGCATGCACCGCCAGCGACTTGATACGCGACTCCCGATCGCAGACGAAAGCCAGAACGTGAGGAGTTTCGGAGTGCATACTTGTTGATTCCAGCGGATCGAACGTCGGAATGTTCACCGGGCCGAAGGTTAGAAAAACCATTGCCGGTCCCTGTTGGAACCGCAACAAAAAAGAAGGCCCGGTCGGAATGATCCGCCGGGCCAGGGTGTTTTATCGTCCGTTCTTCAAGACTAACTCGACTGATTAAAGTCGAACATTGCCTTCCGGCAGCGGAACAGAAATCCATCGCACAGGAGCATTTGTCTGAGTCTTGTCATCCGACGATTTGCCAGCAAAAGAAAACTTCGCTTTGGAAGCGGTGGCTGGGAGTGATCGAGACGCCAAACGCTTTGGAGCGACAACTTCATTGAACGTGCTGGAGAAAGTCTGGAAAGAACTTGCTGGTTCTTCCACTTTGGACGAATCGTTTGCCTTCTTGTCCATGTCCAGAAACGACTCGGTGTCACCTGTCCCCGGCGCTGGATCAATCTTTGGGGCTGCAGGATCAGCAGAGTCTACGGGCGGAATATCGACCGCCGAATCATCCATGGGAGGCTTGTTCTTGATTTGATCTCCCGCAGGATCCAGTTCAAACGCATCATCCGCTGCTGTGCCGCCCATCGGACGCGAACGAAAATCATCGACTGGGTCTGGATCAACCGCAGGACGCTTTCGAGCCTGTGAATCTGCAGGATCAAGCGGCCGATCCAAATCGTTCTCACGACGTCGAGCAGGGGCTCGGTCGAATTCATCGTAAGTCTCGTTTTCCTTCCTGCTCTTGTCGAAGTTTGAATCCGTCTCCGGCTTCAGACTTCCGGCAGGATTTGTTCCTGCGCAGGAACCCGAACTGCAGCCTCCGCCACCACAAGGATCACAACAGGCCGGCGCACAGCAGTCGGTCGGAGCATAGCCGGCCGCATAGTAGCCCATCTGTGGGACATAAGGAGCGTATCCGGCGGTTGAGTAGCCACCGTACCCAGCTCCCCACCAGCCCCCAAAAGGCCAGAGACAGCACGCACTGGCTGACCCAGCTGAGGCCGCAAAGACACCAATCGTCAAAACTGTCGCAATTAATCGCTTCATCTGAGAAACGCCTCGCAGCGGCACACCGCCACAAAAAACGACCGAAACTTCCCTGATCGACATCCTGATCAAGGTCAATGAAATCACTACCGCCGGAACATGAGTTCCATGTTCTGCATGTTCCCCGTTTTACAGTGACAGAGGGACGTTTGTCAAACAGCACTTTCAGAAACCCATCTGGCTTCTCGCGCCAATCAACAAATCCCTCGCGTCACTCGAAAAATGGTGACTTGCTCAGGCTTCGTCGAGCAATTCAACTGCGGCAAATTTCTCACCTTCAAGCATGGACAAGCTGGCTCCGCCGCCGGTGCTGACGTGTGAAACCTTCTCTGCAAAACCCAACTGCTGAATCGCGGCAGCACTGTCACCACCGCCGATGATGCTGGTTGAATTGCTGTTTGCAATCGCTTCGGCAACGGCTCGAGTCCCTGCGTCAAACGGCGACATCTCGAAAACCCCCATTGGCCCGTTCCAAACCACGGTACCGGCTTTCGTAACTTCGGCGGCGTAGAGTTTTGCGGTCTCCGGGCCGATATCGAACCCTTCGAACGTGTCCGGAATCTCTCCGGCTTTGACCACGACCTTATTGCAGTTGCCGTTGAAGGCATCGCCGCAATGAGTATCCACGGGCAGAACCAGTTTGTTTCCACCACTCGCCATCAGTTCTTTGGCCAGCTCAACGCGGTCCAGTTCAACACGGCTCTTGCCAACCTTACCGCCTTTGGCCACTGCGAACGTGTAAGCCATGGCTCCGCCGATCAGAACTTTGTCACAAATCGTCAGCAGATTCTTAATGACGTTGATCTTGTCAGAAACTTTGGCACCGCCGAGGATGGCGATGAATGGTCGCTGAGGATTCGCGATGGCGTCGGAGAGGTACTTGACTTCCTTCTGAACCAGGAAACCAACAACGCGTGGCTTGCCGGCCATGGCCTGAGGAACTGCGACCATCGAAGCGTCGGTGCGGTGACATGTTCCAAAGGCGTCGTTGCAATAAATGTCAGCGAACCCCGCCAGCTTGCCAGCGAAGGCTGCATCGCCCTTCTTCTCGCCTTTGTTGAAACGCAGATTCTCCAGCAACACGACGTCGCCATTCTTCAACGCTCCGACTTTCGCAACGGCATCAGCGTCCACGGTGTCGGTCGCAAAAGCGACTGGCTTGCCCAACAACGACGCCAGCACTGCCGCGGCAGGCTTCAGGCTGTACTTCGCCAAGTCCTCGCCATCCTTCGGCTGCCCCAGATGACTACACAGGACCAGTTTGCCTCCGCGGTCAATAACCGACTTGATCGAAGGTACGGCCATGCGAACACGGCGATCGTCCGTCACATGACACTGATCATCGAGCGGCACATTGAAGTCCACTCGCATCAGAACGGTCTTACCAGCAACATCCACGTCAGCAATTGATTTCTTCGCCATGATCAGATTCTTACATCAGCTTTACATACAGGAATAAGGAGACATCCACGGGCGGGATGGTAACGACTGGACGGCAGGTCGCACAGTTCCGGCCTCGGATTTCCCTGAACGGATCGGTAGACGAAGGTAACCTCCATCCGCCACAATAGCGGTCCGGGGCCAGCAATCACTTGTTGTGGAACGGCGCAATCTGTCCGGTGAAGGGGACTGCCGAATCTCTTTTTTCTTGACTCCACTCAGCTTGAGTGAGTGGTGAAGTGTTTGGCAACCAGAATCTAAATCGGCCAGTCATTTAAGTTTCGGTATCTGGTTGCCAAATCGTCTCACCTTCGGCACGAGGCCGAAGGGTGCGATCTGGGACAGTCGAGCAAACACCGTTGTGCAACAATTTGAAAACCGTACGTGCCCCCCATTGAGCGAATATCCCCCACTGCAATTCCCGCCCTTTGCATTTTCCTGACAAAGATTCCTGTATGCAGAACCACGTCGGCACCATCGTCGTTCGAAATGGACAGCTTATTGATGGACACGGCGGACCGCCGGTGGCAAATGCCGTCGTCGTTCTGAAAGATGGAAAGATCGCCTGGTCGGGTTCGGCGAACGAAGCTCCTCCTCAGGATCCCGGCGCACGCATCATTGATGCAAAGGGCGGTTCGATTCTTCCGGGACTCGTCGAAGCTCATTTTCATCCGACCTATTTCAACGTGGCAGCTCTCGAAGATCTGGACATTAAATATCCGGTTGAATACGTCACTCTGCTGGCCGCGGCGAATGCGAAGCTGGCCGTTGAGTGCGGCTACACGTCTGCTCGCAGCGGAGGCAGCCTGTTTAATATCGATGTCTGGCTGAAGAAGGCGATTGAATCTGACATCTGCGTCGGCCCGCGGCTCGCGACCAGCGGGCGAGAAATCTGCGGCGTTGGAGGCCTGATGGACTGGAATCCGGACTACCGAAAAATCGGCATGGAGGGCCTTGTGCTGCTGATCAATGGCCCCGTCGAAGCTCGCTCGGCTGTCAGGAAACTGGTGAAGGATGGTATCGAATGGGTCAAGACGTATCCCACAGGAGACGCGGCTGCGCCTGACACCAATGATCATCACACGCTGTGCATGACCTTCGAAGAAATGCATGCCGTCGTCGGGACTGCTCATAATCACGGATTAAAAGTGACTGGACATTGTCGAGCCACGGAAGGGATCAAGAATGCTTTGAAAGCCGGTTACGACGCGATCGAACATGGCACGTTCGTGGATGACGAATGTATCGACCTGATTTTGCAACGAGATGTCCCGTGCGTTCCGGCCCTGTATTTCGAATACGCCAGCATTCAGCGAGGTCCGGAGTTTGGGATGTCGCAGCGAGTGATCGATGGGCATCAGGAAACACTGGATGGTGGTGCCGAGAGTGCTCGCAGAATTCTGAAAGCCGGGGGAACGCTGGGAATGGGCGGCGATTATGGCTTCGCCTGGAATCCTCACGGTGACTACGCTCGCGAGTTGTCATTCTTCGTGAATTTTGTGGGCTTCTCGCCGCTGGAAGTCCTGACTTGCGCGACCAAGAACGGAGCAAAGATTCTGGGACGATTGCATGAGATCGGAACCGTCGATACCGGAAAGCTGGCGGATCTGCTGATCGTGGATGGAGATCCCCTGCAGGATATTCGAGTGCTCGAAGACCGCAGCCGGTTTATTGCCGTCATGCAGGGCGGAGTCGTGAAAGCGGGGCAACTTGCGGCGCCGGCGTTCTGACGAACGCGGACAGTGGCGATCGCGGGCTTGCCTGTCTCCGGTGCTCTGAGATTGGAGGACAGCATGTCGATAAACAGGCGAGTTTTTCTCAGGCAGTTGTCATGGGTCGCGGGATCTCTGGCAATCCAGGGACAACAACTGCAGTCGGCTGAGGCTGCGACGGCAACCTTCGAGCTTGATCGGACATGGCCGGCCGAATTTCCCGGTTCCGGGCAGGAACCCTGCCAGGTGGCGGGCATTGCGATCGCGAAGGACGGCAGGATCCTCGTGCTGAATCGGGGTGAGAATCACTGGATGCCTTCGACGGGGTATCGTCAGGAGCGAATCCAGAAGCCGGCTGTGCTTGTCTTTGATGATCGCGAAGGCCGCCTTCTGGGTTCGTGGGGTGAAGGCTTGTTTGTGATGCCGCATCAGATTAGTGTCGATCCGGCAGGACATATCTGGATCGTGGACTGCGGGCAGGACAAAGTGTTCCAGTTCGACTCGACAGGATCGTTGTTGATGGAACTCGGCAGTGCCGACATCGGTTTTCGCAGACCAACCGATGTCGTTGTACTCAGTGATGGCTGCTTCGTCGTCTCTGATGGCTACACGAATGCTCGAGTTGCGGTGTTCGATCGGAACGGCCGGATGATGCACGCGTGGGGCCGGAAAGGAAAGCGTCCGCTCGAGTTTCAGACGCCGCACAGCATTGCCTGCGATGAGCGTGATCTGATCTACGTCGCTGATCGAGAAAACCATCGAATTCAGATTCTGGATCGGAAAGGAAAAGTTCAGACCATCTGGACTCACGTGGAGCGTCCTCTGACAATCCGTTATGCCGCGGGTTCACTTTTTGTACTCTCCAATCTGGACGCGGACAAAGGAATTGTTCGGCAGCTCAGCCGCGAAGGCGAAATCCTCTGTTCCTTCATGACGAAACCGCCGGGTTCGAAAGACGACTTTGAATGGCCACATGGGCTGGCCGTCAATCACGATGGATCGAAGGTCTATGTGGGTTTCACGCTGACGGGTCGGCGAGTCCACCGGTATCAACGTACTCAGCAATGATCCTGCAACTCGAAGCCGCGCTGCGAGTTTTCTTGCGGGCCTCTTCGCTGACGGATCGCAGTGATTCCCACGCCCACGTTGAACAACGTTGGTTGCTCACCGGGCCTTACTGGCTGGCAATTGATTTCCGCTTTCGAGAGACTGGCAGGAGACGAAGACGCGAACTCGCGGCAAAGGCGTCCCCGGGCCCACCCCACGACTGAATGTTCACAGGAGCTGTTATGAAATCGATTTTTACCGGCTGGCTTGGCTGTCTTGGATTCATACTTCTCGCAGGCTGCAGCGCCGAGAATCCGACGCCCGGCGAGACAACTTCTGGTGAAACCTCTGCCGCGGCCCACTCGGACGAGGGCGGCGCGGAGAACAGCAATCCGGAAGGTTCTTTGCTTGTTGATGGCGCCGAAAAGAAACTGACCGTCGGCTTTTCCGCACTGACACTGACGAATCCTTTCTTCAAGATTATCGCAGATGAAATGACGGCCGAGGGAAAGAAACATGGCTATGAAGTCGTCGTCGTCTCTGCCGATCAGGATGTGAACCGCCAGACTTCGCAGGTCGAGGATTTTATCGTCAAACAGGTCTCGGCTATTGTGCTCAACCCGTGCGACTCAAAGGCCATTGGCGCCGCGATCAAGAAGGCGAACGATGCCGGAATCCCGGTCTTCACAAACGACATCAAGTACGATGGCACGGACGGCAAAGTCGTCTGCCACATCGCCACGGACAACTATCAGGGCGGCAAGCTAGCGGGCGAAGCCATGGTGAAACTGCTGGGCGAGAGCGGCGGAAAAGTCGCCGTTCTCCATTATCCCGATGTGGAATCCTGTCAGCTTCGAGTCAAGGGGTTCACGGAAGTTGTGAATGCGCACAATGCCGGCATTGACGCTGCAAAGATTGAGATCGCAACAACCCTGAACGGACAGGGAGCTCGTGAAGCAGGCTTCGCTGCCGCCAAAGATGCAATCGAAGCACACTCGGATCTGGCAGCACTGTTTGCGATCAACGATCCGTCGGCCTTAGGAGCCCGAGCGGCCCTCGAAGCCGCCGGCAAAGCCGATCAGGTCAGAATCATTGGTTTCGACGGCGCGATTGAAGGCAAGCAGGCGATTCTGAAGGGGCAAATCGTGTGCGATCCAATCCAGTTTCCAGACCGGATGGGACGCACGACGATTGAAATGATCACTCAGTACTTTGACGGCGACGATGTCCCGCCGGAGGTTCTGATCCCCTCAAGCCTTTACTATCAGGCCGACGCCGAGAAAGATCTCGCTCTGGTTCCGAAGTAGATTGTCACGGTGGCCCGAATCCTTACTTGCTGCGTTCCAGAAAGTGACTTGTCATCAGCGTGTCAACAGGAGCGTAGTCGTCGGTCAATAGCGGCGACGAGTCACCTCGACGTGCCAGCAGAGCGGCGACTTCTTCATTCGCAAAGATGTGAGCGTACGAACGATCTTTCCACCATAAGGCCGATGCCTTTGCTTCCGTTGTCTTTGCTTCGATTGGAGTGTCTGCCGCCCCATTGGCTTTGGCCGGGAATCGTCCGCCAATCACGTAGACACTCCGGTCGCGGATTGTGTGTGTTTCGGGCGGAGCCAGCAGGTGAGTTTCCCCGAACGAACTTTGCACGGTCCGCACGGCTGAGGCAAGAAATCGGCCGGATTCCATCGCATCGATCACGGTCAGCAAATAAACCCCATCAGGTTGCAGCAGCCGCTGAATGAGCGCGTTGTATTCGGCTGTCATCAAATGATAGGGCACGGAGAAATCATTCACTGCGTCCTGAATCACAAGATCATAAGAACCAGCCGGAGCACCTTTCACATACTGCCGTCCATCCATGTGGATTGAATTAATTCGAGTGCCGCGCGACAGTCCCAGAAGATCATGAGCAATCTCGGTCACAGCCGGATCGATCTCGACGACATCAATGATCACGTCATGAAGATCGGCCTGTGATTCGACCCACCGAGGAAACGAATAACCGCCTCCGCCGATGACCAGAATGCGAGGCGTTCGGCCGGCTGCGCGAGCATCTTCCGCGGCCGCACGATTGAAGTCGCCCTGAATGCGTTCATGGGGATAATGCAGGAACGAAGGATCATCCAGATCGATGGCTGAATGCACCAGTCGATCCAGAACCAGCACCTTCACATCGCGTCCGTCAATCACATCATCATCGACGGCCAAACTGAAGTAGCGGCTTTCTCGATCGTATGGCGATTTGCAGACCAACAGCAAAGCGACCGCCGCTACCAGAAGGGCGGCGGGAATCATTCGCTGGTCAGATTTGGTTGCCACCGCGTCGCCACGATTGCTGTCTATGTTGCGAATAAAACCCCCGACCATCAGCGCTAAGCCGACGGGAATCATGCCACAAAGAATGCTGGTCCGAATCGCACCGAAGCTTTCGATGGTGAACCAGGCCGCCGCCAGAATTCCGACAATGCAGCCAACAGTGGACCAGGCATAGAGCTGTCCGGAGATCTTGCCGGAGTGCTTTACATTGCGGACCGACAGCCGAATTACTTGTGGAGTAATCGTGCCGAAGGCAATCGCCGGCAGCAGGAACAAGGTGAATGACCAGACCAGAATCTGGGGAATCAGTGACATCTGTTTGAAGATGCCGCTGCTGACGGCAAACTTCCAGAACGGAGCTACCGCCAGAGTTGCCACGGCGCAGGCGATGAGTGATTTTCGGAGAACCTGACGTGTTCCGAAGCGAGTTGCAAGATTTCCACCAAGTGCATTTCCGAATGACATGCCGGCCAGAATGACTCCGACCACGCCGGCCGAAAGAAACATCGAAACGCCCACCAGCGGAGCCAGAATTCGAAACGCGGCACCTTCCAAAGCACCTGTGACAAAGCTACACGCAAACACAATCAACAACGCCTTGCTGTACCATTGGCGATCGACATCTGCGTTCGATTCCTCTTCGGCCGTTTCGTTGGAAGTGTCATGAGCAGACTGCTGGTTTCGCTGAGCCCCGGCAGCAGATCGACGTCCACCAATAAATGTGGCTACGGCCAAAGACATCAGGCTGGCGGCCGTCATTGCTGTAATCGCGCGAACGCCAAACATTGCCAGCAGCACAAAGCCGGCCAGATAATTGCCGGCGAGACTTCCGAATGTACCCCAGGCAAAAATTCGACCGGCGACCGAACCAACCTCTCGCGGGTCACTGACAACGCTGCGAATCGATGGCGGTGTCACGAGGCTCAGAATAATCCCCGGCAACAGGCAGACGAAGAAGGCTCCCGTAAAGATCTGCGCGGACAGTGAGAGTTTTGCAAAAACAACCGAGTGCCCCAGGTTGTCCGCAATCACCGGCATCAACAGCATTGAAGCCGCGCCTGCGAAGAGGCTGCCGGAGATCAGTGGGACGGCTGAAAAGCGATCTGCCAGTTTTCCGGCGTAATGATTACCGATGGCGATGCCCAGCAGGAACACACCAATGATGGCCGACCATGTTTCGACAGATGATCCGATGACGGGTGCCAGCAGACGAAACGCGGCTTGTTGAGCAATCAATAATGCGGCATTGGAGATAATCGCCACGGCGACAATCGTGAGTTTCCATGCGGCAGTGAGCGGTGCGTTTTCGTTCGAAACGATCGGAGATGACTTTACGTTCGCAGGGCGATTCGGTTTTGTCGGAGGAGTAGCGACGCCGAGGGCTGTCATGACGCTCGATCCCGTATTTGCAGGCTGAATGGTTTGCAGTTCTTGAAGAATCGCGGTTCAGCGCCTACGGATTTCCTGCTCCGTTCTGCATCGCCGCAAAAAAAACGTAGCCCGACAACTGACAGGACGATGCGAGAAACCGTGAGGGATTTTGGGAACACGCCAGATCAATCGCTACAACCAAATCAAACAGCAGATTCGCAAGATTCCGATCACCGCGGTGATCAAACACGCGGCAGCAACGGTTAGTTGATTAATACGACGGCGGCTGCCAGTTTGTGCAACCATGCGTTTTCAGGTTCTACGCGAGGCTCAGAGTGCCGCTCAATAACGAAAGATGTGACATCATCATTGTTCTCCGCGAGTGGACTGAAACGTCGGACGAACGACATGAAGGCATGAGTTTGAACCGCTGATTAACACTCATTGACGCTAATGAATGCAGAAAGTCAGAGTAAACAAAAGGTAAGCGATGCGTTGATCTTTCACCTTTCCTAATGCCCTCAATATTCGACGAGTTCGCCGAGGCGAGCAGTAGCCGAACCTCAAAAACTATTAGCGTCTATTAGCGTTCATCAGCGGTCTCAAGACCTTCTCCGTTCCACGGACTTCATCTCGCGCAGAACAAGCTATCGGTCTGAAACCCTGTTGCAGGATTGTGGGACTTACGGAGCTTTTCTACTGCTATCGAGCAACTCTTTCAAACGGCTCCATCGGCCGACGGCGATGAGAAAACGTCAGGCGATGAACATCGGCGGTTGTGGCACCGTCGGTGTTGACTCGAATCAGTCGACTACAAACTGGAGCATAAGCCGCGACTGGTGCATGCACACCTTTGATTACGATGGCCGCAAAGTCCGCTGGATCCAGTCCCTGGGAAAGCACCTGATGCAAACTCATCGGGGCAACTCGCAGAGTTGTCGCAATCACTGTGACGCCAGACTCGCTTTCCAGAACCGCCGTTGGCCCCTGATTAAACTTAGAATACCCACCATGGCGTGTTTCTGGTTCGGAGAAGACGCCATCGCTGAGGCTCTTCACTTTGAACCGATCCACCAGCGGCGCGCCGTGGCGAGCCGGGTCGATCTTACCGCCGACACTCAGAGACAGCGTACTGCCAACACCGCTCTTTATGGCCGTATGCACAACATCCGGATCCGCAATGACAGTGAGAACTTTACCGTGGCCGTGCTTGAGCCATCCGTGAGTAATCCAGGTGCCATCGCCAGGACTTCCACCGCCGACGTTGTCACCCATTTCCAGCAATCCCACGGGACGAGTCTTATCGGAGTCGCGCACTTCATTGGCCATTGCGATGGCGTCGTCGACCGAGATCAACTGACCGGTGAATTCGTCCTTCATCGCCCACCAGAAGTCGGCCAGTTGTTTCGCGGCCGATTCGGCAAGCTCCTGACTGTGTTCTGAAACGGCCAGCACGGTAGCGCCCATTTCTTCGACGTCTGAGTATGGGAATCCATAGAGTCCGCAAGCGTTCATCATACCGGGCTGTTTTTGCAATCGTTCGGCTTCGGCCCAGAATCGCTGGCCGTGTTCTTCCTGCGTGGCTTGTCGTTCAATGTTGACGCAGAGTGGCAGTTGAACCAGCGCCAGTTTTGGAGAGATTTCACCGGCCAATGTTCGCAGCATGGTTCGTCCGGCAGCCAGTCCCTGAGCTTTCTGGTCCAGATGAGGATTCGTGCGATAACCGAACAGGGCGTTACATTGCTGAGCCATCAGCGGAGACACATTCGCATGCAGATCGAGCGTTCCGATGATCGGCATGTCCGGCCCGACGATCTTGCGAACTCGCTGCAGCCAATCTCCATCGGCGTCCGGCGCGGACACGGCTACGGTGGCACCGTGAGGAGCAACCAGCAAACCATCCAGCGGCAGCGAACTCCGGAGAGCGTCCTCCAGGTGTTCAATCAGCGTCTGCCAGCATTCTGTCGTGATGGCTCCATACGGCATCGCTCGCGCGCCGAAGATTCCGACGAGTTCAATGCCCGGCTGATTCGACATCGCTTCGATGAATCCGCCGACTTCGTGCTGGCTGCCTCGAAACGCATCAATGACGCCCGGGCCGGTTGTCAGCAAGTTCGAACGAAAATGTTCCAGTGTTGTTGGTTCGTTAAGAAAGGTGTTGCTTTCATGAAGCAGAGCAATGATGCCGACGCGTTTCATGGGAACTGTCTTATGTTGAAGATTTGAGGCGGCTGAGTTCTGGCGGGAAACGACATCCTGCGGTTCACACCATTTTGAGGCCTGATGTGAGGCAATCTGTCCGGGGGAATAGTTATCCTATGCGGATCGACCACTGGAAGTCACTCGTGTCCCGCTCTGAAAATTGCTGAGTCTTATGTTTACCGTCAGTCACGTTACTCTTCGCGGAACCAATCGGCCTCGATTGAATGACGTGTCGTTGACGATTTCCGGCCGCAGAACGGCCGTGATGGGCTATTCGGGAGCCGGGAACACGTCGCTGCTGAACCTGCTGGCCGGGTATGAAATTCCGGACAGCGGGGCGATCATTGCTGGTAGGCCGGACCGAGCGGAGCGAGTTCCGGCTTTTGCAACGGGCGAGGAATCGCCGGAACTCGCTGGCGCTCGGTCCGGCCTACAGAATGAGCTCCATCAGCTTAAGAATGAGAGTCCGCTGGGGCCAGTTGCCGGCCGAATTCCGCTCTTCTGGGTGCCTCAGAATGGCGGTTTATGGCCTCATCTGTCCGCAGAACAACATCTGCTTAGTGTGAATAAATCGAAAGAATTGGCAGACGAAATTCTGTCGTCCCTGGATCTGGACCTTCGAAAAGCGGCGTTTCCGGATGAATTATCACAGGGGGAGAGATCTCGTTTGGCATTGGCCAGAGCGTTGGCGTCAAACGCTGACGTACTGTTGATGGACGAACCACTGAGTCACGTCGATCCGGTCCGAAAGCCACGTTACTGGGACGTTGTGGCCAGTCTCACCGAACGATCTTCTTCCTCGATTGTGTTTACGTCACACGAACCAGAAACCGTTCTGCGGCGTTCCGATTCGGTGATTTGTTTGCATGAAGGAACTGTCGCTTTTCAGGGACCGACGCGAGAACTTTACGATGCACCCGCCAGTGCGTTTCTGGCGGAATTTCTCGGGCCGGTGAATTGGTTGACTGCGGAGGAACATCAATCCTTTGGCGTGATCGTCGATCGGCCCAACGGAATGGCGATTCGACCAGAACGGTTGAGTGTCGTTGCGAATGGAAATGGAGAAGCTGAATACATGAAGTGTTTGTTCGACGGACCATATTCCGAATCACTGGTTCGAAGTGTTAAGTCCGGGGCCTCACGAATCATCAAACATCAAAGGCTGGAGGTTCCCTTGCAGGAAGGTGTTCGAGTATCCTTGGTGCGGCGATGAGTGGAGTACGGATCAATTGGAAACATCGTTTGAGATTGCGCATGTTTTGGTCGGTTGTTTCAGGCTGTGTTTCGCGGCGTAGCTGCGGCAGCATTTAGCGCCAGGCTTTAGCCCGTGTCATTACCCACGAAATTCCTCGCCCGCTGCTGGCTTGCCCGGCAGTAGCGAAGTTTTGAAATTAGCAGCCAAACAATTGAAAATCAGGTCCCATGCCGGCTCGTCCGGCATGAGCCAAAGCTTTTCACTTGCGTTCCGGCTCGACAAGCGAGCCGGGGACGGCCACATTGATGCTATCTGCCTAATTTCAAAACGTATTCACCTGCACGACAAGCGTGCAGGGGTCTCGATGTCGTGGGTAATGACAAGACTAAAGCCCGGGGCTACTTGCTGCCGCCTCTACGAGGCGAAATCAGAATAAAAGTTGTCCTATCTAAATCCCGTTGCAAAACCAAATCCCAGCCTGTTCAAAAACACCTGACCCTTCGAGTGACCTTTCCCATGTCTCAACAAGCCAGCCAGCGAACGCATCGGAATCAACTTCCGATGTCGCCGCTTCGTGGCTTGTTGTCGGTCATTCTACTGATTGCTTCCGGCTGTGTTGACGGTGGAAATGACCCCGAATTTTACGTTTCCAAATTTGACTCATGGAAGATCCCATCATCGGGCCGATTCTTGCCGGCACCGCGAGGACTCTATTCAGACGCCGACGATAACGTGTTCGTCCTTGATGATGCCGGACGAGTGCTGGTCTATGACAAGCATGGCAAGATCACTCATCAGTGGGAGATGCCGGAATTTGCCGCCGGAAAACCCGAAGGCATCTGGGAATTGCTCGACGGGAAAATCGGCGTCGCGGATACTCATTATCATCGCGTTGTAATCTTCAATCCCGATGGCACAGTCAGTCACATGTTTGGAACTCAGGGAACGGAGCCCGGTCAGTTCGTATTCCCCGTTTCGATTGCTCAGGATCCCAACGGGTTCATTTATGTCGGCGAATACGGTGACAAACAACGCATTCAGAAGTTTACGCCGCAGGGGGAATTCGTCACGGAGTTTGGTTCTCACGGTACCGAGGACGGCCAGTTTCAAAGGCCCAGCGGGATGGCCTGGCAGAATGGCGAAGTCTTCGTCGTGGACGCTTTCAACAATCGAATTCAAGTCTTCAGCGACGAAGGCAAGTTTTTGCGAGTGATCAGTTTGCCGGAAACGACCTCTCCACTGGCATATCCCTATGACTTACGAGTAACCTCCGACAACTTAATCTACGTCATTGAAAATAAAACGGCTCGGTTGACGGTTCTGAAGCCCAACGGGACAGTGGTCGGTCGATTTGGAAAACCGGGTCGCGGTATGGATGAGTTTTATCAGCCGTGGGACCTGACTGTGCTGAGCGACGGACGTGTGTTAATCGCTGATACCGGAAATCATCGATTGGTGGAATTGACTCCATGAACTGGCTGAAGACGACAATTCGAAGGATCGTGCCTCCGCCGCATCGGCCGGTTCGCTGGACCGCTGCGATCCCGCTGATCGTCTTCGCCGTGCTCTTCGCTCTGGTCGTGTTTTCTATTCTGCCGACGTTTATTGTTACGCTGTCGCGACGAACCTGGGATCTGGGCTTATTCAGGATCTCCAAGCCGCAATTTGAATTGGTGCGTGAGCTGGAATTCCTGAAGCCATGGGCGTTCACGCTGCTGATCTTTACTCCATGGTTATGGTGGATGCAGGCAGCCGGTCATGCAGGTCTGCCGGAGAAACGCGGTGCGTGGGCCTCCTTTATTCGGCTAACGATTTGCGGACTGCTGATCATTGTTCTGGCCGAACCGCGAGCTGTCCGAACCAGCGATGTGGTCGCTGTCGTCTACAACATCGACATGTCAGATTCCGTCAATGAAGCTCGCAATCAGGCGTTTGACCTGGTCGCAGGCACGGCAGCTCAGAAGCCGATGACCGATCAGGCCGGGATGGTTGTGTTTGGTCGAACGGCAGCCGTCGAATATCCGCCGCGTGAAACATTTCCGTTCGAGAAATACATCAACTCTCAGGTCAGTCAGGACGCCACCAATCTGGAACAATCGCTCGCGTTGAGCGCGGCGATGTTGCCGGAGGAGCATCTGGGGCGAATCGTGCTGGTGAGCGACGGGACAGAAACCGTGGGTCAGTTGAAGGATATTGTCGATGACCTGCAGGCCCGCGATGTTCAGGTTGATGTGGTCCCGATTGAGTACGACTACAAGCATGAAGTCTTGCTGGAACGTCTTGATCTGCCGCGGTTCGTCAAGCTCGGAGAAACCTATGAAGCGTCGGTTGTGCTGACGTCGCTGGCTAAGGGCAAGGGAACGTTGGTGCTGATGGAAGGCGAGAACACGATTGCTCGCCAGGAAGTCGAATTCGAAGCTGGCAAGAGCCGCTACTCAATCCCTATCAAAGTCGATCAGCCGGGCTACTACGAGTACGCCGCGCGAATTGAAGTGTCGCCCGATCAGGATAGTCGCAGCGAGAATAATTCCGTCCGCAACTATTTGTATCTGGATGGTCCCGGTCGAGTTCTGCTGGTCATGGATCCTCAGAGCAATCCCGCCGAATGGAAGCCGATGGAAACGGCTTTGCGGCAGGGCGAACGTCAGGTGGATGTGTTGAGTGCTCTGGAGTTTCCGCTGGATCCGCTGTCATTAATGCCCTACGACGCCGTAATTTTCGCAGACGTCGCTGCGGACTCACTGCTGTCGAATCAGATGCAGGCGATGCACGATGCGATTCGCAATCTGGGCATCGGCTTTATGATGGTCGGCGGGCCCAACAGCTTCGGCCCCGGTGGCTGGCAAGGATCCGTGATTGCGGATGCTCTGCCGATCTCGATGGAGATTAGCAACAAGAAGATTCTGCCCAAGGGGGCGTTGGCCATTATTCTGCATACCTGTGAGTTTCCTCAGGGCAACAGCTGGGCTAAGCGAATCACCAAGAAAGCCATTCAGGTTCTGAATTCCGAGGACCTTGTCGGCGCATTGGCGCAGACGATGAACGGCGATGAATGGATCTTTGAGTTAACGCCAGCGTCGAAGTACGCCGAGCTGGTGCCGCTCATTAACAATGCGTCAATCGGTGACATGGGGACCTTCGCGACGACGATGGAGATGGGGCTCAAGGCACTGAAAGCTTCTGATGCCTCCAGCCGGCACATGATCATCATTTCGGACGGTGATGCATCGCCACCTCCACCGCCCCTCGTGAAAGCGTTTCAGGACGCTCAGGTTTCGGTTTCGACGGTGGCGGTCTTTCCTCATAACGGTGATGTGACCATCCTCGAAGAGATCGCCAAAGCGACGAACGGACGTTTTTATTATCCCAACGATCCCAATCAGCTCCCCTCGATCTTTATCAAGGAAGCAAAGACGCTGCGACGCAGCCAATTGCAGGTTCGTGATTTCGTGCCGGTGTTGACGAACGTCGATCCGATGCTCAAGGAGATCTCCGACTCGCCGCAGTTGCATGGTTATGTGCTCACCACGCCTCGGGATGATCCCCGAGCAACCGTCGTGCTCGCAGCTCCTCCGACGGAAAGTGAATTGAAGGCTGGCGAAACTGAGACCGATCCGATTCTGGCCGTGTGGCGTTATGGACTCGGCGTCACGGCGGCGTTTACTTCGGACTTAACCGAACGTTGGGGCAAGGATTGGGTTGGCTGGGATCAGTATCAGAAACTGGTCAATCAGATGATCACTCGCATCGGCCGCGCGCGGCGCGAACAGTACTTGCGAGTTTACACCTACGTCAACGGGAACGAAGGTGTCGTGGTTGTTGAAGACTTTCATCCGGAAGAAACACTGCTGGATGTGACCGTTTCCGTCACCGGGCCAAATGGCTTTGAGCAGTCACAGCAGGTACGCCAGATCGCTCCTCGACGATATCAAACCAGTATGCCGCTTAAGGGCGAAGGACGTTATCAGGTGATGCTGGGAGCGACCGACGGAACTCGCAACGAAACCGCCTACGCAGGCTTTATCGTGTCGTATTCTCCCGAGTATCTTCGATTCCGCGCCAATCCGATTGTGTTGCGAGATATCGCGGAGAAGACTGGCGGTTCTGAATTGGAGACCGAGCAATCTTTCGAAGATCTGGCTAAGACCATTTACGGAAATCGCAAACCCAAACGCAGCAGTCGGCCAATCTTTGACTGGTTCCTGATGGGGCTGGCGTGCCTGTTGCCGCTGGATGTGGCGATTCGTCGAGTTCAGATGGATCTCAGTTGGCTTCGTCGCTTGTTCCGCAAAGAGAAACGCGAATCAACAGCCACCATCGGCGCGTTGTTGCAACGAACAGGTGAGGTTCGCACATCGTTGAACAATCAACGCGACACCGAAGCCGCTCGGCCACGGCCGGAATCAACGATCAGCCGCCCGATGCCGACTCGTCAGGCTCCCTCGTCGACATCTTCATCAGCGGGAACATTAGGAACGGCCGGAACAAGTCAGCAAAAGCCGGATGCACCACCGGCCGGTGATGACGCTGGCACGACGTCGCGGTTGCTGGCGATGAAGAAACGTCGCGAGCAGGGCGGCGATCAAAAGTAAGTCAACATTTTCGCAGCGACCTGCGCTCATCTTATTCACATTACTCATCAACAATTCCCATCTGATATAGTCGAGTCCAACAATGTCCGAACAACTGAGTCCCGCTGAACTTCAGGCTGAAGCCGATCAGTTTCGCAATGAGTTTTCAGCGATCCGAGAAGCCGTCGGGAAAGTCATCGTGGGGCAACAACGTGTCGTCGAAGCCACGCTGACTGCTTTGCTGTGTGGCGGCAATGTGTTGCTGGAAGGCGTACCCGGACTTGGCAAAACCGAGCTGGTGAAAGCTCTTTCGCAGGTCCTAAAACTGGACTTCAAGCGAATCCAGTTTACTCCAGACCTGATGCCGGCCGACGTTATCGGCACGAACATTATGACGACGGACGATTCCGGCAAGTATCGTTTTGAATTCCGGCAGGGCCCGATCTTTACGCAGCTTCTGCTCGCCGACGAAATCAACCGCGCAACGCCCAAGACTCAATCGGCCTTGCTGGAAACGATGCAGGAAGGAACCGTCACCACCGGCGGCAACACCTATCGCCTGGATCCTCCGTTCTTCGTACTCGCGACACAGAACCCGATCGAGCAGGAAGGAACCTTTCCACTGCCGGAAGCTCAGCTCGACCGCTTTATGTTCAAGGTCGTCGTCCCATTCCTGAACCGGGCTGAACTGAACGAAGTCGTGACTCGTACGATTCTGAAGAAGAAGATCGAAGTCGAAAAAGTTATCGACGGGCCTCGTATTCTGCATCTGCGAACGGTGCTGGATCGAGTCGTCGTGAGTGATCCAATGCGTGACTACGCATGCCGACTGGTGCTGGCCACGCATCCGGATTCGGAGTTTGCTCCTGACCGAGTCAAAAAGTATCTCCGCTGGGGCGCGAGTCCTCGTGCAGCTCAGGCCTTGATTCGCGCAGGTCGAGTTCGCGCATTAAGCCAGGGGCGAGCCCACGTGTCGTTTGATGATATTCGTTCGTTTGCCCATGAAGTGCTGCAGCACCGCGTACTGCTGAACTATGACGGACAAGCCGAGAACATCGAAGTGAAAGGTCTGATTGACGAATGCGTGAATCGGCTGACGACCGACGGCTGAAATGTCAGGCTTATGCATGACGCTGGATGCTAAGTGTGGGCTGGACTACCAGTGCATCACGAAGCCGCCGTCGACATTGATGGTTTGTCCTGTCACCTGGCGAGAACGCTCCGAGGACAGGAAGGCGATCATGTCCGCGATATCTTCCGGAGTCTGCCACTGGCCCATAGGGACGATCGACTGTATTTTCTTCGTGGCCCAGGCCTCATAGTCCAGACGCTCAGAAGCGGGAGTCTGGTCGTGCCATGCTTTCCAGACGGAGCGATTCAGCGGTGTCTGCACCATCCCGGGACAAACCGTGTTGACTCGCACTCCATGCTTCGCCAAATCCTTCGCCATGCACTGAGCGAAGTTGATGTTGGCCGCCTTGCTGGCACTATAAGGTGGATCGGTCTGTGAACCGATCTGGCCCGCGACGGATGACAAGAACACAAACGTTCCCGCATTCCGCTCGATGAAATGCGGTGTGATGGCATGAGCCACATTCACCATTCCAAGTACATTGATCTCCAGAATTCTCGGCCAGTCCTGGGGTGACAGATTCGTAAATGGAAAACCAAATTTTCCAGAACCCGCCGCCGCACAGTGCACAACATGATCGAGCCGGCCACCACTCTTCAGGAAATCTGCCATCGCTTGTTCGACTGCGGCGTAGTTGACGATATCCACTTGCGCTGACGTCGCCGGAACGCCATGAGTCGCACAGAGTTCGTGAGCGACCTGCTCAACGTTTGCCGACAAATCCCATAGAAGGACCGAACAACCTTCCCTGGCAAACAGCTCTGCCGTCGCTCGGCCAATTCCGCTGGCCCCGCCGGTGATCAGCGCCGTATGACCATTGATCTTTAAATCCATGATGTGATTCCAGAAGACTTCTGTGTCGACGAACGTCCGGTGATCTGCTTCGGTTGGCAGGTGTTGCAGTCTTGTCATTCTGGCAGGGGTTTCAAGTCACGGCAGTGAGTTCGGATGAGGACTCGCTTGCAATGCCGCTTGAAAAGCCGGAAAACGCGGGTGAATGTCTGTCTGCAAAGATTGATCCTGATTGTTGTCGGAAAGAATCAGCCGCCATGAAGTCTCCGTTTCTGCGAAGGTGCGTCCATGCCCATGGTTCCTGCCAATCCTCTGTTCTGGCGATAATGTTGTTGCTGAGCACTCTGGTTTTTGCGTCCGGGGCCGGCGCTGCGGAACCGGTAAAAGCTCGGCGAGTGCTCTACAACTTTGATGGAGATTCATGCTTCTCCACGAAAGCCATTGGCCGTGGCCCTGTGCCGGTGAACGCGGATGATGTTCGGCAGTTGATTGCGGAAGTCACGTTTCCAGGCAGTCGAGTTGACACGATCCTCGTCTGCATCAATGCTCAGGTGATGTACTATCCGACGGGAGTCGGCACCATGCGAGGCGTGCTGTCGACAGAGGCTGAGCGATCCGTGTGGCCTCCTTCTGAAAAGCAGCGATTCGCCAACCTGAAAGCGTTCTTTGACAGCGGCGTCGATCCGTATGCTCTGCTGTTGACCGAAGCCAGAAAGCAGGGACGCGAAGCGCTGCTGACGTTTCGGATGAATGATGATCACGGCAACGACTTCCTGCGGACACAGTTCATGGTCGATCATCCGGACTGGTCGCTGGGAACAGAACAGTATCGCGGCAAAGGGGCGATGGATTTCGCTCAGGAGGAAGTTCGTGACTACACGTTCCGGCTGATCGAAGAGGCCGTTCGACGTTATGACAGTGATGGCATCGAACTGGATTTCAATCGTTTTCCGAGGTTCTTCAAGGATGGTTCTTTGGAGGAACGTGTCGCAAAAATGAATTCGCTGGTGGAACGAGTCCATCGCATGGTTGATGACGTGGGCCGCGAACGAAAACGTGAGTTGATCCTTTCAGTACGAGTCCCCTCGAACTTCGGATCATCTCCGCCGACTCCGGAATCCGCCAGGACACTGGGCTGCGATGTCTCCCATTGGGCTGCCAGTGGCTGGGTTGATTTCGTCTCAGTCTCGGATTTTCTCTATGAGCCGGACGATCTTCCTCTCGAAGCGTGGAAACAGGCGATTACATCAGTTCCCGTCTATGGTGGAATCGAATGCGTTCGCAGTGGCGCAGAACGAAATCTGTCGGCCGATGAGTACCTCACAGCCGCGAAGAAGCGTATCGATCGTGGAGCGGATGGGATCTATCTGTTTAACTTCTTCACCTCACGCGAGAACGGAGAGAACTCCTACGAGCCACCTTTTGAGATCCTGAGTTCGCTGGGGGATCTGCAGAGTGACGATCGGGATCGCATTCGGAGTATGGAACAGATTGCCGACCTCGCGTTAGTGCCGCCCGTTCTGAATACGAGTCCCTTGCCGCAGTATGGTTACGATCAGCTTGATTATGGAATGACGATTGGAATCGAACGAACGCCGGGGGGAAGACTGTGGGCCTGCTGGGTTGCGGGCGGTGATAGTCCGGAAGCGTTTTTCGTTCTGGCCAGCAGCGATGACAATGGTGAGCACTGGTCCGATCCTCGCCTTGTTGTTGATTCGCATGCTCCGGAACTCCCACGTCCTCGCAGCATCCTGGTCGGTAATCTTTGGACGGATCCGAAGGGTCGACTGTGGCTGATTTTTGATCAGTCGATGGATATGTTCGATGGCCGCGCCGGAGTGTGGGCCACGATCTGTGAGAATCCTGACGCGGCAACGCCAGAATGGTCCGCTCCTCGACGCATCTGGCATGGAGTGACCCTGAACAAACCAACGGTGCTCTCAACAGGCGAATGGATGTTGCCAATTTCGCTCGACCAACGCGGCGGTTTTGGTCCATTCAAAGGCTGCTTCTCCGAACTGGATTCTCTGCGAGGCGCGAATGTGTTTGTCTCGAAGGATGAGGGACGCACATGGCTGCGTCGAGGAAAAGCGGTCTTTCCGAATCCGGACTGGCATGAGCATATGATTATCGAACGAAAGAACGGTTCGCTTTGGATGCTGGCCAGGACATCGAAAGGGATGATGGAATCAACTTCAACGGACCACGGTCAGACGTGGACTGATCCTGTGGACTCCGCGATTCGACAACCGAATGCTCGCTTTCATATTCGCCGATTGCAATCCGGAAAGTTGCTGTTAATCAAGCACGGCAACAAGATTAATTCTCATGAAGGCCGCGTCCAGTTGAGTGCCTGGCTTTCCTCGGATGATGGTCAAAGCTGGACCGGAGGACTCGTGCTGGACGATCGAACGGGCCTCTCGTATCCCGATGGCTTTCAAGCTCCGGATGGAACCATCTATATCTCCTACTATCGCAATCGAGCGACCGACGGAGAAATTCTGTTGGCGCGATTTACCGAGGCGGACATCGAGGCCAGAGCACTGACAAACAGCACCTCAAAATTGCAGATGCTGATCTCCCGCCCGCTGGCCGCAAAAGCCGCAGCTGAATAACGCCTGAGTGGAACCGTCGTTGCTCAGGTCCCGGTTGCTCAGACACCGAGCGTGTCGAGAACTCTGCGGGCCATTTTGGCCAGTACCTGCCGCTTCTGGATTCTGGCTCCGAGCCACAGAGCAGATTTGGTTTCCGCTCCGACTGAACTATGGAGCAACTGCGATCTGGTTGTTGACCTTGCGAACTCCAGGTTGAAGCCGCACGAGATTAGCGGCCAGCCGACTGGTATCCGTGCTTGGGGATGTTCCCGTGAGTACAGCGACTCCATCAGGCGTCAGTTCTACATTGACTCCGGAGAGTTCAGGGCGGTTGGCGTGGAATTGGGTCAGCCGAACGGAATTTGAATTGGCAAGAACGCCCGTCTGCTGAGCAAACGTCCCGGACGGAGCTGCAAACGCAATTCTCATTGTGGTGCGAATTGATCGAGGCGTTCCCGACTGGCTCGACTGAGTATTGGACGTGTTCTGCGTGTTTTGAAATGCACCGAACTGGCGATTATTCGCCTGCTGGTTGGTCGTCTGACGCACTCCGCCAACGAAAGCCTGCGAAGAGTTGCTGCCGACAAAGCCGGTCGCTGCGTTCTGTACATTGTCCGTGTTGATTGCGAACTCTGAAACGCCAGCATTGGGGTTCGCGGACGCGCCGGTAGTTGAGCGTGAACTGGAACTTGACGAACCCGATGAAGAACTCGTGCTGGTTCCCGTCAGCGATGATCCGGAGCCAGACAATGCAGATAAACTGGAACCGGAATTTAACGTTTGGGCGCTTGTCGACGCAGATGTAAGGATCGTCAGCACCAGAACTGAGCAAACGCTGATGGCAGGATGAAGCATCGAAGAATCCTCAGGAAGGGCAATTCCAACGGGAGGCCCAAACACGCCAACGGCACATCAAACGGGCAATCATGCGTGCCCCAGAGCCGAACAACTGGCAGCACGATTCGACTCATTTCATTATCGAACCTCAGATGCCGTCTGCCCTGAGTCTAACAATCGAATCGTCTGGATGGATCGCAGTTTCCTGAAATTTCGTTGTCCTGGTCGCTACCTTCCGAAAACTGTTTTGGTCGAAGATTTCGGTGGTAGGGGTCCGCGAAACTGGGAATCATCCGGACTTTCCGGAGATCCTGACTGGCCAAAGCGGAATCTGCCGGTCTCTCTGCGATTTGCTTTGTTATACTGCCGCGGTCAAATCGTTGAGAAAATTCCGAAAGTTTCGATCCATGCCCCCGCGCCCACGTCCAGGTTCCTCGAACAATCGCCCAGAGAAATCCCGCCCCGCAAAACGCAGCCCGGGACGCCCCGGCGGTGCATCCAGAAACTTTCGACGTCCAGACCAGGCCGCTGAATCTCGCGGTAGTCGCATCGCTGCGAACGTCGCTCCCGATGAAGTCGAAGAGGTCGGTGAAGACGGCGACCGAATGCGGCTGCAGAAGTTCCTGGCCATGGCGGGGGTTGATTCTCGACGCAAATGCGAAGAGTACATTCGTACGGGGCGAGTGACCGTCGATTCCGAAGTGATCACCGACCCGGCTCGATCCGTCAATCCTTTGACGCAGGACGTTCGGCTGGATTCCGAGCGATTGCGGATGCCGCGCCTACGCTATTTCCTGGTCAACAAGCCCAAAGGCTTTTTGTGCACAAATCATGACCCTCAGGGACGTCCCAAAGCTGTCGATCTGGTGCCCGCTTCAGAACAGCGGATGTTTACCGTCGGTCGGCTTGACGAGATGACTCAGGGCATGTTGTTGATTACAAATGATGGTGACCTGGCACAGCGACTGGCTCATCCACGTTTTGAAGTGATCCGCCGTTACCGCTGTCATGTCGCGGGAATTCCCCATCCGGAAACATTGAAGCAGCTTCGTGAGGGCATGTACTTCGCCGAGGGCTTCTTCAAATTTCGTAACGTGCATATTCATCGCCGCAAAGGACAAAGTGCGATTCTGGAGATGGAACTTCAGGAAGGCAAGAATCGCGAGATTCGGCGATTGATGGCGCGAGTTGGGCACAAGGTACTGGCTCTGGAAAGAATTGAGTTCGGGCCATTGCAGTTGGGAAGTCTGGCTCCCGGACGACATCGCGAACTACAGCCGCATGAAATCCATGAGCTGCGCTACTTCGCCGAGCATGGTGAAAAGCCGGCCTCGGCGCAGCCTCGCAAAAGCAGCAGCTTTGGCTATCGCACCGGGCAAACCCGGAATACTCGTCGACGCCCCGACTCGCCGACCGAGCGACCTGCATCCGTGACACCTGCGGCGGAAAATGTATCGACAAGACCGCCAAAGCCAACCGGACCCATTCCGTCGCTCCGTGATCCGCGTCCTGCGGCTCCGGAAAGTCAGTCGTCAGATAGCAAGGCTGCACCTCCGGAACGAGCTCCTCGTCAGGACGGTCGCGGCAGAGTTCCTGATCGGCGTGGTTCGCAGCAGGAAACGAGAGGCCGAAGCAGTGAACGAGGTCCTGAGCGACGTCCTGCAGCAAAGGAGCGTCCAGCAATGAAGGAACGCCCTGGTATGAGAGAGCGTCCCGCAGTCAGGGAACGTCGTCCCGCGATTCAGGAAGGGCGAGCACCAGCAAGAGAAGCGGGGCAGAAGAATCCGAACACTTCTCTGGACCCAATTCAGAAGCCGCAGCCACGCAAGCGCCCATCCAGCAAAGCGGCTAAACGCAAACCTTTCCGGCCAGTTGAAGACAAGCCGCTCAAGCCTATCAACAAAGGACGCGATCGCCGCAGGACCAAATAGTCCTTCGACGTCCACACAGGACTTTTCTGCAGAAAAAGGGCTGTTGCAGCAAGGCAAATCCCATCGGACGTCTGGGTCGGACTGCAGACCGTTTTGCATCAGCGACTGCGCCAACGTCGCGTCACGCAGGTCGCGGAAGGCCTCGAAGCCCTGCGCGGCAAGGAGTGCCCATCGAATTCCGCTCCTGGCTGGACAGAGCCAATGTTGGCTCCCTTACAAGCCTGAAGCGCAAGCGAGTGAACACTTTGCGACTCATTCACTCGCTGACGCTTCGGGCTTGTATTCTCAATGGTTTTCTTGAACATGACGATGTTCAGCTCGTGTTCTGTCAAGAACAGGGTTCGGGGTTCAATGCGAGCCGACGGAGCGGCTCGACTGCGTAACCCCCAAATCAAAACTTGACGAGCCACTGGTCCCATTGCCGTGTTTCCGGGGCGATTGATTTGCGATCGGCGGTGGGGAAAAGTAGGATCTCCTGATCCGAGTTGATAATGTTTCGGCCCTGCCGACGGGTCAATTTTGGATTTGAGTATTCACCCACTGGTTCCTTCCTGAACAAGTTTCGTCGACATTTCCTGCGGAATGTTCGACAGATTTCCTCAGTAAGGGCGTCCCTCCTGAACAACCTGGAGTTCTCGTCGATGTCGAACAAGTCATCTGATTCCTCACGTCGCGGCTTTCTGAAGACCTCCGCGGTCGCGGCCGCTGGATCTTCCATCCTGACAAGCCTCAGCCCAGTCCGCGCGGCTCACGTTAATAGTGACGAGACCATTCGCATCGGTCTCATCGGTTGCGGTGGTCGAGGTCGAGGTGCTGCGGATCAGGCGATGAATACCGCTGGCCCCACAAAACTTGTCGCAGTTGCCGATGCGTTCGACGACAACCTGAAGAGTGCCGTTGGTCAGTTGAAGCGTCAGCACGGGGACAAGGTTGACGTTCCGGAAGATCGGCAGTTCGTGGGTTTCGATGCCTACACCAAGGTGCTTGAACAGGACTGCGATATCGTGATTCTGGCAACGCCGCCAGGCTTCCGACCACTGCACTTTGAAGCCGCGATCAATGCCGGCAAGCATGTGTTCATGGAAAAGCCCGTGGCTGTTGATGCGGTCGGTGTTCGCAAAGTGCTCGACGCCAACCAGGTCGCAAAATCAAAGAATCTGGCGGTGGCCGTTGGTCTGCAGCGTCACCATGAGCCAATCTACATTGAAACCATCAAGCGTCTGCAGGACGGCGAAATCGGACGCATCGTCGCGACTCGCTGCTACTGGAATGGCGACGGCGTTTGGGTACGCCCACGCCTTGATGGTCAGACTGAAATGGAATACCAGATGCGTAACTGGTACTACTTCAACTGGCTGTGTGGTGACCACATCAACGAACAGCATATTCACAATCTGGACGTGATCAACTGGCTGATGGGTGGTCCTCCGAAGTTGGCTCAGGGACAAGGCGGACGCCAGGTCCGAACCGGTAAAGAGCACGGCGAAATCTACGATCATCACTTCGTGGAATTCACTTACGAGAAGGACGGGGAAAGCTCCGTTCTCCTGAGCCAGTGCCGACATATTCCGAACTGCTGGAGTTCAGTCTCTGAGTACGCTCATGGGGCTGACGGCTGGTGCAACATCGGCGATGGCAAGATCTTCGACTCCAAGGGTAACCTGAAGTGGGAGTACAATCGCAAGTCGGAAGACGGCAAGCGAAAGAACATCCATGACGGCCACCAGGATGAGCATCACGACCTGTTCGCTTCTCTGCGGAAGGGCGAGATTCCAAACGAAGGCGACTACGGCGCTTACAGCACGATGACCTCGATTCTGGGCCGACTCGCTACTTACTCCGGCAAGGAGATTTCGTTCGAAGAAGCTCTGAAGTCAGACCTCTGCATTTCACCGGTCGAGACGTATCATTCGTTCATGGATACGCCACCGATCCTTCCAAACGCCGACATGACTTACCCAATTCCAATGCCAGGGATTACGAAGGTTCTGTAAGTTAGATCGGCCCGCAGACTGCTGGCTTTTATCTCATTGAAAGAGGGCACGATCGTCATGATCGTGCCCTCTCTTTTTTTGCCCTTTAGTCCCCTGGCCACTGAACCCTGGACTGCGGTAGCCTGCTGCCGCTTTGGTGCAGGCGGCCTGCTGCCAAACTGGAAAGTCTGAGGAGCGTCAGCGTTGAAGAGGGTTGTCCACAGCAGGCTGTGGCCTCGAAAGCGGCAGCAGGCTGCCGCAGTCCAAAAAGCGTCACACGCGGGGTTTCGCTGCACCGCCGATAGCTTCAAGTTGCTGATCGCGTTTGGCGATGGCGTCGGAGATCACTTTCTGACTCGCGTCATCAAGAGTGCGATCTCCGGCCGACACAGTCTGCTCAATCTGCTGCGGGCTGCGAGCTCCCACGATGGCTGATGTCAGCTCAGGCCTGCGCAATGTCCAGGCAATCGCGATATCTGTCACCGACCAGTTCAGTGAGTCCGCAAGACTACTGAGAGTGCTCACAAAGTCGAGATTGATCTCCAGTTGAGGCGAATGGAAACGAGGATCATTCGAGCGATGATCTTTGCTCGACAACCCCGCGACTCGTTCCGCCGTGAATTTTCCGGTCAGCAGGCCTTTGCCCATTGGGCTGTAACAGACGACGCCGATGTTTTCTTTGCCGCAGAACGGCAGGATCTCCGCTTCCACATCGCGTGCAATCATGCTGTACGGCGGCTGCAATGAAGCGATCGGATGGATCAACTGAAGTCGCTGCATCTGACTGGCAGAATGATTCGAAACCCCGATGTGGCGAACCTTCCCCTGTTGCTTCAGATCAACCAGCGTCTGCCAGCCCTCTTCGATTTCGGCATCGGGCTCGGGCCAGTGCATCTGGTACCAATCGATGCATTCGGTGTTCAGTCGACGCAGGCTCGCTTCGCACTCAGCGATCACGCTTTCGCGTTTCAGACATTTGCCAATTTCTCCGTTGCCCAGAGCGACTCGTCCGCACTTTGTCGCGACGATTGGACGGTCAGCTTTGGGAATGGCCTGCAAGGCTTTTGCGACCAGAATCTCACTGCGCCCCTCGCCGTAGATCGCCGCGGTGTCAATCCAATTGATCCCCAGTTCGACCGCACGAACGATTGCTCCGATGGCTTCGGATTCATCCTGGTCGCCCCAGCCGAACTTCCAGTCACCACCGCCGATGGCCCACGTCCCGAGTCCAATTACGCTGATCTTCAGCCCACTTGAGCCCAATGTTCGAAACTGCACTTGTGAATTCCTTGGGATGAAGACGAAATACGCGGCCTGTGGGTTGTTGGTATAAATATAGGGCCGACTTCAGTCGGCTTGCCGGCGAGGAATGGTCGGCTAAAGCCAACGCCACAAACAAAATGGTCGGCTGAAGCCAACGCTACAATCAAAACGGTCGGCTAAAGCCAACGCCACAAACAAAACGGTCGGCTGAAGCCAACGCTACTAACAAAACGGCCAGCTAAAGCCGACGCCACAAATTTGACCAAAACGAAACCGTTCGCATAACAGTATCAGGATACCGGCAAGCCATGTCACTTTACAGTCCCAGCACGGATCCCAAGTATCAATCCACCGACGAGCCGCGTCCGGTTGGACTTCCGGACGACGTCATTGTCTCTGCGGATACTTATCGAGAAAATCGTCTGCCGGCTGGCCAGCATCGTACGCGCAAATGGCCGGTGCTGCATGCGTCGACCGTTCCTGTGATTAATCCCTCGGCGTGGACGCTGCGAATCAACGGATTGGTCACGAAGCCCCAGGAGTTCTCGCTGGCGCAGTTTCGAGAATTGCCGCGGGTTAAAGTTTTTGCGGACTTTCACTGCGTGACGACCTGGTCACGCCTCGGAAATCTGTGGGAAGGGGTTTCGCTGAAGTGGTTGTTGTCAGAAGTGGGAGTTCAGGAGTCCGCCGCATTCGCCATCGTTGGCGGCTGCGATAATGGCTGGACAACCAATGTCCCTCTGGCCGCACTATTGGACAACGACGTGCTGCTGGCGGATCTTCATGATGGATTGCCACTGGATGATGATCACGGCGGCCCGGTTCGACTGGTGGTGCCAAAACTGTTCGCCTGGAAGAGTGCGAAGTGGGTGAATCGAATCGAATTGACCGAACAGAACGTGCCCGGATACTGGGAGCAGGCCGGCTATCACAATGTCGGTGACCCGTGGAGAGAGCAACGCTATCGAGACGATCCGGAATGGCTGAGTGAACATCGGTAGAGAACCGCAAGACAAAACGATTGATCTCGCTATTATCCGCATCCTCCACGATGGTTGTTGGGAACTCCGCAGGAGATTTGACCCGCCGTCCGGAGCTGTTTTCCTCTGATTTTCAGGCCAAATGGAATGGTTCGAGATTTTACGACTGAGAGTCTGTCCCACGATCCGATTCACGGCTACATCCCGTTTATCTCCCGCGTAGGTTTGCCGATTGATGAGGCCGCCGAGCAGGATTTGATTGATCATCCATGGGTGCAGCGGATGCGACAGATTCACCAGTTGCAGACCGCCTGGTGGGTTTTTCCGTCGGCCGAACATATGCGATTCCAGCACGTGCTCGGCGTGATGCATCTGGGATCCGTGACGGTCAACGCCTGGTACGATTCATTGGCGGATTGCTGCCGCAATGTTCCTTCGCGAGCCTGCGTCGAAAGCATGGTGCGAATCGCCGGTCTGCTGCATGACGTGGGGCACGGGCCTTTCGGGCACTTCTTTGACGATCATTATCTGGATCAGTTCGGGCTGACTCACGAAGATATCGGTAGTCATGTCATTGAGCATGAATTGGGCGACATCATTCGTCGCATTCGCCGCAACCCCAACGGCAAACTCCAGCCACTGGAAGAACTGGACCCAAGGCAGATCGCGTGGTTGATTCGTCGGCCGTCCGGAAGTCCTGATGATCAGGAAGGGCATCCGGACTGGCTGAAGAAACTAAGAGCACTCTTCAGTGGCATCTACACCGTCGACAACATGGACTTCGTGCTGCGTGATGCGTACATGTCCGGTTACAACACGAAGGCGTTCGATATCTCCCGATTGATTCATTACACATTCTTCACGGAGAACGGCCTGACGATACATTCGCGAGGACTCCCGACGCTCATCAACTTCATTGAAACGCGGGCGAATCTGTTTCGGACGATTTACTTCCATCGAACCGTGCGCGGTATCGACATCGCGCTGGAAGAATACTTCTCTGAAACGATGAAACGCTTATTCCCCGGGAATCCATTGCAGCATCTGAAGGCTTATCAGGGACTGACGGAAACCTCATTTCTGGTCGATGTCGTTCGTTGGGCGGACAGTTCCGATCCCACACTCCGCGAACTGGGGAGTCACTGGAAGGCGATCATCAATCGGAAAGAAATGTGGCGCATGGCGTGTGAACGCACGATGCACTTTCACGGCGGTCAGGCTGAAAGCACAACCATCTTTTCTGAACCAGGACTGGTGGAACGACGAGTTCGCGAATCGCTGCCGAAACCACTTCGGGAGATTCCGCTGCGGATCGACGTCGCGCGCCATTATCATCGGCCTAGCGCCAGAAAGCCGGCGGGCAAGCAGAACTACTGGTACGACACAGCCAGCGGACTCTCGCATGAACTGGATGATGACGAGCTGTTTCGGAGCCTGCCGACCAGCTTTATCATCTTCCGCATTTACAGCCGCGATCACGGTCACGATCGCGAACTCAACGCTGCACTTCAGAAAGTCGCCGGCGGATCCGGTGGAGATACGAAGACCAATATGTGACGTCGCCCGGGGCGAATGATGGCATTCCTTCTTTGGTGCATAGCAAGCCGTCGTCCACGGCCGGCCACTTTGTGATTCTGCGATCCTGCAAGAATTGACAGAATGGCCAGCCGTGAGCCGTCGACATTGGCAATTGATTTCGATCGGGAAGCCTGCGAAACTACGAGGGTGAGTGCAGGGTGCCAAAGTAGTCTCGCCTTCTCGCCGTGAGTGAACACTATGCCAGCGATTTCAATTCCTTGCCCCGCCTGTGGCGCGTCATTGAAACTTCCGGACCATAGCCTGATTGGTAAGACGGCTAAGTGTCCCAAATGTCGGCATCGTTTCGTTCTGACCCTGCCGGGATCCGATGAGGTTCCTCTGGCACTGGCCGATGTCCCAGTGCTTCCTTTGGCTCCTAAGCTGGGAACCGGCGCGCGATGGGTTCCGGATGATGCTCCGGCGTATCCCGCGGCACCACCTGCTGCTCCGGTGTTTCCGCAGTTTCCTCAGACGCCAAATGCAGGCGCCGTTGGCTCGCCCCCGACGGGTGGCAGGAGCAACGAAATTGTAATCCCGGATTTTCTGGCGTCACCGACAGCCGCTGGCAGTGCTGCTTCCACAGCCGAGATTGATCTTGGTGCGCCGGCTGCGACAACTGCAGTGACAGGATCCACATTATTGAGGGGAAAACCTGTCGCGAAGAAGCGTCGACGCGGAAGTCGTGCCGGGATCGTTGCGATGGTGATCACGGCGATTCTGGTTGCCGCTGGCGGTTACGGCGCGTATGTCTTCAATCAGCAGAAGACCCAACAGGTCAAGAAGGCGCCCGCAATCAATGAGGGATGGGAAGAGAAGAAGGTCGAACTGGCCGCGTCGAATGAGAGCGCGGAAGCATTGAGTCCCACATCGGGCAAAGCGATTCCTTTGGATTATCTGCCGTTCACGCCTCACCTGATCTGTCATTTACGCCCGGCCGAGTTATGGAAAAAATCGGATCGGACCACCGTTGAATTTCAAGCCATTCTGGGTGATCTGGGGACCTGGCTGCATGAGCAGATTCGAAGTCGAACACATTTTGAGCCGGAAGATATTGAAGAGCTGACCATTGCTGTCAACTTTGGGCCACGCATGTCGGTGCCGGACGTTGCGGTTGTTGTTCGCCTGAAAGAAGCTCAGAGCAAGTCCAATTTTCTGAAGCAATTCAAGGGGCAGCGCAATGCCGACTCCAAAGCTGAGATTTATGAGACATCGGAATTCAGTTTTATGCTGATCGATGATCGCACATTTGCCGCGGCGCCGGTAGGGCTCACGCAGGATCTTGATCTGTCTCGAAACGATGCCGCATTGGCTTCACCGGATATGGATCCGTTGCTGCAGGCGTCGGATCGCGAACGCCATGCGTCTTTGATTTTTGACCTGAAGATTCTCGACTCGCACCGCGAAGACATCTTCATGGCCCAGATGCAGAAGGTTGTCGACAAGTTCGTTGTTTGGATGGGCAAAGAGATCGAAACGGTCTCGTGGAGTATGCATCTTGAACCCAATTTTTATATGGAAACGCTGCTGCACAATTCCTCGGACAGTTCGGTTTTGAAAGTGCAGCGGCATGCCCAGGTGCAGTTCGGGAAACTGGCGGAAGAAATGCTGGCGGGGGTCGAGAAGATGAAGCCGGCCACGGTGGGATCGCGCCAGATGATCGGACGTTTTCCGGCGATGCTCCAGGCATTGGATGTGGGCACGACAGCTCATGTGGCTCCTTCGTTTGCAAGACTGGTGACGGTTCTGCCAAAACAGGCTTCAGTGAATCTGGCGGCCGGCGCATTGCTGACTTGGAATCAGTCGTTGCTGACGAACTTCGACGAGGCGAAAGTTGTTGCGAAGGGTGACACGACCTCGATTCCCGACAAGCTGGTTGATCGACTGCAGATGAAGGTGCTGATTGACTTCCGCCGCACGCCGCTGCAGGAAGCCTTTGGTTACATCGGGGAGTCCATTAAGACGGAAGTCAGCATTGACGGTGATGCGTTAAAGGGTGCTGGGTTTACTCAAAACATGCCGCAGACTTTTGATCTCGGAACCGTGACTGCTCAGGCGGCCTTGCACGAGATTCTGCTGAAGTACGCCAAAGAACGCGATCCATTGGTGCTAATTGTGGATGAGAAAGCTAAGAAGCTGATTCTGAGTACCAAAGTGAAGGCTGAGGCTGACGGGCTGACGACATTTGATACGGCTCCGAAAAAATAGATCGTCGCGCGGTTGCAGGCAATGCACGCAGTTCCGGCGCAATGAATGATGGAAATGGATTTGAGTCAGCCTCGGGAAACGGAATCAACGATGAAATCCAGTCGATGCGTTTCAAGTCTGTTTCGGCTCGTGAGTTTCCTGGCCTTCACTGCGTGTTTACTCTGGACTCCATCGACCTCGACAGCTCAGGCCCAGATCTTTGGCCTTCCCGGAATGAACGGGCCAGAAGAAGAGGAGAATGAAGGCGACGGGTTGCACACTGAGCGACGCGTCGAGGCGAAGCTGAAGCTGATTTCCACTGCGGCGAGAAACAAGAAGACCGGTGAAGTTCTTGAGCATCTGGAGTCGCTGAGAGCGGCCGATCCAATGTTGATCGTCCGCGTCTCCGATGGCATCTATGTTCCTCTGCATCGCGACCTGATTCACTTGATTCAGGGGTTCAGTCCCGAGATTCGAGAAGCCATTGAGAAATCTGATCCGGGGGCCGATGCCGCGCTGAGACACGCCGTTGAAGCTGATGTCCCATCCGCGTTGCCAACCTTCCTGCAGCGATATGCAGGGACAAGGGCTGCCGGGAAAGCTCATTTGTTGCTGGCCGCTAAACATGCAGATCGTGGTCATAACATGGCAGCTCAATATTGGCTGGCCCCCCTGCTCACCAGGCAGGCGGATCCGGAATTGAAGGCCATCGCGGAGAAGTTGAATGCTCGGCTCGTGCCTGCGGTGGATCCAGCCAGGGCGAATGCCAAAGCCACCGGCAGAGACAATGTGGCCGCGGAAAGCACCGCGGAGAGTATTGAGAACTCTCGGGAGCGAAAGACTGGCAGCCCGGATCGTCAAGCGAGCAATGGCGTTGATCAGGCTCAGGGCGACCAGGCTCAGAGCGATCAGGCTGAAGGCGATCAGTCGCCGCGGGATTCAATTCCCGACGCCGCAGCGAAGAGCGAATCGTCTGTCGTGGTCGCTGCAGAGGGGAAAGAAAAAGCTTCAACAGATGAGGGTTCCGAAACACCACCGGAGCAGAACAACAAGGCATCGGAAGAGCCGTTCATTCAGCAGCGGCACTGGTACAAGACGCTGCCGATTTCCAATGCCGCTCGAACACGATCTCAGCAACTGCTGCGGGAATCTCCGGAGATCAAAGGGGTTCCATGGTCTGCGTGGCAACCTGAGTTGGATGCCGAGCATGTTTATATTCGTATGCCGGGGTTGATTTCTGCTTATCAGTTGAGTTCCGGGCAGCATCTGTGGACGAGAACTCTCAGTCATGAGCAGTCCCTCATGCGTCCTCTTGAGCCGGATCCTATGGGCGTTGGAATGGGCGCAGATCGAAATTCATTGCAGGAAGCGATGCTCAGTCCGGAGATCCTTCAGTTGCATCGCAACGAGATGGTGGGACGAATGACATCTGATGCCGAGCGATTGTATCTGGTGTCACAGTTAAGCGGTGGCAATGGTCCGGTCGTCTCCCGGGGAATGTTGCGAATTCGAGGTGGCTCAGACCAGGTCAGAGCTGCGCTCTGGGAGCTTGTCGCCATCGACAAGAAGACCGGCCGTCGAGTTTGGACGATGGGTGGCCCACCTGTGGAGGAAAAATTTGGCAATGAACTGGCAAACGGTTGGCTGGCTGGTCCGCCGGCTGTTGATCGCGGCAACTTGTATCAGGTCGTTGAAAAAGAGGCCGTGGTGCAATTGGTCTGTCTGGATGCGGGCACCGGTCAGCTTCGTTGGCGAGTTCCGTTGTGTTATTCTCAGAGCCGGATCGGATTGGATGTTTCGCGACAATTGCTGGCTGCTCAAACAAGTGTTCGAGACGGCCTTGTCTACACGACTTCAACAACCGGCTGGGTGTTTGCCGTGGACACGATGACACATTCCATACTTTGGGCTCGAAGGCTCAATTCCAGGGCACCCGTCCATCGATCCGAACATCTCTTACGCAATCCCGGAATGTTCATGACGGACGTCTCCCTGCTGAAACTGGCATGGCGTTCTCAGCCCCCCATTCTTCTTGGCGACAATCTGTTGGTACCGACTGCGGAGTCGGAAACCTTGCTTTGTATTGATCCGAGGAGTGGCAAGACGCGCACGAACTCGATTCCGGCTTCAGGAGTCAGTGTCGTTCTGCATTATGATTCGCAATGGCTTATTCTGGCCTCCGCCGACTCCATTATTGGCTTTACTCTGCCAAAACTGAAGAAGTCGTGGACCTTGAAGTTGACGGACCCGGCGGCTCCGCCTGTGGGACCTGCTTCGCGTCAGAACGACGATCTGTACGTTCCTCTGGCCGACGGCTCAGCCGCTGTCGTTTCAATTGAAAACGGTACTCTGAGGCAGACTCTCAAACGATTCCGGCCGACGTGGAGCAGCGGAGGTTTTTATTCCACACCGAGCGGAATTCTGAGTCATGCGCCCGATCATTTGACGTTGATGTCACGTGAGCCGCCAGTGGGCCATGATGAGACCGATCCACTTCAACATGCGACGTTTCTGTTTGAGTCCGGAGCTGTCAAAGAGGCCTCGCTGGCTGCCGCGAAGATTGCGGTCACGGCATTGCACAGGGATGCGGTCCGGCGTTTGAAGTTTCGGATTGCCGTGGCAATGTTGAAGGCCGAGGAAAGCGAAAGCACTCCGGCATCCGCAAAGGATCTGATTGCAAAGGAGGCGGCTCAACTGGAAGAGATCGCTGGCATGGCTCAGACGGCTCAGGAGAAAGCATTGACGCATTTCCTGCGGCTGGATTACCTGCTGCGAACGGCTCCGGAGAATGTCGTAGCGTCATTGATCGATGCCCTGGCGCTGGACGAGTCGGTTCAAATGGTCGATGTGCCGGTGGCCTCATCCATGAAGGAGTTGTTGGCTGATGCCTCTGGAAGTGAACCGTTGACGCGGAACCCAATGAAGAACTCAAGCGGTCAACGATTTGTGACGTTCCGAGCGTGGGTATTGATGCAACTTCGTGATCGCATTGCGAAGGCTGACGCAAAGGAGCGAAGTACTATCGTGCTTGCCCTTGCTGCTGTTCCGGACACGTTAATCGCGGAGATGCATTCGAAGGATCTTGCCGAAGAGTCGTTGCGGCGAGCCGAAGTCCAGCTGGAGAAAGGTGAATGTCATGAGCTCACATTGCAGCTTTTGATGTCCGCCGCCGATGCGCAGCTGGAGACAGGACTGAAAGACAAAGAACAGTCGCCAGTTAACGAACCGCCTGCCAACAATGAACCGTCGGACAAGAATGAACAGGCCGCCAAAAATGAGCTGCCAGCAGATCATGAGCAGAGGACCAGAATTTCCGTTCGAATCGCGGAGGGTTTCGGGAAGGCTCGCGACATCCTGTTGAAGAAGTCGAATGCAGACTCTGCTCATCGGGAGCTTGTGGATCGAATCCTCACGGTGGCGCAGTTCGAACTTCAGGGCAAGCTTCCGGGCCTGACAGTTGCTGTTCCGGATAATAACCGAGAATTCATTGTCAATCGGGTCGTCAGTACTCCCGACGTTCCTCTGACCTTGTTGCCGGTCAGCAATACGGGAAGGATGATGGGACGAATGCCGTTGCGGTCGGATGTCAATCTGAGCTCCTCATCGGATGCTTTCCTGACGGCATTTCGCTGGTCTGTTCGGACGATCCCCGGGGCCATTCAGGCGAGGTCTGTTCGCGAACCGTTTCTTGCGCCGTGGACGATTGGTCGCGAGGCATCTGGGAATGTCAATGACCAGCGAAATCACGAGCTCTATCGGTTTGGCACGGTGCTCCTGCTGGCGGACAGCGACGGCTTGTCTGCATTTTCCGTGGCCGAGCAGCGATGGTTGTGGAGGAAGACGGCCGCCGACGGCTTTTTCAGTCGGCGATTACGACTGACAGAAAAGTCGTTCGAAAGGCTCGATGCAAACGCGGGCTCTATGGTCATGTGGTTCGGGGGATCTGGTGTCGATGTTTGTGGTGGAAGTGCACGATGGGTGTGTTTGAAGTCAAATGACAGCGTTGAAGTCATTGATCTCTACAGCGGTAACCGCCTGTGGGGAATGCCGCTGGAGGAAACGTATAGTTCCGTGCTGGCTCATCGCTCCGCCATTATTGGCCACAGAGGATTCTCGAGCGTTGTAATGTTGAATCCTGTGGACGGTAAAGAACAGGACTCCGCGGCGTTCACTTCGGCCGAACGATGGCCAGTGGAGTTTCTTCGAGAGACGCCGGATTCGATCCTGACTCTGAAGCATCATCTGGATAGTGGGCCCACGCTCATGTGGATCAATCAGACCGACGGAGTCGTGAAACGCCAGTTGGAGCTATCGGAGAAGATGCATGCGACTGTCATGGAAGAAGAGATTCTGGCGGTGTTGACTGAAAACGGGGACCTGAAAGTCGTGGACCTGATGACAGGCGCTCAGCAGGACTTTGCTGGCTCAGGTGAGGAGATTGCCAAATCGTTATCGATCGATCGAACAAGAATGGCATTCCACGCGGATGCTCTGAACTATTACGTTTACGAAATGGACGACAATGGGCTCGGGCTGTTTGCATTCGAGACGGCTCGTCTGGTTCCGGTCAAGACAAGCCTTATTGCCTTCAGCCGAAGTACCGGAAAGCTTGCGTGGGTGCACCCATTGAAAAGAGCCGGCAGTTTCTATGTTGATGGGCCGGATGAATTGGTCGTTCTTGCTGAGGTCAACGAGAATGTCCCGGCCAATATGGGAGGCGGACGACCTCTGAACATTCCGGGGCTTGGAATTCAAATGGGGCAAACTTATACCGTCAATGGACTTTCGCGAGTGACCGGGCTTTCTCGCTTCAGCTACAAGGTTGCGGCTCAGCGCCCCTTTCCGGAAATCCGTCTGACGAGAACAACCGCCAATCAGCTGGATCTGGAAGCTTTCGGAAACCGAGTCCGATTTATCTCTTCGCCGCCAGCGACGGCTCCCTGAAATGGATGACCGAAGGTACTGCGGGACGGTCCCGAAATAAGTTCTTGTTGTACCCGAACTCGTGAGAGTTCGGACTGAAGTCTCACGACTTCAGCTACGGAAGTTATTTCGGGACTGGTACTAAGAGACGTGTTCATTTCGATGGGGGGGGGGCCGACTTCAGTTGGCAATGGAGCCGTCCCGAAATAACCTCCGACCAGAATCATATGGAGATTAACCTGGTGGGCCAGCGTTCGCCGTGAGTCACCGTATCGCGGATATGGCGATGTCCAGCTAAGACGACTTTCAGAAACACGTTTTCATGGGCCGACGTCAAGGCAATTCTGTTCCTTTCTCGCTGTTTGCGTTTCAGGACATCATTACTTCCGTGACCGGCATTATTCTGCTGATCACGATGATGATGGCCGTGGAGCTTGTACAGAACATGCAGCGCGCTGCTTCCGCGCCGCAGGAACAAAAATCGTCAGCGGTTGAGCGAACACTTCGCGGCACGCTTGAAGAGAATGCTCAGGAGATTGTTCGACTGGAACGACTGCTGGAGGAAACGACCACGATTCGTTTCGATGCGGACGCTCTGCGACGTCGGTTGGCGAACCTGAGTGCCGCCACGGCAGAACTGGAGAAACAGACAACACGGATTGAGGTCACTCAGAAGGACATCGAACAACGCAAAGCCGAGTTGGCAGAGCAGTCGAAAGATCTCACGCCGGAGGCCATCGAGAAGCTCGCTGAGGAACAGCGTGAGATAGCTCAGCAGATTGAAGCCATGCGACAGTCAAACCGCGTCATTTTCAATCGGCCCGAAGGAGCCGCCAGGATTCCGTGGCTCCTGGAACTGAACGCCGACGGGATTCTGGCGGCGGAGATGGGGCCCAGTCGTCCTCCGCAGTCCTTTGCCGACGCCGCAGGACTCCTGACATGGGTCGGAACGCAGAACGCGGGGGCGATCTACTTCGTCATTCTGGTTAAACCGGACAGCATCCTGACTTTTGATTCACTGCGTCAGGAGCTGCAGGAACGTCAGTTTGAAGTCGGTTATGATCTCCTGGGAGCCGATCAGACAGCGATCGATCCCATTACAGGAGCCGGTGCACCATGAGTCGACGAGCAGCCCCGAGCGGAGACAGTCTCGATCTGTTGCTGGACACGATCTGCAACACGTTTGGCGGTATCCTGTTTATCGCAATGCTGGTTGTGATTTTGACGAATCAGATGAGCCGTGAATCGTCGCCGACAGAACCAACTGCGCAGAGCAGTCGCGCGTTGCGAACCATGCGAGGTCAGTTATCGGAGTCTGATGCAAAACTGACGAAGTTACGTCAGGCGATGCGGCAAAAGGAAGATCTCGAACGTCAGTTTGCAGACCCCGACAGCCGAGAATTGCTGACCACACTGCACGAACTGGACGACGATACCACATCCATGATCACGGATCGCAACGAGAAGCTCGCGAATGTCGCCGAGTCCCAGGCGGAACTGATTGATTCGGCACGTGAGTTCGAGCGTTTGACGCAGCTGCTGGCCGAAGCTCAGTTGCGACTTGAACAGGAGAAACAGGTGCTCCAGAACGAAACAGCCTTACGTAGTCGAACTTCGCAGGCCCCCAAACAGCGAGCGACTCAAAAGACGCCGGTGGCTTACTTTCTGAAGGCGGGTCGCCTGTGCGCGGTTGCGAAGAAGGATGAGAATGGCACTCCAGTACCGAATGAAGACGAAGTGAGATTTGTCGAAGATCCTGTTAACGGCAAGTATGTGGAACCGATTGAGAACGCCGGACTGCCGATTGCTGTTGATGGTTCAAATTCCGATCAGATTGCGGAGAAGCTGAGTGCCTTCGAGAAAGAAAGGAATTACCTGTCGATCCTGGTCTACAAGGATTCGTTCGCGAATTTTGAATCGCTGAAGAATGAAATGATCCGATCAGGCTTTGAGTATCAACTGGTTCCACTCCCGGATGGTGAGAAAGCCTACATCGGCGACCAGACCGAACCCGCGCTGGTCCAGTGATGGTTCATGACGTGGATTGACGATGAAGTCGATCTGTGAGGACTTCGATCTGTGAGGACTTCGATCTGTGATGTCACCGGCCGTTGGCTTTCCTGGGAGACGTCGTGTCCCGAGCGTATTGCAGAACAATTTCACGCGAGACAGAGAATCTCCGGAGACTGACATTCCCTGCTCGCCGAATTGCCGGAATCTGCCATTTTCTGGAATACGCGTCGCGTTTAATGTCCGCCCACTGGAGAGTCTGGGTAGACGCCCTGAGAGGGAGGACTCACGAATGGAATCGGCAGCAAGAGTAGCAGTGTGGTTGGTGCTGGCGATGAGCTGTATTGCTTCGGGCTGCCAGACAGGTCAGGAGTTTTCCTCAAGTGCCGTCACGGATGGCGGCCAAGTGCCGGACAGCGGCCAAGTGCCGGACAATAGATCGGCAGCGACAGAGAAACTGGGGCCGGTTGCGGTGCTGAAGCGAGAGACTCAGTTTCTGCCGAAAATGAACTCAGAAGCAAAGCAGCAGGTCCAGCAGGCCGGGTTCCAGTTTCGTGGCGCGGTCAATGAGCTGACACTCAGGCATGACAGCGGAACAACCGCCAGCGTGTTCTACTTTACGGAACTCAAAGAGGACGGCATCGGTGCAGGGCCGGTGAAGATTAAGAACTCCGGCCATACCAGAGCGCTTGTAAATATTGACGGCAACACGGTGGGCGACTGCACAATTCTGGAGCCTGTCGTTGGTCTGTCCGACATCACTTATGCTCGCCCCGTGGCCTTAGCGGATGGAGAACAGGTGCCGATCGGCAGCGTGAAGGTGGGACCGAGGCAATTCAGCGTCGTTTCGAAATGTCGTCATAGGGGACAGCAAGGTGCGGTCTCGGTCTTCTTCAATGGGCGAGATCGGACGATCTGGAATGATTATGAGATCGACGGGCGTGTTGTCGCTAAACGCACATGCCCTCCTGAAGAGGCGGTCGAATTTTCGCCGGAGCTAAGTCCTGAAGAACAGCTCTGCATTGCAGCCGACATGTTTTTTCGTCTGTCTGAAGATCGCGTGGTTGAGCGAAGCAAAAACACGGTCTTTATTCCCGTGTATTATTAGTGATCGCATCAACCGTGCGAATGCCGAGGACAGTAAAGTCTGATCAGGAGCGTAGTCGCGGGTTTATTCCGGTCATCAAATTGATTGGTTAAACGACTTCTCCGTCAGTGCAGCCGGCAGGCGGTAAGTTCAAGGGCGATCGCAGTCAACATGATCGAAGAATCAGATCGAGACAAAGACATCCGATAGGATTGCAGCACAGTCCTGAGTAGTGGGGATCACCTTATTTGTAAGGTGCGACTTCAGGCTTTGCGGGACCGCTCTCGTCGATTGGCGTAAGCCAATGGGACACGCAAAAGCGGCTGGCTCCAATGGTCTTCGATGATTGCAAATCGGCCCCTCGACCGAACTGACACAGTAAGGAGATGCCCATATTGCCAGAAATTTAGGCAACTCGAAATTGAGTTTGCCTATGAATTTGAGACCATTAGAAGTCGTGCGAACACAGTGATGCGGCATCGCCCTTCATTTGGACTCCATGTACTCTTCATTTCCAGTTCTGCGAAAGCCGGGATGCGCCGGAACGAGGTTTGCGAGTCAAGGAGATCGCCGAAACGGCAGTTGAATGTTTTGTTCTGTTTATCTTTTCTTGTTACGGGAGTGTCCTGCAATGCGTACCCGAATCCGTGGTTTTACCCTGATTGAGTTGCTCGTGGTGATCGCCATCATTGCGATCCTGATTGCCTTGCTGTTGCCTGCGGTCCAGCAGGCTCGTGAAGCAGCTCGCCGAACACAATGTAAAAACAACCTGAAGCAGATCGGGCTCGCGCTGCACAACTATGAGTCAACACATAGCTGCTTGCCCCCGGGATCAATCATCAGGTCTGGAACGATCGGCGTCTCCAGCGAAGCGTCTCCTCATGCCTTCATCCTGCCGTTCTTCGAGCAGGCCGCCGCGTACAGTGTTTTCAATTTCAGTGAGTCAATCAATACCCATGCGAGCAATCAAGCGGCGCGGGAATTCAAAATGCCGATGTTTCAGTGTCCGTCGCAACCATCGGTTCCAGCCTTTGTGTTGGCGGCACCGCAGTGCCCGAACGGGTGCGGTACCACAAACTATGTTCAAAGCCTTGGAAACAACTCCAACTATGGTGTTGTGAATGGTCCATTCAGCCGTCGGTCAAACACAAAGTTTCGTGACTTCACGGACGGATTGAGCAACACAGCGATGTTCGCTGAGATTCGCCTTGGACCAGCGGCTGGATCGCCCACAACGGGGATTGTCGCTGCTGGTGATCCCAACGACTACAACGTGGCAACGCAATTGGATTTTGCCACGTTTGATGCCGGAAGTTCTTTGGGGAACGGTGATACCTATTGGAATTCAGGCTGCGACAACAGGGCGTTGACCGCGTTTCTGTATCGCGGCAAGCAGTATTATCGCGGCGGGGTCTACACCACTTTCTACAGTCACACGCTGACTCCGAATTCGAAGAGCCGCGACTGCATTCGATCAGTGGGTCTGGATCGAGGACACCTGGCAGCTCGAAGTTATCACGTCGGTGGTATTCAAGCGGTGCTGGGTGATGGTGCGGTCCGTTTCGTCAGCGACAACATCGACGGCAATCTATGGCGTGCAGTTGGCAGCATGGGCGGTGGCGAAGTGCTCGGCGAGTTCTAGTGCCGGCACCGTTCGTTTGAGTGGCTAAGGACCAGTCCCGTAATAACTTCCGTAGCTGAAGTCGTGAGACTTCAGTCCGAACTCTCGCGAGTTCGGCTACCACAGAAACTTATTTCGGGACCGTTCCTAATAACGGCTAACAAAACCGTAGCTGGGCTCGTGAGAGCTCAGAAACAAAGCCGTAGCTGGGCTCGTGAGAGCTCAGAAACGCGTCCGAATTCTCACGAATCCGGCTACTTGCGTCAGTTTTGTTAGGCGTTCTAAGACTAATTCCGAAGCGAGGCACTCGTCGGTTGGTTTTCGGTGTCACTGACTCCTTCCTGAACCCCGACGCACGGTCTTCTGAATTCGCGACGTTCGGCCTCAAACTCACGGGCACGAGTCTTCTGAGGAACCATCTCGTAATAATCAACATCTTGTTTAACAGTCAGCCGAAGGTGTACTCCGCAGGAGAAATCGCGTACGCCTCCGGCTGACAGTTAAACGACAAATCCGGAACTTATTTCGGGACCGTTCCTGAGTTTGCTGAACGTTCCGGTAATTGCAAACGCTCCGCCGCCCCTTCCCACGCTCGGCGGACTCATAGTTTTCCTGACACCAGAGAGGATGTTTCTTCGATGTCTCGTACAGCGATCACGTTACTTCTGTTTGTAGTGATTCAATGCCTTGGCTGTGATTCGGATCCGGGCCCTGTGGCGACTGAGGAACCCAGTGTGCCAGCATCCGGAATCGTGACTTTCAAAGGGCAGCCGCTGTCAGGATATCAGGTCGTCCTGATGCCTGATGGAGGCCGGCGCCCCGCGATGGGAGTGACGGACTCCGAGGGCAAATTTACTCTCGGCACGAATGCGCCCGGCGATGGTGCACCCGCAGGTAACAGCAAAGTCGGAATTGTCTGGGCCGGGCCCGAAACAACTGTTGATGCGGTTGAGCAGTCCGCAATTGACGATCCTTCGAAGATGCCTAAACCTACCGTCGTCATTCCGAATAAGTACTCGAATCCTGAAACATCAGGGCTGACAGCAGAGGTCCCTGAAGCGGGAACCAGCGAACTGAAGTTCGAACTGCAGTAAGGCCTGTGGGTTGATCATTGTGGATTGAGTCCGTTGATCAGCCGCCGCGAAAGGTCTTTGAGATTCCTCATGCCGATAGCTGTGACTTCTTGTGTTCTTCGCATATCCCTGCTGGAGGCTCAAGGGTTGGTGGCAGAACGATGGGGTGACCGCAATTTTAGGGTGGGAGCCCGATCTCTTGGTTCTCTGGATTATCGGTCACGTGTTCTGTCTTTGGTCGAGAATCTGGAGGCATCAACTTGCTGACCTCCGGGAAGATACCAGGCGAGGAACCTTGAAACCGGAAGTTTGTCGCGGGATCCTCTGATCAAATTGCAATTCTGTTTACGGTGAACAGTTCGCGGTGACGTCCACTGACGTACTGTCAAGAATTAGACTTGGGGTTCAGTGCGAGCCGACTGAGCGGCTCGACTACGTAGCTTCGCCGCTCCGTCGGCGAAAATGGGATCCTCCGTAACCCCCAAATCAAAACTTGACGAGTCACTAGTTTCTTTACGAAAACAGGCCCGAAGTTTATGCTTCGGGCCTGAGGCATTGATTCGCTAGACAGCGCCATGTTCGGCTCCCTTACAAGCCCGAAGCGCAAGCGAGTGAACACTTTGCGACTTATTCCCTCGCTGGCGCTTTTTTAAGATGCGCTATTCGACAATCGGGGAGATCAACAGGGCGAAAATACTTGGGATTGTCATAACCCGACGCGTCAGCGAGGGATTTACGGAAACACTGGTAAAACGCTACAGCTCAATCCCTCACTGACGTTTCGGGTTGTGATGGCGGCAAATGCGCAACTTCAAAACTGGCGCTGCGGGCTTGTATTCTCAATGCTTTTCGTGAACATCGCGCTGTCCAGTTAAGCGGCAAACAGAAAACCGTTAGTCGTCCTTGGCAGATTCCAGAACGGTCAAGAACGCCTTCTGCGGGATTTCGACTTCGCCGAACTGCTTCATACGCTTCTTACCCTCTTTCTGCTTCTGCAGCAGTTTGCGTTTTCGGGTAATGTCACCGCCGTAGCACTTGGCCGTCACGTTCTTGCTGAGAGCAGAAATCGTCTCGCGAGCAATCACGCGGGAACCAATGGCCGCCTGAATGGCGATTTCGAATTGGTGCTTGCTGATTTCTTCCTTCAGTCGCTTCACGAGTGCTCGCCCGCGACGTTCCGCATTGGACCGATGCACGATGGTCGACAACGCATCCACGCGGCTGCCTTTGACGAGAATGTCCATCTTCACAAGATCAGCGGCTGCGAAACCGATGATCTCATAGTCCATCGTGCCGTAGCCCGATGTCACGCTCTTCAGCTTGTCGTACATGTCGTACACAATTTCGCTGAGTGGCAGTTCGTAAATGATCTGAGCACGTGTTGGGCCAAGGTATTCTGTGCTGCGATAGATGCCTCGTCGATCCTGACACAACTGCATGATTGTTCCGACATGCTGCGACGGAACGATGTAGCTGACTTTGGCGATCGGTTCACGGAACTCTTCGATGATCCCGGCGTCGGGCACGTCCTGCGGATTATCGATCGTCATGATACCGCCGTCGCGTTTGACGATCTGATACGTTACGTTCGGAGCCGTCTGGATCAGGTCCATGTCCTGCTCTTTTTCCAGACGCTGCTGCACAATTTCCATGTGCAACATCCCCAGAAATCCGCAGCGGAAACCGAATCCCAAGGCGTCGCTGGTTTCAGGCACGAACGAGAAGCTGGAGTCATTCATCGACAGCTTCTGCAGTTCTTCTCGCAGAGCTTCGAAGTCCGTGGCATCGATCGGGAACATCCCGCAAAACACCATCTGCTTTGGCTTCTGATAACCAGGCAGCGGTTCAGCCGCCGGATTATGAAACAGAGTAACCGTGTCACCGACAGTGACTTTGCTCAGCTCTTTCAGGCCTGTCAGAATGTAGCCGACCTGACCAGGCCCAAGTTCATCGCAGGCCACCATGTTAGGGCGAAACTGGCCGATCTCCAGAACTTCATTGACGACATGCTCTCGCATAAAGCGGACCTTGTCGCCCTTTTTGACACTGCCTTCAAAAATTCTCACGTAGGTGATCACGCCGCGATAGTTGTCATACTTGCTGTCGAACACAAGCGCTTTCAGCGGTGCATCCGGGCTTCCCTTCGGCGGCGGGATCTTTTTGACGATTGCTTCAAAGACTCGCTCGATATTCAAACCGACTTTCGCGCTGACTCGCAGAGCATCCGTCGCATCAAGCCCGAGAACAGTCTCGACTTCTTCGAGCACTTCGTCGACTCGAATCACCGGCAGGTCGATTTTGTTCACGACTGGGATGATTTCCAGGTTCACCGCGATCGCCGCAAAGGCGTTTGCAACCGTCTGGGCTTGAACGCCCTGAAACGCATCAATCAGCAGCAGAGCGCCTTCGCAGGCTGCGAGACTTCGGTTTACTTCGTAGTGAAAGTCAACGTGGCCCGGAGTATCAATCAGGTTCAGTTCGTAAACCTGACCGTCCTGATTCCAGTTGATCGTCACGGACCGCGCTTTGACGGTGATGCCGCGTTCGCGTTCGATATCCAGGTCATCCAGGATCTGTGCTCGAAATTCGCGTTGAGTAATCGTGCCGCTTTTCAGCAGCAGCTGGTCCGCCAGAGTACTCTTGCCATGGTCGATGTGAGCAATGATGCTGAAGTTGCGAATGAACTTGGGATCCATATGTGCACAAACAGAAAGTCAGAAGGAAGGGCAAATCAGAAACGGAATGCTTATAACGACCTGAACAGTTTGTCGACCTGATCAAATGACACCGGCACACAAACGTGGTGCCCCGTTCATGGAACCCACGTGCATTTGGTTGAGCAAGCCAGTTTCACATTTAATTCTGCGTGAAACGGCCCGATCCGGCGAGCCGCGTATGGTAGCGCAGGGCGGTGGCATTGGTCGAGCCCTGACCGGGTGGATTCGCAGCGCTGGCAAGAGTTCTGTGCGTGAAATCGCTAATGTTTCGCACTTTTGCAGGCTGGCAGGCCGGTTTCGGGGCTGGAATAGTCGCTTTGTGCAGCAAACTTCCCGCCCTCCCCGGCGCCAAGTGCCTGAACAGATTAAAAAATGACACGCGCCTCTGGCTATGCCAACACCCCCCTCATCTGTGAAAATCCATGCCATCTGTGGTCAGGTTGTCCAGCACTGGTTTTGACCACAGATTTCACAGATTGACACAGATAAAGACGCAAGCACAAACGCCGCCGTCATCTGTGCAAATCTGTGTCATCTGTGGTCAGATTTTCCAGCCCATTTTTTGACCACAGATTTCACAGATTGCCAGAGATAAAGGCTCAAACACAAGCACAAACGCCCCCCTCATCTGTGCAAATCTGTGTCATCTGTGGTTAGATTCTCCAGCTCAGTTTTTGACCACAGATGTCACAGATTGACACAGATAAAAGCACAAGCGCCAACGCCGCTGTCATCTGTGGTCCCAGTCCCCCCCCGGAGCAATGGTATGCCTCAAGCACCCGAAGATGCTGCAAACGCGGACCTTACAAAAATCGTCATCGGTGCGGCGATGAAGGTGCTCAACAAATTGAAGCCGGGGCTGGACGAAAAGCTCTACGAACGAGCACTGATCATCGAACTCGCGAAGCAAAACATTCAGTGCGAGCAGCAAAAGCAATATGAGGTTTTCTATGAAGGCCAACTCATAGGCACGCTCATTCCGGACTTGATTGTCGACGGTCGGCTCATCGTGGATCCGAAAGTGGTCATCGAGTTCAATGACAGCCACGTCGCTCAAATGCTGGGCTATCTGAGCATCACCGGGTTGAAAACAGCCCTCCTTCTAAACTTCAAACATGCAGACCTGCGAATCAAGCGTATCTCGAATTGAAAGACACATTTTTGACCACAGATTTCACAGATTGACACAGATAAAGACGCAAGCGCCAACGCCCCCGTCATCTGTGCAAATCTGTGTCATCTGTGGTTAGATTTTCCAGCTCAGTTTTTGACCACAGATTTCACAGATTGACACAGATAGAAACACAAGCGCAGACGCCCCTGTCATCTGTGCAAATCTGTGCCATCTGCGGTCAGGTTTTTCAGCACTGTTTTTGGCCACAGATTTCACAGATCGACACAGAGAAAAACGCAAGCGCTGACGCCCCTGACATCTGTGCAAATCTGTGCCATCTGTGGTTGGATTTTCCGGCCCTTCTTTTGACCACAGATTTCACAGATTGACACAGATAAAAACGCAAGCGCTGACGCCCCTGACATCTGTGCAAATCTGTGCCATCTGTGGTTGGATTTTCCGGCCCTTCTTTTGGCCACAGATTTCGCAGATCGCCACAGAGAAAAGCGCAAGCGCAGACGCCCCTGTCATCTGTGCAAATCTGTGTCATCTGTGGTCAGGTTTTCCAGCACTGTTTTTGACCACAGATTTCACAGATTGACACAGAGAAAAACGCAAGCGCCAACGCCCCTGTCATCTGTGCAAATCTGTGTCATCTGTGGTCAGGTTTTCCAGCACTGTTTTTGACCACAGATTTCACAGATTGACACAGATAAAAACACAAGCGCAGACGCCCCTGTCATCTGTGCAAATCTGTGCCATCTGTGGTCAGGTTTTTCAGCACTGTTTTTGGCCACAGATTTCACAGATCGACACAGAGAAAAACGCAAGCGCTGACGCCCCTGACATCTGTGCAAATCTGTGCCATCTGTGGTCAGGTTTTCCGGCCCTTCTTTTGACCACAGATTTCACAGATTGACACAGATAAAGACGCAAGCGCCAACGCCCCCGTCATCTGTGCAAATCTGTGCCATCTGTGGTTAGATTTTCCGGCCCTTCTTTTGACCACAGATCTCACAGATTAACACAGATAAAAACACAGATAAAAACACAGGCGCAAACGCCCCTGTCATCTGTGTAGATCCGTGGTTAATTCCTCCTTGCTGCTTGCATAGGACTTGGCTTTGTCATCCGCCACAGCGTGCGAATAGCGTGGCTGGATCCGATCGCCTTTGAAATACCGGGATTAAGCAGCTACGGAATCGGCGAGGTGATTGACGCGAGGGGTTTCGAGTCCCGAACGGGAATTTTCGGGGAATTCAGGCAGCCAATCACAGGACGGAGTGGACCGGGAGCCGTTAGTATTTGGCTGTGAGTCGCGGAAACTGGTTGGCGTGCCTTGTTCGGTCGTCAGACATTAAAAATGTAGGTTGGACATTCTTGTCCGACAGTTCTGCGACGGGCAAGAATGCTCATCCTACGTCAAACAGGCACATGGATGGCAACAGGGTTTCTTGCTCGATGTGCTCCCATCATTGCTGAATGAACTTTTGGGTTGTGACTCGCGCTGTGCCGCTTTAATCGGGCGGCGACGGAGATCGTTTGAAACTGGAGGTCGTTAATGTCGGGTTCAGGTCCGCTGCGTTCACTGGTTCGTCAGAAGCTGGTGAAGACGAGAATTATTGCCACGATTGGTCCGGCTAGTGAATCGGTCGACATGCTGCGGCAGTTGGTCATCGCCGGCGTGGATATTTTTCGACTCAACTTCGCGCACGGCAGTCACGCGTGGCTGTCTGAACTGGTTCGCAAGATTCGACAGATTTCGGCTGAGCTGGAATGCCCGATCGGCATCCTGGGAGATCTCTCTGGTCCAAAGATTCGTCTGGGAGAAATCACCGGAGGCGAAGTTCTCTGTAACGAAGGCGCAGAGTTTCGCTTTGTTCGCGGGATGCAGTCGACATCTCCAACAGACCTGACCTGCACTTATGAACCGCTCATTGATGACGTAAAGCCGGGCGATCGCATTTTGCTGGCAGATGGCACGGTCGGCATGGTCGTGCTCGAAAAAGATCCCGAACTGCAATGGGTTCGCTGTACGGTCTTTCAGTCAGGAAAGATTCGCAGCCGGCAGGGGGTGAATTTGCCGGGCGTTGCGTTAAGCACTCCCAGCGTCACGGAAAAGGATCGCAAAGACCTCGAGTGGGCTCTGCATAATAATCTCGACTTTATCGGCCTCAGCTTTGTGCGGCAGGCTGAAGATATTCGCAGCTTGCACAAGTTGATCGAGTCGCATCATCCGAAGGTGACTCCGCTCATCGTCGCCAAGATCGAAAAGACGGAAGCAATTGATGATCTCGAGAATATTCTCGACGCAACCGATGCCGTCATGGTGGCTCGAGGAGATCTGGGCGTCGAAGCGGAAATCAGCCGTGTTCCGATTCTGCAGAAGCGAATCATTCGACGCTGTAATGAGCTGCGAATTCCGGTAATCACCGCGACTCAGATGCTGGACAGCATGCAGTCGAACGAACTGCCGACTCGCGCGGAAGTCACGGACGTGGCGAATGCGGTTCTCGACGGGACCGATGCGGTGATGCTCTCTGGAGAAACCGCCATTGGTGCTCATCCCACGCAATGTGTGCGGATGATGGACCGCATTGCGTCAGAGGCGGAAACACTGGTCGAACCGGCCAACTTCAAAGACCTGCGCGACGATGAAACTCGCCGAGCACGCCCGATCACCGAAGCGGTGACTCGCGGTACCATTGCAGCGGCCGAATATCTGCAGGCGGATTTGATGGTGGTTGCCACCGTCACGGGTCGAACTGCTCTCGCGCTGTCTCGCATGAGAAGCAAGGTGCCGATTCTGGCGTTCACGGATCGTGAAGACGTGGCTCGCCGCATGTGTCTTTATTGGGGAGTGACCCCGCTGTTGAATCGAGTGGTGCAGCAATCCGCTGACTCCCTGCTGCAGTTTGTGATTACCTGGGGACAGAAGAATCAGTTGCTCAAATCCGGCAGCAAGTTGATCATTGTCGGGCATACGAATTGGCTCGGGGAAACTCATGACCTGATGATGGTGCATGTTGTGCCATAGGGTTGAAGAACATGAGGAATCAGCGGTCGTCGGGGCATCAGAGTGTTCATCGAATCAGCGTGGAACGCGTTAGCGTCCGGTTGTCGCGACGGACACACGATCAGGCAATTGGCGGCTAACACCCGGCGGCTGATGCATCATTGAGAGACTCGCAAATCCAGCGACGTTGAAGCGTCACGATACGGCCCTTGCGAAGAATCGACGGCTCACGACAGTACGTTGCTTTACAGGGGCGACAGGGACTGTATCCTGCCTGCTCCTGATTCTTCTCTGAGGTGACCATGAATTCACGTAACTCCCGAAACGGCCTGATCTTATTCGCCGTTTACCTGCTCTTCTATGGCGGGTTTGTCTTTATCAACGCGTTCGATCCGGCCAGTATGGAACGCACGCCGGTTGCCGGGCTGAACCTCGCTGTTCTGTATGGCTTTGGGCTGATCATCGGAGCCGTTGTCTTGTCGGCGGTCTATGGAATTCTGTGCGGGGACGCTTCCGGCAACAGCTCAGGGTCAAATGATCAGGAGCCAAAAGCGTGATTTACGAATCCTCAATCCTGGCTGTCACGATCTTTCTGGCCTTCGTTGGCTTCACTTTGGGACTCAGCTTCTGGCTGGGCGGCAAAGCAAAATCTTCTGAAGGCTACTTTGCGGCTCACGGACAGATTCCGTGGTTTGTCAACGGTATTGCGTTCGCGGGAGATTATCTTTCGGCGGCGTCATTCCTGGGCATCTGCGGGATGATTGCCTTCTACGGCTACGACGGATTTCTTTATTCGATTGGATATCTGGCCGGCTGGATCGTTGCTCTGTTTGTAGTCGCGGAACCAATGAAGCGACTGGGGCGATTTACGTTCGCGGATGCTCTGGATTCGCAGTTCAACTCCAAAGGCATCAAGCTGGCCGCCGGCATCAGCACGCTCGTTGTCAGCGTGTTTTATCTCATCCCGCAAATGGTCGGCGCGGGGGCTCTGGTGACGCCACTGCTCGGATTTCCGCAGTGGGTGGGCGTTGTGATGGTTGGGGCCGTTGTCATCCTGATCGTGGTCACCGCGGGAATGCTTTCGACCACGTGGGTGCAGTTCCTCAAAGGAGCGTTGCTGGTTGTGTTCAGCGCGATTCTGACGTGGATGATCCTGCAGCGTGGATTCAAGGTCGAGAAAGGCGGTAACGACGGCCATCAGTTCCAGACTCTCCGAGTTTCCTCGGATGACCTGACGGACGGTGACGGCAAAGTTGGGATTCTTGAAAAGGTTGATGTCCTGCCTGCTAATGATGGCTGGGAGAAATTTGACAAGAAGTATGTTCGCCTGATGAATCGGGAGTCGCAGTTGGTTTCAGTCTGGATGATGACGGAGCTGACGGAAAAAGACGAATCGAATCCTGGGCTCAATCTCCTGCTCACCGAAGTGCAGACACTTGCAAAAGCGAAAGATGGAACGATCTTTGTTAACGGCCAGAAGAAGGGGCAGAAGAAGGGCGAACCAGAACTGCACGCGGTCGGCCATGTTGTTGAACTGCCCGATGGCAAGACCGAAACCGGACCGCTATCGCCGATCGACTTCTTCAGAACTCTGCAGCGGAGCAAAGTCGTGCTGTGGCGAAACGAGAAAGTCGTTCACGCGGACAAGACCGAGACCACGGTTTACTATCCCAAGATCACAACCGGCGCCGAAGTTCTGCGACCAGGAGAACATCCGACGTTTAAAGGGATTCGCGGTGAGAAGCTTTTCGACAAGGTGAATTTCCTGTCGCTGATGCTGGCTCTGTTCTGTGGCACGGCGTCATTGCCACACATCTTGATTCGCTACTATACCGTGAAGGACGCCAGCAGTGCTCGCAAGAGTACGATCGTGGGCATCACCAGTATTGGTTTGTTCTACGTGTTGACGCTGTATCTGGGCCTGGGAGCCATGACCAGCGGAACTCTGGACGTCAGTGAAGAAAACATGGCCGCTCCACTGCTCGCCAAAGGCATGAACACGTGGCTCTTTGCCGCGATTTCTGCGATTGCGTTTACGACGGTGCTTGGCACCGTCAGCGGTTTGATTCTGGCGGCCGCCGGTGCAGTGACTCATGACCTGCTGGGCAGTGCGTTTGGCGTACAGATGACTGACACGGAGAAAGTTCGTATCGCCAAGTTGTCGTCAGTCGTCGTCGGAGCAATCGCGATCGTGTTAGGCATCCTGTTCCAGAAGATGAATCCGACATTTCTCGTCGGCTGGGCATTCAGCGTCGCGGCGTCTGCCAATCTTCCGTCGCTGGTGATGATTCTGTTTTGGCCGAAGGTCACGAAGCAGGGAATTGTGGCGGCTATTGTGGTCGGGATGGTCTCATCCATGACCTGGATTTTGCTGAGCGGTGAAGCGTACTCCAAAGTCTACGGGCTTGATGCTGCGGCGGCAATTGTCCCGTTCAGCCAGCCAGGGATTCTGACGATTCCTCTGGGTTTTCTGACGCTGGTTGTTGTGTCGATGCTGACAACCGGGCGACAGAAAACAGCCGCGTGAAGTCGCGCGTGGCTGTAGAGCAGGATTGTTTGCCGTGGGTGGATTTATCACCGGAGAAACGCAGATGAACACGGATGGGGAATGATTCCGCTTCTGCACTCACGGCCATTGAGATGATCTGTGTGCATCTGGATGCATCGGCGGAAACACCAGCAGAAGCAATGCATCCCGCTAACAGTCGGGGCATCTCAGCAGCAACGGATTTCGTCGCCGGCGCGCTCACTCCGTTTGCTTAGGCTCAAAGTCGCAGATTTTACTCAGGCAGCCTCCACGTCGGCACAATGCTCCTTTCCCGGGGTACTGCGGAGTTCTCATGGTGGCGGTGAAATAATATGCTTCGCGGCTTCCTGATCACTTCCCTAATTGTTTAGCCGTAACCCACTTCTCCAATGTCCAACGCATCTCTGTCCTTTAAACGGCCTGAGGCCGATCTCGCCATGCTCGAGTTGCTGGCGATGGAATACCCGAATGTTGACGCGGCGATCGCCGAGGTTGCTCGGCTGGCCGCTGTGCAAACGCTGCCCAAAGGCGCGGTGCATGTGATCAGCGACATTCACGGTGAAGACAAAAAGCTGCAACATGTGATTAACAATGCTTCCGGGACATTGCGACCCCTTGTGGAGGAAATGTTTGCAGGGCGTATGAGCGCTGAAGAAATGGCTGAGTTCCTGAAACTCACGTTCTATCCTGCCGAAGTCACTGAACGCCTTCGTCAGACGTTAACTCAGCACGGCGAAGTTCTGGCCTATGCGACGCGTACCTTGCAGCCTCAGTTGGAACTGCTGCGATATCTCGTGTCGAACTACAGTCTCCGACTGGCGACTCGATTATTCCCTGCTGAGTACTGCGAACTGTTATTGGAACTACTGCATTCGCCATCCACCGAACGCGGGCCGGAGTTCATCGGAGCGATGCTGGATGAACTCGTCAAACGTGGGCGAGCTTTGCATCTGATTCATCTGGTTGGCCGCCTTATTCGTAATCTGGCCGTTGACGAACTGATCATCGGTGGAGACTGCTGGGACCGTGGGCCGCGAGGCGACAGGGTTGTCGAATATCTTCGATTGCAGCCGAATGTGGAATTCATCTGGGGCAACCATGATGCTCTCTGGATGGGAGCCGCGCTGGGCCACGAAGCATTGATCTGCACCGTGCTGCGCGTGTCCTTGCGATACCGGCGCATTGGTCAGCTCGACGAAGGCTACAGTATCCCTCTGACACCGCTGGAACATCTGGCTCGCACGGTTTACGCCGACGATCCAGCACAGTTCTTTATGCCGAAAAGCGATGGCATGCGGCCGAACGACGTGGTCGCGCGCATGCAGAAAGCCGCGGCCATTATGCAGTTCAAACTGGAAGGTCAGTTGCTTGAGCGAAATCCTCAGTGGCAACTGGATCACCGACGCCTGCTGCACCGAATTGACCACGTTCGCGGAACGATCGAGATTGATGGAGCCATCTACGACCTTCGCGATAAGCTCTTTCCGACGATTGACCCCGCTGATCCATACCGGCTGACCGCTGAAGAGCAATCCTGTCTGGCTGTCCTGAAGCATTCGTTCCTGAACAGCCAGAAATTGCAGGAGCAGATCCGTTTTATGGTCGGCCACGGCTCGATGTACCTGCGACGCGATGAATGCCTGATCTTTCACGGCTGCGTGCCGGTGGATGCTGCGGGAAATTTTCTGCCGCTCTCGGTCGACGGGCAATTGCTGGCGGGACGAAAACTATTTGAAAGCATCGAAACGGTTGTTCGTCGAGCTGTTGTGAACGCTGCTGAGCCGGACCTGGATTTCCTCTGGTATCTTTGGAGCGGTCCTCGTTCCCCGTTGTTCGGCAAGGATCGTATCACGACATTTGAGCGTGACTTTATCCAGGACAAGAAATCTCATCATGAGACTAAAGATCCGTACTTCGCGCTGATTCACGAAGTCGCATTCTGCGACAAAGTTCTGGCTGAGTTCGGGATGGCGGCAGAAGGAGGCTTGATCGTCAACGGCCATGTGCCAGTGAAAGTGGAGAAAGGCGAGTCGCCTCTGAAGCGCAGCGGGAAGGCCATCACGATCGACGGAGCATTTTCCGAGGCCTATGGCGATTACGGCTATACACTGGTCCTGGAACCGAACCGCATCGTGCTGGCGGAACATCATCATTTCGAATCCGTTGACGCGGCCGTGCGCGACGGAATCGACATCGTCCCAAACGTTCAGGAGATCCGAGTCTTCAAGCATCCTCGCTGCCTGCGAGACACCGAGCGTGGCCAAAGAATTCGCTACCGCCTGGAAATGCTTGAACGGCTTATCGACGCTTATCAGACCAACCGACTGCACGAACATACGAACCGGACGTCTTCGAGTCTGATGGCCAACAGTCGTAACAAGCGTTCCGGCTGAGGCCAATAGATTTGTCGGACCGTGATTGAAATAAGGTCCACAGATGGCTCTGTTGTCCAAAAATGTCTGTCGCGTGCTGAGTCCACATTCCGCTTGTATGAGAGAACTCTATGAAACGACATCTGTTAATGATTGTCTGTTCTTTCAGTCTGCTTTCGGCGACCGCTTCCGCTGAAAAAGTCCCGAAGGCGGTTCAGGCCGGAATTGATGATATCATCAAACGCTATGGCATGCCTGGTGGTGCTGCAGCGATTGTTCAGAACGGAAAAGTGTCACTGAAGGTCGCGTCGGGAGTTCGAAAACAAGGAGACGCGGAACCTTTCACCGTCGACGACAAAGTTCATATCGGCTCCTGTACCAAAGCCATGACGGCAACTCTTGTGGGGATGCTGATTGATGAGGGCAAGCTGACGTGGGACACAAAGATTGCGGACGTGTTTCCAGAGTATGCTGATCAGATTCATGAGGAATATCGCCCTGTTACGATCTCGCACCTCGTATCGCATTATGCAGGAGTTCCACGGGACGTTGCCTGGCGCGAGCTTGGGGCAGACGATTCTGTGTCTGAACAACGACTGACGATGATGCGTCAGGTGTTTTTTCAGAAGCCAGACCAGCCGCCCGGAAGGACATATCTCTATTCAAATGTGGGCTTCGTTGCAGCAGGAGCAATGCTGGAGAAAGTCACCGGCGAAACATGGGAGAATCTGATTGCTTCACGCTTGTTCGAGCCGCTGGGAATGAAGGCCGCTGGTTTCGGTCCGCCCAGCATTGATGGCGCGATTGATCAGCCGTGGGGACATATCGAGAAGTTGGACCAGCAATTACCGGTACAAGTCGACAATGCTGCTGTTCTTGGTCCTGCGGGCACCGTGCACTTGACGCTTGATGACTGGGGTCGCTGCGCTGCACTGCATCTGGGGACTTTCAGGCAAAAGAAATCGTTGCTGAAGTCCGAAACCCTGGAACATCTTCACGCTCCTCTCCAGCAATTTGATGCTCAACTCGTCCAGCAGGCGGATCCTTATGGTTTCGGGTCGAACACCACAGACCGTGCCTGGGGGACGGGCAAGGTGTTAATGCATACGGGCAGCAATAATACGTGGTATGCCACGATCTGGCTGGCTCCGAATAAAAAGACGGCCTTTCTGTCGGTGGTTAATTCCGGTGCACCTGATGCGGGAAAAGCGTGCGATGAAATGACGGAAGGATTGATCAGGTATTGGTCGACGAAGCCCGGACAGTAAACACGGGATGGCCAAATAAGGGCAATCGTATTGATAGCTCGAAACAATGGCTCGGATGTGTTATCAACCCTGATTGATTGATCTTGGCAGATAGAAACAGGCTCCGCACATTCTCGTCTCAATCATGCTCCCGTTTGAATTCATCCGGCCCGGCTTCCTGCTTCTGATTGTGCCCATGGCCGTTGTGCTGGGAATCGGATTTGCAAAAAGTCTGAGCGATTTTCCTCGTTCCCAGCGCATCGTCTCGCTGGTGACTCGATCGCTGCTCGCGCTGCTGATGGTGCTGGCCCTTGCGGGGCTCACGTGGCGACATCAGACAGACGAACAATTCGTGCTGTTTCTTGTCGATCAAAGTAAGAGCGTTGGTGAGAATGGTCGTGCTGCGGCTGCGGATTTTTTGAAACTCGCGACAGAATCCAAAGGCTCGCACCGTGTCGCGTATCTCCCATTTGCCGCAACCCCGGGTGAGGTCGGCGAACAGAGACCAGGCGAAGAACTTGATGCTCGTCTCACGGAAGCGGAGAAACCGAACGTTGCTGGAGATGCGAAATCGTCTGACAACAAGCCAGTCATGTCGCCGATCGCCGATTCAGAAACATCACCTGCGACAAATCTGGCGGCTGCGATTGAAGCGGCTGCCGGATACATTCCGCAGGGCTACGTGCCTCAGATCGTTATTCTGACCGACGGCAATCAGACTCAGGGAAACGCTGCGGCCGCGGCGGCTCGTTGTACGATTCCGATCTCCACGTTTCCTCTGCCGGCGCGATCTGAGCCGGAAGTTCAGGTGTCAGAGATCAGAGTCCCTCCGGAAGTCCGTGAAGGAGAGCCGTTTTTTGTCGACGTCACCGTGACTTCGAATCACGACGACTCCGGACTGCTGGAAGTTTTTCGCGGCGACCACAAGGTCATCAGCGAACGGAGAGAATTCAAAGCAGGCGAAAATCGCTTTCGCTTCCAGCAGACGGTTGAAGGGGATCGCATGGCCGCTTTCAAAGTTCGCGTGTCGAACTTGAAGCAGGATACGTTGCTCGACAATAACGCGGATGCGGGTTTGGTTTACACGGCGGGGAAGCCGCGAGTGCTTATCATTGAGAGCGATCCGAATCTGATTCGTGATCTGGCGTACGCTTTGGAAGATGAAGGCATTCAAGCGGATGTTCGACCACCGCAGGGTATGCCGGATTCTCTTGAGGGCCTGCAAAATTATGAGTTGGTAATGCTGTCCAATGTGCCAGCGACCGCTTTGACTCAGCAGCAGATGGAGATTGCTCGCACCTGGGTTCAGGACCTTGGCGGCGGCTTCATCATGTTGGGTGGCGAGCAATCGTTTGGGCTGGGCGGTTACTATAAGACAACGCTGGAAGAGATTTTGCCGGTTCGCAGTGACTTCGAAAAGGAGAAGGAAAAGCCTTCGCTCGCGATTGTGATGGTGATCGACCGATCTGGTTCGATGGATGGCGATAAGCTGGAAATGGCCAAGACGGCCGCTCGATCGGCGGTTGAGCTGCTGGGGAATCGTGATCAGATTGGTGTGCTGGCTTTTGATGATCAAACGCAGATCCTGAGTGAAATGCAATCGGCCAGTAACAAGGGGAAAATCAGCGATGAGATTTCTCAATTGACTTCCGGAGGCGGGACCAGCATGTATCCCGCGATGGAGATGTCGTTTGAAATGCTCAACACGACTTCGGCCAAGCTCAAGCACGTCATTATGCTGACCGACGGCATCTCCAATACCGGCGATTTCGAAGGACTCGCCCAGCAAATGGCGGCTGCAAAGATCACTTTGTCGACGGTGGCCATCGGAGGAGAAGGAGCGACGGATCCGGCGATTCTGGAATCCATCGCGCGCATTGGCAAGGGGCGGTACTACCTTGCGGAAGATCCATCGCAGGTGCCGCAGATCTTCGCCAAAGAAACCATGACGGCCAGCAAGTCCGCAATCGACGAACAGCCGTTTGTTCCGCAGGTGATCCGGGCGACTCGCGCGTTGGCCGAGCTGGATATGGAGTCGGCTCCATTTCTGCTGGGCTACGTGACGACGCGCCCGAAACCAACTTGTGAAGTGATTCTGGCGACGGAAAAAGGTGACCCGCTGTTGGCGTGGTGGCGTTACGGTTTGGGAATGACGGCGGCGTTCACATCGGATGCCAAAAGCCGCTGGGCCGCGGAATGGCTGACATGGCCCGGCTACGGAAAGTTCTGGACTCAGGTCGTTCGCCAGACGATGCGAAAAAGTGAAACCAAAGGAATTCAGATCGAATCTCTACGACAAGGCCTGACGACCCATTTGAACATTGATGCAGTGAACGAAGCTGGAGCATTTCTGAATCAATCCGAAGTCGAAGTGACTGTCATCGACCCGCAGCTAAAACGTACGCCCCTGACTCTGCCGCAGATGGCTCCTGGGCGATATAGCGGAGAATTCGATTCGTCGATTTCCGGCGCGTACAACCTTGAGATTGCCGTAAAGAAAGACGGCCAGGTGATCACCCGGCAAAGCCGAGGACTCATGGTGGGATACAATGATGAGCTGAGAATTCAGGCGACGAATGAAGCCTTGCTCCGAGAAATCTCCACGATCTCCGGCGGACGCTATGATCCGGCTGCGAAAGACATCTTTGACCGTCCCGGAATCCGGACAACTCGCCCAACTGAGCTTTGGCCGTGGCTGTTAACGGTCTCCGCACTGCTGCTGGTTCTGGACGTCGCATTGCGTCGAATCGACTTTACTCTGTCGCGGCCTCTGAGTGACTGGCAATCACACATCAGGAACGTCACCTGAGCCAATCACTGCGCGAATGATGCGATCGACGTCGGTTTGCTGTCGATCCACGTTGCCACTGGACGTACGTTGAAGGAAACGTTAAACGATCATACCACCAGTGGCGTGCACTATGATTTCCCCCCCGCGAAACCATCCGGAAGGACTCGCACATTTTTTCTTCACTGATTATCGAGCTGGCGGATTTTCCCGAGCTGCGTCAGCGAGTTCTCACGGTACTCCATGCGATTCCGGCTCACGTGCAGCAGGATTTTGTGGAAGATCCTCGGTTCCGAGTCACGATCGACAATTTCGTACCTGGTCAGGGATGGACTTTGTGGATGCCAACGCCGGGACCGATGGGAAGCGGAACGCGTTGCGTGGTTCTGCGAACAAAATTATCGCACTGCTCTGAAGCCTTCGCGCACTACGTAATTGCCCATGAGTTTGCTCATGCGTTCCTGCGTAACGGCCCGTGGGGAGACATCCTCGACGTCGAAGAAGCCGCGGACGCACTCGCCGCGACCTGGGGATTCCTGCGACCAGCGACTTCAGGCTGACTCTGAAGTTCCTCTTCAAGATTCACTACTCAGGATTTTTGAGGCGAGAGACGGTATTCTGAAACCGCGTGATTCCTGTACACTTTGCGACGTCGAAACTGGCTTTGTAAAGGTCCGGAATGGAAATGCAGAAGAACTTAGACGATACCGTCGTTCGGCCGGGGCTGGCTTTTCGGCCCGGAGGAATGGATGGTGAGCTCCCGAATCCGGTTCCGGCGGATTTGAGCGGCTTCCTGCTGAACGAAAAGTCCGACCACAGCGTTGAGTCGCAGGCCGGGGCTTTTATTGGGCGTTATCAGATCATTCGGCGACTGGGGCGAGGCGGCTTCGGGGTTGTATTCCTCGCAAAAGACGCAGATCTCGATCGGCTGGTTGCCGTCAAGCTGCCTCATTTGCATCGTGCTCAACATCAGAATTATTTGCAGACCTTTCTGCGCGAAGCGCGAACGCTGGCACGTCTGGATCATTCGGCCGTGGTTCCGATTTACGACTGCGGGCTGATCAACGACGGTCGCTGTTTTGTCGTCTCGAAATACATCGACGGACGAGATCTTTCGCAGGTCATGATGCAGGGGCCGCTGCCTAATGTGGAAATCGCTCGGTTGCTGATTGACGTGGCTCAGGCACTGGATCATGTTCATCGAGCTCGTATTGTTCATCGTGACATCAAGCCAGCCAATATTCTGGTGGGGGATAATGGCCGAGTTTACGTGGCCGACTTCGGGCTGGCCCTGCGTGATGAAGCGGTCTCCGGTGGCCACGAAGGTCTGGCGGGAACTCCTAGCTACATGAGTCCCGAACAAGTGCGAGGAGAAGGTCATCGAATCGACGGCCGCAGCGACCAGTTCAGCCTTGGCGTTGTGATGTATGAAATGCTGACTGGCGAGAGGCCGTTTTCCGGCGGAGCGTCTCACGATGTTCTGTATCGCATTCTGACTCGAGATCCCATACCACCGCGCGAACTCAAGCGAAGCGTTCCCGCCGAATTGAACCGTATCTGTCTCAAGCTGTTGTCCAAGCTGGCCAGTCAACGCTATGCAGAAACAATTGAGTTGGCGGACGATTTACGAGAATGGCTGAGTAAGACGGAATTGCGAGAGGGCGATGCTGGCGGTGCTGCTCACAGTGTCGCAAAAGTTTCCGTGCCTGATGAAACGGCTCGCGACGGATCCGCCCCCGTCGTGACGATCGTTCCTCGAGGTCTGCGTGCGTTCAGTCGTGCGGATGCCTACTTCTTTCTGGGTCTGTTGCCGGGTGCACGAGATCGAGATGGCTTGCCGGAATGCCTGAGCCATTGGAAACGCTGGGTTACCGTTCGTGACGATGTGCCGGACCTCCAACGCGTGGGTGTAATCTCGGGACCGACAGGGTGCGGCAAGTCCTCGTTGGTTCGAGCAGGAATGGTTCCGTTGCTGGGATCAGAGATTGTCTCGATTGTTCTGGAAGCCACCGCAGACCTGACGGAAAAGCAACTGTTCGCTGCGATCGAACGACATTGCAGCAATTTAACCAGCAGTACTTTGCCGGAGGCGCTTGCTGAGATTCGTCGCGGCGGGGGGATCGGTACAAACCGCAGTCTGCTGATTGTGCTGGATCAGTTTGAACAATGGCTTCATGCGCATCCGGATCCGGCAGACACCGAATTGGTTCGATCCATTCGTCAGTGTGACGGCGCAAGGGTGCAGTGCGTTGTGCTTATTCGTGACGATTTCTGGCTGGCGTTAAATCGTTTTATGGAGGCCGTCGAATCCCCATTGCAGCTTGGTCGCAACGCGATGATGATCGACTTGTTCGATCGTCGCCACGCACGAAAAGTGCTGATCGAGTTTGGTCGCGGTTATGGTCAGCTTCCACCTGCCCCCGAGCCACCGGATCGGGATCAGGACCGATTCATCGACGGAGCGATCGACAACCTGGCCCATGATGACAAAGTGATTCCGGTTCATCTGGCCTTGTTTGCGGAAATGGTGAAATCGAAGGACTGGATTCCCTCGACCCTGCGAATTCTCGGCGGCACCGTCGGCATCGGTGCGCAGTTTCTCAACGACTCATTCTCCGCGACCTATGCGCCGGCCAATCAGAAAGCTCACGATGAAGCCGCTCGGCGAATTCTGAAGACGCTGGTGCCCGGGCTGGGGATTGAGATCAAAGCCCGCCGCCGAACTCGTGCCGAACTGCTGGCGGTCTCCGGCTACGAAAACGACCGCGCCCGTTTCGATATGCTGATGACGATCATGGAATCAGATCTCAAGCTGATCAGCGCGACGGAATCATTGGATAGAACGCGATCAGAATCCAATCCGTCGATGACGGAACAAACAACTTATCAACTGTCGCATGACTTCCTGGTGCCTTCCATTCGAGAATGGTTGACGGCCAAGCAGCGTGAGTCCTTCCGGGGGCGGCTGCATCAGCGACTGACGGAACAGGCCGGTCTTTGGAGCCAGCAAAAAGAGAAACGCTTCCTGCCTGGATTCTGGGAATGGATGCAGGTGCGAGCGGTATTGCCGGCCAGTCAGTTGTCGGCCGAAGAGAAGGAGATGATGGCTGTCCGCGACCGAGAATCGCTGACCTCAATCCTTGTGACGGTGACAACTTTGGTCGTGCTGGGAATTATTCTGTTTCGTTACGATCGGCAGATCGGCGTCAACTCCCTGCGTGATCAGTTGATGATCGCAGATCCTGAAAGACTGCCCGTGCTGATCAATGAACTGTCTGGGCATGGAACGCTGGCAGAGACGGCTGTGGCGACTTCGCTGAGCACCGCAGAGAAGAATTCCTCACAGGCCTTTGCTCTCCAGCTGGCTCATCTGCGATGGAATGATTCGACTCTTGAGGATGTGTTTGTCTCGGCATTGACGTCGTCAATTCCGGAGAATGCTGTGCTCGCCGGCGATGCCATGCAGAAATGGAGCAATGAAATAGTTCCGCGCTGCTGGAAAATTGTTGATCACGTTCAGAATTCTGACGACGGCTTCGTGCCCGTGAATGATGACACCAGGTTCCGTGCCCTGGTGATCCTCGCGAAAATGGATCCTCCGAAGGATGAGCAGACAACCGCACGATGGGACGTTGCTGCAGAACGAATTGCGGAGATCCTGATTCACGCCTGCACGAAGCACCCTGATCGGTATAGCCTGATTTCCACTTCGCTTCAGCCCGCGGCGAAGCCATTGATTCCTCAGCTCTCCAAAGTGTTGGGAGTGACCAGCGAGGATCTTCGTAACAGTTTCGCTCTGTCACTGTTGACTGATTATATCGGGCCTGATCACGCGACTCGAACCCGACTTTCGCTCGATGCGTCGGACTGGCAGATCGAGCGTATGGTACCGGCGGCCAAAACCCTGGACGTCAGCGTCCTTTGGAAAGTCCTGAACAGTGAAGACGAATACAAAGATTCCGCTGAAGAGCAGAACCGTGTCGCTCATCGCCGCGCGATGGCCATTGCGTTGCTGCTGAAACACTCCAGATTGGATGAAACAGAAGCACTGTGGAAGCACTTCCAACGGACAACAGTTAGTCTTGCGAATACGACGCGATCTCAGGCAATGCGGCTCCTTGCACTGCTTGACGTCACGCCCGAACGACTTTTGTCGAGACTGCATTCCGAGACAGATCCGGGTATTCAGTATGCACTTCTGATCTCTTTGGGAGACTACAAGGAACAGCAGATTCTTCGGCTTGATGATGCTCGTAGTTTTGTGATGTCATTGCATCGCGACACGCCAGATGGCGGTGTGCATTCCGCCGCAGAATGGTTGCTTCGTCGCTGGGGCGTCCCGCAACCCTCGGCCAGTCTCCCCGCAGAAACTGCTGAGACCGCGCTGTACGGACCAAAGTCGCCTCGCCAGTGGATGAAATCACCTCGGCTGGAGACCTGCGAAGGTCATACGCTGATTCGTATCGAGGGACAGACCGATGCCAGTGTCGGGTATGACTACTTGATCGGCGCACATGAAGTAACGGTGGAGCAGGTCCATGGATTCGATCCTGCGATGTACAACGCGCCCGATTATTCGCGCACGCCGGATTCGCCAATGTCTGTTGTTCAGTGGCAGGACGCGACTCGATACTGCAACTGGTTGTCTCGACGCGAAGGGCTTCCTGAGTTCTATCCTGCGGATGCTTCCACGTGGGAGGCTGCAGCCGACGATTTCAAAAAGCCGGGCTATCGACTTCCGACCGTTGCCGAATGGAGACTGGCGGCGCTGGCGGGTGTGGGTGGCGAGCGATTCTATGGCACGGATTTGTCACTTCACACTCGGTATAGTTGGTGTGATAAGAACAATTCTGAGTACCTGCGTTCGATTGGAGCTCCGCTCCTGCGTTCCGACGGGACCCAGATTGTTGTCTCGAAACCGGTTGGACTCCTCCGTCCCAATGACTTCGGCTTGTTTGATGTTCAGGGGAATGTGGCCGAATGGTGCAACGACAGTAATCCCGGCAATCGCAGTGAAAGTGGCCACCCTCTTGAACGCGCCATGTTGGGTGGCGCGGCCGGCGGGAGCAGTTACTACGAAAACGCGATTGACGTCTCCTACATGCTGATGAACATCCAATACAACTCACACGGATTCCGAGTCGCGCGGACAATTCCTGAACCGTAGCGGACTGTTGTTTTAGCGGCTTTTCACAACTCGACGCGTGAGTTTTGAAGTTGGCTTGTTGAATTCATCAGCCGGAACGCGTTAGCGTCCGGTTCTCGCCTCTGAAACCCGGAAAAAACAACCGGGGCTAAGCTGATGACGCGATTAATTCAACACGCCGTGACGCGTCGGGTTATGACAATTCCCTGTGTTTTCGCCCTGTCGATCTCCCCGATTGTCGAATAACGCAACTTCAAAACTGGCGCTTCGGGCTTGTATTCTCAATGGTTTTCGTGAACACGGCGCTGTCCAGTTAGGCTCCCTCTGTACTGTCGCAGTGGGCCGGCTATGCTCGCAGGATATCGCGTACCACAGTCCCATGAACGTCCGTCAGCCGGAAGTCACGGCCCTGGAAGCGATACGTCAGCTGCTCATGGTTCACACCCAGCAGATGCAGGATTGTGGCGTTCAGATCGTGAATGTGCACCGGCTTGTCGACCACGTTGTAGCTGAAATCGTCGGTCTCGCCGTAGACCTGCCCGCCCTTGATACCACCGCCCGCCATCCACATCGTGAAGTTGCGAGGATGATGGTCACGACCGTAGTTGTCCCTGGTCAGCGTTCCCTGGCTGTAAACCGTGCGGCCAAATTCGCCGCCCCAGATCACCAGAGTATCGTCCAGCATTCCTCGCTGCTTCAAATCCTTCACCAGCGCCGCGCTGGGGCGATCGCAGGCCGGAGCCATTCCGCGAATCGCATTGGGCAGTCCGCCGTGATGATCCCAGCCACGCAGGAACACCTGAGTAAACGGGACACCTCGCTCCGCCATTCTTCGCGCCAACAGACAGTTATAGGCGAATGTTCCGGGCTCTTTGACTTCCGGCCCGTACATATCGAGCACACTTTGCGGCTCATCGGAAATGTCAGTCAGGTCCGGAACCGACGTCTGCATGCGGAACGCCATCTCGTACTGGGAAATACGCGAAGCAATCTCCGGATCGCCGACCGCATTGAGTCGATCTGTGTTCAGTTCAGCCAGACCATCCAGCATTCGGCGACGAGTCGCAGGGTCGACGCCACTGGGGTTCGACAAATACAGCACCGGATCCCCGGACGACCGCAAAGCTACGCCAGCATGGCGAGTCGACATGAAGCCGCTGCCCCACAGCCGTGAGAACAACGCCTGCGTCTGAGCACCCCCGGGGATTCTTGAGTGCAGCACGACGAATGCCGGCAGATCTTTATTGGGGCTGCCCAAGCCGTAAGAAACCCACGATCCCATACTTGGTCGACCAGGCAACTGACTGCCGGTCTGAATGTAGGTGATCGCCGGGTCATGATTGATCGCTTCCGTATTCATCGTTTTCACGATGCAGATATCGTCGACGATTGATGCAATATTCGGCAGCAGTTCGCTCACCCACGCCTGATGCTCCCCATGCTGCGCGAACTTAAAGATCGACGGAGCACACGGGAGTCGAGTCTGGCCCGACGTCATTGTCGTGATTCGCTGGCCATTGCGAACGCTCTCGGGCAGATCCTTGTCGAAGAACTCTGCCAGTTTCGGCTTGTAGTCGTACAAATCCAGTTGCGAAGGAGCATCGGCCATGAATAGCCAGATGACTCGTTTGGCCGCGGGTGGATGATGCAAACTGGGCAACTCACCGAAAGACGTTTTGACCGGTGTGTTGGCCGACAGCAGATTCGGATTCAAGACCGAAGCCAATGCCGCGGTCCCGATACCAGCCGCTGACTGGCCGAAGAAGTAACGGCGAGTCTGCTGTAATGCGTGTTGTGCTAGTGGATGCATATCAAAATCCTCTCAATCGTCTGACGACGTTACTCTTTCGTGATCGCTTCGTCCAGGTTCAGCAGCAGGTTGGCCATCATGGTCATCGCGGCGTGAGTCGCGGGATCGATTCCCTCGGCACGCGGTGAAGCCCCGATGACCAGCAGCTTTTCGGCTTCCGCCGGATTCGCCTGATAATGCGCCAGTTGCTCCGCATGCACTTTGCTCAACACGCTCAGTTCATGTTCAGTCGGCACGCGAGCTGTACAGACGCGGAAGCCGAAACTCAGTTGAGCAGCCGCATTGTCTCCGCCCTCTTTGATCATTCGAGCTGCCAGGTTCCGTGACGCCTCGACATACTGTTCATCATTCATCAGCACCAGGGCCTGGAGCGGTGTATTGGTCCGCGCCCGTCGAGCCACGCAGGTTTCGCGGGATGGAGCATCGAAGGCCATCAGCGACGGAGGTGGTGCCGTTCGTTTCCAGAACGTATACAGACTCCGTCGATAAAGTGCCTGGCCTGCGTCACGCTTGTAATACTGAGTCGTACTGCCCACGAATGCCACGGCTTCCCAGATGCCATCCGGCTGATAAGGCTTGACGCTCTTGCCGCCAAATTGTTCTGCCAGGAGACCACTCATCGACAACGCACTGTCACGAACGACTTCCGCATCCAGGCGGAAACGAGGTCCGCGAGCCAGCAGGTCATTATTCGGATCGATTTGAAGGAGTTCCGGGGAAACTCGTGATGACTGGCGATAGGTTGACGACATTACGATCAGCTTCTGCAGGGCCTTAATGTTCCAGCCGCTTTCGACAAATTCGACGGCCAGCCAATCCAGCAATTCCGGATTCGTAGGCCACTGACCCTGCACACCAAAATCTTCTGCCGTCTTCACAAGTCCCACGCCAAAATACTGCTGCCAATAACGATTCACCGTTACTCGTGCAGTCAGCGGATGCGACGGATCAGTCAGCCATTTCGCAAGTCCCAGACGATTTCGCGGAGCGTCAGCTGGCAGCGGCGGAAACACCGCCGGAACATTCGCTTCGACCTTTTCTCCGGGCATTGTGTACTCGCCGCGTTTCAAAACGAACGTTTCACGAGGTGTTGGCAGGTCGGCCATAATCATCGTGATCGCAATCGCCGCGTCGGTCTCATTTCTCTCCTTTGTCATTTCATCGATCTGCTTCTGCAGAGGCTCGAAGGTCAGTCGAGTTTTGGGATGAACGAACTGCACAAAGTGATCGCGAATCACCTTCGCCTGCTCGGGCGTCCGTTTGTCGGCATCGACCTTGATCGCATCACGAACAGGTTGAGGCACTGCGGACTTTTCGACAGCCTTATCCGCCGCTTCCCACACCACTTGAGATTCAAACGACTGATTGCCCTGCAGAGTTTTGGTGACGCTGCCAGCATGATCCCAGTAAACGGTGCCACCGAACTGAGTGAACGCCCAGCCGTTCAGCTCCGTGCCGGCCGGAAGTCCCACATGAGCTGCACTGACTTCCAGACGCACCCATTCGCCAGCTTTCGGCAGCGGTCCCATTGAGCGATGTTCGGGAGTATCACCCGCACCAAATGCAATCGTGTCTTCACCCCAGAACGCGCGATGGTTCCAGTTGCCGTCATTGAACTGAAGCATCACCGTCTTCGGTGGGTTCGCCGGATCGATCCAGCAGTACGCAAAAAGCTGATCGCCTTCGCCAATCTTCAACGTCGGCGCGGCACCGGTGAAGAAATGCTGACTCATGGCGTCAGCCTGGCGCCGAGTTGACTTCATCCCTGCGTGGACAGGATGATCCGGAGCCGAGACAAATTCCCATGGACTATTGCCTTCGAGTTTGGCTCCGGCCGGAGCTTCATCTTCAACCCAGATGTAATCCGCAGGTTCGGGCGGCGCGACGACTGTCCCGGCTCCGGGATCGACATATTCAACCGTCGCGAGAGCCTTGTTGAGCTCTTCTCGAGTCACAGCGAGCTTCTGATCAAGCTCACTGAGCTTTGCGGTTTGTTCAGGCGTTGGCACCTTAATTGTCGGCGGAGGTGCCAGTGCATTTCCATCCATCGCGGCGTCGGCGGAAACATTGTAAAACGCAAAGAGCTGGTAAAATTCTTTCTGCGAAACAGGGTCGAACTTATGGTCATGGCACACGGCACAACCCAGCGTCATTCCCATGAAGATTGTCGACATCGTTTCAGTTCGGTCGACCGCATATCGGACGAGAACTTCTTCGTTAATCGATCCACCTTCACTGGTCGTAACGTTGCAGCGATTGAAGCCGGTGGCAATCTGCTGGTCAATCGTCGGATTCGGAAGCAGGTCACCCGCGAGTTGTTCGACCGTAAACTGATCGAATGGTTTATTGGCATTGAAGGCACCGATCACCCATTCACGATATTTCCACAAGGCACGTTCGTTGTCGAGGTGCAGACCGTGTGAATCTCCGTAGCGAACAAGGTCCAGCCAATACCGAGTCATCTGTTCGCCGAAACGACCAGATGCCAACAGGCGATCAACGAGCTTCTCGTAGGCATTGGGGTCGGAGTCGTTGACGAAGGCATCAACTTCCTGAGGCGTCGGCGGCAAACCAGTCAGATCCAGAGTGACTCGACGAATCAAATTGTAGCGGTCCGCTTCCGGCGACGGTTTCAGGCCGGCTTTGTCGAGCTTTGCCATGACAAAGCGGTCAATCGGGTTTGTCGCCCAGTTTTCCTGACTCACGGCGGGTAGTGCAAGACGTTCCGGGCGAATGAACGACCAGTGACCTTTGTATTCGCCCCCCTGTTGAATCCAGCGAGTCAAAAGTTCTACCTGAGTTGCCGTCAGTTTTCGATCTGTCTCCGGCGGAGGCATGATCAGATCCGGATCGGAGGTCGTAACGCGAGCAATCAGCTGGCTGTCTTCCGGTCTGCCCGGCACGACCGCCGTGGAGCCTGATTCCAATCTGGCCGTGGCTCCGGCATGTCCATCCAATCGTAAGCCAGCCTTGCGTTCGGCAGAATCCGGGCCATGGCATTTGTAGCACATGTCTGAAAGAATTGGGCGAATCTCCCGATTGAAGTCGACTCGATCATCGGCGAAAACAGAATCGTTCAACCCTACTAACTGGAAGCTTGTCAGCAGCAGCATTGACCGCAAAATTTGGCGGGGACCAGGAGACATAGGAGTCCTCAGCGACTTTTCGTGAGTCTTCAGGTGGGCATAATGTGAAGGGCAGCGATTACCGCACAATTCTCCATGGTTGTCAACGAATCAGGTCATTTCAAGGCGAAACAAACGCACTGCCTGGCCGGTTCGATCGATCGCACGGTCAGGCGATCGCCTGTTTGGTCGTCGGAGGCTCGGAATTCCTGCCTCTTTTTCATGATAGACCGCGGACAGCCATTGGCCCCCTCTGAAGTTGCCGCAACGGGGATAAAACCAAATGGCATTCAATCATTTAGGAATGTCCACACGCATGTGGCAAAGTCGTGAGCGGTCTCCGGTTGCGTACAGCTCTTCCAGCAAATGAGTAACTTCGGGGTCATAGTCCACGGAAGTCATCTTGCGCCCGTTGTGAATGCGAATCGGCTTTTCCAGATTGAGGTTTTTCAGATCCGGCGACAGAGAGATCGACACATCCGAGGGAGCCGATCGGATTCGAATCAGATTTGAATCATCGCTCTGCAGATTCAATTCCGCGGGACGATACGTACCGCTCGGTGCGGGGGCTCCGGTATCGAGCTGTGCGAACTGCGGCGGCAGCCCCTTCAGTTTGACCCAATGCCAGTGCAGATCCGTGCTCCTCAGCACGTTGGCAAAAATCTTCTCCGGCGCTCGATTGCGACGATAGCGAGACATCCAGTCGAAAATGCTCATGAACTCTTCGTGATAGATCTCCAGACCGCGGGAGGGATACTTGACGAAGGTCGTATCAAACACGACTTTCATTTCTGTGTCGCGGCGAAACAGCTTCGTGGACAGCGGACCCATCCGGTCGAACCAACCGGACTGCGCATCTCCGATCACAATATACCACGGCATCTGTATCGCATTGACGGCCGTCCATTGTAGATGTCGCGAACCCGTTCCGCAGATCGAGATCAGTCCCGCGAACTGGTCGGGATGCGAGGCCGCGAGATCCATCGCAACATCGCCGCCGAAGCTGTGACCGGCGATGAAGACTCGATCGTCATCGATACGCAGTTGTTGTTTCAATCGCAGGATCAACCCCAGAAACCGGCGATGAAAATCGGCCGAAACTGCATCGACGGTCGGCGGAACATTCGAATCACCGCTTGTCTTCGTTGACCAATCCGGCGCGACAAGAATGTAGCCATTGGTGTCGGCCATTCCCTGCCAGTAGCTCAAATTTCGAGCTGCGTCATCAAACGGGCCATGCAACGCGATGAGCAGAGGATACTGGCGACTTTCATGATACTCAGGCGGCACCCGACCGACGGCTCCAAGAGAAGACTCGTTGGCCTCAAGAGTAAAGCTGCCCCCTGCGGCCGGATCAGAAAACTCAATGGGCAGTTCCGCAAAGGCTGGCAGGAATTTTACCATCGCGGCGACTCGCTCAACACCCAGTCCTTCCAGCCCGGAGATTCTTTCGGCCAGAGCCTGCCGAACAGCGACTTCATCCGGCGAAGTGTTCATGTAATCAAGAATCATTTCGCGAGCTTCGAACAATGACACCACATCGTTCAGATTGCGAACGGTGTTTTCTGCTCCCAGCAGCCAGCCGGAAAGCGCCATGCCCAGAATTTCATCCGGCGGGATGTCACCGGGAGTACTGGCCACGATCTCGTAGGCAGCGAAGCGGTCGATCGTGTCCGGATTAATTTCGCCCAGCACCGTGCGGCTGATCAGCGTGACAGATTCACGAAGCCGGTCATCTTCAAGCCCGGCGACGAGTTCTGGAAGTCCGGCGCGAACGGCTGCGATCCGCTGATCGATCGCTTCATAATCTTTCGCCAGCCTGTCAACGCGAACGATGGTCTCAGGAGTCAGGTTGTCCCGAGTCAAAACGCGGGCTCCATTTGCCGCCAGTTTGTGTTGGCCCTGATCCCGCCGCTGTTCCAGCTCCTTCGTGATTTGACGAGCGATTTCCTCACGAATCTGATTCTGCTCTTCGGAAGTCGCCAGTTCAGGGAAGTTGACCAGAAGCGTCGAAAAGACCAGCCGGGCTTCCGGCAATCGCTGAGCTTTGATCAGCATTTTGACAAGGTCCAGACCGACATTGCGATCATGGGAATTCTGGACGTGGCTCAGAATGTCAGGCAGATGCTGTCGTGGAATGGAATCAAAAGTAATGCTGTAGCTCCAGTCGTGTGTCAGACAGGAGACCTCTGCGTACAGTTCATTGATGGCCACGATGCCAACCACGATGTCATCTTTGCGACCGTTGGGGCGGTGCAAAGTTCCTCGAGCAATTCCGCTGCTATCGAAGGAGCCCAGCGTCGGAATTCCTTCCGGCATAACCTTCCGTGAAATTCGTTTTTGAGGAATCGCGAAGACCGAGTTTGGCCAGACGAGGTTGTTTGCCACCGGCGGTTCCGCGCGGCGACCGGAAACATAAATCTCGCGAGCCTTCTGATCGATGAGGCGCATTTCGAGGTTTTGGTCAGGGCGATCTAACGGGCCTCCGCCACGACGAATCGGTGCGAGCGTCGTCGCTTTGGAATACATGCCGCTGAAGATCATGCCATTCTCGACACGAATCGAACCCGGAGCCGGGCGGTCGGGCGGAGGCAATGGAATCTCTTTGAGCACCGCTTTGGGTTCATCGACCGCGTTCACAATCGCCATGCCGGGGAATGCGACCACGACTGCAAGCAGCCACGACCAAAGCGGGAGAATGTGTCGTGCAGAACTTCTCATGAACTTTCCGGACTTCCACGAAGGACGGGTAAGGCCGCGCTGGTGGTGGGACTGGTCTGTCAGCATGAGGTCAACATTCCGGACAGTGGTGATCGCAAGTCGTCGTATGAGTCCGATGCGATTTCTTTCTTCCACGCCACTCCAATCCTGTTGCTCTCAACCAACGATTGTCTCAGGCCGGTGTCAGTCCCTCGTGCACTGGAACAATCACTTCGACGACAGTTGGCAGTACGAGTTGCATCAACAGATTACCACACAAGCCCGGTTAACTCATCACCAACGCAAACAGGCCGACTCGAAATTCGAGCGGCCTGTTTTGATTCGATGCAATCAGGAATCTCGCGACAGAGATCGCTTATTCCATGAAGAAGTCAGTTGGGCCACGAAGTGTATAGTACGGATACTGATACATTGCCGGAGCAGAATTCTCGGGCGGTCGCGACAGATTTGACGGAACCTGATACGTGTGGAAGTTCCGATGCACAGGATGAAATGGCAAATTGCATCCCGCGTGGCACCCTCGCTGAGACGGAGGGCATGAGTCACAGTTCGGAGCGTGAATCATCTGCCCGTTTGGACCAGTAGAAGACTGGCACATTGGGCAGCCGTCGGCCATTACGGCACCGTTACTCCGAACCTCATGAGGACTCTGGCCACGCATGACCGGAGTCGTAGAAGAGCATCCGGTGACAAGTAACCCAATCGCCCCCGAAAGCAGTACAGCCATTTTGCTATGCATCGAATTCACTCCGTGGTTTTCCCCAAAACCACTCCTCTCCGTTCCGTGCAGAGGAGTCATAGGGAACTCAGTTCGGGAAACGCGCGGAGCCACCTGGGCTCGGGTCTCCTGAATGAGAATCATCCCTGCTAACCGTTATCGGCAGTTCAACCGGAGAATCGTGTAAAATCCCTACAAATCCACCAGCGTTCAGACAGGAAGACTGTGTGGTCTTGCGAAATCAGGAGGTCCGGAATACAGTCCGACCCAGGAATTCGGGTCCGAGGGAACTCGGAAGCATCGCTGTAAATGTCAGCGAATTCAGTGTTTGTGACGAGAGAGGGAGCATTCAAGTGCATATTGCCGCATCAACGCGAAGTCTCTGGGATTTGGCGTTCCCGGCAGCCTGCCTGCAGATTCAGGAACTGGGATTCGACAAAGTCGAAATCTGGCTGAACGAAGATTACGATCAACTGAAACCATCGAAGGTCGCTGTCGATCCGGAATCAGCTGCGGGGTTACTCAAAGAAGCCAGCCGCCTGAGCCCTGCGGCGATTTTCCTTGAGAGTGAAGTGGATATGCCGACGTTTGCCGGCATCATCCGTTTTGCAAAGCTCCTGAGAGTTGCCCAGCTGACCATTCAGGCGTCTCCCAAGGGCACGCCATTCAATACGGAAATTGACCGCCTCCGTGAACGCAATGCTTTATGTCATCAGGCCGGGATTCGTTTGTCGGTCGTGACAAAGTCCGGGACGCTCACTGAGGATCCTCATACGGCCGTTGAGCTATGCCAGTCGGTCAAGGGAATGGGGATCACGCTGGATCCAAGTTACTACATTTGTCGACCCGGCGGTTATCTGGAGCACGACATGGTTTATCCCCATGTGCTGCATCTCCATTTGCGTGATACTTCTCCGACTGAGCTTCAGGTTCTGGGTGGGCTGGGTGATGTCGACTACAATCGTATCGTGGCGATGTTGCGACAGCACGGATACCAACGCAGCTTGAGCGTTGACCTGCTTCCCAAAACGATGGAAGGCGAAGACCGCCTCCGCGAAATGCGCAAGCTTCGCCTGCTTCTGACCAGCTTAATGTAAGTCCTGGTTACGAATAGCAGAATCTGAATGCCGATAGGGGCTTGGTTCTCACTGGTGATTTGGGGCTCAATTGGTCTCTGAGCCCCACACGACCTCCAAGTCATTTGGGGCTCTTCTTCATGAGGCAAGCCTGACTCCGCAGCTTCCATTTGGCGCTGCATCATCGCCGCTCGTGGGGCACATTCCGGACGCTGACTTTTCTTCCGGACCGGAAGCTCCTATTCTTCGGCACCGCGTTTATTTCCGCTGCCATGCCCGAGCGTTTCCGCGGCGCAGGACGAGTATGTGTCGGATGGAATCGTCATGTCTGCCGAAGGCGGGCGTGTTTGCTCGAGTACAGCGGATCTCTCGACATCCCAACCAGAGAACCCACCTGAGGAATTGTCATGAACAAGTTCGCCCTCGCGTTTTTACTCGCAGCTTTAATTCTGCCAGGTTCCGGGCTGACTGTTTTCGGTGACGATGAATGGCCTCAGTTTCGTGGGCCCGGTGGTCAGGGGCATTCAGAGCTCACCGGTCTTCCGGTCACGTGGAGTGAGTCAGAGAACGTTAAATGGAAAACGGACATTGCCGGTGAAGGGCATTCGTCGCCCGTGATCTCCGGCGATCAGATCTGGCTGACAACCGCAATCACTGCGGAGCTTTCGCCTGAAGAACAGGAAAAGCGTTTGGCGACGCTGAAGAATTCGAATGGGCTCAAGATCGCTGGCGAGCTGACACTGCAGGCTGTGCAGGTTGACCGTGAATCCGGCGAGATTAAGCGTCAGATTGTCTTATTCACGATTCCAAATCCTGAACCGAAACATGCGTTGAATAGTTACGCTTCGCCGACTCCGGTCATTGCCGGCGATCGAGTCTTCTTCCATTTCGGGACCTATGGAACCGCTTGTGTCGATCGCACATCGGGCGAAGTGCTGTGGACGAACGACAGCCTGAAGCTGGAGCATCAGAATGGTCCGGGGAGTTCTCCTGCTGTCTGGCAGGATCGAGTCATCGTTCATCTGGATGGCACCGACACTCAGTCGATCGTCGCATTGGATGCCGCAACAGGCAAGGTTGTCTGGCAGACCAAACGCTCGGGCGAGATGGATAAGACTCCGGAACTGCAGAAAGCCTATGGCACTCCGTTGATCCTCGAAATCAATGATCGGCCTCTGGTAATTTCCCCGGCGGCCAACTGGGTCTATGGCTACGATGCTCGCGATGGAAAAGAAATCTGGAAAGCGTCGTATGGTAAACTGGGCTTCTCAACAGTCCCGCGTCCGGTGATTTCTGAAGACACCGTTTACATTGCGACCAGCTACATGCAGTCGCGTCTTGTGGCGGTCAAGTTCACAGGCGAGGGAGACGTTACCGGCAGCCACATTCGCTGGACATCAGACCGACAGATTCCGCAGAAGCCGTCAATGATTGCATTAGGCGGACGTCTCTATTTTGTCAGCGATCAGGGAATTGTCCGCAGTCTCAAAGCGGACAGTGGAGAAGAAGTCTGGTTTGCTCGACTGGATGGTGATTACTCCGCGTCTCCGCTGGAAGCTGAAGGCCGTTTGTACTTCTTCAATCAGGATGGTGTTTGCACTGTTCTGGAGGCTGGAGACTCCTACAAAGAACTCGCGAAGAATAAGCTGGACGCAGGCTTCATGGCGTCTCCGGCTGTTGCGGGGAAAGCCTTTTTCCTTCGGACAGCGACCAGCCTGTATCGAATTGAAAAATAGACTCCTGAATCGACAAACCTCAAATTGCAGGTTGGACGTTCTTGTCGGACTGGGTTTCGCCGGCAAGTACGCCTGCCTGACTCGAGAATCAATACTTGACCGAGCAATTGACCTTTTAATTTCCCACCTATTTTCGGACGACCGACAATGAAACGCTGGATATCCTTATTGGCGCTTGCCGCCATGGCACACACGGCTCAAGCCGACGATGATCCGAACTGGGTTCGCGTGAAGCTGGACGAGCGATTCCGTTCGGAAGGTGTCGCCGCTGCAGACATCAATGCCGACGGCTCGATCGATGTCGTGGCCGGAGATGTCTGGTATCAGGCTCCAAAGGCGGGAACTCCGGAACACACTGACGGCACCGCGTGGAAGATTCACGAAATTCGCATGCCTGGTGAATTCGTCGCGGGTGTGGGTTATAGCAACAGCTTCGTCAACTTCGCATATGATATGGATGCTGACGGGTTGCAGGACATCGTGATCATTGGCTTCCCCGGCGATCCGTACCACTGGTACAAGAATCCCGGCCCCGGCGAAGAAGGCCACTGGAAGTCCTTCGAAATCTGGACCAGCGCGTGCAATGAATCGCCGGAGTTTGAAGATCTCAACGGCGATGGTGTGCGAGAAATCGTGCTGGGGTCCCAACCAGAAGCCCAGATGGGATTCAATGTGATTCCAAAACCGGACAAGGTGACCGGTTCATTTGGTTTTCATGCCATCAGCGAGATGGGCAATCCCAATGAAAATGGAACGTTTAAGTATTATCACGGCCTTGGTGTGGGTGACATGAATTCAGACGGTCATCGGGACATCCTGATTGCTCATGGCTGGTGGCAGAATCCAGGAGATCTCACCAGCACAAAGGCGTGGGCGTTTCATCCTGTTCGAGTGAAGACAGATAACGGTGAACAGCCTCTCCCAAGCTGTGCGAACATCTACGCGGATGATCTCGACAGTGACGGCGACATGGACCTGTTCTTCTCGTCAGCGCATGCGTTCGGCGTGTGGTGGGCCGAGAATACCGGGGAAGGCGCCTGGACTCTGCATGAAATCGACAAGTCGTATTCGCAGACACACGCGATGGAAACTGTGGATGTGAATGGCGACGGTCAACTGGACTACGTCACGGGCAGTCGCTTCTTTGCTCACAATGGCGGCGATCCCGGCGAGCATGATCCTGTGCGAATGTACTGGTATGAAGTCGTGCGAGAAAAAGGCAAGGCTCCGAAAATTACTCCGCATCAGATTACGGTGGGACTTGGAACCGGAGTGGGGACTCAGTTTGAGATTCACGACATGAACGGCGACAAGAAGCCGGATATTGTGCTTTCGAACAAGAAGGGCGTAAACGTCCTTTTGCAGAAGTAATCAACGCAGGCAAGGTCAATTGGCGTCTCGCCGTAAATGAAGTTTCGACCGTCCGGTGCTTAGCGCCGGACGGTTTTTTTGCAGAGTACTTCGACTCCTCTTTCGGATTCGCTGTATTGAGCCCAGAATAAATGAACGGCACGATAGGGCGTGCTCGCGAGTATCAACAGTTGGCAGTTCCGGAGAAGCCGCGTGCGGGGCATTTCTTTGAGAGTCATTGACCACTGCCGTGATGAAAACAGGAGGTGCTGACGACGTGAGTGATTCTTTCCAATCTGGAGTTCAGGACTGCCCTCATTGCCTTGCGCGAGTCGTTATTCTGTCGAATGCCATTTGCCCGAGGTGTCAGCAGAACGCTCGGAACCGTTCCACAGTGAACCTCGATCGCACATCGGTGTGGATCAAGCCAACCGCAAAATGCCACAAAGTTGCCACCAATGCGCGACGAACTGTGATCGGATGGCCACGGTCAAGCATACTCAGGCCTGGGAGTCTACGGAAGACGTTCCAAAGTCCAGAAGCTTTCTCGCGGTAGTGTTTGGATTTGCCTTTGGCTGGATCTGGTTTCGGTTGATTCGAGACGAGGGAGGCTCTGCGAATAGCCGCCGCTTTGAGTCGATCATCGTTCGAATTCCGCAGTGTGTCTTTTGCAGCTCAAAGCCGATCGAACAGATTGCGGCCTCGATCGAAGATAACGCTTTGAAGCTGGTCGTCCACCGAGAGTTTGTTCAGGAGTTTGAACGTGTCAACGGATTCTCTTCAACCTGAACAGACTCCAGCTCAATGAGTGAGAACTCTCCACCACACATGGACTCATCAATAGGCCTCGTGGATCGCGAATCTGAGCATCCTGTGTTTTTAAGAGCACATTTGCTCGGCAATTAGCAAACAGTCTGCTTGTGACTATACTTCTACCAGATGCTTCGCCGCCGCAGGCCAGTGTTGGATAAAGGTCCGCCCCAGGAGACACAGTTCCGCAGCGGGCCTCGAAGCAGACAATCTTTGACGTTATCACGCCACACAAAGGATCGATGGCATGCTCCCGAATCAGATTCTCAAACCCTCAATGCTCATCTGCAGTGCTTTGACGCTGGCGATTGCGGGAGTTTACGGAGGGACTTCTGAAGGAGAAGGCAAGCCGGAGCGAGAAGAAATCGTATCGCGCGTGCGCGCGGACATAGAATACTTCGCCTCAGATGAACTGGAAGGCCGCGGCATCGAGACGAAAGGCATCGAACTGGCTGCAGAACGGATTCTGGCCGAATATGAGAAGTTCGGCCTGAAACCCGGCATGCCCGATGGAAAATACCGCCAGCCATTTCCTGTGACGATTGGCGATGTTGCGGTTGCCGATTCGACGAAGGTTGAGTTGATTCAGCCGGATGGAACAGCGATTTCACTGAAGCTGGCGGAGCAGTATCAACCGATTCGCCGCGGTGCAAACGGTGAAGCGACTGGTGGCCTGGCGTTTGTCGGCTACGGTATCTCTTCCGACGAAGAGAGCTACGACGACTATGCCGGAATCGACGTCACGGGGAAGGTCGTTGTCCTGATCCGGCGTGAACCACAAAGCCGCGATGGGGGAGCCTTTGGCGGCAAAGCCACCAGCCCCAACGCGTATATCGATCGAAAGCTGGAGCTGATTCGAAAGTCCAAAGCCGCGGCGGTGCTGTTCGTCAACAACATTGACAGCCCTGCAGATCCGGGGGCCGACGAACTGGCTGATCCTTCAAGCTTTGGAAATGAAGGCGAAGCGGTTCCGTTTGTGCATGTGAAAAGATCGGTTGTCGATTCCCTGCTGAAAACGACACCGCTGAAAGTTGGCGACGAATTGTTGGGAAGTCTTGCCGCGGTTTCGGAATACATCGATGTTAACCTCAAGCCGGTCTCTCAGGAACTGCCCGGCTGGAGCGCTACCGTGTCTACCATTTTCAAGGCTAACACGATCTCGACCGACAACCTGATTGGCGTAATCGAAGGCGAAGGGCCGCTCGCTGACGAAACGATCGTGATCGGTGGCCATTATGATCACCTTGGCTTTGGAGGATACGGCTCGAGAACTCAGAATCGCACTGGCGAAGTTCATAACGGGGCTGACGATAACGCGTCCGGAACAGCAGCCGTGGTGGAGCTGGCTCGACGAATGGCGTCCGGTCCAAAGCCGAAACGCCGCATGGTGTTTATTTGCTTCTCCGGTGAAGAACGAGGACTCATCGGAAGCAACTACTACGTCAAGCATCCCGCGTTTCCGCTCGACAATACGGTGGCGATGCTGAACTTCGATATGATTGGCAACCTGCGAAACAATCGAGTGGAAGTCAACGGTGTCGGAACGGCGACTGAATTTGAGGCGATCGTTCGAAAGGCTGATGAAGTGACTCCGGTTGACATCACGATTGTTCCCGGCGCCTTCGCGGGCAGCGATCACCTGCCGTTTTACCAGAAGAATATTCCCGTGATGTTCTGCTTCACCGGAATGACGGACATTTATCACACGCCGGACGATGACTTCAAGACCCTGAACATCGAAGGCGCGGTGACGGTGATCGATTACTCCGAACAACTCCTGCGCGGGATTGATGCGCTCGAAACTCGCCCCACATTTGCTGAAGGCGGCCGAGCCAGTCGGCGCCCGGCGGTGGCGCGCACTCCATTTCTGGGCATCCAACCAAATATTACAGCCAGCGGCAAAGACGGCATCGTGATTCGTGGTGTCCGCCCGGATTCTCCGGCGTCGATGGCTGGCCTGCAGACTGGTGATGTGGTCACAATGATCAATGATGAGGACGTCAAAGGTTACCAGACGCTGGTTGAGAAGCTGACCGATGCCACAGCCGGCGATGTGCTCAGGCTGAAGGTTAAACGCGGAAACGAAACGCTCGACGTTGACGTTACGCTGGGCGAAGCGCGTCGCTGATGTCCACAAATTCTTCGTCGTTTCCTGAGAATCAGCCGTTGATCCGCATTCGCGGCGCGCGGACTCACAATTTACGCAACGTGGATGTGGATCTGCCCGCCGGAAAGCTGATCGTCATGACTGGCGTCAGTGGGTCCGGGAAAAGTTCTCTGGCCTTTGATACTCTGTTTGCAGAAGGGCAACGACGCTATCTGGAGAGCGTCTCTGTTCAAACTCGAACGCTGTTGCGGCAACTTCCTCGCCCCGACGTCGATGATATCACAGGGCTCGCGCCGACGATTAGTGTGGATCAGCGAGTTTCCTCCGTGCCGGCCCGCAGCACGCTGGCCGTGACGACGGAGATCTACGACTTCCTGAGATTGCTCTACGCCCGCGCCGGGACTGCCCATTGCACAGGATGTGGAAAGCCGGTTCAGCGACAATCGATCGATCAGATTCTGCAGCAGGTCCTGCAGCTTCCCGAACGAACTCGGTTGATGATCATGTCGCCCATGGTCCGCGGGCGGCGAGGGGCTCATAAGGAAGTTCTGGAACGCATTGCTCGGAACGGTTTTGTCCGAGCGAGGATTGATGGCGATGTGGTCGACATCGCCGATTCAAAACCACTGGCCCCGGGGAAAGCTCATACGATCGAAGCCATCGTGGATCGCATCGTTATCAAGGACGGCATCGAATCACGTCTGCGCGAATCTGTGGAACTGGCCTGCCGGGAAAGCGATGGCACCTGCGTGATTAGTCATGAAGTGACCGGAACGTGGATTGAAAAGCTTTACAGTACACGATTCTGTTGCCCGGATTGCGATTTGAATTTCCCGACACCCGAACCTCGGAGTTTCAGCTTTAGTTCCCCCTGGGGCGCGTGTCAGCAATGTTCAGGACTGGGCGTTCAGGGTGTCGTTGATCTGGATTCAGAAATCGCGAGCTTTCAGCAGAAGGCTTGTGAATCCTGTGAAGGATCTCGCCTGCAGCAGTTTGCACGACGAGTCACTTTTCTCGGCCGCACGATTGCTCAGTTCACGCAGCAAAGCGTCGACTCCGCGCTGGCAACGATCGAATCCTGGTTAAGAGCTCTTCAAAACGCGCCGGCGGAAGATCCGGCATTCTTTGATGAAGCGGCCGCGTTGACGCAGGAACAGCGATTAGTTGCCGAGCGGACGCTGCCCGACATTCATGCGCGGCTTAAGTGTCTGAGTGATGTTGGAATTGGATATCTGGGGCTCGATCGTCCGACGCGAACACTGTCGGGCGGTGAGTTCCAGCGAGCACGGCTGGCGGCGTCGCTGTCTTCGCAGTTACACGGCGCGCATTTTGTGCTCGATGAACCTACGGCCGGACTTCATCCCCGGGATACTCAGCGGTTGCTGAAGACGTTGTTTGATCTGCGTGATGCGGGGGGAACCGTGATTGTGGTGGAGCATGACGGTGAGATCATGCGAGCCGCTGACTGGCTGGTTGATCTCGGCCCCGGTGCCGGAGCGGATGGTGGACGACTGCTGTTCTCCGGAACACCGTCCGATGCCGAAAAGTTTGCGGAATCTCCAACGGGCGATTATCTTCGTCGATCAGCGGCTGAACAGGCGGCCTCTGAACTGAATGAATCGAAGTCGAAGGCCCGGGCTAAGAGCGGATCGAGGACGCAAAAGAAAGTGGTCGTCGACGATGCCGCTCACATCGAGTGCCCGGAGAAGCTGACGATTCTGAATGCCCACCTGCACAATCTTCGTCATATCACCGTTGATATTCCGCTGCGAAAGCTGGTCTGCGTTACCGGCGTCAGCGGATCAGGCAAGAGTTCATTAGTCTTCGGAACGTTGTTGCCAGTTGTTTCTGCTGCTGTCCTGCGTAAACGCGATGTGGCTCTTGTAGCCGCCGATGCGCGTTGTGATGGTGTCATTGGCCTGGGGCAAATTCAGCGAGTTCTCTCGCTCGATCAAACGCCGCTGGGCCGGTCTGCTCGATCGTGTATCGCGACGTTATGTGGAATGTGGGATGAGGTGCGGAGGTTGTTCTCAAAGATTCGGGAAAGTCGCTCACGCGGACTGAATGCGAAGCATTTTAGTTTTAACTCCGGCGACGGACGTTGCCCCGAGTGTATGGGAACCGGCGTTCGCAATGTTCGCATGAGTTTTCTGCCGGATGCCGTGGTGCCATGTGCCGTGTGTCATGGTCTTCGTTTCAGCAAAGCCATTTGCAGCATTCGATTTCGTAACAAGTCTGTGGCTGACGTGTTGCAGATGCGAGTTGACGAGGCGACAGCGTTCTTTTCTGAATTCTCCCGTCTGCATGCGATCCTGGCGGCATTCAACAGCGTTGGACTGGGATATGTAACGCTGGGTCAGCCGGCCAATACGTTTTCCGGCGGAGAAGCGCAGCGAGCCAAACTGGCCTCTGAACTGGCGACTCCATCGCAGGATCACACACTCTACGTGCTTGATGAACCCACCAGCGGACTCCATCCGGTCGACGTTGATCGACTGATGTCTCATCTCCGGACTCTGGTCAATGCGGGCCACAGCGTTCTCGTGATCGAGCATCAGCTGGACGTTATGCGACAAGCGGACTGGCTAATCGATATCGGCCCGGACTGTGCAGACCGAGGCGGCGAAGTGGTTTACTCCGGCCCGCCGTTGCAGATTACCGAATGCACGCGCAGCGAAACCGCGAAATCATTCCGTCGGCGATGATGTCTGTTTCCTTGTTGCGGCTATCCCAACCCGAAACGTAACGGCGTGTTGATTTAATCGCTTCATCAGCCGCAGGGCGTTAGCCCTCGGTTGTTTTCCTGGGTTTCAGGAGCGAAAACCGGACGCTAACGCGTTCCGGCTGATTAAATCAACAGTCTGGTAAGTGAGGGATCGAGCTGTCGCGTTTTACGAGCGTCTCGGTCAATCCCTCGCTGACACGTTTTGAAGGTGCGAGTTTGAGTTAGGCCTTCCGGGCCTAAGAATGCGCAACTTCAAAACTGAGTGGGTAAGGAGGAGGCTGAGTCACTCAGCCACCTCCTCCCCGTTGTCGCGATGGGGTTGCTTCCCCATATTGACCGCCGTGCGACTTTCTCGCAGCGGGCGACCCCTTTCTCATGGCCTCAG
>JBPOIW010000159.1:0-31275 GCA_052034165.1 Planctomycetota bacterium | reverse complement strand
GCTGGCATTGCCGTGATCGAAATGGCGGCTAGTGACACGACTGTTGGGTCTACCCCATCGACCGGGCGCGGGACAAGCCACGTTGATCGGCTGACGGAATTTTCGGCGGTTCCGGCTTAGAACCCCTAATGCGAGCAAGTCCGGGTCTGTGGGAGCCTCGGGGCGGCAACGCCCCAAGGCCCCCCGGTCGTCGATGTGACCGGAGGGAGTTCAGTAAACCAGAGACGGGAAATAAAACTGTCCCTCAACGGCTAACGTAGCGACGTGAGGCAATGCAATTCTCGATTGAGGACATTGAGGTCAATGTGACACGCAAAGTTCACCGGTATCTGGGCGAGCGAACTAATGCGGTCCTCTATGCATTCGGACGAGCACGAAGTGCGTTGACGAGCTTCAACATAGTCTGGTCGGCGGCAGATTGAGCGGCTTCAAGGGGCAGATCACCAGAACGTAAAGAAGCCAGAGTGGAATAAAAGCCCATCTTCCCGCCGTCAAGGTCATCTTTGATTCAATCCGGCCTATCGAGCCGATACTAAACCGGCTCAGCACTTGGGCGAGCAGTAAACCCGTTACTTCTTCTGCCTGACACCCTGACTCTAATGCCTCAAATAAAGAAGCCCCAGCGAGTCAAACTTTGCGGAGTTCTTTTCCTCTCGCAAGAATTGAAAAGCAGTCAAGAATCGAAACACAACAGGGTCGTTGATGATCGCCAACTCCTGTGTCCTCTTCGATGAAGGGTGAACGGCGATTAGCTCCTTCATGGTACTGAGGCACGCCACGGAGTCCCCTACCCTGAGTTCTGCCACGCCACGAACATACAACAAACTGGCATCTTTTCCATAACGAAGACCGTGATTTGCAATAGCTATAGCGTCGTGGCAATAACCTAACCGATAAGTCCTGACGGCAAGTTCCATACACATGTTCGGAGTCCATGCGAAGGGGACACCATTTAGTTTTTGATGCCCGTTGTAACCAAAGATTTCGAGGAGATTGTCGGCAGGAATGGAGAGACCGGGGGGCGGAGACAATACACTCAGTGATTCAGGTTGCGATACAAACAAGATTCTGAATTCATCTTTCAGCTTCTGCACTTGAGTTTCGTTCAGGCCCGTGGAATTGAAATAGCCATCAACAATCAATTCCGCAAGAAGCCTTCGGTCCTGCTCGCTTTCACCTTCGAAACCCTTGATCTTCCAAGTGACCTTCAATGCACTGAGGTCACCTTCGATTCCGTTTGCTATTTCAGCCGCATCGGCAGATGATCTTTCGGGATAACCGGCCCAGATACGCTCAAATAATTCCTTCTTACTGGCGGGAGGTGTTTCCATGAGATAACCCGCCAATGCCATTCTACACTCTTCAAGCGACAGACTACGTGCTTCCTCACTCTCTGAAGCAGGCGAAGAAATTTTCGTCGTTTCGTCCGCTAAACTGATCCGGAAAGAGGTGAGCAAAACACCCAGAAAAATCAGGTTCCACTTGCACATTGATCAGCACTCCTTAGGCAGAAAATGAGTATTAGCCCCATTTTACCCAGTCGCCCCATTCATCTCAATGTTCATTGGTGTTAAACTGCGAATTATAGTGACCAGCAGTCACAGAATTACTGAAATAAATCCGCTGGAGCCCCTTTCATCCACGTAACGGCTGCAATGGAACCGCTGCCAAGTACTATATGGAGGCAGAGAATGGCCACGCTTGCCGCTTCCGACCATTGAAACGGAAAAGCAAGGCGTTGCTCAATTGAGTCAGCGTAGTTCCACGAAGCGGTTCCCCAGCCAGCACATGTTCCAATAAGCAGGCCCATAACGACACCGAGGATCCAGAGAACTGCGGTATCGCACAGCACAAGCTTCAGGAGGTCTTTTCGGGAGTAGCCGATGACTCGGAGCATCGCTGCTTCCGGCCGTTTTCGTGCGGCTCGCAGAATCTGGATGATCAAGAGACAAACGAAGCAGATGATTGCCAGGATCCACTTCACGCTTGAGAGTACGATTGCTTTGGATTCAGAGAAACTACGAAGCTGATTCACCAACTCCGCAATAACTCGATCGACCTGCCCCTTGAGTTTTTCGTCATCCTTGACAGCCTGAACAGCGGCAGGCATTGAATAAATATCATCAAGATAGACGCCGACCATCTGGTAGCATTCTTGACAGGCAGTGCCCCGGGCTGAAAGCAAGGAGCGTGGTCGTTCGGTCGCGTCTTCAACAGACGCAAGACACCAGTCGGGATTTTTCACCGCCTTCCTGAGAGCATCGCGGAACACTTCCCACTCGTCACGTCCCCATTCGTTTTCGGTCATTGTCAGTTCAAGGCAATTGTGCTGAAGATCCACAATAGCTGCCGGGGTACGATCCGGGACCAGGAGCCCATCTCGCTCTTCCAAGTACTGCAGCGTTTCCTGAACAGCAGCGTCCCAGTCAGCACTCGCCAGGGCAGAATCAGACGTGGACGATTGATTCTCGGTATCCACCAGCGGCCCGAGCCGCGCTGTTCGAATAACGACATCTCCCGCTAACTGTCGTGCGTAGTCTTCGCTGCAAATAAAATAAACGACTTCCGGTGGGTCATGAACTGTCACTCCCAAAACGGGAAGCTCCATAAGTCCATTACGTTTCAAATTCTGATCCTGGAGATCCACGAGCACTGTCTTCGGAACAGTACTCTCACTGACAGGAACATTGCCATACATTCGATGCATCATGCGCGGGCAGAGGATAACTCCCTGACCTGCATCTTTCCCGGTAAATGACTTCCTTCGATCCACCGCCAGACCCAAACCCTTCAGCAGCGGATGCAGATCGTCAGGTTCTGCCGGGGATAACGGCGACAATTCCAGGGAGCCTGACGCTTTCCGGTCCGAGGACGCAGAGGGGGTGAAATTTGTTGCGGGGTCTGTCATTCTGGCCAGAATATTTCGCTGAAGGCCCCCGGATTGCGTCATGTTGATAGTGCGTCCCTTTATTCCGGTCGTGTATGCCTTATTTTCAGGGACAAAGAACTGCCAGTCGAGAACACGAAACGGCGATACAGCATCCACCTGAACAACAGATGAGAGTCTGTGGGCAAGCGATTGAATGTATTCGGGTTGCAGCTCGGTATTCTCGTCCCCCAGAAGAAGCCTCCTCGCTAAGGGACGACTTTTCAGCCGATGTTCGCTCACCAGTTCTCCACCATTCAGCAATCCGGTCGTTAAAAACCATGCCGCGAACACCAGGCTGATCGTCATCACAATGAACAGGGTGATCCAGCGGTAGTGGGAGTTACAAACAAGTCCGCTCTTTGCGATTCTGTACGCAGCCGCAATTGGCAGGGGGCGACATTTGCCGGAATCAGGTTTCGCGAGTGCAAAGACTTCGGTGCTCAGAGACTCCTGTGTTACCTCACGGCTCACCAGAGCAGCATCAAACCGCGGTTCATCGCTTCCGGTTATCCATCTGATTAACATCTTTGAAGCGGTATAGTCATCCGCTGGCAGATCTCGCTTTCGATCCAGAATGCGGTTTCCGACCAACTTCCCTCGGTGCAAAACGGCGATATCATCGGCGTACCGCACAATGGAATCTGCATCATGACTCACAAGAATCAGGGTTCGCTGATTTCTGTCGGCTTTGGAGTTTAGCTTTCCGTCCTTCCAGGCCAGCAGCAGTTCCATTACCAATTCGCGGTTTGCCGGATCCAGATTGGCACACGGTTCATCAGCAAAGACAATAGCCGGATCGTGGATCAATCCCCGAAGGATACCAAAACGCTGTCGTTGACCTCCGGAAAGATTCTCAGGCAGCTTGTGGTCTTCAGACGCCAGATCATTTTCCAGTTCTGACAAGGTAGTCACAGAAGTCAGCAACCTGGAATAAACCGTTTGCCGTTCGTCAAAGGAATTTTTCTGAAGCAGCAGCGGAAGTTCCACATTTTCCCTGGCGCTCAGTGTAGGCATCAAATACGACGATTGCAGGACAAATCCAAACTTCTGATTCCGCAGAGAGGTCTCATCAACTTCACATAGTACTTCATAGTTCGCAAGCAGCCCCCTGTGGTCGGTTGACGCAGGCAGACTGAGCGTCACCCGCCCAGTGTGCTGCCGAGGGCGAGTCAGCCCCAGAATGCTGAGAAAGGTTGATTTCCCCGAACCGGACAGCCCGCAAATGGCGGTGATCCTGTTTCCCCTTATCGTCAGGCTGACATCGTCAAGAGCCTTCTTTTCTCCAAACGTACACGTCAGATGATCGACAGAAAACAAAACATCTCCCAGTTCTCTTATACCCTCGGTCATGGATATTCCAGTTCGGCATCCAGCCAATAATAGTCCAGTCCTTCCACATCGAAACGGAAACTGCGCGGCACACTGTCGTCAGGATTGTCTCCGAAGGGGTTTGATGGTTCTGAAACCAACTCCCGAACAGGAAATCCTTCCTGATTCTTCGAATCAATCCAACGATATTCACGAAAGCGATTGTTCTGGGCATCCTGAAGCCTGAAGAAGACCATCGTGAGTCTCTCGAGTTCTTTCTTGATCATGTTTTCATGAAGCTCCCAGTCCTCATCTGTCTGAAGTCGCATAAGTGGTGACTTCGCTGGAAGCCCTGTTAGCGCTTCCAGCGCCTCACCAAAGGTCATGTTCTGAGCAGCTTGCCCAAGAAGCGTATCAACCGCTCGCGCCATCAACGCCTTTAGAGACCTCCCTTCCACGACCTGATTGTCTCGTATCCGTCTTCCTGCGATCGGTTCTAATGCAAGTACAAGCCGATCCAGTTCTCCACGGGTCATCAATATGTTTGGCCGAATTCCGGTTTCTCCTGCGGCAGGATACGGCAGCAACGATTCACGGAAGACTTCTGCTCCGCGGATCCTTTGAAGTTCATCGACTCTGACCCCACCACTTTCCAGCACACGCTGAGCAAACGCAGTCAGGCGAGCCCCCGCGCCATCGTATCCTTCAGCCCGAATGTTCCCGATTTCGCGACGGGCGTTTTCTACGTTCTGTCGCATATCATTTAGCTGGTCTCGAATCGCCAAAGAGACTCGCTCCGGACTGCTTTCACGGATGATGCGGGCAATTTGTGTATATCGCTGGTCGGAAGAGGGGAGATCAGCATTCAATCGCTTATTCAACGTCGCCACGACGCCTTCAAAGGAATCGCCGAGGTGACTTACAACACGTTCATCTGCCGCACTGACGTCAATTACAGATAGTCCCAAAGGCGCTGCTCCGGCGGGTGACAGAAATTGTGACAACCTCTCGACAGTGTCGTTGCTGTCACCATTGTCGCCCCAGTCACCGATAACGATCAGCAGCTTCATGCCATTGGTTCGGTATCCTTTCGTTTCAGAGATCGCCGAACGAACTCCGCTGAATACGCTTTCGCGACCACCACCTCCACCACTGGCTTCAGTCTTGTATCCACTGTGCAGCATTTCGAAGAACGGATGCGGGGAAGACACCAGCAACTCTGTGAATCTCTCGGCTGTCCGATTCTGCAGTACCTGTTCGCTGCGGCGTTCGGCCTCCAATGCTTCAATCACTTTATTCAACTGGGTTCGAACCTCGGCCACATTCAACGGACTTAACGGCAAGTCGCAGTAATCGTAAGATTCAAACCACAGTATGCTTTCTGGATTGGCTGCAGACCAAGTTTTGTCGCGATAGAATGAAATACTTAACCTAACAGAAACATCTTTGAATGCCTGTAGTTCAGTGGAAATGCGGGCCAGCGCCGCCATTGATGCAGTGATATACGACCGCATAGTAGACGTTGCATCAATCACCAGTTGCACATCAAGAAACTGAAGGCGATCACTGATAACAAGTAATTGCCTTTGCTTTGCTTCATGTTCCGCAGCATCTCCACTGAAACCAGCATTTCCACCGACTCGATAGGCCGAGAATTCCGCCAGTCTGGGAGACTCAAGGGCATGCTCTCTGAGAATCGGCATACGGTGCTGATGGTCTGTTGGCAGCATGCGTTGAAACTGCAATTGTCCATCGCGCACAAGGATCGGCTCTGATACAGAAATCTTCCATCTGTCTTCCTGCCCCTGAATGAGCTTCTCGATCTGTGCTCTCTGCTGAATATCTCGGGCTGAGATTTGCTCCTGGATTTTCCTAAGCTGAGTTGCAGCTGAAGATCGTCGAGTGGCATCTGCGGCGGATGAAGCTTTCTTCAGCGTTTCCAGCTGTTCCAGCTGCAAACGCCGTTGTGCCACAAGCTCCAGCGTCTCCGGGGCAACGGACAGCTTTTGCAGCTCTGCCTGGAACATCGCCCTTTCCTGAGCGTAAATCACAATCTGGTTCTCTGTCTGAACTTCGTCCAGATCTTCTCGGCCATCGGGATAACGGCGATACTCCGAGAACAGCACAGACGGCAATTTACGCGATCCAGCGTTTAAGTGATTCCACTCCACCGCGAGCCGTGTATTCCATTCGATCGTGCGATTCTTCTGCACCCAGCCTGTGATGATGTCTTTCGCCGTCCGTCCTTTCTCATCGCTGAATTCGAAATGTCGCCCCACAAGTACAAAGTCTTCCGTTTCCAGAAAGACGAATCGCAGTGCTGCGAGCTGGTGATTTCGGAGTATGCGGCTTTCTCTGGCAAGCGGAGCGGAATAGGCCGGAATATTGACGATCTTTTGAGGGTCAACCTCTTTTCCGAGGTCTTTAGCAGCTTTCGATTCTAATGCCACATAGCTGTAAGAATTCGACAGGCGAACCTTGCGAAATATTTCCTTGCTTGCAGATACCCTTAATGCTGTTTTCTGAGTCAGAAGGTAGCGATCATCGACATATCCAAATTCTCCTGAGGACGTATAAAGTTTTTGGTAAACCATCTTGCCTTCCTGGACCGTTTCTTCAGGGTCATAGCGGAACTCCTGCATGAACTGGCCTTCTTTTCCGACGACTTCCGCCCCGCCTGGCTCACTCATCGGAATGTAACCATCGTACGCCAGCCAGCACCTCAAATCGGCCGCCTGAGCTTCAGGCAACACAATGCAGGACACGACCGCGATCGAAATGATCCTCAGCACTCTCACGGAACCCCTCCCTATCATTCTGCCTCCGGGTTAACATCAAATCGCAACATTGCCGGCATCAGTCGGCGGCGGATTTCAGCCGTCAGATCGGCGGAGTCTTCGTTCAAGCAGACCACCGACAACGAAGAGCCAGAAGACGCTCGAGAGGCAAGTTTTCCATGCCATGCTGCCAGCGCAGCCTCGGTTCTTTTTCGAACGTCATCGTTCCACACATCAACAGACGCGCCCTTGATGACCAGAATCACGTCTATCGGAACCCCTTCAGGAAGCGGAAAATCGGGATTCCAATCATTCGGCAATGATCCCAGGACCAGCAGGCAACGAGTGATCTTATCCGAGATGACAACCGGCTCAGATTTGGACTCTCCACTGAAGGCAGGTTCACTGCCAAGGACACCTTTCTCCCGAAAATTGACCTGAGTTGCTCCCTGTCCGATTGCACAGTCCACTGAAAACTCTGGAATCACCGACTCCCAGTGGCGAAACTCAGCATCCATCTTCCTCACAATCGGATAGAGCGTTTCTGCACATACAAATTTGTTCGTTACCGTACAGGGCAGCAAAATCAGCAACGACTCCGATCTTCCATCTTCAACAGGGAAACGCTCCGCTGCCAGAAGGTCAAGTCGCTCAGCAACACGCTCAAGACTGCTCTCAAAGGATCTCCTTAAACCTCCCTGCTCATCGTTGATCGCATCTGTTGTGGATGCGACGATCTTCCTCAGGAATGTCTTCAGCAAAACACTGGTTGCGAGTGAATCTTCCGGCAAGACTGCGTCTCGCTCCACCGTTCGGTCAAATTCCTCTATGAGTTTGGAAAGCTCCTTGTCTGCACCAAGTTTTTCGCGCGCCGCCAGGATTCGCTCTTTGACGTTTCCTGCCTGTTGAGAGAAGGCTTGGTCATCGTTCAGTCGCTCTTCTAGGCTTTTAACTCTGCGATTGGCATTTTCCAGTTCCGTGTTCAACTCGGAATTCTTTTGTTGCAACGCATTTGTCTTATCGACCGCCTCCTTCTTCTCTGCCTCGTTCTGCGCAAGCTTATCGGTAATCACCTTCGCGATGCTATCAGTTAGCCCCTGAACAACTGGCTTCAGTAACCTCGAAACTTCCGGCTCCTTCAAAGCCTCTCGTATTGACCGATTCACTGACTCAGTGAGATCTGCAGCAGACGGTAAGTTCGGCTCCGTTCTTTCCGTGGACGCGGCTGCTTGTAACGGTGGCGTTTGTTCTGCGAGGATATCCTGTTGATGGACCGTGCGACGTTCGCTGAGCAACAGGAAGACCGATACCCCTGCGAGAAGCAAGCAGGCTATCGGAACCGCAACCCATGTCAATGAGAGCCAGATGGATGCGTTTTCGTCGAGCAGCACTCGAAGGTCCGATGTCCTTGAAGAGTTGTTGTCATCAGAGGACTTTTCGCGTCTAGTTGGTTGTCCCATTTCCAGTCGCCTTCCTAGGGTGTCTTGAGTTCACCGAGAATGGTTGTCAGGCGCCGCACGAACGAAGGTTCCATGTCTCCAGCATCTTCCTGAAACTTCTCCTCTCGAAAGGTCTGCAGCACCGGAATCTCGCCGAACTTCAATTCTTCAATTTGCGAAAACAGCCCGGCATGTGAGTAATTGCGACCGTCTCGGTCTCGACCGCCCAGCCAGAACAGGAAGAACGGATTGTCAGGACGCGTGGTCCAGTCAGCAACGGCCGCGTTCGCTTCTTCCGGGTGAGCCCAGATGATGAATACCCTTGAAGGGCCATCTGAGCTTTTGAGCTTTTTCCAGGCTTCTATTGCGGCTGTCATCTCTGCCTCAGGATCATTTGGAAAAGCTGTTGCCGGCACCCTTTCGAGCTGCTTTACCGCAAAGGGCGATTCTGGTGAATTGTCGACGATACGAACCGAAGGTAAGCGGTCACCCAACGCCTTCAGCACTCGATCCAGTCCAAGATTCGTCAAATGATTATTGACCACCACCAGTATCAACAAATCAGTCACCGGTTCGTCAGCAGCCGGTTGAATCGTAATCTGAAAAGGCTTTTCGGAATCGGCCTTCCAGTTCCAATTTGCATCACTGGAACGATTGAAAGTCAGAATTGCACTGCACGCCGCATCTGGAGGCTGTTTAACATCAACGGGCGTTAGTGTCAGCGTTCCTTGGGACGCCCCGGCCGGGATCACAATTTGCCCTCGAATCTCACCATCAGCTAATGCAGCATCCATTAATGGTAACCGAGAGACGAATTCCGAGGTCCCAATGTCAACAGGCTTGAGAATCCATGCAATCTCCTGCTTCGTCTTTGCGATCACTCCATCCGCAAGCTCGACAATTAGATCCGTTCCTTTTCCGCCATACTCCAGCCCAATGTCACGAGAGACCGGCATCGTTGTCAACACAGCTGGAGTGCCGTCCAGAATTTTCAGACTGGCCGTGGTCAGGTTATCCGAAGCGCGAATGTTCAGCGACAATGACTCGGGGGGCTCGAATGCGACTTTGTCGGCTATTGCAGAAACCTTGAACTCGAGTTCTGCAACATCTGCCGTAAACGCGGAATCACGCAATGGCATGACCTTAGCATCATTTCCTGAAGACGTGACGACGCAGGGCACAACAATTCCGTCTGGAATGCTGCCATCAATAAGCCTGACCACCAGAGTCGTCGAGTTGCCTTCTGCAATCTCCTTATCTGCCAGCGTTGCAGAGAACTTCAGCGGAGTCAATTTTGTGGCGACAAAGTTAATGGATTGATTCTTCACCATTATGTCGAATGTGTCGTCAGGAAGCAGGTTCACTTCAAGTCGACGATCAGTGCCCTTCAGAGGCTTCACTCTCTTGATTGACAGTTTGTCGCTGCGAGCCTTTCCGGCGGGTATCGTGAAAACTCGACGACTGCTGTCTACCGCGTACGTGCCGTCCTGCAGTGCGTCTCCAGCAAACTCGCATTCGATTGCAATCTCCGTCAACACACTTTCGTCGGCTTTCACGAAGAACGCCACGGTATCCTGCTCCTTCTCACGGATCTCTTTTGCCGACGGCTCCGCAAAAAGCGAAACCTGAATCTTCCGTGCCAGCATCGTAACGATGTGAGCAACATCTGGAGCGTTGTAGTCACCGTCCAGGATCGTTAATGCGATAGTCTCCTCCATCAGTTCACCATGAGCCCTGTACGGGGGGGATTCGTCTCCATGAAACTTGAACTGATAAGGCAATTGAAACGTTTCGACCCCGGCGGGAATCGTTCGCTGCTCGATCACTTCCACAGGATTCAAGTTGGCCTCGGATGAATGTACTGCCTTATAACGAACCGCAATCGGTCGAGGCGCCGGACGATCCAGAACGATAGCGACCTTGCCCCGGGCAAGTCGAGATTCATGACTTGAACAGCGAGGATCAGCCGGATCGAGTACGCTCCAGTCCACAGGACCGGATGGTCGAACAGTTTTCGATGTCTCAGATTTCCACACTATCGTTACGGGGGAAATCGGAGGAACCTGAGGTGGCAAATCAGTCAGCATTGCGCAGCAGGCCACAACGGCCGCATAAACGGCCGAAAACCAGAGTGCGTGAAATTCCCAAAAGTGTTTTTTCACGTCTTAACCAGAAAATGGGTCGCGGTCTGAATTGAAGGTATCGCCACCAACCGGTGCGAATGGGTCTGAATCAACACCTTTCGGACCAGCATTGGATTGTCCACCAAATGGATCCTTTCCAGCGTCTGCCGTTTTCGGTCTGGCAAGAGGATCGGCTCCGAACGGGTCTTCGTCACGTCTGCCATGATTGGCCGCCTTCTGCTTCTGCAATTCGGCCACGATGGCCTGATGCTCGGCCGCCAACTGTTCTGCACTGACGGCATCGCCGTCTTCAAGACGAGAAACCGCATTCGTTGTGTACATGTTTTCAATGTGTTCAACGACTGCCACTTGAGCGCGATGAATTCGCCACCGCATAAACAGCGACGCAACGGAGCACGCGAGAACAACGGCAAGGAATTCTCCCATCGGCATCATCAAAGTCAGCCAGTCCGTCAATCCTGGAGGCTGCCCTTGTTTCTGGCGCCCGGCTACAAAAACAGCAATCCCTGCTATGGACACCAGAAAACCGATCCCCAACAGAACCAGGATCCTGCTCGAGACACGATCTGTCAGCGAGGCAAAGCTATTCCGAAACGCGTGGATGATGTAATGGGGATTCGGCACCAGTTTTCGAACCGAAATCTGCTCCTTCGCCCATGACGGAGACATTGTCTTTAAGAAACTGACTGTCCTGCGGCAGTAAAAAAACAACTCAACGAGCACCGCGATGGCGATCGCGAAGGTTACAAATTGCGGATGCGAAAGCGGTAAAAACGGAAAGTAATCCTGCAGCATTCCGCGGGCTGCGACCAACGTCACCCACACCAGAACACCGACTCCGATCGAGACGTAAAACTGGCTCGGCTTCCCGGCATCGGGATCAAGGTCGAAAGAGTACCTGTGGCCCATAATCAATCACCGACGCAGCAGTTTGACCTGCCCCTTCCAAAGAACCTTGCCGCCGGAATTCTCCACGATCGGACGACTCATGATGAATTCATCCTGTTTGTTCCATTCCAGGTCCCCATTGGCCAATTCCACAAGATCCGGCCAGTCCGGCCCAAGATCTCTCCACCGATGGCAAAGCCTGAGTCTCATACCCTCTGCCCCAGCATAATCGCTGAGTTGTTCTATGAGGCCTTCGTATTGACTTCTGATGCTACCCCACGATGCGGTCGACAACTGCCGACTCGCTGCCGACTCGACAAGTTCACAAATCTCCTTTAGGCATTCACTACACAGCCACTCTCGAAACACTTCAGATGGCTCAGAAATTTGAAGGTGATACTGAGCCCAGTTCTTTTCAATCTGCTGAGATCGATGAGTGTCCACGCCAGTTTCCGCCACGGCAGCGAGAAAATTCCGGAACACGCTCCGCACTGACGGCGAAGGACCTGCTGAAACCAGGTACTGGTCTGTAACCTGCAAAGCTGGGATTCCGAACTGCCAGATATACGCATCATGCGGCTCAGAATTGGCCATAAATCTGCACTCGACAATTTGTTCGGCGGGAGGACGTTCTGCTACGCGACACCGTCCGCTATCTTCGATAGTGCAGTCAGGCAGCAAAACCTCGTTTGCTCTATTCATCAGGTCCGTTCGGAGTCGCTCCAGTTCCACTCCGGCCCCGGCCATTGAGCCGGGAACTGAACCGTCAAGATATGATCTGCGAAACCGTTCCTGCAGTTGGATCAGTTGGGGTCTGAGGGCTGCAAAACACTGGTCACGCCGCGTTTGTCGCAGTTGTTCATGAGTGGTCACCTTAAAGGCATACAGCAATGGCAGAACAGGATCTGACAACTGATCGGGATGGCTTTGATGCCATTCTCGGAGTAGCTTTTCGACATTCCTGAAAACAGGCTGCGTTTCGAGAACACCTATCAGGCTAACTGCCAGCTTCTGCACTTCCGGTACGGTAACCTGCGTTGAACGCAGCAGGAAATTCAAAACGGCTTCCTGAGCGGAAGCTGGAAAGCTGCCCGTCGGCAATACGAGTCGAGCCTGAGCACGCTGCGGCGCCACTGTATGGGAATTCCGAATCCCGAAACGGTTGACGTCAATATAGAGCTGATTCATGGTTGACACAGGGGCCAACCAGTCAATATCCGCCATATACCTGTCAAAGACTATCGTGACGGTCCCTGGTGCCGGTGACGGCGGAACAAGCTGGTAGTGAGGTAATTCGCTAAATACTCGTATCAAATCGCGGTAAGCCGGTTCGATCTCGGGCAAGGTCGTCCGATCGGTTCGTACAGTCCTATGGAGCAGATTCAGAAGATCGAGGGCTGGAATTGCCGCACTCTGTGCAAGGTTTTCGCTGGGGGTCGAAACGGGGTGATTGAAAAGCTTCTGAACAGCGCCAATGACCGCCCTTTGATGTTCCGGAGAACTGACTTTGGGGATCCTGAAGTTGAGGTCACTCAGTCTGGCGGCAAATTCGTTCGCCTCGTGCGGAATCAGGACCAATCGAATCACTTCAGTTTCGATCACGCCGCTTGCCGAATCTCTGAAAGAGAACCCGGTCGAATAAACCTCGAACGCCCCTGAAGGCGAAGGGCTGAACTGTTCGGAAATAAAAACCCCGGGACTACTCGGACAGTTCGCAAGGTCCGGAAACGTCACGGTGACTCCCACCCTTTCCAGAGCACGCACAAACGACTCCAGATAGTGGTGATGCTCATCCATCGGTCTGCGGAGATTCCGACTTAGTGCTAACAGGAGTTCTCGTAATGGTTCAAAAAGCCTGGAACTCCGCGATGAGATCAGTTCATTCTTGCGCAGCGTCGGCAGTTCTCGCCAGAACGAAATACGAAACTCCCTCGCTTCACGCCTCGCAATTTCATCTCCATAAAGACGGCTCCAGCGTTCGATACGTCCAACCTCAAACCAAAAAGAAGCGAACCGCCCAAAGGTCTCACGATTCGGGACTTTTATCCCATAGACTGGTAATCGTCCCCCTTCGTTACGTTGAATGTATACCCCGATACAATCATCTTCTGGAAGAATTTCATCAACGACTCTGGATGAGATGCAGAAATAAGGGCGATAATTCCCCTCGGAATCTCTGGGAACCTTCGCAGACTGCTCGAAATAGAAAAACCTGCAGTCGCAGCCTGATGCTTCACTAAGGTCAGGCAGAAGCGTCTCGAGCAGGCTCTCGTCGTGACTCAAATAACATATAGCACGAAGAATAGTTGCGAGACTCTGTATCCTCGCAGCTGCGTAGTTTCCGAAGTGCTGGCTAAGCTTTTTTGACGGATCTGAACATAGCAGCCGATCGATACGCTCGTGAGATTTTCGGGACAAAACATCAACAAATTTTTCCCATGAAATGTTGCAAACCGTGAGTCGAAGGCGAAGATCGCCGAGCTGGTCCGTAAATGCGCTCAGGACGCCAGCACAGATCTGCGCGATAGCGAACTTCTGGCCGATGTGTCCTGTGGACGTCTGAAGCAGATCGTCAACTGCAGGAATGTGCTTCTCACGCAAGGGCTGAAGCTGATCTTCAAATATCACGAAAGCTGCGGCTTTGCCCCGCGCAGTCATTCGCTGGATCATAGAAAACCGACGACGACGCAAATCGGCCACAATTTCGTCCCGGATCGGCTGAAGTGCGTCAAACAAGTCATGAAGTCCACCAGACAATGAACGGAGAATCTCATGAACTCGGGCCGACGGCAGCCCTTCGGAGTCAAACGGCACCTTACGTAGCTGATCCGCCAGATCCACCAATTCCCAAACTGCCAAGAAATTGTCGATCAGACTGACTGGTTCCGTCCTGAAAACACTGTCTGTTGTTCGCCCAAGTGCAACCCTGAATTTTTGCCTGGACTGTTCTTTGAGTGCACTTTTCTCCGGTTCTGTGTGTCTGCCGGTTCTCATTCGAAAACGATCAAGAATGCAGTCGCGTGCGCCGTTGACTGACGACTCTGCGTGGGTCTGTGCCAGAGTGCTGCGTCCGGATTGCTCACCACTTTGCGCGTTCAGCTTCGAAAGGACATCCTCTACTTCCTTTTCGAGGGCTTCTGCCGAATGCTGAAATTCGAGATCGCTTTGTCCGTCGAACGATAACTCAAAGCGGCTCGCACTGGCTTGTAAGTGCTGAATTGCATCGCCTACAGCGGGAATAGGTACGGCACGGGAAATTTGATCCAGCATTCTGTTCAGCAGGTCGTGCAGTCGCTGATCCGGAGTCGACCAGTACAAACGCAGAATCCATGCTGCAGTCCGAAACGCGCCTGCTGCGCATTTTATGGCGCGATCTTCTGCTGTCCGGCCGGGACTCGACATCAGAGATCTCCTCGCTGAAGCGGCGATTCAAAGTCTTCCGCAGTGACCCATTGCCCAATCACTGACTGATACTTGTCATCTTCTCCTATAAGTAACTCGAAGCTGAGCCCTTTCAGTTCATCTTCGATACAACGAATTCGAACCTCGCCCTTCATGGTTGGCGCAAGCTGAAAGCGAATCATTTCCTCAGGGTCTACAACATCCCGGTCGCCCGGCCAACGACGGTACAGATGAAAGATTGAGGCCGCCTCACTCTTTCCCGTCACTGCAGGATCAATCGCAAAATTCAACCGACGATCTTTGTTCACGAAATGGTCAAATTGCTCGCCCTCGGCATAAATCCTCACCTTCTGTTCAATGTAACTGTCGTACAGAATGTCGAACGGCAGTTTGTCCTTCAGAAATTCGTCACCCTGGAAAATCACATCCGAACGAGTATGGCGGACGCTGTTGAAAAGCAGCGCCCCCTTGACGACTGAGTGCTTCAATTCACTGCGATCGAATACCAGTCGCCGAACGTCTGGATCTGCATCTGAATCCCAGTCTGCTTCGCGGCAGCGTTCCGAGTGATTGATAAGCTCAATATTCAAGTTCTTCGCAATGCATTCGCGAATCAGGGAGAAATGAGCCGCTTGCCCGACGATATATGCGCGATGCAGTTCAACAGGTGTCTCCAGCGAATGTGGGTCCTGACGAAGACGATCCGCCAGAAGACCGTTGGCCTTCTTCAGGAGAATCTCAAGCTGCCGCTCAAGCTGTTCATTCACAAGAGGCAAACGAGATTCGAGAAGTTTTGGCAATTCAGACAAAGTCCAGTGTTGCTCTCGTGTCTCGCGTGTTCGCCCGCCAAAAACTGACTTTGGTGCGGCTGCCGGAGCTTTATCCTTGTGCAGAAGCGCGTGAAGTTCGCATCCTCCCGGAGGCAGAGGAAGAGCCTCGCTGGTATTGCTGAACCAGATCTTTACTTCTTCCGCCCACTGCCAGAACTGAGCCGACAATTGTTGTCGCTGCCGCCGCTGAACGTCATTCGTCGGAAGATCGACCAGCATTCTGTGCGACTGATCGCCGGTGAATGCCCGGGTTCGCGTTGGAATAACTTCGTCGATCCTTGCTGCGTTTTCCTCATACCACGAAAGGAAAGATTGTGTGCCAGGCTGAAAGGAACTGAAGCCGGAGCTAAGTTTCTCGGCGACAGAGGTCTTGAGAACTCGATAAACCGCACTCGTAATCTCATCCCCGCCGAATCGCCTTAATCCCGTTCGACCAAGCACTGACATTTGTACTATGTCGCGTCGACTGCCTCCCCCGGCGAGGCGAGCGTTTGAATCATCAGGTTCAACGGGCGATAACCGAGCGACACAGCGAACCAACGCCAGATCTGTGGTTCCACCGCCAAAATCCATCACTAGAATGTTAGCACCTGCGGGATAGAGATAGCGAAAACCAGCAACGCGGCCAGCCGATTCAAAGAAGTCCCGATCTAAGAAATAAAATGATGCTGCCGTGGCTTCATCAAGCATCTCCGGCTTCAGTGGCGACACAAAGTCGGCCGCGGGTTCACCCGCTTTTGTCTGGTGGCAGACGACATCCTCCAGAGCCGCGAAGTAGATGTTCTCCAGTCGGTCGATCTCTGGCTTCATCAAAGTTGTAGGGTACGTCAGCGTAATGCTGGGAAGCTGATCTCCAAGTCCCCCGTGGAACAGATGCCCCTGGTCGAACTGGGCTTCCTTCAAAATCGCCGCGACCAGATCCTTGAGCGGCAGGTGACAGCTCACGCTGCGCTCTTTCAATGGCATAGGATGATACTCTTCACGTTCGAGATACCGCTTGGGAGACATCACCAGATTGCGTTGGTCTCGCCGACGGGCTGCTTCAAGGATCGCCGCCTTTCCTGCGACCTTACGGCATATCGGATACAGACGTCGATCCTCGGGAACCTGATCTTCAGGCTGGATCTCCTGATAATAGATGGCAGATTCCAGAGTTGGCCGTCGGCGGCCTTCGGCGGCCCGGCGATACTCACGATCAATGTATGACAGCTGGATACTGCCAATGCTGCGGTCTTTCAGCAGTTTTACGGCAAAGGTGCTGCCACTGTTGCCGATATCGAGGGCTGCCAGACCTGGATACTGCGTCAGAAAAGCCACGTCAGAAAATTGGATGTTAAAGTCGAATCGGCGAACGGGCTGTTGCTCGATGCCCAGTACAAAGCGAATGGACATCAGCAGCGAGACTTCGAAGCCAACACTGCCGTCGTCCTTTCTCCGGGCAACCAAGAGAAAGGGAGACTGCCTTCGTTCCTCGGGTGTTGCCGGAAACGGCGCTGCGTTTCCGGTCTCCATCACTCTTGCGGCGAGCATACGGAGCTGATAGATGAATCGCTGCTCGTCCGTTTTCATGGCTACCTCAGACTCGATCGTGACTGTTCTCTGTACAACACCTGCGCCGACGTGTACGTAGTTCTTCTGAGCTTCAAATGACTCTGTGAGCGCGTCCGGTTGTCCGGCGATCGCGAGACTTGCTTCGTAGTTCTCCCGAGTATCGTCGAACGCAGCTCCTTTGATTTTCAGCTCGAACCGTTCAAAGTCGCAGAAATCTTCCAGTGCCAGCACCTTTCCGAACCGGTGCTTCCTGCTGCCCCGCCATTGGATGATGACGCCAAAGGGCTGTACCGCCAGCTTGTCAATCTGATGATGACTCAACAGGTCTGAAATGGGGAATTCGCCATCGACAGCCACCAGACCTGTGCCAAGTCGGAGCGGACGTGTGCTGTTGAGTTTGCCTTCACTGAATGTAAGGTTCATACCAGAGACCGTTCGTGTGGGAGAGCCGTGGTTAATCTCATGTTCAATCTCTCTGCGGAGCCTGATTCACCAGAACACGCGGAGAACCTACTCGATCATTAAATCCCTGAGTGACGCTTCGAGAAATTCCCGCTGAGATTCCTTAAGTTCTCCTGCCAGATCTTCCTTGCTGTTGGCCATATCATTCAATTCATCTTCCAATGACACGCTGGCAGCTTTTACCACAAGTCTCAACCTTGCTGCCTGCTGATATGCAAAGGCTTCCACCTTTCTTCGCATGACAGTGACATACATGTCAGGGGTGTATTCGAGGAACAACCTTTCCGTTCTCTCATCGCGAATCATCTCCAGAGAGCCAAGTTGCTGAATATCGTTCAAAGTCGCGGTCACCAGAGGGTCCTGTCCGACGGTGGAGGACAATTGGCTCAAAGAATCGCTGGCTCGCCGCGAAGCGTCATGTAACTTCTGGAGCGGATCCAGGTTGGCGGGAAACAGACCACTGATCTGGGTAACTGAGTTCTCTTTCATTAGCTGAATCAAGTCCTCCGAGTCGTTGACAAAAGCCTGAAGTCGACTGATCAACTTCTCAAAAATGTCCTCAGCGACCTTCGGCAGGCGTTTGCGACAGGCGTCAAGAATCTCCGCAGCAAAATTTTGGTGCAGTTGTACCCATCGGCTCTGAATCGGTTTGCCACTTGCCTGAGATTCACGATCCCGCTGCTGCGCTGCCTGAACAGATTCTGGGGTGATGTGTTTTCTCAGCGACTTCCAGCATTGCTGGAAAAAGCCGGCAGCGGCTGTATCCGACAGATCGATCGCACCAGGTAGCAAAAATTCTGTACATTTCAGCAACTCACTGGAAAGGGCACGTGCCACCTCGCGCTCCTTCTGGCTGATCCCTCCCTGCAGAGCAAGCTGAATACAATGTGTGAGTTTACTAGCCACCTTTTTCAGTTGCTCGTGTGCCTCACTGCAAACAGCATCTCGAACTGTATTGCGAATTTCGAATCGGATCAGATTCTGAATCGCCTCACTTCCACCGTCGGCTGCATACGTTAGGAATGCATTCTCAAACAGACCAAAAGCCTGTTCCGAGGACGGAAGCACCACGTGACCGTCCTGTTCCTTAATGCACAGTGCATCTTTCCATTCGGCCTTGGGGATCTTGTCGAGATCCACCAAGGCTCCTCGATACTTGGACTTCTGGCAAAGAAATCTCACCTGCAGGTCGTTGATGGCCAGTTTTGCGTTGTTGGCGGAAAGCTTGGTGAAATAACTTCCTCCGTACAGGTTCTCCTTTCCCGACTGATCGACTTTCGTGACAATTCTGTAGACGCGACCGGCTAGTGAGGACCGGCTGCGTTTCAGTTCCTCAAGGAGCTCTGGCAGATTCTCATTCTCAGTCTTGCCGGATTCCGAAAATAGCAGTAAACCATCCAACTCTCGCACGTAAGACTTGGTCAACTCCGTGTCGTAGCTGTGGATCGTGCCAAGTCCCGGAAGATCCACTAGTTCCAGCCCCTTCGGAACGTTCGGGGAGTATATGCGAACCACGACTTCCCGCACGAGCAGGGGGAGCTGAACGTCGCTGTTCGGAAGTGCATCACCCCTGTACTGCACAAGTCGGTCCAGTCGCTGCTCCAGTTCCTTGCTGTCCCGGCATGGAAACCAACTGCTTTGACTATCCAGCAGACTCGCTGGAGCCTGATGATACTGAGTCACCAGACGCAGAAGAAAATCGCTGTCGCTGGACTGCTGCTGAGTCGCCCACTTCTTCAGGCTGTTAAATTCAGCGCTGCCTCGTTCCGGTAAACTGTTGACCGGGCAGGGGCTTTCACCACGTCGCGACACTCCCGAAAATCGTCTCTGCAACTGCTGCTTCGAGAAATACCTGACAGCGAACTCTGGCGATGCCGAAGGGTACTCCTGAAGCTCAACAACGGTTGCGATACTCGTGCAGGCTCCTGTTCCGCCCTCGGCAAGAAGACGGACCGCCATCACGCGGTTTACAGCGGACGTTTTGCCGACCTGAAAGGGGCCAACAAAGCCGATGGAATATCGATCACGCTTCAGAGTCGCAGCAATTTCCTGCAGAGTCTCATCAAGCGATCTGCTGTTCCCATCTTTTGAACTGAATTCCGTATTCAGTCGAAAATGTCGCCGTAGTTTTTCATCCTCACAATTCGCAATGCTGTAAACCAGATTAAAGAAATGCAGCAGGTGTGACTGCTGTCGATCAAGGAGTGAGCAATTCTCAAGAGTCAACTGCATGCCAGCTACTGCCCGTCTGTTTGACCATTAGAGTTCTTAAGAGACTTCAGGAAACTCACGAACGGAACTTCCACTGCCGTGGCATATTCCGGTCCTTCAACACCACTTTCCTGAGTCAGTTTTCCAGCTCTAAGCACTCCGTCAACGTCTCGTGCATAGACAACAACTGCCCAGGCCCTCGAGTCTCCAAAATCTGCTGATACTTCGTTCAACTTCAGAGTGCGTGAAAAGTACTTTACATTTCCATTATTGATCCCAGTAGCTTGATCAGGCACCGCAGGCACCTCGTACCACTGCGGAGTCAGTTGAAGATCAAACAACCCCGTAGGCTGCTCCAGGCTTCGCGAATTTAGGGCTGCCACCTCTTCGATTGGTTCGGCCATCTTGAAATAGCGAGGACCAGAAACGGCTTCCCGAAACTGGTCAATGTATGCCGGCACAGCTCTCGCACCCGCGCCCGGCATGTTGCGAGACTTCTCTTCCTCGCTTTTAAAGATTGCTAGGTACTCGTCTTTCTGAGCCGTTGTAAGAGGGAAGAGGGCCCAAGCATAGGGATCAGTTTTGGGCGAAGCATCGCGAGACTTTGCAATCCGCAGCGCGTAGTATTCATTGAAATATGGGCTTCCCGCCGCACGATCCACAGGCTCCAGATCAAGAGCGACCAGTTTTAAAGGCCGACGTGGAGAATTGATTTCAAGGAACTCTGACACCTTCTCCCGAAGCGCGTTGTATATCTCGCTCAATGGCTTTCCGTACTGCTCGAAGTTCGGTACCACAACGAGAAAACTGGGTGGCTGCACACCCCACGGATGAAAGCCATTTTCCGGAGGGTCCTGTGAACGATTTTCTCCTTCGCCTTTCCACTCCATTCGATACCCCAGAACTTCCCACGACTCATCTGTTCTCACAAGGAGCGTCTGCGTATCACCCTGAAGCGATTGTACGGCGGCCGTTGTATCTGTTGAGCTTGGCGGAGCTACAGCAAACTCCTGAATCTGCTCGGTTGAGTGCCCGTCAGGCGAATACTGTTTCCATTTCAGAACGATCCAGTCAGGGGAGTACTTCGGCGTATCGGGATTGGTTCCGAACCCCTTGATATGCCACTTGAAAAGTTCTCCGTTAACCTGCTGAACCGCTCCGTTTTCAGATACATCCGTCTCTTTTGCCGTACCAATCATCCGCGCGAAACGATCATAGAGTCGTCGTGGCACTGGCGTGACCGACATTCCATTGACTGATTTACCAGGCTGTATTGCGTCTTCGACCAAACCGTGAAGCTCTGCGGCCGTCAGTGGCTGCTCCACTCGCAACGACATCATGAGGATCAAATCCTGATCGTCGGCAGTGCAGGTTACAGTGCCGGTTGCGACATGTATGAGTAGACTGCCGAGGAAGACCCAGAGAGAACTCTTCATAGTACCCTTCGCCCTTTATTGATAGCTGAATTCGATCCACTTTCACTAAGCAGCTGAAGACCTGAGAAACCCGGCGGCACTCATCGCCGCAGGCACTCTGAATGGTCCCTGGCATCTGGCTCAACTTGCCCGAGAAATCACATTCCCCACGATGCATTCCCAACAAACAATCAGTTACCTGTACCACCGTTCCAGTTGACCAATTCCTGAACAAGCCAGAACTCGCCTTTGCTGAATCGAATCAACTCTCCGTTTTTTTCAAACAGGGCGATGGCGATGCCTGGCAGAGGCTTAGCATTTCCCGGCTGGGCGAACCGCTTCCGCCAGTCGTTCTCATTCACGACATCCAGCGTCAGTTCGAATGCGTCATCCTTCTTCTGAAGTTCAAACCACGCAGGTCCTGTACGCCCATCAAGGTCCTGAGTGGTCCCCGCAGCCATTACAGGAAACTCAGCGACAGACTTGCCTGCCGCAAGCGCCGCAGCCAGCCTGAACTCATCAAGTTTATCTGCCGCAATGTTCTCTTTGATCCACTTCAGCACACCTTCCTGCTGAGCCGGAGTCACGGCCAGCAGGTACCAAGCCCGATCAGCGCCCTGATCGGGACTCGTGCATCTGAGTACTCCGTTGCTCAAACGAATCGGTTCCCCCACAGCCCCGATCTTTGGGTTGGCATCAGCAAGTGACAACACGCTGCTGCTGACACCGGTAAACTCAATTCTGTTTTTGCGATTCTCGAGTTCTGATTTAAGTGCCGCAAAAGATTCCGGAGCGCCCGGAAAGCCGCGGATTTCCACAGAAAAACGAGCCCGACGGCCCGGCCATGGCATCCACTCGGTTGTTGTGTCATTACTACCATACAACAACTGATAACTTTTGATGTCGAGGGTAGGGTCTGGCGAAAACACGAAGTCACCTGAATCCGCAGACTTTACCCTGAACACAGACTTCGTTTCGCCAGCCTCCAGTGGCCATTGAGTTACTATCTCTTTTCCACCGTCATTCACCATGACCGCAATTCCCGTGACAGGTTTCGCCGGGTCAGATTCGTGTACAACGAATGACCTGGTTCCACCATCCTCCTGTTCGGAATCCACATAGTAGACCACCGGATCGCTGTTGATTTTCAGGAACCCCTGAGGATCCTCGATCATCCGTCGCATCGTCACGTAGTCAGAATACGATGCTATTCTCTCCGCCTTCAGAGACTCTGGCTGCACCCGAATGCTGTCCAGCGCGCTACGGAAGATCCCTTCGATTGAGCCTGCTCCGTAGGTATCCGCCGGAGCTGTCATAACAATTGAAACATCAATCAGATCATCTGCCCGACACACAGACATGAGGCAGCAGATCAGTACGACCGCAATCCGCATCTTAAAGCTCCAGTTCTTTCATTTCGTGAAGGTGATGTTGACGCACGTGCCGAATTAAAAAACTCTTTGATTGCTGCACATCAATCAACGCCGAGGCGTATTGAAAGAATGTCGCGAAACGACTGTCGGACTTATACAACTGTCTCGTATCGGAATCTTCCTCCTGAAGAATTCTGAGCGTCTCTGCGACCTCTTTGGCAACAGCAGCATCATTCACCGTGGTGATAACCGCCGACAATTCTCTCAACATTGCCACCATGTCGGTGGCCGTGACCTTGCCGTCCATCGCAATCACGGTTCGGCTGTCAGCTACTTCAAAATGCTGTCGGGCACGAGCGATCACAGCCCTGAGCTCTGAAGCAATGCAGGCTTGTTCACTGGCAAAAAAAGTCGTCGGCTCACGCGAGATCTCCGTCTGCGCTTTCAGCAGCACACTGAGTTGCTCTCGCAACAGCCGAGTCTGATCCTTCATCGCCTCAGCGTCTATCGAGAGAGGTTCAAAAACAGCAGGACCATCCTCAGGGAAGCGATAACGATCGTCTGCATGAAACTCTGCGACGAGTGGTAACAATTCTGCAGAAAACATGGCGTGAAGGCGAGACTGAGGATCACAGTCAGGGCAACCCACATAAATCATGGGCGCGACAGAAGTCTTTGCCGGCTTAAGCGAGAAAAAATTGAATGCAAGCACTCCTGCCAGCAGCAGGAAGACCCCAAATATCGCGATCTTTCCGCCAAATGTTCGAGACTTGACTGCAGAGATCGCTGTCGCCGGTTTTACATGCTCCATCAGCGGCGTCACAGCAAGTGAGTCTGCAACATCCGTCGCGGAAAGAATAGCCCGTTGTCCTCCCGGAATGAGAATGGAACGAATCACATCCCAGCATCCACCGCGTAATACGATATCCTCTGGCACATGATTCATTTTCTTCCCGGTCAGAGCCCATGCACACATCCGGGCGAGACTCCTGACGTCTTGGTCCGGAGAGCAATGTTTCACCTGACTGTCCAGATAAAGTTTCTCGCCGGCTCCGGGAACGTCGACTTCGCTCTGACTGGAATCCCACAAAAAACGATAATCTCCTCGGACTTTGATCCAAGGTGGCACATCGTTGACACTCGGGTCACAGTCGAGAAACAAGTCTGGAAGGAGAACCTGTATTGCAGCAAAGTTCGGGGCATCGCTTGTCCCTGAATCAGGCTGCTCATGGCTCGATGAAACTCGGGTACGGCGCCCGACTGACTTGGCTGGCGACTCGCTGATCTGAACGGCTTTTTCACTGAAGAGAAACAAAACATTGGCCGGGTCCAGCAGGCCAATTGTCCTTCCACGAGAATGCAAGTGGGAAGCAAGCGCAAAGAGGATCTGAGCGAGAGTGTCAAGAACGAGAAGATCGGAGGGCTCTGCCCTAAGGTCTCGTCGTAAACCAGACCATAGTCGCGGAGCGAACTCCGCCAGCGACAACAACTGCTTATCAGCGGCTGACTCTCCCAGAGTCATATACAGGTGCCGCAGCCCGCCTGCCGTTTCCCCTTCGACCCAAATCGGAAGACGAGTTGAAAGCCTGCGAGATTCTGAAAGCCCACCGGGTACAACCGGTTCCGAAAACTCGATCTGCAGAAACTCGGGTCCTACCCCGCGGCGCTTCACGGCGGGCACTACCGTCGAATCCGCGATCAGTTCAACACCCGGTGAATATCTCTCGGTCCCGATATCGCGGAACGTCGCCGATCCGCTGGTGCTAGCAGCAATGTGACCAAAGCTGCGCAGCCTCACACCTAGCGACAGCGTCTCCCCAATTTTGCGATCCTCGGACGATTTCATACTGCAAAGAGTCCGCAGGGAAAGGCGATATAGACACTTTACGGGCCACTCGTGTGAGCGTAGCAGGAGGAACAGGACAATGCCAGTTTCAGGTAAGAATTTCAACCAAACCGAATCATCAATCTCGGCATTCTTCCAAGAAACGGTTTGCCGATTCTGCGCCAAAAGCGAAGTTCACAATGGCTGGGAATGTACAATCCTCAGCCGGGCCTGTTGGTCAGCTGTCAGCATCACAATGTCATCCCGGCCCGCAGTCATCCAGTTGTTTCGAGAATCGAGCAATCGAGCGCACGGCTTTTCTGACGCCCGGTTCAGCCAAATGATGATTGATTGATCAGCCAAGCCGCCGAGATGAACTCGGATTGCGTGAACAGCTCACCCGCTCATGTTCGTTTCTTCCGTTGTAAATCCCGATCCACTCCGCGACGTTTCAGCTCTGGGTTGGCGACATCTTTGACACCCCAAGGGAGCGTCAGTATTGTCATACCCGTGGCGCGTCCAATGTTTGATATTGAACGCGCCGTGTGATAGTTGACTCAACCGCCGCATCGCTCGTGTTCTTTGTCCCTCCGGGCCAATATCTCACGGCGCTCGTAATTCGGAGTTATGTGCCAAAGTTATGAAACTGAATTGGCAACGATTTAACACCCTCACTTCCGCGCGCCGAGCCTTTTCGCTCATCCCATGCATATACGTTCAAACTGATTTTGAAGCCCGTCCCATTCGCATTGGCAAGGCATCGAAGGGGCTTACCGCGAGATACCGTGGGGGACTGCAGGGCAATCGCACGTTCAAGTGGCCTGAAAAGCTGACAGAATCTTCTTGAGGTTATTCAAATTCCATCCTGCGAGCAGACGTTTGCCACGGACATTGTCCTTGATGGTGGTGTCGGACTTTAGAATGGACAGACTGAGTCTGCGAAATGCGGAAATAATTTCGGGACCATTTCCTTTACGAATTCGACTGGCGTCTTCAGCGAAGGTCACGTCCAGAGTGTGGTGCAAAGAGTTCTCCACGCTCCAGTGATTGCGAAGGTGCTGCATGTGCTGGCGGACTTTCGGAGCGAGGCTGCTGATGAAGTGCGACACTTCTGTTTGTTCTGTCCCATCCGCCAGTGTGCGAGTGCGGCAGATCAGTCCGATTGTTTGTAATCCCGTCCAGCGTGATTTCAGTTCTGCTGGTGCTGGCGCCACGATGCATGTGCGGACTTCTTCGCGAGTTCGATTCCGTTCGGTGATGGTCTGCATGCGGACTTTGGGTGACGAATAGTTCTCGGATTCGTAGTGTTCCATTTCTGACTTGATGCTGTCCAGCAGAGCTCGCTGATTGCCCTTCACCTGGATCACGTAGTCAGCTTCTTTCTCGATGATCTTCTTCACCGTTTCCTTCTGACAATGCATCGCGTCTGCAGTGACCACGCCACCTTTCAGATTGAGGATCGACAGCAATTCCTGCACGGCCGGGATCTCATTGGACTTGTCATTCACACTGATGCTACCCAGGCAGAAGTTCACATGCTTCGCCCACGCATTGACAATATGAAGTGGCTTCTGCCCGTTGATCTGGTCGTGCGATCCACACACCGTCTTGCCATCAATAGCGATCGTTTTTCCGTTCAGTGAAAACTGAAGATGCTCAACCCATTTGCTCAAACATGCCTGAAACTCAGCAGTGTCCAGACAGCGAAAGACTCGCCCAAAGGTGTCGTGGGATGGAACGCCGTTGGGAAGCTCCAGAAACTGTTCGAACCATTCCTGATGAGCCAGAGAGAATCGTTCAATATCGGCCCACGTATCTGCTCCACAGATTGTGCCGCACAACGCCAGTGCAACCATGTCCATCAGCAAATGATTTTGCCCGCGGTCCAGTCGAGGGTCCGGCAGCTCTTCAAAGAATGTAAGAAATTCAAAGTATCCGTTGGCCTTCATGACTGAGACTCCATCCCGCACTCACAAACCACGGCAATCCTATTTGCCGCTTGACGAATGAAGTCTCAATGCAAAACTAAAGCCGAAGGATCAGCATCGACGTGCGATTGCCCTGTGGGGGACTGGCTATGCATTGGACGCAGCAATGCATGGATCAAAAAACCTTGTGTTTGTCACGGAGGTTCCATCTTCAGATTGTGATAGCGTCGAGTTGCAACTGATTTGGGAAAATCGGGAGATTCTATCCTACAACAATTTGGGAAAACGAACCGCGCCGAAACTTGCATTCGATCTCGTGCATTCGGGAGATATCCCGCTTTTCGTCTCCCCGCGAAACGGCACCTGCGATCAAAACGCGATTCACACCTAGAGTGCGGCCTTGTTACGGTAAGATCACTCATAATGAAAGGCCACACAATTCACAAAGCCAATAAGCTTCAGACTTCGCGACGTTCGGAGTGAGAACGTGGTTTGGCGGATCGGAATGGAGAGTAGAGCTGGCTGAGAAAGCCAGCGGAGCCGAAGCTCATTTAAGGTCTTCAGAGAGAATCGCTGACAGGCGATGTGCCGCAAATGCCGCCCGCTTCTGTGCCAACGAACCAGCGGCCTTCAGATATGTTTCCGGCAGGTCAACCACTTCGACCTTTTCCGCCCCCGATCGCTGAGCCGCCTCTACAGCACTGATAACTTCGGGCGTGTAGACGTATGACTTTCCAAACTCAGAACTTTCTCTCAGCCATTCCAGAGGATCCAGCGCCGTTCCAGCCACTTCAGCCGCCTTCCATGACTCTTTGTCGCCTTTAATCTCTTTGGCACGCCTGGCGACGTCACCAGCGTCATATCGACCACCAAGCAGCCCATCCCAAAGTGCGTGCAGGTTGCGACCTTGTTTTGTCGGGATGGAATTTGCCCCTCGGTCACCTTCAGGAAAAATCCCATCGACGTAAAGGCTCCCGGCGTGACATGGTTGGTGCGAGTCAGCCACCAAATGCGCCAGCCAACAGATTGCGATCGCTTTGTCAGAATCCGGGCCGGATCCACATAGAGTCTTTCGGCAAAGTTCGATTGCCTGTGCGATGTGCAGATCTTTTGTTTCAAGTGTCGAGCCAGCTGGCAATGGTCCTGGCGTTCCGTGAACCTTGACGTTGTTGCCGATCGTCAGTGTCGAACCCAGTTGATAGTGCCAGTTCGGTCGATTGAACGCAGGCTGATCTCTGGCAACATCTGGCCAGTAACCGGCGCGTCCTATGATCCAATGGTTGAGGTCTACAATCTTCGGGCCTGGTTTGAAGTCTTCTGCGAATCGAGGATGTTTCCCCAAAAGCTCAATCACACGTTGCTGTTGTGCTGGCTTCATCAGGTCGAACGCGAGCACGGCGATGATGTTGTGCCCGCCCTCTGACCAGGCCAACGCTGGCTGAACAGTTAGCATTATGACAAGAACTGAAACCAGGATGGAACGAAGTTTTCGCACAGATGTCTCCTTGATTGGGCGGAAGTGACCTGCCCAGCATCTTAACTTCCGTGAAGTTTCTGTTTACGTGGTCGGTTCTCGCGGTTCAAACCGCGCATGCAGTTCCACGGTGTCCCCATAACGACTGACTGGAGCCACGGCCACGATTCGCAGCTCTGGACGGTTCTGCATCCACTGGGCCAGAGTCCCTGACAAAAATCGGGCAAGCTCTCCGTTCGGTTCTCCGCGTCCCATATAGACTCGGAGGTATCCCATGTGATCCTCAATGTTGATTTCAAAGGTACGCTCTGTCATTGCATATCCTGCCAGGCTTTCCACATTCGGACCAGCTCACCTACGTCAGCCGCCCTCGTCTTGTCATTGATCCTCGAACGGTGTGCCTCAACTGTCTTCGTCGAGATGCCCAGTTCAGTTGCGATGTCTCGACTGGCCTTGCCTTCCACGACCCTTTCCAGCACCTCTAACTCTCTCAGGGTCAGACGTTGAAAGGACTTTTCCAGATCCCTCTCGTCTGGATCGGCTGGTGACAGCGTTCTTTCGATCGCATCGGTCAATGCTTCGACTGTCGGCGGACCGCAAATAAAATCGACTCCTGATTTTACTGCTTTCGGAATGTCCGCATGGTTGGACAGCAGGACCACAGGGAACGTTTCCTTTTCGCTTGCGAGTTGCTCAACCAGTTCAGTCCCCATGGAACCCAACAGGCGAATCTCAGACAGCACCACGCCACGCTTGTGGTTTCGCTTGTCGATCAGAAATTCACGAGCCGTTTGATATTCACTGACCGAATAGCCGGCTTCAGTCAGCCCTTCAGCAATTGCTCTGCCAACATACTGTTTGCTGAAGATCAGGAAAACGCTGCTTTGCTGTTTCTTTGCCATCACTTGCCCCGTGTTTCCCACATGGCTACTCTAAAGGTCACCGCTCACCCTTACTGGAGTCTGACTTATGCGATGGCAACTCGCAACTATGGCCATTGTCGTGTTCGGCATCGCAGCAGCGCCACCGGCCACGATTGAGGAATTCTCTGGCAAGGTTGTCGCTCTGTCGGACGGTGACACGATCACAGTGCTGAAGGACCGGAAGCAAATCAAAGTCAGACTTGAGGGAATCGACGCCCCCGAGAAGAGTCAGGCATTCGGCAACAAGTCGAAGGACGCCCTTGCCGATCTGATCGGCCGCAAAGAGGTTGCGGTAAGGGCTACGGGGACCGACAAGTACGGACGAACCCTTGCGCGAGTCATCATCGAAGGACAGGACGTCTCAGAATTGATGGTGGCCCATGGAATGGCCTGGCACTACAAAGAGTATTCCGATGACGAAACGCTTGCTGAATTGGAAGACAAGGCCAGAGCTTCAAAACTTGGTCTATGGGCTGAGCCGAACACGCTGCCTCCATGGGAATTCAGGAAACGCCGGAAACTCGATGATGGCCCGCCGCAACCGGCGACATCAACGACAGAGACGCCTGTGCCACGGCAAGCCATTTCATCACCACTGCCCCAAGTTGGAACTCATTGGCTGAACACTTCCTCCAACACTCGACACAACGCAAGTTGCCAGTACTTCAAGAACACCAAACGCGGTCGGGCATGTGGACCAAATGAGGGCAAAGCCTGTGGGACTTGTGGTGGTTGAACGCAATGAACAGTTTTACCGGGTTTTATTCCACCTTGGAGAACCAGTGGCGCTCCATCATCCTGTTTGGCCGGAACGTCGCTTCCTACAAATTTGCTTTGGGCAGTCACTCCTCGAACTGGCTACCCACCATGAACGTGGGTAATAACGTTTCCTCTTTAGCTTAGCCGGAAACCGAATACTGTAACGCTACCGGCAATAGCTCCCACAAGAATTGCCCGCATGACGGTATCGTAGGCGTCGAACATTCCGCGAGGCAAAATGCTATAGGCCAACGCGCCGGCGGTAAGCCCGCAAACGGATGGAATGATGTGTTTTGGGAGAGAACTCATTGCAGTGCCTGCCATGCCTTCCACATTCGAATCAATTCCCCGACGTCACGTGCCCCGGTCTTCGCGTTGATTCTCGCACGATGAGCCTCCACCGTCTTGGGAGAAACGCCGAGTTCTAAACCGATCTCGCGGCTACCTTTCCCGGCAACAACTCCGTCCAATACACTCTCCTCACTGGGAGTGAGTCTTTCAAAGCCCCAACGAAGATATTTTTCGTCGAGTTCCTCTGGAGCCAAAGTTCTCCTGATTGCCTCGAGTAACTCGTCGACAGTGGGCATTTTGACAATGAAGTCAACGCCGGCTTTGACGGCCCGTGGCGTATCGAGGGCTGATGCTATCAGGACAATCGGGAAAGTCTCACGTTCACTGGCCAGCTCGTTTGCCAGTTCATCTCCGAGCATTCCACAGAGTCGATATTCCGCGAGCACAATGCCGCCAGTGTGGTTCCGCTTGTCGATCAGGAACTCTCGGCCCGTTTGATATTCAGTGACGTCATATCCAGCTTGTCTAACCCCGTCGGCCAGTTCACGACACTGCTGGCGTTGTTGCATGACCAGAAAAACGTTGCCCTGTTCTCTCGAAAGTTTCTTGGCCACTGGTGCTTGCCCATGGGTGATAGTGCGCTGATACCCGACAATGATACTGAAGCAACTTTCAGACTCCACAGAGTGCATTCGAAAAGGCGGAAAATCGAGACGGAGAGTATTCGGCGATCGGGACGTCTCGGGAGAGGCGAGGGGAGGAACAACTGCGTTTCAGCAGATAGACAATCGTAACCTCGCACTGATCTCTGAATTCATCTGCCTGCAGATGAGTTGGCAACCTTGGCACCAAAAGCCTTGCAGACGATCATCAGTAGTACGATCCGAATCCTGATAAAGGAGTCTACGACCGTATCGATCAAGACAGCTGAGGGATTGCGTAGCTTTCGATACATGATGTCTACTCCTGAAGTGATTGGGATAGTTGGGGACTGGCTGACTTGAAGAGCTATCTGGGAAGGACCTGCGGGGGCTGCGGACGTTTCTGCGATGCCCGAACAGGGTGTGGTTGGCGTGCAGTTTCGGTTTTCCCTGCGGGACTCCCACCAGCTGCTGGGAGTCCCGCCGACCTGCTTCCGTGTCGTGCAGTTAAGACGACGAACCCACTCGATTTGCCTTGCATCAAAACCTTGCGAATCAATACTCTCTGCTGGCTGGACGGATAAGCTCTACGATTTGCTGATGCTGCCAGACTTGGCAAACAATGGAACCTCTTCTGCCACGGCGAATCGAACAACCTCGCACTTGAAGTACATACTGGGAAGGAATCGGCAAGTCATCCGGTTC
>JBPOIW010000316.1:0-37613 GCA_052034165.1 Planctomycetota bacterium | reverse complement strand
CTGTTTATGACCACGAATTGGTTCAATGCGAGCCGACGGAGCGGCTCGACTACGTAGATTCGCCGCTCAGTCGGCGAAAATGGGATTCACCAGTAACCCCCCGAATCAAAACTTGACGAGCCACTAGTCATGAATGGTTGTTCGAGTGGATCTTCACTCGGAAAGGCTTAAGTGACTTGATGCCTCGGAGTGATCTCAATAGCCCCGGGAACTATTGCGGTGCTGCCGTGGTGTCGTCTGAGAGCAGTTCGCTTCCCTGAATTCGAACGGGGCGACCGATTGGAACTCGAATTCGATTGTTCGCTTCCCGAACCTCATACGTTGTTCCGTCGATGGCGATGTCGAGCACATGTCCACGGATCCTGAGTCCTTTCAGTGCCAGCCTCGGTGCGAAGGCAGGCGGATGAGGATCGATCCGGAGGTCGCCGTTGAATTCCGCTCGCACGCCAAACATCCCGAAGATCACACACTGAGCGACTGCGGCGCTGTCGATGGTACTTTGCAACGGCGTGTCTCGACGATAGGCGATTTCATTTGCCGCAAAGGAATCGCCCCAATATGGCGTACGGTTGCCCCACCACAGAATACGTTTCAGGATGTCTTCAGAAATGGCCGGATGGCCCGCCTTGTAAAGTCGCTCAGCAATGGCCGCAGGGAATGCAGTGAAGCAGCCTCCGCCGCCGTTGTCGTAATCGACCGGATCGTACGCAATGTCGGTTTTGGACATACTTTCCAGACCAAACTTCGCAAGGAACTCCCGTTCGCTGGTCAGATGGCTGAGCAGTCCTGCCTCTTGTCCCGCGTCGAGGACGTTGCTGCCGAAGAGCTTGAACATCTGCACCGTCAGACGAACGTCCTTCTGCCCTTCACCATTCCGGAATTCAAACCAGCGCACCTGTTCATTCCAAAGCTCCCGCTTCAACACAGCTTTCAGGTCTTCCGCCCGCTGCCGCAGGTAAGGCAGAGGCTGTCCTGCCAACTCGGTCAAGTCGGCGGCCAGCAAATAGGTCTGGTAGCGGCGACCGTTCAGGTCAGGCATGACGTGGTTGTACGGAAATCCGCGGCGCAGTTCCAGATGACTGTTAGATGGTCCATAGTCGATTAAGCCAACGGGTTGGTTGATATCATCGCCGTACATGGCGTTGGCAACTGCGTGGTCGAGGAGCGTTTTTCCATCGACCGTGTCCTGCAGAAAATCAGTATCGCCCGTATGCTTCACATAGTAGTAGATCAGTCCGACGATCTTCTCCTGATTCACGGGATACCACGGCCCGAAAGCAACTCCTGTGGTTGGATCAAACGCAAAATGCTTTGTCGTGTCGATGGCCAGGAACTGTTTGATATGAGTCTTCGTCGCCTCGGGATCGACGAGCGGAAAGAGTTCCCAGTTCCCGCCGAAGTCCCACAAATAATTCCCCACGCAGCCTCCGTTGACGCTTCCCGTGCTGTAGTAGGGATTCAGCACAAAATCCGGAACATCCCATCGATTCATCAGCAGGGGAACCAGCGACCGATAGTAGAATTGTTCCAGTTCGGGACTGTTCGACTCCAGTCGCGGCAGCTTTTCGAAGAGATCTTCCACCCGATTAGCATAGGCGGCATGAGCATCCTTCAAGGCCTGTTCCGGATCAGCCAGAAGTGTTTTACAGGCGGCCTGAGCCTCTGCTTTGGGACCGATCCCGAAGGCGATGTACAGCCTGACTGTACCCGCTGGCAAGACTGTGACTGAACCCTCGCCGTATTGGGTCCCGACCGACCATGCGATGGCGTCACTTGCATGCAGTACAATCGCCAGATCGCCCTGCTCCAGCAGCAACGCGCCATCGGAAAGACTTCGAGTGGTAGGCGTGCGACTGACCGGTGTTGAAAACGACCAGCCCGTTCGTCCCAGCGGATCGGCCGGACCGGCGTTATCAAGAGTTCCTTTAGCAGAAATCTTCAGGGGAATCGTGCGAGCTTCGAGCCCTGGATTCTTAAAGGAAATTTCCAGCAGGCCAGCCCGCAAACCTGGAACCAGCATGGTAATACTATGGGCCTCAATGCCCTGCACCGTGCCAGCACGTTCAACATGATATGGATGCCAGACGTATCGCTCCGTGGGAATTCGTTCTCCCAACGCGGTAATGTCGAGAGCAAAGTCAGAACTCACATAGGGCGGAGCCCAGAGGCCAGCGACTCCCAGAACATTCTGATATCGAATGCCCGAAGTCAGTTTGCCGTTGACGATCCCAAAATGCTCTTCCTGAACGATATTACGAGCACCGTCCATCGCAAACGGATCATCGGCCGAACAGTTCGGCTTATCTGTTCCCCACACGATCAGCAGGATCAGGCAAAACGCACGGGATGAAATCGTCGCACCCAAGCCCTGTTGCGTATTCTTCAATAGCTCGATCATCATTGTTGCTCTCACAGAAGGTCACTGCTGCGGCATCAGACCACAGGAGCGTAACGGGCTATCTCGCGATGAACAACCACGGGCGACGTTTATGGTTCAGCTCGCGGCCTGCGTCGACATGGGTTTACGAGACGAGTTGATGTCGCCGCGTTTTAAGGTTCCCAGGGCCACGAACTCACATGGGGCACCGACAAACGGATGTGCTGAGAAACCTACCGGCAGCATCTCTTTAACATGACCGATTCAACTGCAGACGTTAACCGGCTTCGGTCGGCTCATTCAATCTCAGACTGCGTCCGTCGACGATTACTCGATCACCAAGCCAGGTTTGCGCTGCTTTAAAGGCTTTCGGATCGCAACCGAGTTCGTCACGCAAAGACTTGGAGGAGACTCGATCCTTGCCAGCCTGCAATTCTCGTTGTAAGACGGCAACAAGTCGTTGACCGAGCAACTCCGATGACTCGTTCCGATCAGGCTCGGCAGATGCATCGCCGGCTCCTGCTGGAGGATCGGCCTCGGGCGAAGACTGATCTCCCGGAATGACGACTCTGGACGCACCGCCGCGGCCCTTCACAACCTTGATCTGCACGGGAATCGCATCAGTCATCTCGGTCACATGAGAAATCACGCCGACCTTTCGTCCCTGAGCTTCCAAATGCATCAAAGCACTCATTGCGGTATTCAATGTCTCCGGGTCGAGGCTCCCAAAACCTTCATCAATGAACAACGATTCGATCCGCAGCCGATTCGATGTCAGCGACGCGAGCCCCAGCGCTAAGGCGAGAGAGACCAAAAATGATTCGCCGCCGGACAGTGAATGAATCGAACGGCGTTCGTCGCCCATGTCGCGATCGAGCACGATAAGATTCAAGGACTCCGGAAGCCGTTCCAGACGATATCGCACCGCCAGACTATTCAGCTGATGATTGGCGTACCGCAGCAACAGGTCCAGCGTTCGTCGTTGAGCAATCATGCGGAACTTCGCTCCATCGGACGATCCCAGAAGTTCATTCAGCTTTCGCCATGGATCCGCTTTCTTGTCCTGCTGTCGGATCTGTTCCATAAGGTCGATATTCTGAACGCGGCGAGTGTCGTCGCTGAGGATCACCGCCTGAGCAGAACTCACACCACTTTTGGCTTTGTTCAGTTCTTCACTCATCGCCTGCAATGCGATCAACACTGCCGGCTCTTCGTCCTGTGTCGGCTGAGTACTCAAATGCTGCTGCAGCTGCTCTGCATAAACCTGACACGCGCTTTCCGCTGCAGTAACGGCTTCAGCAACCTGTCGAAGAGCCTCTCGTTCCGTTTGAATCCACACTTCATCACGAGCCAGAAGACCATCGAGCTCCTGCAAAGGCAACGCGGTTTCCGTTCGCGTTGAAAAGGCGTCCATCCAGCGTTCTCGAACCGCAGTGGCTACAGCCAGTTCCGCCTGAGCGCGGTCCACGACCTGAGTTTTTGTTTCGCATTCGGACGTCGCGGCCACCAGAAGTCTGTCGGCATCGGTCTTAGCATTCGCCGCATCGTCCCGAGATTTCGCGGCTGCTGCAACACGTTTCGCCAGCTCTTCTTCGACCAGATCCGCGGCACGCCCGTCGAACAACTGTCTGCGTTCCCGCAGATGCTCTTCCCAAGCTTTTGAAATCTCGGCGAACGTCGCCATGCACGCGCTGGCCGATATTCCTGCATCCGTCATCGACTGCTCAAGCGGACGAATCGCCGCTTCAGCCTGTTGAATCAGACCGACTAATTCTGCAATTCGCTTTTCAATGTCGCCGCACTCCGTTGCCGATCGTTCAAATGCCCGGCGAAATGTGACTGCATCCGATTCGAATTCCTGTTTCGCCGTTGGCAGACCAGACCAAAGATCACTCAGCCGGCCATCGACTTCGGCACGTTGCTCTTCAGTCTTTCGCAGCGCGGTCGTGGCGTTACTGTGGGTCTCATTCAGAATTCCGCGACTTGTCGACAATTGCTGCAGACGATCATTCAGCTCTTTCAATGCCAGTTCCGAGTTCTGCAGAGCCCGGCGGCAATCAGATGTGAGCTTTGCGGCATTGCGAGCATCGTGTTCATTCTTATTAATGGCTCGTAGCTCACCGTTGAGCTCCAGCAAACGAGCCTCCATCACGGGCAGCCGAGCATCTTCGTCGATCGCCAGTACTGCGGCGATTTCCGGATGGCCATGCGATTCAACAACGATGTCGACCACCTGTGCCCTGGTGGCAGCGAGTTCCATCGTCTTCGCGACGATCTGCTCGTTTCGTGTTTCCATGGAACCGCGCAAGCGAGCTTCTCGGCTCATTGCTTCGTCGCGTTTCTTTTCCAGATCCTTCACGGACTTCTTTGCGGCTTTCACCGCCGTTGCTTCCAGCTCCGGCGCGTGCTGGCTGTAGGGATGGCTGGTTGATCCGCAAACCGGACATTCCTTGCCGTCCTGCAGCGTCAGACGCAGACGTTTTGCATGGTCATCCACAGCCGCCTGAATAAACTCCAGCTGTGTCTTTGCGACTTCAATCGCCAACTCGGACTTGGGAATTTCCACCGTTCGAATCTGTTCGATCGCCGTCGCATCAAAGCCCTGAGCCGCCTGAAGCTGTTCGAGCGTCTCCTCGTCGATCTTCACGCGTTCACGAAGCCCCTGAGCATTCTTCAACTGATGAAACAGTTCTGTCAGAACACTCTTCGCGGTTTCTCGTTGCGTGCGATCGGCAGCAAGTTGATCGGTGTCAAATTTCCTTTCCGCATCGATCGCTGCGGACAGCGCAGCCGACGCTGATTCAAACGTGGCTTGCAGAGGAGTTCTTGATTGCTCTTCAAGTTTCAGACGTGCATCGAGCTCAGCAAGCTCATTCGCCAATGACTTCACATAGGCTTTGGCGACGTCCACCTGCTGAGCTCCCGCGATGGCCGCATCAATCCGGTCCAGCCACTTCGCGGAGTCGGCAACAAACGGAGCGAACGCTTTCAACCGCTCGCGGTCTCGTTCCAGAGACTGCTGTTCCTGGAGTCGAATATTGCGGTCATCGACGATGGCCTTTAAATTCAGCTCGGCCGTTTTCAATGCCGTGTTCGCAGCCTCAAGATCGGCGCTGGCCTTCTGGTGCTGCGTCTGCATGATCGACAACGTTTCATCCAGCGTGCGGGCTTTTCGAAGCGGCCACTCGTTCGCCTTTTGTTCCGCAAGCAACTTCGAATGGATCTCCGCCGCCGCCTGATGGCCGAGGGCTGCAGCTTTGAAAGCCAGCTCGAGCTCGTCGCGTTTGGTCTTCGCCAGTTCCAACGCTGTCAATGCAGCAGTGGCGTGAGCCTGGGCGGTCCGTTCCGCGTTCCGAAGTGGTCGGGCTTCTCGAGCAATCTCTTCGGTGCGAGCGAGTTCGCTGCGCCGTGGCTCGCTGGCCGTTCGAAGAGTGCGGGCTTGAAGCAGTGTTTCATCGGCGCGAGATTTTTCCGCGGTCAACCTCGAACGGGTGCTGAACCAATCCACGTGCGACTGCAATTCCTTGTGTCTGCTTTCGACCATCAATAATTGCTGTTCGGCCAGCATTCGCGCGGCCTCTGCTTCCGCCCGAGCGTTCTCCGTGAGCGGTGCGTTTCCGGCCAGGAGAGATTCCAGTGACTCCAGAGCTTTTTGTTCAATCCCGCATCGGGAAAAAACAGCTTTCGAAATTGCTTCGAAGCGTGCAGTTCCTGTCAACGCCTGCAGGATTTCAGCGCGTTCCTTGTCGTCCGCTTTCAGAAAAGTGGCAAAGTCATTCTGAGCCAGCAGGACTGCTCGCGTGAATTGCTCGAACGTCAGACCGATCTTGTCTTCGATCGATTTCAGCACCAAAGTCTTCTTGCCGCCTTCGGCCACAGATCCTTCACCGCCGGCAGGGATATGGCCCTGATACAAAGTCATGTCGACGCTCTGAAGTGCTCCATCGGCACTGCGGCGACTGCGGCGAACTCGCCAGCGCGACGTCCAGGGCTGACCGTCAACGCCCATGAACGCGACTTCGGCAAAACCTTCGCCGGCTCCTCGACGCAAGAGATTCCGCGGATCATTCTGCTTCTCGCCATTGGCCAGTTCGGCCAGTCGCCCAACCTGATTCAATCGCGGCGTTGCGTCGTACAAAGCCAGGCACAGCGCGTCCAGCAGAGTACTCTTGCCCGCGCCGGTCGCGCCGCTGATCGAGAACAGACCTGCCGATCGAAGTGGGTCGCGAGTAAAATCGACGGTGTGAGTTCCCGACAGCGATGCAATGTTGTTGACCGTGATTCGCAGGATTTTCATAGCGAGTTGACCTCCTGCAACAAGATCTCGCGAAACGCACCGATCAAAGCGTCATCGGCGGCCGTGCGATATTTTTCCAGATGAGCACTCAGGAAGATTTCTTCCGGGTTGATCGTCTTCAAATCAAAATGTTCCTGCTCGGCGAACGGATCAATGGACTCCGCGCAACGACTTTTCGATTCGACTTTGATTGACGCCAGTCGGATCGGCTTATTTTCCAGAGCTTCCTCAATGCGTTTTCGACGCGTAGGATCGGGCTGATCTTCCAGAACGCGAACTTCCAGAAATGGGTGCTGCTCGGGAGGCAATGAGCCATCCAGTTCCAGAGCGTTTAAGAGAGGCAGAACTTCATGGATCGGGGCAGCTCCATGGTTTGGCACTGTTCTCATACTTGCAGTGCGAGGAATCGGCAGAGCCTTTATTGCGCCGAGCTGGCCGCCTTCAAACGTCAGCTGGAGGATCTGATGGTCATAGCTTGTTTCCGCGAACGACAACGGGATTGGACTGCCGCAGTAACGAATGGAGCCCTCGCGAAATTGCTGCGGCTTATGCAGATGTCCCAACGCTACGTACGCTATTTCTGAAGCGAACGTCTCGGCATTCAGCGCTTCCGCGCCACCGATCACCAGTCGACGTTCGGAGTCCAACGATTCCTGCCCACCGGTCAAATGACAATGCCCCATAGCAATGATCGCGGCCTGCGGGCAATGTGATGATTTGAACTGTTCCGCCGCATCAGTTACCTGACGATAGAGTTGTCGAATACCATCCAGATACGGGTCGGTGGCCTCTGTCAGCAACGGCACATCCGAGGGTCGCAGAAACGGAACGGCGAGCGCAATAGCCTCAATGTTTCCTTCACGATTTCTCAACGGCACCAGAAACTTCTGAAGATCAATCACGCCGTGTTCATCGCGAGAAACAGTGCCAACGACGGTGACATTCAATGAGTTCAACAGTTCGCTGGGTGCCTCTAATCGAGCACCGGCGTCGTGATTGCCGGCCGTAATCACGATTTGCAGCTTTGGCAACAACTCATGGGCTCGTGCCAGGAAATTGTAGTATCGCCGTTGCGACATCGCAGAAGGATTGATCGAATCGAAGACATCTCCGGCCACCAGCAATGCATCAGGCTGCTGCGACTTTAATTGCTGCAGCAGCCATTCCAGAAATGCGGTGTGTTCGAAGTCGCGATCGAAGCCAAAAAAAGACTGACCCAGATGCCAGTCGGCCGAGTGAAACACTGTCAGCATTGAAAAATCTCTATGTCGTACTAAGGCGGTATCTCGCCGGCCGGAACGAACAACGTGAGTGCCGGCGCGGTTTGGAATGCCCGGAACTCGATCCACTCGGTCCGGACGGCGATTCTGGCCCGCTATCCGGTTTGTGGCAGATCCAGAAGATTGGCGAAGCGTTCCAGCACGATTTTACGCAGAGCAGAGAATTCGGGCTGGTCAAAGCGGCCGTCGTCGACCAGGTCCTGAGCCATTCGTCGTGCGGCTTGAAGAATGCTGAGATCGCGCACTGGATCCGCGACTCGTAACGGCATCGCTCCACTTTGTCGCAGGCCCAGAATGTCCCCCGGACCTCGCAGCTCTGCATCCTTCTCCGCCAGTTCGAAGCCGTCAGCCGATTTTTCCAGAGCCGTCAGCCGCTCAATCGCCTCCGGCAATTCTGTGAGTGACAGCAAGAAGCAATATCCCTGATGGCTGCCGCGACAGATTCGTCCGCGAAGCTGATGCAACTGAGCCAGCCCGAATCGATCGGCCTCCTGAATAATCATGATCGTGGCGTTTGGGACGTTTACGCCCACTTCAATCACGGTCGTGGAAATCAGCACGTCTGTTTCATGATTTCGAAAACGATCCATCACAGCATGTCGTTGGTCGCGATCCATTCGGCCATGCAACAAGTCGACTCGCAGGCCCGCAAGTTCCGTCGCTGACAAGTTGCGAAAAACAGCTTCGGCGGAGGAAAAGTCTTCGTCGTTTTTTTCTTCAACGCGAGGACACACCACATACGCCTGACGACCTTTGGAGATTTGCTGCTTAACAAACAGCCACATCCGTGCCTTCTCGGGTTGATCAAGAATTCGCGCCGTGACAACCTTCTGGCGGCCTGGCGGAAGCTCACGAATGACCGACACGTCCAGGTCACCAAACTGGGTCAAACACAAACTGCGTGGAATGGGTGTGGCGGTCATCACAAGTACATGCGGACTGGTTGATTGAGTGGTAAAACTTGCTCGCTGGCGAACGCCGAAACGATGCTGTTCATCGATCACCACTAACGCCAGATTCTTGAACTTCACGCTGTCCTGAATCACGGCTTGAGTCCCAATAATCAGCTGAGTCGTTCCCGAGGCGATGCCGTCCAGCAATTCGCGTCGTTTCGCAGCGGGCAGTCCACCGAGAAGCAGACCGCGTTGCACTCGACTCTCGGACAGCAGTTCTTCAAACGTCTCCCAATGTTGAGTCGCCAGGACCTCCGTGGGCGCCATGAGCACGGCCTGCTTGCCGGCGGCAATTGCGGAAAGCATTGCGTAGACCGCGACCGCCGTCTTCCCGGCACCGACGTCAGCCTGCAGCAGGCGATGCATTGGGTGCGGCCGCAGAATGTCTTCGGTAATTTCGCGGATGGAGCGATCCTGACCCTCGGTAAAACGAAAGCTGAACAGTCGCCGAATTCTCGCATCGACTTTTGCGGTGACTTCGATCGCCTCCGCGCGGAGCGTTTGCCCCCAGGTGCGACGTCGTAGAGCAAGCCCGAGCTGAAACTCGAACAGATCATCCAAAAGGATTCGATAACGTCCGGCCTGCCATTGCTGGACCGATTCCGGAAGATGCAGCCAGCGCAGCGCGGTGGAGAGAGATGGCAGGCGATGGTGTTCACGATAAGCTTCAGGAACGGGATCGCTGACCAAAGCCGCGAAGTCCTCCACGGCCGCTCGAATCATGCGTCGCATCGCATCCATCTTGATGCCATCAGTCAGCGCATAGCGAGGAAGAACGCCGGCGGCCGCTTCGATGTCATCGTCGGGAGCCATGATGTGGAAGCGAGGCCCGTTGAATTCCCAGCGTCCTGCTTTGCGTTGAGGCTTCCCGCTGAAGACGACGTGTTCGTTGTCGCGAAACTTCTTAAACATCCACGGCTGATTGAACCAGGTTCCGCGAACGAAATGCCCGTCGCAATTCAGGAGGATTCCGACCAGAGATCGTCCTTTGGAAAGGTCACGGGCATCTCGGTCGACAACATAACCGTGCACGGATTGTTCGAGATCCTTTTCCAGCTTCTCAACGGGCCGCAGATCACTGAAATCGTTCACGGCATGCGGTACGTGAAAGAGTAAATCCTGAGCCGTCGATATTCCCAGGTTCTTGAGCAGTTCTCCGCGTTGCGGCCCGACAGCACGGACATACTGCACCGGCGTCAGCAGCTTTTCTGCGGACGTCTGGGAGGAGTGAATTGAAAGGGAGGCTGATGATTCCGTCATTTGGAGGAAGAATATCGACTCGGATTGCCGCCTGCGACCAAAGGAGCTTGTGACTCTGGCAGAAAATTCGCACAATGTGGCATAGAGTTGTTCACGCTGCGACATCGCGCGATTGCATGGAGTGACATCCTCTCACGGAGGGGGCAGGAATGACGTTGTGGATCTGCGATGGGGGCTGCGGAGTTGATGACAACAGCGGCCCAGGGCGTTGGGTGTGTGGATTGTGCTGAAGAGGTTCTCTTTGTGCCTTCGTGCCTCTGTGAAAGGAATGTGCTTCTTGACATTTTTCTCACGGAGGCACAGAGGCACGGAGAGAGAGCAGGATTGACTTTGTGGATCTGCGATGGGGGCTGCGGAGTTCGTGACGGCAGTTGCCCTGGGCGTTGGGTGTGTGAATTGTGCTGAAGAGGTTCTCTTTGTGCCTTCGTGCCTCTGTGAGAGGAATGTGCTTCTTGACATTTTTCTCACGGGGGCACAGAGGCACGGGGAGGAACGAAATGTATGTTGAGCAGGAGTCGTGGGGATAAAACGATGAATTCATTCTTTCGAGATGCACAGCACCGACGACAGTTTCTGCACTCGGGCGGAGCGGGTTTTGTCGCGACGGCGACGGCGGCATTGTTGGCCGATGCGGCTCGAGCAGAATCGTCGCGCGCGGTTGAGCTGCCTCGTCCGGATTTTACTCCGACTGCAAAGAGCGTCATCTTTCTGTTTATGGAAGGCGGCCCGAGTCACATTGATTTGTTCGACCCCAAGCCATTGCTCAATGAACTCGCCGGGAAACCTCTTCCGGATAGTTACGGCGACATCATTACAGCCATGGGGGAATCGCGTTCGCCACTGCTAGCCTCGAAACGCAAATGGAAGCAGTACGGGCAGAATGGAACATGGGTCTCTGACTGGTTGCCTCACACCGCCCAATGCGTTGACGATATTGCCGTGATTCGCAGTTGTTGGGCCGAGGGGATTAATCATTCGTCCGGCGTTTGCCAAATGAATACGTGTTCGCTGATTGGCGGACGACCATCGCTTGGAAGCTGGGTGTCGTATGGTCTGGGCAGCGAGAACAATAATCTACCGTCATTTCTGGTCATGCAGGATAATAAATCGTCAGTTGTGAACGGCCCACGCAATTGGGGCGCGGGGTTTATGCCGGCGGTTTATCAGGGAGTTCGTCTGAGCGAAGGTTCGGAGCCAATTCCGAATCTGAATCCTCCGGAGGGAACTGGCGGATCGCAGCAGCAGGGTAAGCTAAGTCTTTTAGAAAAGCTCAACCGCAGTTTTGCCGGAAAGCACCCGGAACAGTCGGAATTGGATGCGCGCATCGCCGCTTACGAACTGGCGTTTCGCATGCAGGCTCAGGCCCCGGAAGCCGTGGCCATTGAAGAGGAGTCCGCGGCGACTCAGGCGTTGTACGGCATGGACAAGAAAGAAACAGCAACATTTGGTCGTATGTGCTTGCTGTCACGTCGACTGGTAGAGCGCGGCGTGCGATTTGTGCAGCTTTATCACGGAGCTGGCAGCAAATGGGATGCTCACTCCGGGATCGAAGCCAACCATTCCGGACTCTGCCAGGCAACCGATCTGCCGATTGCGGGATTGCTGAAGGATCTCAAACAACGCGGATTACTTGAACAGACGCTGGTGATCTGGGGCGGTGAGTTTGGCCGTACACCGATGTCGGAGAAAGGCAATGGCCGCGACCATAATCCAACAGGCTTCACAATGTGGATGGCCGGAGGAGGCGTCAAGGGTGCTCAGACGATCGGTTCAACCGATGATCTTGGGTTGCGAGCAGTCGAAGATCGTCTGCATGTGCACGATCTGCATGCATCAATCCTGCATTTGCTGGGCTTGAATCATCGCGAGTTGACATGGTTCTACAAAGGCCGCCCGGAACGACCGACAGTCAATGAAGGAGACTTCTTTAAGCGGCTTGTGACAGGGTAGCTTTTAGCCGATCACCGACATGTTCGTTTGGCCGGTCATGACGTCAAAACTTTTCTGTACAGGTGTTTCATGAAACGCAACGTTGAGGCTGAAGCCGGAGCGAATTCGCAAAGATGCGCGACCAGTCGACGAGAGTTTCTGGAACAGACCGGTGTTGGTCTCGGCAGTGTTGCATTGATGAATCTGCTGGCTGAGGATACGAAAGCCGAGCGATCGATGCAATCTCGCCCAAGCCAGTCTCCAGCGCGGGCGAAGAATGTTATCTATATGTTTATGGCGGGTGGCCCCAGCCAGTTGGAGCTGTTCAGTCCGAAGCCGGTCCTCAAGAAATATCACGGTCAAGCGCCGCCACCGCATATGACGGAAGGCCGTCGTTTTGCGTTCCTGCCGGCAGACGCCAAACTGATGGGAACGAATCGTCACTTCAGCCAGTGGGGTCAATGCGGCATGGACCTCAGTGAGGTCTTGCCGTTTCATCGCAATATCGTCGACGATACCTGTTGGCTCCGGGCGGTGGCGACGGATGTTTTCAATCACGGTCCGGCCAAGATGTTTATGAATTCCGGATTTCAGGCACCGGGGCGGCCGAGTCTGGGAGCGTGGGTCACGTACGGTTTGGGCAGTGACTCCAGCAGTTTGCCGGGGTTCGTCGTGTTGCAGTCCGGGCCTCGTGGGCCACGGGCGGGAAACACTTTGTGGTCCAGTGGTTTTCTGCCAACGGCGTATCAGGGCGTTCCTTTTCGCAGCAAGGGCAATCCCATTCTGAACCTGTCGAATCCGCCCGGGATCAGTCGAGATGCTCAGAAGGATTTTACTCAAACAGTCGGACAGTTGAACCAGATTCGCCTGAGTGAAGTCCATGATCCGGAGATAGCCACACGGATTAATGCGTATGAAACAGCGTTCGCCATGCAGATCTCTGCGCCTGAGCTGACTCAGATTGAAAATGAGACCGAGGCAACGCTCAATCTTTACGGGGCTGTGCCGGGCAAAGCGTCATTTGCCGCCAACTGCCTCATGGCTCGCCGGCTTGTTGAACGCGGCGTGAGATTCGTGCAACTCTATCATACGGACTGGGATCATCACGGAGGCAAGGGGGCGGATCTGGATCAGACTCTGGACGCTGTTGCAAAGGAAGTCGATCAGGCTTCGGCAGCACTGGTTCTGGATTTGAAACAGCGTGGACTGCTGGAAGACACACTGGTGATCTGGGGCGGAGAATTCGGTCGAACACCGATGGGGGAACCTCGCGAAAGCACTGGCCGCGACCATCATGTCGATGCATTTACGATGTGGATGGCTGGCGGAGGACTGAAATCCGGGCATATTCACGGAGCCACTGACGAGCTCGGTTTTGGGCCGACGGAAGGCAAAGTGCATGTTCATGACCTGCATGCCACGATCCTGCATTTGCTGGGCATGGATCATAAAAAGCTGACTTATCGCTTTCAGGGTCGTGACTTCCGGCTGACCGATGTACATGGCGAAGTCGTCAGCGAGATTATCGCCTGAGGGTGAATATTGCTGTCAATGTCTGAAGTTCGCAGTGCGATTGCAGAACGTTCCGGGGATCTGTCACACGTACTTGAATGACTTTCTCTGGAATTTGGCAGACAAAGTAAAAACGCGGGCTGACGATGTTAGCAATCGCCCGATTGAACTGGTTTGCGTGTTTTCGTCAGGCGGTGTGAAAGGCGCGCGAGTCGCTGTGAATGCCGGGTGTTTCCGTTTGACCGCTTGAGCCAACGGGATTTGGGGCGTACACTTGGGTGACTGTTATACGTCGATCAGGATTGTTGATCGAGAGACAGATGGGCCGCGACGAACGGCGGTTTTGCGGTGAGGATTCAGGAGGATTCCGACACTGAAGGCAAGAGAATTGTGGAGTTTCAGACGTGATGGACGGAATGCTTCAGGTCGAACTGACGACTCAGGAACGTGATATTCTGGTACGCGGACTTCGTTATGTCCGCAGCGCAATTATGCTCGAGCTGCGCGATCCGACTCGGGACGATGAGTTCCGCCGTTCTTTGATGCTGGATGAAATCCAGAACCTCAGCCAGCGTTTGGAATCGACCGACCCCCTGGGTGTCAGAGTTTAGACTCCAGCGAACTTTTGGTGAGGCTTCTTAGGGACGGTCCCGAAATAACTTCCGTAGCTGAAGTCGTGAGACTTCAGTCCGAACTCTCACGAGTTCGGCTGCCACAGGAACTTGTTTCGGGACCGTTCCTTGACGGCTGCAGCGTGTTTGGACTGCTGCAGCTTTTCGATCCACAGGCTGCTGTGGACAGCCCAGTTCAAATGAGCGAACTTCAGATCGGCATGTTTGGCGGTTCGCGGCAGCAGGCTGCCGGAACAATAGCGCCAGCAGGCTGCCGCAGTCCAGGGGAACGGCAGATTTCTCGTTCCCACTCGCAAATTCCCTATGAGGCATCGCGGGAGACTTGAGGATTTGGTCTTGATAGCCCACCATCCGCACCCGCTGAGCGATCAGCTCAGATGAGAGTGAGTTTCCACCGGGTTGAACGTTAGTCCTGATACAGGCGGGGTGAATGAAGATGGGCGAGAAGACTTGTCGTTGGGGAATTTTGAGCGCGGCAGAGATCGCAAAGAAAAACTGGGCCTCGATCGCCAATTCCGGCAATGGTCGCGTCGTTGCGGTAGCCAGTCGATCCGTCGAGAAAGCTCAAAAGTTTATCTCTGCCTGTCAGGCCTCAGTCCCTGTGGCTCACACCGTTGATGCTTTGGGAAGCTACGAAGAGTTGTTGAAACGCAGCGATATCGATGCGATCTATGTGCCTCTGCCGACAGGGATCCGCACTGAGTGGGTCGTCAAGGCTGCTCAGGCCGGCAAGCATGTCATGGTGGAGAAACCCTGCGGAGTCAGCACCGCCGATGTTCAGGCGATGGTTGATGCCTGTCAGGCGTCGAACGTTCAGTTTATGGACGGAGTCATGTTCATGCACAGTGCTCGCATGGACGCCATGCGAGCCGTACTGGACGATGGGGCGAGTGTGGGCGACATCCGTAGAATTGCCAGCCAGTTCAGCTTCTGTGCGGATCAGTCATGGGTGGAAAGCAACATCCGCGCGAGCAGTCAGCTGGAGCCGGCCGGATGCCTGGGAGATCTTGGCTGGTACACGATCCGCATTATTCTGTTTGCGATGAAATACGAAATGCCGGTCGAGGTCCGAGGTCGGATTCTGAATGGTGTTAAGCGAGCGGACAGTTCGGATGTGGTCCCGATGGAGTTTCAGGGGGAGATGCATTTTGCTGGCGGCGTCTCGGCCACTTTCTTCAACTCTTTCCGCACCAATCATCAGCAGTGGGCGCACATCAGCGGAAGCAAAGGCTACCTCGCGGTCAACGATTTTGTTTTGCCCTACTTTGGCAATGAAGTTTCCTTTGACGTCGGAAACCACAACTTTTCGGCCGACGGGTGCTACTTCACCATGGAGAAGCATCTGAAGACGCAGCAGGTGAATGAGTACAGCAATAACACGAAAAATGCTCAGGAAACCGCGTTGTTTCGCAATTTTTCGGAACTTGTGATCAGTGGTCGTCGCGACAATTTCTGGCCGGAAGTCGCCCTGAAGACCCAGAGAATCCTGGACGCCGCATTGAAATCGGCCAACAGCGGTGGCGAGGCGATTGCTCCGTAAACGCTTCCAAAAGCAGAGATGTGTGCGACTCCGGGGCGGCTGATACTGGAACTTTTCGGTGTAAATCTCGTACAATGGGAGCCATTGTTGGTGCTTCGCGAGCCCTTCTGAACCCTTATGGATTTCTGGTGACTCCCAATGGATGCTCTGGTTGATCTTTTCTTCAGTCTGATTGACGTTCTGCGATCCCTGTTCAATGTTGTTGTCAGTCTGGTGCGAGTCATCGTGCCTTGGCTGCCGCTGTTGGCGTGGATTGGGTTCTGGACGTTTGCCGTCAACTGGGCGAAAGCGTTTCCGATTCTTCGACGCGGCGGACTGATTGGCGTGTTCCTGCTGATGTTTGTCAGTGTGCTGGTTTGGGGCTCGTTAGCACCGCCTGTGGGTGGCGAACATTTCATGTTCGGCCTTTCTGTCAGTAACTACGTTGGCAAATTTATCTATGTGACAATGCTCACGTGTATTGCGTTGCTCTGCGGGTCTGCTCAGTTGTCCGGTGCATTTGGAAGTCTCTGCGAGTTTCCAGAAGAGCCGGTCGACGACCACCACGGTCACGGTGGGCATGGGCATGGTGGACACGGCCATGATGATCACGGTCACGGAAATCAGAGTCACGGAAATCACGGGCATGAGCATGACGCCCATGGACACGACTCTCACGGGCATGATGCTCATGGCCACGCAGCACATGCTCATTGAATAAATTGAAACGAGGAGCCCGGCATTTATTGGAGTGCCGGGCTCTTTGGGTATACAGAGAGTTCTGATCCTTCTGTTGAATGCTCCTGAATTTCCCCGCCCTCTTTCTACTCACCCTGCCTTCGACATCCTGATCAGGAAACTCCTGCCATGAGATCCATGACGCTGCTGGCCGTGCTGGTAATGCCCGCTATGCTGCTGACCTCCGCTACGGCGATGTCCGGTGACTGGCCGGGTTGGCGAGGTCCTTATGGAAACGGGCTGGCTGAAGGAACCGGTTACGCAACGGAATGGTCGGCGGATAAGAATGTTGTCTGGAAGTTTGCCTTGACGGGTCGAGGCGCATCGACGCCAGCCGTTTCTGGTGGCCGAATTTTCGTCACGACGACGAATGAGGGCCAGAATCTCGTTCATTGCATCGGCATGGACGGAACAGCTCAGTGGTCGAAGACGCTGGGAGCAGCGGTTGACGGAAAACCAGGAAAGGACGGGACCGGAGCGAACCCGTCCATCACCACCGATGGCAAGTTCGTGTTTGCCTACTTTAAGAGCGGCGACTTTGGCTGTTTCACCGTCGAAGGTGAGCAGAAGTGGCATCACAATCTGCAGGACAAGTTCGGCGAAGACACACTGTGGTGGGACCTCGGGACATCTCCTGTTCTGACTCGCAATGCTGTTGTAATTGCCTGCATGCATTCTGGTCCGTCTTATGTCGCTGCGTTTGCCAAAGAGACTGGTGATATCATCTGGAAGCATGATCGCGAACTCGGCGCGCCGGAAGAGGCGGCTCAAAGTTATGCGACACCTGTGGTCGTCGAAGATGCGGCTGGTGAGCTCATTGTTGTGCTCGGAGCTGACCATGTGACGACACATGATGCAGCCAATGGCAAAGAAGTCTGGCGGCTTGGCGGATTGAATCCCACTGGCCACAAGTATTTCCGTTCGATCGCTTCGGCGGCTGTTGGTGAAGGCATTGTGATTGCTCCTTATGCACGTGGCGAATCGTTGACGGCGATTCGGATGGGCGGAGAGGGTGATGTCACAAAGTCGCATGTTCTGTGGGCGAACACAGCCACATCCGGCGATGTTCCCACTCCTGCCATCGCAAATGGCCGAGTCTTCATTTGCCGTGATACCGGGGAAGCTCGTGGCACCATTGATTGCCTCGAACTTACGACCGGCAAGACCATCTGGAGTGGTCAGCTGGAAAAGAACCGCAATACGTTTCGCTCGTCGCCGGTTATTGCCGACGGCAAACTTTATATGGCTCGCCAGGACGGAACCGTGTTTGTGCTGGATGCGTTTGCGAACGAATTCAAAGTCCTGGCGAAGAACACCGTGGCTGAAGAGCATACGGTGGCGACGCCCGTCTTCGTTGACGGCAGGATCCTGTTGCGAACCGACGGGCACATCTTTCTGATCGGGAACAACGGATAAGGGGCAAACATGCTCAACAGTCATTTCCTGCGGCCTGTCATTCTGACCGTACTGTTGATGACAGGTTTGAAAACAACGCTGGGAAACGACGACGCTCCTCAACCGAAGAAGGCAGACCAAATTCTTACCAACAGCGGCTATCGCCGGCCTCAGCAGGAAATTACAGACATACTGAATGCCCAGCCGACGCCCAGCGTGTCGCTGAGCCCGACTCGGGAATTTCTGCTGCTGATCGAACGATCCAGTTATCCTCCTATCGAGGATCTTGCTGCACCGATGCTGCGGCTGGCTGGCTATCGCATCAATCCACTGACAAACGGACCTCATCTGGCTCCCCGCAGCACAGGGCTCCTGCTGCAGTCAATTGCGACCGGCGAACAACGTCGCATCGAAGTGCCCGCAGGAGCGAATCTGGGATATCAGGGTTGGTCGCCGGACGGTCAGTGGATTGCCTTTACCGTTACGACTCGGGATTCCATTCAGCTCTGGGTCGCGTCCGTGACAGATGCGACGGCTCGTCAGTTTGCAGACCTGCAGATCAACGGCTGCTATGGTGCTCCGATCCAATGGTTGCCCGATAGCAGTGGCCTCCTGGTGCAATCGATCGTTCGTAATCGCGGCCCCGCGCCAACGAGGCCGTTGACGCCATCAGGGCCAACGATCGAGGAGAGCTCCGGGAATTCCGGTCCCGTGCGGACTTATCAGGACCTTCTGCAGAACTCCCACGACGAAGACCTGTTTGAGTACTACACGTCGTCACAATTGATGCGGGCCGATTTGACGACGATGAAGTTTACCGCCGTTGGCAACCCCGGAATATTCTCTAACGTTGATGTCTCACCCGACGGCCAGCACATTCTGATTGTGCGGCAGGAGCGTCCGTATTCGTATCTGTTCCCGGCCAGCCGCTTCCCAAAGAAGGTCGAAGTCTGGTCGCGCAACGGAGAATTTGAGTATCAGGTGGCATCGCTGCCACTGGAAGACAGGATTCCGATTGAAGGAGTTCCGACGGGGCCTCGTTCCGCTGGCTGGCAACCGACGCTTCCGGCAACTCTGGTTTGGCTGGAGGCACTGGACGACGGTGATCCGCGCAAGACGGTGGAACATCGGGATCGAGTCGTCAAGATGTCCGCTCCGTTTTCCGGCGAAACGTATGAGATGACTCGCACCGGACAACGTTGCACCGGCATCCTGTGGGGCGAACGCGACGGTCTGGCCTTTGTTCGCGACTATGATCGAGATCGTCGCTGGATGCGCACGTATCGAATTCATTCGGAGAAGGCCGATGTGACTCCGGAGCTAATCTGGGAGCGATCGATCAATGATCGCTACGCCGATCCGGGAACCCCGATGACGCGACCGTTGCCGAATGGTCGGCGAGTCATCTGGCAGCATCAGAATTACTTGTTTCTGGAAAGTACCGGAGCAACTCCGAAAGGCGATCGGCCGTTCCTCGATCGCTTTGATTTGAGCACGAAAGCGACCACTCGGTTGTTTGCCTGCAGTGATGACAGCTATGAGTCTGTTGTGGCGATCCTGGCCGACGACGGTTCGCAGTTTATTACTCAACATGAAACTCCAACGGTACCGCCAAATTTCTTTCTGACTACCGTTGGAGGCGAACGAAGACCGCTGACGAATTTTCCGGATCCCATGCCGCAATTGCGAGGCATCACTAAGGAACTGGTCACCTATCAACGGAGTGACGGGGTTCCGTTGTCGTTCACGTTGTATCTACCTCCGGGCCATCAGAAGGGAACTCCGCTCCCGACAATTGTGTGGGCGTATCCGCGGGAGTTCAACGATCCGACCACGGCCGGTCAGGTGTCTGGTTCGACCAATCGTTTTACCACGATTGGCGGTATCTCGCATCTGTTTCTGTTGACTCAGGGATATGCGATTCTGGATGAAGCGACGATGCCCGTCGTGGGTCCTCCGGAAGTGGCTAACAATACGTTTATCGATCAAGTGGTCGCCAGTGCTCAGGCCGCGATCGACAAAGCGGTGGAACTGGGTGTGACGGATCGCAGTCGCGTTGGCGTTGGCGGCCATAGTTACGGAGCCTTCATGACGGCCAATCTCCTGGCGCATTCCCAGATGTTTCGTACCGGGGTTGCTCGCAGTGGAGCCTACAATCGCACGCTCACTCCGTTCGGTTTTCAGAATGAGCGTCGTACGTTCTGGGAGGCACCTCAGATCTATATGACGATGTCTCCATTTGCTGCGGCAGACAGGATCAAGAGCCCCATTCTGCTGATTCACGGCGAAGCCGACAATAATCCGGGCACGTTTCCGATTCAGAGTGAGCGACTGTACCACGCGATCCGCGGCAATGGCGGAACCGTTCGCTATGTCACTCTGCCGCATGAATCGCACGGATATGTGGCTCGCGAATCGATTGAGCACACGTTGTGGGAGATGGTGACGTGGTTCGATCGTTATGTAAAACTGGCAAAGGATTGAAAGTCAGTCACTGACTGCAAACAATACACGACACGGCCCCGTGGCCTGTCATCACCTGGTTTTTGGAATCAGCATTTCAGGAGTTTTCAATATGGTGTTTCATCAGTTGGTAAGGTTCGCTCTGTGTGCCAGTCTTGCATTTTCAGGTTCAACCCTCTTTGCTGACGAAGCGGCGAAGAAGGCTGAAACTGTGGAAGTGAAGCTGAAAGATCTGGTCCTGAATCTGCCAAAGGACTGGGCGGCTTCGGATACCGTGAGTTCCATGCGCCTGGCAACTTACGACATCCCGAACGTCAAAGGTGACAAAGAGAAAGGCGAACTGGCGATTTCCACATTTGGCGGTGATGGCGGTGGTGTTGCTGCAAATCTGGAACGTTGGGTTGGTCAGTTCGATGCGGAAGGACGCGAAGTTACGATTAAGAAGGGCATGGTTGGCGAGAATGCGTATCATGTTGCCGACATTTCTGGCACCTACCAGAAGTCGGTTGGCCCGCCAATTCTTCGCAAGACGACAGCAGCCAAGGGCTACCGAATGCTCGGCATGATCGTGCAGGTTAAAGGCAAGGGTGTTTACTTCCTGAAACTGACCGGTCCGGACGCCACCGTAAAGGCTCAGTCCGACGCATTGCGGGCGGCTATTGGGGCGAAGTCTGAAGGCGAAGAAGATTACGAACTCTGATGCTGAATGCGTAGGACAAAAGCCCTCCGATTCCAGTCCGGTTCGTGAGGGCTTCTGTTTTTTGGATGAAGAGTCTCGAGTGATAACGGGACCACGTCCGAGCATTCTTTGTTCGCCTCACCTGGTGATCCCTGAGAGCCATCGCGGGCTGGTCTGCCGCCAATCGCAGCCACGCAGTTCACCGCGCATCATCGGCCTCTCTGTTCACATGATTGGTGCCCGGAATAACTCTGACCCCAAAAGAGCGACTCGCGGTCTTAACGGAATGCTCATATGAAAAGCTTTAATGCCTGATTCAATACAGAATTGATTTGGTTCATCATTCGCGGGTCTCCGTCGTTTTTGAATTCGTAGAGATCCGGAAAGCTCTGAACTGAACAGACGCCTGCTTGCCCGGCAACGCCCTCCTTCCCAGAAAGCCCACCATGAATTCGAGATACCTATCCACATCATTGCTCATTCTCACAGCCGTCGTGAACAGCGCTGGTCTTTCGACGAATAGCTCGCTGGCCGGACAGGATGCTGCAGCCAAAACGGCGTCCGGTGTTGTCTATCTGGATGCGAACCAGAATCACGTCAGAGACGCCGGTGAAATGCCGCTGCCGGATGTCAAAGTCTCCAATGGACGAGAAGTCGTTGCGACTGACGCTGACGGCAAGTACTCGCTGCCGTTGGACAACGACACGATTGTTTTTGTGATCAAGCCTCGAGGGTATCGCACGGTTCAGGATGAGAATCACGTTTCGCGATTCTACTACATCCACAAGCCCGAGGGATCTCCGAAGCTGGATTTCCCCGGTGTCGAACCAACAGGTCCGCTGCCATCATCAATCGATTTTCCTCTGTATGCTGTCGAAGAACCCGATGCGTTCGATGTGATCTTTTTTGGAGATCCGCAGCCGCGTGATCAGAGGGAAATTGACTACATCGCACATGATGTTGTTGAAGATCTGGTGGGCGTTAAAGCGGCTTTCGGAGTGACTTTGGGGGACATTCTGTTTGATGATTTGAGTCTGTTCGACAGCTTCAACAGGACTCTCGGAAAGATTGGAGTGCCCTGGTACAACGTCATCGGCAATCATGACATCAATTATGCCTCGGAGAATGACGAACTGAGCGACGAAACATACGAGCGTGTTTATGGCCCGCCCTACTATTCGTTTGATTATGGTGGGGTCCACTTTCTGGTGGTTGACGATATTCACTGGATGAAGGAAGGCGAGAAGAAGTTCTATCGCTCAGGGCTCAGCGAAGAGCAGCTCGACTTCATCGAGAATGATCTCAAGCTGGTTCCCCAGGACCGCCTTGTTGTCGCGATGATGCATATTCCCCTGGTGAAGTCGACACCATGGCTGGAACCGCGGCGAGCCCGTCTGTTAAAGCTTCTGGAAGGTCGTGAGCATTGTATCTCACTGGCCGGGCATACTCATCACCATGAACATGTGCTGATGGGAAAGGAAGAAGGCTGGCCTGGTTCGAAGCCTCATCACCACATCATCAATGTAACCGTCTGCGGAGCGTGGTGGTCGGGCAAACCGGACGAACACGGGATCCCTCATACGATGTGTACCGACGGTACACCGAATGGTTATACGATCATGCACTTCGATGGAATCAAGTATTTGCTTGATTATCGTGCAGCTCGCCGCGGGGCGGATGAACAGATCCGCATCACGGCACCCGAAGTGGTCAAACCCATGGATCTGGCGACAACGGAATTCCGCGCCAATGTGTTTAACGCGATTCCTGGAGCCATCGTTGAATGGCGGACTGAAGGCCATGACTGGGTTTCTATGACGAAGACCGAGAACGAAACTGATCCAACCTTTCAGGCTTTGTTTAACGAAGAACAGACTTATCTCCCCGGCAAACCCGCCTGGAGAACTCTGGCGAAGCCAATGGTGTGCCCGCACCTGTGGAAGGCGAACCTGACGGAGTCGATGAAGCCCGGCACCTACCTGATCCAGGTGCGAGCTACAAACCCCAATGGCCAGGTGCTGAATGGCGAACGAATTCTTCGCGTTGAATAGAGTCGTCGACAGTCTGCAACAATGGGGCATGTGCCAATCATCAGTCGCACCGCATTCTCGTTAGCATTCCGATGCACTGCAGATTCGCGGCGTGGGATGTTTTGCTCGCATCAGCCCGGGGATTCAAAAGCCGGGCGACCGAGAAAATAGCGAAAACTGGGGGATGAATTGGTTCCCGGAGATGCTTGCTGATTACACTGACGCATCAGGTTCGTATCGCGCAAGCAGTTCGAGGAACACCAGTGACGGAATCAAGTAATTCAGCGTCCGGCGAAAACCCAGGCCCGTGGTTCAAAGATGGGCTCCAGTTCACGTGTACTCAATGCGGCGACTGCTGTACAGGTGCTCCAGGCGTTGTCTGGGTAACCGACGACGAACTTCTGGAGATTGCCGAGTATCTCGATAAGCCGATCGGCGAAATTCGCCTGTTTCATACTCGAATTGTCCGTGGGCGAGTCTCATTGACGGAATTCGCGAACGGCGACTGCACGTTTTTTGACCCCAAGGCCAGAAACTGCACCGTCTATAAGGCAAGACCGGTTCAGTGTCGGACTTGGCCATTCTGGAACTCGCATCTCGAAACTCCATCATCTTGGAAAAAAATCTGTGATACATGCCCCGGGGCCGGGGAAGGGGCGTTTTTCAGCCTGGAACAGATTGAAGAGCGAGCAAAACGGATCGACATGTAGAGAATTTGGGAGTCGGCAGGCTGGAAGCCCCGCGCAGGCTGACCACAATTGCCACAAATCGGCGGATGCAGGCAAAAACTGATGTACATCCCCGCCGATAACAACCAAAGTGTTGCGTGAAACCCGAGCGCTGGCGGTTCGCGTGGCCTGTCGTCGACAGACGCATTTCGAATCCGGCTGACTCGCTCGTTTTCCGGATTCAACTCAAGGTTGGCCCAATGGCGCAAAACATGAAATCACTTCGACTTATGGCAGCCGCTTCCATTGCAGCGGTGTTCGGAAGTCTTGCCTCGGCAGAGGCTCAGGTTGTGCGGGCGCCCTTGACGGACGGCTTTGCCCGAACCTCCTCGATTGCCATGTCGGTCGATGAAATGCTGGGCACGAGCAAGGAACGCAAAGCGGATGAGCCAATTCTGGGGCCCGGTTATCCCGACCTGTGGATTGCTGAAGTTCAGTACAAACCAATTCGTCTGATGAGATTGGAACTGAAGGACCCGAAGACGGGTAACGTTCAGAAAGAACTGATTCGTTACATGGTTTACCGCGTGATTCGTCGTGATTACACCGAACTGGCGGGTGATGACCGCGCGGGTTTGGAAAAGAAGCTTGCTGATCCGGAACTGGATCCATCCAATGTGCTTGATGCAGAGACTTTGACACCTCTGCAGATGCCTCGTTTTCTGCTCGAAACACAGGATACTGGCGGCAAGGTCCTGCAGGCATACACGGACGAAATCAGTGTGGAGATTCAGAATGCTGTTTTTGCAAGAGAAATGGGTCGTCGCGGTTCAAATCTGAAGCTGCTGAACAGCGTTGAAGCAATTTCTGAGATCGGTGAACCAGTTCCGTCCAGCGATCCCGACGCACTTCTGAAGGCCTTCTACGGAGTAGCAGTATGGCGAAATGTCGATCCAAAGGCCGACTTTCTTCGCGTAACGATGTCCGGTTTCACGAACGCTTATCGCATTTCTGGAGCGGCTGACGCTCGCACGGTCGAGGAAAAGGTGATCGTTCAGAAGTTTCAGCGTCCGGGCGACGAATTTCTGCAGGACGAGCAGGAATTGAAGCTGGTGGACGAAGAGGATGTTGACGGGGACAAGAAAATCGACATTCGGTATCCGATGTGGACTTATCGGCCGAAAAATGTGAAACTGGACATCCGAGATCTCGATACTGTCCTCCGTAATGCTCGACGAGAAACCGAGCAATCGCCGGAAAACTGAAGAGAACTCTTGAAAAACAGGGCGGATTCGTCAAACTCCGCCCCTTCCGAGTTTCGGCCTGAAGAATTGGGTTGGGGATCGGACGTTACGAAAACATTCTCGATCATTTTGCTGACAGCCTGTTTCAGGCACGCTTAGAACAATAGGAGCATTAAGTCATGGCTCATAAGAAGGGTCAGGGTTCCAGCCGCAACGGACGCGATTCAGCAGCTCAGCGACTGGGCATCAAGAAGTTTGGTGGCGAAGCTGTTGTGGCCGGTAATATCCTGGCTCGCCAGTGCGGCACAAAGTGGCATCCAGGTCGCAACGTCGGCATGGGCAGCGACTACACACTGTTCGCTCTGATCGACGGCAAGGTCCTGTTCGATCGCGACGGTCGACGTATCAACATTGTTCCTGTCGAAGCTAACTGATCACTCGCTCACCGGTCGCATTCAGGCGACGTCTGGCGTGGCGGATTCAAGTCTATCAAAAAAGCCCGACTCGAAATCTTCGAGCCGGGCTTTTTTATTGGTTCGATTCCCCACCATTTCGTTCCGATAGCTTCTGGAATAGCCACGCTCGAGAGAACGTCCACCAGCGTGACGCTGTCGCGCGAGAAATTCCCAGGGTCTCGGCGGCAGAGACTTCATCAAGCCCCGCGAAATATCGCAGCTTGACGAGTTCTGCCTTGTCAGGCATCTCGCGTTCGAACTCTTCGAGCACTTCATGCACCGCGATAATCTCTGACAGATCGACCGACGGACTGATGGCAATGTCCGCGAGCGGTTCACGATGCAGCTCGCCACCGCGTTTGATTCGATCTCGACTGCGAGCATGTTCGATCAGAATTCTCCGCATGGCCTCCGCGGCCGCCGAAAAGAAGTGCCGCCGATTATCCCATGATTGAGGTTCACTACGAAGCAGGCGCAGGTAAGCCTCGTGAACAAGAGCTGTGGGCTGAAGCGTGTGTTCGGCCGCCTCATTCTTCATTCGAGCCGCCGCCAGTCGCCGTAGTTCATCATACACCAACGGCAGCAACTCCTCCGCTGCGCGAACCTCACCCTCAGCCACGCGTTTCAGAATGCGTGAGACGGGAAGGTCTGTGGAGTGTTCTTCAGAGTTCAAGATGACCCTTTGATTAATGCTGCCGTTCTGGCTCCGCGCCCCATGTCGGCTTGCCCGATATGAGCGTAAGCTTTCAAGTTAGAATCGAATTTGAAACAACCAGACTCCCCTCGCCGGCTCGACCGGCAGGAAGCGAAGTTTCAAACTCGGCCACACAGAGCCCGAACATCGTATTCGCTGAACGTCCCCGCGTAAAAGCCCCGCTGCCAAATCAAATTCTGGCCCATGGCATAGGCCATGTTATTCATAATTGCCAAAGCGATCTCCTCAGGACTTTCGGTGATGTTGCCTCGCAGAGCTATGTGAACATGATCGGGCATCCATGCGCGAGCAGCCAATTGATAACCATGCTTCTCCGCCGTTCCAGAGAGGGCTCGATCAAGCTTTTCGAAGTCGGCCTCATTCCGAAATCGAGCACGATCAGCAACAACCAGAACAACATGCAGGTTGTACCAATATCGACCGCTATTCGATTCGCTCGGCTGATCCAGCGTGACGCTCTCATCGAGGACTGTAAACTTCTTGAGCATCGCAGCAAATCGAGGATCCACGAATTGTTCGCTATCGACCTGCTGAGCAATGTAGCGTTCGACGTCAGCGGTATGATTGTCGCCAACGGAACGAAAGGAAACTTTCCGGCTGAACTTCACAGGAGTTCCGTCGACCCGCAGTGCATGTTGCAGACGACCTTTGGCTCGAGCGACGAACAGCGTGGGTGATACGGATGGAGTGGTTGAGAACGCAAGCTGAATCTGGTCAGCACTCCACCGTGTTGACATGCGTTTTAACCTGTCGGTTGCCCATGCCTTATCGAGTTCCTGAAAAAACGAATCATCCGGTTGCTTAGGAAATAGAGTCCCATCCGTCGGCCATCCAGTCCATGTGTAACGAAGATGGAATGCAGACTGCACATGTTGGGAATTGTAAATTGGTGTCGGCATTGCTTGAAACTTCCCTTCCGGTTGGACAAGCCAACCGGGGAGGTGGTGGCGGGGGAAGACGTTTGCTAACGGTAAAACGTTGACTCCTGCTGGGCAAGCCAGCAGGGGGCCGGTCTACTCCGCCCCATGTCGGCTTGCCCGACATGAGCGTAAGCTTTCAAGTTAGAAAGTGAACCACGCAACCTGACTCCCCTTGCCGGCTCGACCCGCAGGAAGCGAAGTTTCTAAATGTTCGCTTGAAACTTCTCTTCCGGTTGGACAAGCCAACCGGGGAGGCGGTGACGGGGAACACATTCGCTAACGGTAAAACGTTCGCGCCTGCTGGGCGAGCCAGCAGGGGGCCTGTTCAATGACAAATCTTTCGCTCGTGCCTGCCAAGTGTCGTCTGGGTAAGATCAACATTGGCTCTGATAAACGATTCGGCGAATCCTAGTTCGGAGCCAATGCGCCTTCCGGTGGCTCCTTGATTCGCCAGGTTCCCGGAGTGCTGCCGGGCTCCAGAATTGCGGTCATAAGGTGATGATCGGCAGCGCCGACCTGCCACAGATTCTCCCATGATACTGCGTCGCCGGAAGCTTCTTTGTCAAGCTCAAGAAGTTCAGACTCTGGCACGTCAGGTTTTCCATCTGCCCACGCGAGTACTAATCTGCGGGCTGCGGGAAGAGCTTGCGATGACATGAACGTGCTGTACCGTCGAAACCATAGCAGCGCATCATTGTAGTCGGTCTTGTTTCCGTCAGTCGTCATCACGGTTTCTTTGATGAACTTTCGACTGAGAGGTGGCACAACGATGGGAGCCTCGGAAAACGGTTCCACTGGAATCAAAACGGGTTTAGCATTTGGCCAGCGGAAATTTCGGTAGCTGATCTGACCGGTCATCTCCGCTCCAGGCACTTTGAAACCCTCGGGGACGGAATGACTCCAGCGGATGGTCCCGAGACTGTGGCGAAACTGGACTTCGGTATTGCCTCCTTCAAGTTTGACGGAGACCTTCGGCGACACGTACGCCAGAGCCCAGCCGCCGCTCAACTCGCGAGTCGCGACTTGATCGAACAACGGGTGTCCTTCGAATAACGGTTTGGGATCAACAGTAGCGGTGTCTGTCTTCCCTGACAAAAGCCTCAGGTAGCCATTAATGGCCGCAGCCTGGTCGGCATTGGCGATCTGGTAGCCTTTCGCTGCCCAGCGGAACGGCAATGGAAATCCATAGCCGTCCGCTCTTAATTCGTGAAATCGCCGACGAACATGGACGGTCTGAACGCCATTGCCGATTTGAATTATGCCTCGCTGATCGACGGACCAACCAAAATCCAAATCCTGGACCAGTACCTGATACCGCCCTGGTGGAATTTCTGCTGGTTTTCCGCTTCGAGCCTCGTAAAAGGAATCGACGCCCCATGGATTCCTGGAATCGTACATCAGGACTGAACCCTCAGCCCCCTCGAAGTCCAAACGCTTAAGACTGATAATCAGACCAGGCTCGTCGATCCAGACTCGAACCTTTGGTTCGGAGAAGCCGACGAGTCCACCGGTATACTCGGGCATTTTCAACGGATCTGTCAGCACTTCAACCGCGTCACCCACCGGGATCGACGGGCTTGATGAAGCGTTCGGGACAACGGTCGTGACTGGCAGCGAATTTGCATTCGGCGCCTCAATGCCCGGTGGCCGTGTCAGCGAACGCACCATCACCGGTTCCGCATTGATAATAGTGGCCTTCCCTCGCTCAGCGGTGACAGTGGTTGTGAAGAAGCGTTCCTGATTCAAAAAACTGTCACTGCTATAGGCCACGTAGATTCCATGCGTTCCCGGAGTCGTGGTTGTTCGCCATTCCCCTGGTCCGCCAGGTTCGAGTATCGCCTGTTTTCCGTCGATCGTGACATACTTCACGTTTTCAGCAACCGGGGTGCGAATGACGCAGGTGGCGTGTGGTGTGATCTCTCCCGGAGCAGGCAGGTATGACACAATCCACACGGTAGCAAAACCCAAACTCGCCAGAACCGCAATGCCGAGAGTCGCAACGATGAGCCACTCAAGAATGACCCAGGGAGTGCGTGGCCTGACTGCGGCCGAAGCAGACTGTTGTCCGGCGGCGACTTCCGAAAGGGTGGATGCTGAAGTGTTTAATTGCGGAGAGCGATTCTGAACAAACAACTGCGGAAACCAACGATTCAACAGCCAGAAAATGGTGATCGCGAGGGGAAAGATCAACCAACCTGCATTATTCCGGGCGACTTCCTCCATCTGTCCGACACCCGATTGACTCGTATGAATCAGCCAAACTCGGCTCACGCCCCCAAGTAACAATCCCAGCGGCACCAGGATCATTGCTTTCCAGTTGAGCCAACGCCATGGGGCTTTCAGGCAAGCCTGTAGTACCTTTAGCAGTCCCATGACTATTGCCCCGACCATCGGAAGCATCAGAATCACAGATTCACGATCCTTCTCAACTCCGACGAGGAAGCCAATCAATATTGCGATCAAAATCATGACTGGTTGGCCGTCGCTGAAAAGGAATCGCTTCAGGCCAGGAATGATGGGTGTCAATAACCACTGCGGAATCTCCCCCCTGGAATGCTGACGAGAAGACTGCTGTATCTTCTTATCAGACGTTTTCTGAGCTGTCGGTGCTCCGTTGGCCACCGTCTGCGACTCGAGACACTGAACGACATCTTCAGCCGACTGAATGCGCGACGCAGGAAGCTTTTCCAAAAGAGCATGCACGAGACGGCACAACCACTCTGGAACTCCGGCGTTCAATTGTGCTACCGGCGTTGGCGTCTCCTCACACACCTTCTTCATAACGGCCATCATATTGTCCGCACGAAACGGACTCACCCCGGTACACATCGTGTACATCACGCAGCCGAGACTAAACAAGTCGCTGCGTTGATCGACGATTTCACCTCGCGCCTGCTCGGGCGACATACACTGCGGCGTACCGAGAATTTCACCGGTATGAGTGATCCCGCCATCCGAAGTCGTCCGAGCCAGTCCGAAGTCGGTTATCTTGACGCGTTCGACACCGTTCTCCAGCAGAATATTGGCCGGCTTGATGTCGCGATGAATCAATCCTCGCTTATGAGCCGCCGTCAGTCCTTCTGCGATTTGCCTTGAGATACGAACGATCTCCTCAACCTTCAGCGCGCCGACGCGTTTGATCTTGTCATGCAGAGTCTGACCGACGATGCATTCCATGACCAGATACGGCAGCGTTGTTCTCTCGGTGCCAAGTGACGCTTCTTCGGTTCCCTCGACGGCAAAGATCGTCACGACATGAGGATGACTGACGGCCGCCGCGGCACGAGCTTCTCGCAGAAATCGCTGTCGCGAAGAAGGAAGCCGTGCCAACTCAGGAGCCAGGGCCTTCACCGCCACGATTCGCTGCAGCTTGGGATCATGAGCCCTGAAGACGACTCCCATCCCGCCACGGCCGATTTCTTCAAGGATCTCATAAGGGCCAAGTTTGCCTAATGTGCCCGGCAAAGCACATTGTTCCAGATACTGGCCGATCGGAGTCGCCTCGGCTGCCACAGCCGGCTTCTGAAGAAAGTTACCGGCCTGCTCATAAGCCAGCAACAACGCTTCAACTCGCTGCCGCTGAGATGGATCCGCGCATTGCGCGCTGAGAAAAGCATCTCGTTCCGGACCGGATTTGCTCAACGCCACCAGAAAGATGCCCTCGACCGAGAACGGATCGACGCTTCCCAGATTGGCAGGGTCGACGGTCATGGAATCAGGCTCCGGGAACTCGGAATCTTGCGATGGGGACATCAGTGATCTCCTGAAAGGATGGGCTTCTCAGAGAGATGCGTCAAATGCCGCAGCCGCGCCTCAGTAGATTTCGAAGGATTTCAAAAAAAAACCAACCAAGGGAGAGGGGAAAATTCTACCCAGGGCTGCCACAATTCGAATCCCTGAAATCAGCAGTTGGAATTCGCGCAGATTCTATTGTAAGCCTGAGGATTTCGGTCGTTCGACGCAACTTCACAGGATGGACTCAACATGCCAACCACAGTCAACGGTGTCGGGACGCACTACTATGGCAAGAAGCATCGTCACGACCGAACGGCGACCTGCCATTCGTGTGGACGAGTCGCGACGCTGTCGTCATTTGAAACGCGCCTGTGGTTCGTCGTGGTGTTTATCCCAGTCATTCCGCTGGGCAAAAAACGCATCACGGATCAGTGCTCAATCTGTTCGCGACACTATGTCGTCCCGGTCAAGCAATGGGAAGCCGCCAGACAATCGCAGACATCTGCTGCCATGGAGCAGTTTCGTCAGGCGCCGTCAGAGGAGTCTGCTCTGGTCGTGCATGGAACACTCATGGCGTTCCAACAGTATGAGGAAGCTGTCGAGTTTCGTCGTCGAATGCTGGAACGTTACCCGGATGGCGCTCTGCTTCCGGCGGGGCTGGCTTTGCATCTGGAGAATAACGGTCTGGCCGCGGAAGCTCTGCCTCTTTGGGAAAAAGCCTACGAGTTGGACGCTGAGCTCCCGGAAGCTCGCATTGGCCTGGGGCGCCACAGGATTTTCGAAGGTCGACTTGAGGAAGCTCGTGCATTGCTGAAATTTCTGGAAGAGCCAGGAGCTGAGCAACAATTCAACATGGAGCCTCTGTTTCACCTGAGCTCAGTTCTGCAGCAGAAAGAACAGCATCGCGAAGCCCTGGAGATCGTCGAAATTCTGATGAAGGCATTGCCGGCTCTCGCCAACGATCGCCAGTTTCGAAAGTTTGTCAAGAAGTCAGAAAAAGCGGTCAAGAAGCAGGAGTCTGTTCTTCCGAGCGTCAGCCATTCACCGAGCAAACTCTTTACTTCGCAGTACTCATCCGGTCAGCGGTGGTTTGTAGGACTGACGATTGCTGCCGTTCTGGCGGCGATCGGACTTGCGATTAACAATGAGTACATCCGTCGGCATCGCTCGTTGACAATCCTCAATGCAACAGGCGATGCGGTCAACGTGAAGGTCGACCAACAACCGCCAGTTACAGTCACCGACAAGTATTTCATCCCCGTGTCCGAGGGAACTCACAACATCACGGTAACAGGCGCGGTCAACGAGCAGTACACCATCGACGTTTCCTCAGGCTATTGGTCGCGGTGGTCATCGAACCCTGTGTGGATTGTCAATGTCGGCGGTGAAGGTCTGATTTTCGATGTCAGCGTTCATTACGCTGTTCATCCACAACCACCAGGTGTCAGGATGGTGACGGAGTCGATCTTTGTGAAGGATCATGTGGACTATCTGTTTGAGGATGCTCCCGATTCAATCGACATCAGCAACAAGAATTCCGTCGTGACGAAGACGCTTTTATCGTGGATGAATCCGACGACATCTCCGGGCGGCGCTCTGGCCGGTTATCTGACTCTGAAGTCGCAGAACCCGCAACAGGCCTGGGAATTCGCGAAGAAAAAACTGCGTCGTCATCCCGATGATGATCAACTGCTGGGCTATGCGGCCAATGACGTGGAATCCAGTCTGCGACCAGAGCTTCGGCATTTGCTGGAGGGCAATCTGAAGCATCGCCCGGTCTCAATCAACTGGCATCGCATTTATCAGGATCTGCCGGAGGTCTCGGCTGACTATTTTATGCTGGTGGCTTGCTACGATCTGATGCTGGCTGAGGAACCTCAGAACGCCGCTCTGCTTTATCTTCGAGGTCGAATTGACGCGGACGACGACGAACAGCGCCGGTTTCAGAAACTGGCCGCAGAAGCAGACCCGATGTTCCCCTGGCCGGATTTCGCTGCGGGTTACGATGCCATGTGTACCGGCGAATGGGAACAGGCTCTGGCACTTCTCCAGCGTGCCAGCGATAAAGGCTTTCCGGCCAATCAGTTACAGGGCCGGAGAACTCTGTTGCTAATAGCGTTGGACCGATTTGACGAGGCGGAAACACTGCTCCGTACCGATTTGCAGTCGAATCCCTCAAACTTGTCGACAGCGATCCTGCTGGCGGAAGTATTGATCCGTCAGGATCGCGGATTCGAAGCAGACGAGGCTTTGAAGAACGCTGTGGCGAGCTTTAATGCGGAGGCCAACGGAAGTTTTGCGGAACGAGTCCATCTTGCGAACTCACTGCGACATTACTTCAAAGGCGAGCTGACGGAAGCCGTGCAGGAAGCCTCACGATCGCTCGATTCTGAATTGACGATTCTTCGCGTCATGATGCTGATGGAACAGGGAGACATGGCCGAGGCGACTCGTCTGCTGCCACCTGTTGAAGACGCGGAGGAGCGAATTCTTCCGGTGCTGTGTTCACTGGGATACTTCGCCATCGGGGATACTCAAAATGCCGACGACTGGTATCAAAAAGCGATCCAGCAATATGAGTCCATGGGACTGCGATTCGCGTCACTGACGCGGTTTTTGAAATCAACGCCGTCACTCAATTCTGTGCAAGAGCTTCAGAAACAGATGGTAGATCCATCGGAGAAGGCGGCCTTGTTGACTCTGCTGGGAACTCGGACGAATTCACTCGAGATTCGTACTTTCCTGTTTTCGGGCGCTCGACAAATGATGCTGCAATTGATGCCACCCAGAGGACTCCTCGAGAAAGTTCATGCGATGGAGACCAGTCAACCATGATGGATCGAGCACGCTTCGATGCTCTGGTCGAATCCATCGAGCGACGCTTCGAAGGTCGCCCGGACGCATTGGCTCGGCACACAAGTCGCTGGCTGCTGCTCGGTTATGCGTTGATCGGTTCGCTCACGATCCTGTCGGCCGGAGCGGGTCTCGCGTTATTTGTCGTCGGCACCCTAATGCCAGGAATTGGCGTCGTTCTGATCATCGCGGGCGTCGCCCTGATTATTGCCGGTCTGGCTCATTTCTGGGCCTTGATGATCACTGACATGGATGCTCCGAAAGGGCGAAAGATCTTGCCGACTGAAGCCAATGAGCTGCACGCCCTTGTGAACCTGCTTCGTGAAAATCTTGACGTTCCCGTCCTCGACGGGATTGTTGTGACGAATGACTTCAATGCATCCATCATTCAACACTCGCGATTCGGGATCTTCGGCTGGTCCCGGCACTGGCTGATTGTCGGCCTGCCATTGATGCTGGCGACTTCGACGCAGGAGTTCGCTTCGGTGCTGGCTCACGAATGCGGGCACTTGTCGCGTAAGCATGGACATGCCAGCAATCGAATCTATCGAATGCATCGTGCGTGGCAACAGTTGTTTGAATCTGTCCAGAAGAATGCGTCACACGGCACGGTCCGATTTGCGGGCAAGATCCTGTTCCGATTCGTGGAATGGTATTGGCCGCGTTTCCACGCACGAGCGTTTCTCCTGTCTCGATCCAACGAGTTTCAGGCAGATCGCATCGCAGCAGAATCGACTTCGGCGGAGTACGCAGCTTCCGCACTGTGGCGTATCGAATGCACGGCTCACTTCATGGAGAACGACTTCTGGAAAGTGCTCTGGAAACTCGCAGAGAGCCAGCCCGAACCTCCCCGTGACCTTTGTGATCGCATGCGGCTTGCATTTCGAGATGCCCCCGAGTCCGCCAATGCTGGCCGATGGTGTGACATGAGTCTGAAGCGAGTAATCAGTCAGGAGGACAGTCATCCGTCTCTTGCCGATCGAGTCAGCGCGATGGGGTGGCATGCAGAAGACCTGCATCGACGAGGGTTCCCGGCGGCTCCTTCTACAACTGCGGCAGATCGACTGCTGGGGGACGACGTTGAATCTTTCGAAAACTTCGTGAACGAAGAATGGCGTTCGTCGGTGCAGGCGACCTGGCGTGACAGATATCGACGGATCATGGCTGTTCGCAGACTCACTTCTGGCTTGACGGAAACAGCCAATCCGTCGTCGTTGAATGCCGCTGAGCTTTGGGCTCAGGCCCGCCGAATCGCAGACGTGCAGGGGCTTGAGGCCGCTGCACCAACGCTTCGGAAAGTCCTTATGCTCCAACCCGATCATGTCGGCGCAACGTTCGCGGTGGGGCAACTCCATCTGATGAACGGCCAGGCTGAAGGTGAAGACCTGCTGGCGTATGTGATGGGACTGCAGAACCGAGAGTGGTCGCTGCCTGCTGGTCAACTTCTGGAGAAGCACTTCACAAGTACCGGCCGCAAGTCGGAAGCCAACGACATACGACGTCAGCTGGATATTTTCGAGAAGCATCAGAATGAAGCGGAGAAGGAACGCAGCGATGTTGGCCGGAGCGATGCATTTATGGCCCACGGCTTAACTCCGATCGAGCTGAAACAGATCAGAAGTGTTCTTCTGAAGCAGGAATCCTGTACGGCCGCGTGGCTGGCTCGGAAAATGGTGAAGTACTTTCCGGACGATCCGCTGTTCGTCCTGGCAGTCGACTCAAAGAAAAAGAACGGCGAATCGCGAGCCGATCAGAACAATCGCATGATCACATCTTTGATGTTGCAACTGGAATTACCGGGGCGACTCTTTGTCGTCACACCCACTGGCGAGTTCCATGGTGCAGCAGGACGATTATCTCGAGTTCCAGAGTGGAAGATTTTCGATCGCGATGAGGCACAGGCGTCGTTCTGACATGCTGACGCCACTCGGCTTGTCTGAGTGGTGAACCGTTTGGCAACCAGAGTCTGAATTGGTCTATAACGCTTTTCTGGTCACCAAACCATTTCACCTTCGGCACGAGGCCAATGGCGTGGACTTAGTGAGCGGAATGGCGCTAGCCACCGGTGATTGTCGTCACAAAGACAGGGAAACACCGGCGGCTAGCGCCGTGCCGCTCACACAAGAATTCTTAAGTCCACGCCATCGGGCACAAGGCCGAAGGGGTCGACTTGGGACAGTTACTTTTTCGCCAATCACTCAGCCTGATGCCTGCACAACACCATTCACCACATTCGGCAGCGGCTGGCCTCTCAACGCCATGATGGCGAGGTTCGCGGCTGTTTCTCGTAACTTTCGAACGGCCGTTACGCTGACGGAAGCAATGTGCGACGCAACAATGACGTTGTCCATCTTCAGAATCGGATGATCGGTCGGAATAGGTTCCGGATTAAAGACGTCCAGCGCCGCGGCCGAGACATGTCCGGACTGCAAACTGGCCGTCAGAGCTGCGGGATCGATCAAATCTCCACGAGCCAGGTTGATCACAATGACTCCGGGCCTGGTGAGTGCGAGAGATTCCGAGTTGAGCATCCCACGAGTTTCAGCGGTGGACGGACAATGCAATGTAATCGCATCTGACTGAGCCAGCAGGTCACTGAGGCTGACCGGAACAGCTCCGGCGGCTGAAATATCGGCCGCAGCAGCGATCGGATCGCTCACGAGGATTCGACACTTAAAAGCTCGCAATCGCGAAACTACTTCTCGCCCGATTCGGCCAAAGCCCACGACTCCAACCGTCATGTTTTTAAGCACCTGAATGCGGTCGATTGGAGTCGCCAATCCCCAACGTCCGCCTTTGACGAAATTGGAGCTGGTGGCGACCTGGCGAGTTGTCCCGAGCAGAAAAGCCAGCGTATGATCGGCCACTTCGTCGATGCAATAGTCAGGCACGTTGCACACGGGAATCCCGCATTCTTTTGCCACGGCCAGATCAACATTGTCGACGCCGATGCCGTAGCGAACAATTACTTTCGCTCGTTTCATCGACCGAATCACATCGGCGTTCACAGGAGCAAACTGAGTGATCACTGCATCCGCCTCAGAAACCAGCGAGGGCAACTCAGCGGCCGACTTCTTTTCTTTCCACGCATTCAGCTGGAAGCCAGCGGCAGCGATCAGAGATTCTTCGACACCGAGGTCGGGAAAGGTATAGTCGGTGACAGCGATCTGCATTGGGGATACTCTCTTCTCAACCATGTACGACTTAACAGGAACCGCGTATGATGCCGCTAAGTCAAACAGGTTCCTTCTCAGTCGTCAATTGTTCAGCGCAAACCAGTTCATCTCCTGGAGAAATTCAATGAAAAAGCTTACGGCCGGTTCGTTGTTGCTTTTCACGTTTGCCGCGTGCTGCCTCTCTCCATCATCTCTGCTTCTTGGCAGCGATGATGCCAAAGCAGAAGATCGCGAAGAAGCATTCTCAAAGTCGATGGAGAATTGTGTGCTCGTGGGTTCGTTTACCGTCGATGGCAAAGAAGATGGGGAACCACTGAAGGCCGAGCGTTATGAAATCGAAAGCGTCGCCAAGGCCAACGACAATCTCTGGATCTTTACAGCTCGAGTCAAATACGGCCAACTGGATACCAAACTGCCGATCACAGTCCCGATGGAATGGGCGGGCGACACGCCGATGGTGACTCTCACAAATGCCAGCCTGCCCGGTCTGGGCGAAGGGTTTTCCGCCAGAGTACTCTTCTACGAAGACCGCTACGCCGGAACATGGCAACACGGCCCCGTCGGCGGGCACATGTTCGGTAAGATCGAGCGCAAGAAAAAGTAGCCGATTACTGTTGGAAAACATTTTTCACTATGAAGCGTAGTGGCTCGTCAAGTTTTGATGTGGGGTTTACCTGCGGACCCCATTTTCGCCGACGGAGCGACGAAACTACGTAGTCGAGCCGCTCCGTCGGCTCGCATTGAACCCCAAGTCGTGTTCCTGACAGAACACTCGTGGCTGGT
>JBPOIW010000336.1:0-37015 GCA_052034165.1 Planctomycetota bacterium | reverse complement strand
GCAGCCGCCTTCGTCGCGGCATTGGCAACTTCTGCAGCAGCATCGGGTGCCTGAAGAGCGAGGTTCAGCAATCCATGGAGCAACTGAGACATCAGAGTGGGTTCCTGGGGAATTCGCAAGGACCAGGATTCACGGTTTTGACCGGGCGAATCCGAGCAATGAGCAAAGAAAAATCAGCCGAAAGTGGCGTATATGTATCGAATTGTCACGGTTTAGCACAATTCAAGTCACCGAGATGGTCCACAAACCGGAAAACAGAGGCTTTCAGACAGCCCTGAAGATGGCCAGTTAACAGAAATCTGCGAATGCTGGCCCGAGGCATTTCTGAAATCCTGCGGGCTACGTTGCAGCAGCGGGTGTTTCAGCCTTGTCGTCAAGCTCGCCGTGAATCGCCGACCGCAGAAAGCGGATTCGCGTGGTGTCGTCAACTCGAAGGGTCACCTGCTTGCCATCGGAAGAGATGTCCACAACCGTCCCGATCAGGCCACCGGTCGTAACAACCTTAGAGTTTTTCTTCAGGTTGTTCAGGAAGTCCTGTCGACGTCGCTGCTCTTTTTGCTGCGGTCGAAGCAAAATAAAGTAGAAAAACACCCCAATAATCAGGATCGGGGCGAACTGAGCAATTGGATTCGGAGCGTCCGCAGCAACTCGTCCCGCTTCAGCAGCCCCGGAAGCGGGCGCAGCTCCAGCAGCCGGCGCTGGGCCGGTAGCCGGTGCGGATGTCGCACCATCCTGAATCCAGAACAGCAGCTCAGAAAACTTCACATAAAGCTCAAACCAGGACACGGCAACCACCTGCAAGAAGGCTTAGCAACCGGAGACCAAAGAACATTCCTCGGCGATTTCGGCTGCACGATTCTATCCATCCGCGCCACAACAGCGAGCGGGCCACAGACTTCGGGAGAAACCGCGTATCATAGGGGCAATCGCCCTCAGTTCAACGTCCGGTGCCTCTATCCTGCCGGAACCAAGGAACAAGTCTGTTCAAATTGATCCGCTGGAGGCCGCAAATGATCGAGTTTGGACGAATTCCGGAGACAAACTCGGGAAGTGCCAATGACTTGCATGGACTGCGATGCCAACCGGCCGTCACGATTCAAAACCCAGCCCAGATCAGCGTATTGATTGAATGCATCGATCAGCCGACTGGCGCAAGCGGTCTGCTGATTTAATCAGCCGGAACGCGTTAGCGTCCGGTTTTCGCCTCTGAAACGCTGAAAAAACAACCGGGCGCTAACGCTCGGCGGCTGAGGAGATGACTAAATCAACACGCCAACGTGCCCTCGGTCCCGTGGAACTGAGTCAACTCGTCGGACATGAGCTTTTCCTTTCCTTTCACCGTGAGCCCCGAGACCCGATGGTCGCGAAAGACGTGACTGAGCGCAGGGTCTTCTCACTGGCCAAATGCAGAATAAGTTCCGAGGAGGTTAAACGCACACTGTGGATTCAACACAAACTTCCGGATACTCTGCGAAAAGCCGCCTTTATACCAGTTGACGGAGCCTTCAAGGACACAGTACTTGAGACGATTCTTCACTTACCTTGCAGCGATTCTGGCAACGGGCTTCTTTGGACTACTGATAAGCTTTGCAGAAGAAGTTGTACGCACTGATATCCCCGACGATCAACTCGGCCCCTACGTCGATGAGTTGGCTCAGGCACGGAAGATCATCACCCATCTGAAGGTCAACATCATCGGAGGAAAGCCCGCCTACAACGTGACGTCCGTTGATAATTCTCAGCAGAAGCCATGGGTCATTGAGTTCAATATCAGCGAAGCGGCTTTCAAGACCAGCGCCGGGAAATATGAGAGAGACGGCTTTGCGTTGACGATCCATGAGACCACCACGATCAACCGCAAACGACGACATTCGGCCGTTTGGGTTCAGGATCCCAATGCGGCTCCAAAACTGACTCTGCCTGAGAGCACCATCCCCGAGTCCGGTCAAGTTGGCAGTGAACTCCAGCCCTTAAACAATTTAATGCGTCATACGCTGACCCAGAACAATATTCCCGGCGGAACGCTGGCGGTCTCTTATCAAGGCAAACTGCTCTTTGCTCGCGGATTCGGATACTCCGACGTTGATACCCTGACAGCGATGCCAGCGGCGGCCAACATGCGAATTGCCAGCGTCTCAAAACCCATCACTGCCGTCGCGATTCTGCTGCTGGTTCAGGATGGAAAGCTCACGCTTGACCAGAACGCACTTGAACTCCTGGCAAAGCATCCCTCCTGTTCGTTCAAAATCCAGGATGCCATCGCGTCCGATCCTCGATGGTCGACCATTTCTGTGCGACAACTCCTGAATCATTCTGCTGGCTGGGATCGAGAAAAGTCCAAAGACACAGTCTTCCAGTTAGTCACCGTCACGCAACAACTGGAACTCAGGAAGCTGGCGCGAAACACTGATATTCTGCAGTATCAATTTCGCCTGCCTCTCGATTTTGACCCGGGTTCGCAATACAGCTACAGCAACGTGGGCTACTGCATGCTCGGGCGAATCATCGAAGCGGCTTCCGGGCAGACCTATGTGCAATTCGTCGCAGAACGAATTCTCTCTGTTGCCGGGATGACTCAGACTCGTCTCGGCAAAACCCGGCTGTCGGATCGTGCTCCCGACGAGGTGCGTTATCACACACAGAAGATCACTCAGTCGCCCGCCGTGTGGGAACTGGCCACGAAAAAGAAGGGCGCAACGTACGAAATGGTGGCTCCGCCATACGGTCAGTGGGATCTGGAGGTAATGGATTCGTTCGGAGGTTGGACTTCAACGGCTCAGGATCTGGTCCAGTTTCTGGATGCGATCGATTCCGAAAAATCGCCATTGCTTTCGGAAGAGTCACGTCGACTGATGCTGGAAGCGCCTTCCTTCACGGACCGCTCGTCCGCAACGGTCTGGTACGGCCTTGGCTGGAATGTTCGCACTGCTGGTAGTGACAGTCGAAAAAATTTCTGGCATACGGGCTCGTTTGCCGGCACATCGTCTCTGCTGGTTCGTCGGCATGACGGCTATAGCTGGGCCGTCATCTTCAACGTCGACAAAACTCTGAAGGGCGACCGCTGCACCGACATCATAGACAGTGATCTGCACAAGGCCGTTTTGGAAGCCCATTCCCGACGATAGAGTCTCCGTTCGTCAACGGCTGATTCATTAGACTCACCCTGTCCCGGCAAGAGCCTGATTCGCGGGTAGTCACAGATGGATTGGAATAAATCTCTGCATTTCTCCTGGGCGAGGAGTTTCCGGAGGATCAATCCACGGGATTGACTGCTGTCTCTGAGTAAACTCGTGAACCGTTGATTTGAAACGCTTCGTCAATTGAATCAGAACATCGCGCTCCGTATTGCCTTCTGCGGATATCCCCTCCAGATTTGCGATTCGCCCCGCAAGTTTCGTCGATCCTGAAATCGGAGAAAGAATGGCGATGCAGTTGAAGACCGGCACCGAGGACAATCCGGAGCCGCAGGAAGATTCGCTGAGTTGAGGTAAGGGTTCCGAGTTCATGACGTCACTCTGCAGGCATCAGGCATCAAACGAATATTCCATGGGCGGCAACAAGTGTGGTCGGGTGTTCGCAAATCTTTCATACAGATCATTGCCGCAATCTTGGCTAAGTGCGGAACAATCTGGCGGCGCAAGAAAAATGCCGAGCGACTCAAGCATATCGAATCGCTCGGCACTGGAACAGAGTGGACGAAGAGGGAGGAGCCTCGCCCATCGCTTCCAATTGTATGATTCTTACCACCGGGGATCGCCGACAATTGCCTCAACAGCAACCTCGCAACACCTCCGGTGAGCACAGGAACACAGAGCCCGGCACTTATTCTGCGCGCAGCCACGACTGAGGCGATCCTCATCCCGTGAACGTCGGACATCGCGTCCCGCTGTGCGGAGATTAACGCCAACAACTTAAGTGACGTCATCGATAAAATCATTCGGCGAGCGAGAACTCACTGAACGCTCGATTGATCTGCGTTTGCTGATGAGTGCTTCGCCGTCGACGAGCAGTCCGGATCGGCAGCGGTTACCTATTTCTTCACAGGTAAACGCAGCGCGCCTGAAGACGATTCTGATCGACCAACCACGAACATATTGATATTCGCTGTCGCGATCTTAACGTCTGAAAGGTCAGCCGATTAATACGTGGGCAGAGTGTCCATCATGACCAACTGCTGGTTGGCCTGAGGCGCGTAGTTGGCGAGGCCAGGTGCAAGGTAAGCTGATTGCGGAACGCCCGGATTGTAGGCCGACGGATAACCTGGAGCCATCGCTCCACAGGCACCGCTTTGGCATGGCGAACATCCGCCACCGTAGCCGCCGCCCATCGGAGCGTAGCCGCCACCACCACAACCATGACCGAGCAGACAACAGCCGCTCAAGGAACTGACCATCAAAAGGCCAGCACAAATGCTTGCGAAACGAGACATCAGAGAGCCTCCGGGGTGTTACTGAGATTTCAGCAACAGGGCGGGATGGTGAACGGTCGCGACCTCACAAGAACGAACCTGAGACATTGGAATGCGGAGTTCCTGGTCCAGCCTCAGATCAGAGAGAAGAAGTCGGCGAACATTCGAGAGGAGAGAACGAGAGGAGATTTGAACTGCAGGAACCACAGTTCGAGTGGGCGGAAGGTAGAAGAAACCGGCAGAACAGGTCAATAGCGTTTTTTGCTGGCAGGAATGGCCTTTTGTGGTTCTGCAGCACAATTCTTCAGAAACCTTTTTCAGACTTTGGCTCAAGTCTTCAAATGACACAGCAGTCGCAGCCGCTCGCGACAGCAACCAGCCATTTCAAGAGGTCGGAAATGAAAACACCTCCGAGAAATCTCGGAGGTGTCTTTCAGTTCTCTGCGACGCTTAGGAACGGTCCCGAAATAAGTTCCTGTGGTAGCCGAACTCGTGAGAGTTCGGACTGAAGTCTCACGACTTCAGCTACGGACGTTATTACGGGACTGGTCCTTAGCAGACTGTTGATTTCCTCGCACCATCAGCCCCCGATTGCTGTGCTGTGTTTTTGCGACGAGAACCGGACGCTAACGCGTTCCGGCGGATTAAATCAACAGCCTGCCAGGGCTCAATCACCGAACGCCGCATCAAAAGCTCGGCTGGAGGGCTGGAAGTCCACGTTCTTGCAGAACTGAGCCGCTTCGGCGGCTCCGTGTTCGCGGTCCATACCGCTGTCTTCCCACTCCACGGACAATGGGCCCGTGTACTTCGCCGCATTCAACGCCCGGATGATTTCTTCGAAGCGAACTCCGCCACGACCGACGCTGCGGAAATCCCAGCCGCGACGAGCATCCCCGAAGGAAAGATGGCTGGCCAGAATTCCCGTTCGTCCATTCAACGTGACTGAAGCATCCTTCATGTGGACGTGATAGATTCGATCAGGGAAGTATCGAATGAATTCGACAGGATCAACACCCTGCCAGATCAGATGGCTTGGGTCAAAGTTGAATCCAAATTCTTCGCGATGATTCAACGCCTGCAGAGCTCGCTCGGCTGTGTAAATGTCAAACGCAATTTCCGTCGGGTGAACTTCCAGCGCGAACTTCACGCCGCAGTCCTGGAATACGTCCAGAATTGGATTCCATCGCTCGGCCAGCAACTGAAAGCCTTTGTCGTACATTGACTTTGGCGTTGGTGGAAAGTCATAGATCAGGTGCCACACACTGGACCCGGTGAACCCGTTTACAATGCTGACACCCAGCTTCTGTGCAGCGCGAGCAGTGTTCTTCATTTCTTCAATCGCGCGAGCATTCACGCCAGCGGGATCTCCGTCGCCCCAGACATAGTCCGGAAGAATCGACTTGTGCCGCGCATCGATATTGTCCAGAACCGCCTGGCCAACCAGGTGATTGGAGATCGCGAACAACTTCAGATCATGCTTTTCCAGCAACTCTCGCTTACGAGCACAGTAGGCGTCGTCAGACAACGCTTTGTCCACTTCAAAGTGGTCACCCCAGCAAGCCAGCTCCAGCCCGTCGTAGCCGAATTCGCGAGCCTTCTTACAGAGTGTTTCCAGTGGCAGGTCAGCCCACTGACCAGTAAACAGAGTGACAGGACGTCCCATGAATATCTCCCGGAGTGTGGATCAAGAAAAGATGTTTATTCTGAGCGCGGCGAAAGACTAAGCCTGACTTCTAAAAGGTACCCGGGAACCCCCGGCCTCAATTCACGCCGTGCAGCGAATAAGCCTGTACGTGGCAGGTTGCCGCTCGCAGTCAGGAAACAGCAGCCATTCAGAGCGGACACGTTAATCACATCACCAAAGAAGTCAAACGGTCCGAATCGATGTTTCTGAAGGGGAGACGATCCAGTAGGCCTGCGGACGTTCCTTTCACGCTGGAATCCGATATTCTTTGGAATTCGACGTGTTGCGCACTCTGGAGAGAAAAACATGGCGATCGGTATCAGTCCCCTCGTCGACTACGCATTCAAACTGATGATGGGCAGCCCTGAGCACTCGGGGATCACTATTCATTTTCTGAATTCGATTCTGGTGAATCAGCCCCGGATAACTCATGTCGAGATACTAAATCCGTTCCTGGGCAAGCAGTCGGAAGACGACAAGCTTTCAATCCTCGACATTCTTGCAACGGATGAACACGGGCGGTTGCTGAACATCGAAATGCAGACTTCACTGCCAGCCGGAATGGCGCAGCGTCTGGCCTATTATGTTTCCAGTCTTTATGTCAGCCAACTTTATGAGGGCAATCAGTATTATGAACTTCGCCCCGCAATCAATATCTGCATCCTGACCGAACCGATGTTTCCCAACGCGTCAGCGTTGCATCTCGATTTTCGACTCAAAGAGCTCTCGTCTGACTGGATCCTGACAGACGATCTGCAAATCCATCTTTTGCAGTTGAATAATCTTCAGGCGACAGCAGAGAATGTGTATCATGCGACGCCAGCGGAACGTTGGGCCTACTTCCTTCAGAACGCAGATAAACTGTCGACTGCTGACGTTCGCACGTTATTTCCCGACGTGGCAATCTCAGAAGCCGCCGGAGTTCTCGAAATGATCTCGCAAACCCCTGAACAACTCATTCTGTATAACGCTCGACTGAAGCTGCAGCGCGATGAGTTCGCTCGAATTCTTCGCGCACGCCTCGAAGGTGAAGAGATTGGTGAAGCGAGAGGTGAAGCGAGAGGTGAGGCTCGCGGCTTGCTGATTGGTCGAATCATTTTGCTGCAGGAGCTCCTGGGTTTGCCTTTGTCGGCTGCGGACCAATTCGCCGGGAGCGATGAGACTCAGCTGAACGATCTGGCCGAACAATTGCAGCAACAACTGCGTTCTCGCAATGGCTGAGTTTCAAATTTCCATCCCCGGCATAAGACGATGAACGGAATATCGATCAGCCGAGTCGCTGAGTGAATCATCGGGGCTGATCAACTTCAGAATCTGGCAGTCTCCCAATAGCGAACCGTGAGGACGCAGGCGAATCTCGGCCTTCTGCCACAAGGATGGAATCAAATGCGACTGCCCGATACATCAGGACAGCGAGCCCCATTTCGCTTCAACATCACGCCGATGATCGACGTGGTGTTCTTACTGATCATCTTCTTTCTGGTCGCCAGCTATTTCGTGCGCAGTGAGCACTCCCGGGAAGTCACGCTGCCAGATGCGGAACGAGGAAACCCGGATGACCCGACTTCCGAGTATCGTCTGACAATTACAGTCGAACGCGATGGAAAATTGTCCGTCGCCGGAAACCACGTTTCCGAAGAGACTGTGATGGCACGAATCCGGGAACTGCAGGCATCCGCAGCCGTGGCAGCTTCCAGCGGCCAGAAAACAGCTCGGCCGGAAGTTCGGATTCGCTCTGACCGCGATGCGAAGTACGCAGAGATTCGCAAGCTGGTTGAACAGTGCGCGGCGAGCGGAATTCAGAGCATCCGCTTCGCCGTCGCTAACCAGTCGAAATGAAGAATTCTCGATTCTGCACCCACGAATCCGTCGCGATCTTCCTGCGCGGGCTTCGGCAGAATGTCCGGGAACTGGAGCACGGTGAACAGGCATCGCGCCACGAGCAGACAGTTCACATCGAATAGACGCTACGCTGCTCGTCGGTCCTGAGATTTCGTGTTGTCCGCTGTGGCCGTCCGTGTGATACGAATTGTGGTTGGCTGGATTGACTGAGGTTTACCAGCGGGACCAAGTCGGAAGCTCAGGGCAGCAATGAGCCCACACACGGCAATGGCTCCGAAGCAGCCAAGAATTGCGGTTTGATCGTCCGTAAAAATGCTTAGAAGAATCATGACGCGTTCCGCCTCGTTCAAAATCGGCTCTCGGTTTCGCAGTACCAAATCGGCAAATCCTGCTCCTCTGTTTTCGACCTTTCATCGCTGCCCACTTCAGAAAGCCGCGTCGGCCAATAACGTGTTCTCAAGCCTGCCGCGCCAGCTGAGCAGATTTGCCGAACACGAAAACTGGGCAATCTGACTGACCCAGACATCCGCTCAGTGAAAACCCGAGTCGCGAGGTAATTCAGGAAAGCCGTAACGATCGCGGTGAAGCTGCCGAATCAAACTGACTCTGTCCATTGAATCGAACAGGATTGTCGTTTCACCAGCGACGATGTTCACGATACGGGCGATTGCAAAGTCAGTGTGGTGTCCAGGGAGCATGTTATGAGAAGACCGATGAGCAAAATGCCACTGGCAGCTTTAGCCCTTCTTGTCTTTCTGTTTATGATCTCTCTACATGGTTGTGCAGATCAGAAGAAACAGGCCAGGGGACTGGTCCAGTCAGCGCTCCGGCATCGAGAGGCCCAGCGACATGCGGAAGCCATTCAACTTCTGAATCGGTCGATTGCGCTGGATCCGGCGCTCAGTGAAGCATGGTATTTGCGTGGCCTAAGTCACGCGGCGTTGAAGCACGAAAAAGATTCGATCGCGGACCTGACAGCTGCTGTCAAACTAAAACCGGAGTGGAATGAGGCATGGCTGGCGCTGGGAGTTGCTCAGAATTCTGCCGGCGAAACAGCATTGGCTGTGAAGTCATACACGGAAGCGATCCGGCAGGGTATTCGGACGTCGGCCGCATGGTTTGACCGAGCAACCGCTTACGAAAAGCTGGGGCAGACACAGAAGACATTGGATGATCTCCAGACCGTCCTGCGGATGGATCCTGATCACATCCGCGCCAGAATGATGCATGCATTGGCGATTGCAGAAACACGGCCGGAGGAAGCTATCACGGACCTGACGCATGTGATTGGCCTTGATCGGGAGAACTCCGAAGCCTGGCTGCAGCGCGGGCTTTGCTGGAAGAGAAACGAAGACGCCGATCGTGCACTCGCTGATTTGAACGTGGCCTGTCGACTCACTTCTGCTGACCATCGTCCATGGTTGGAACGTGGTAGGGTCCTGCTAAAAATGGGCCGTGCCGAAGATGCTGTCTGTGATCTCTCACGAGCTGTTCAGTACGGTACCAAAGATGCCAACTGTCCTTATGAGTTAGGGCGAGCGTTTGCGGCCGTCGGCAATGATGCGGGTGCGGAGGCAAACTTTGATCAGGCCCTGACGCTCGATTCACAACATTCCGATGCCTTGCTGGCCCGCGCTGGATTACGAACTCGACGAGGCGACCATGATCGGGCGTTGGCTGACCTGCACCAAATCTCAAGTTCGCTGACGAGCTCCGCAGACTCAAAGTCCGGCATCTTTGACGGGCAAGATTCGAAGCGACTTCAACGAGTCGCCATCGAGAAAGCTCGCGCATTCCTTGGTGTCGGGCAGTCAGAGGACGCACTTCAGGAAGTGACGGGTTTGCTGGAGAAAGCTCCGCAAAACAGAGAAGCTCTGCAGTTGCGTGCCGAGATCTATCTGTCGCAGGATAAGCCTGAAGAAGCTCTTGCAGATTACGATTCACTGGTGTCACTTGGCGCTTCGTCAGAACAGACTCTGCTGGCCCGAGCACATCTTCACATCGCCGCGGAGCGCTGGGATAAGGCTATGCTGGATGTTGCAGAAGTTCTCAACAGCCATCCGAACTCATTTGATGCTTTGCTGACTCGAGCAAAAATCTATGGCCAACAATCGGATTACTCACTGGCGATCACGGACCTGACGGCAGCACTACAGTTGAACCCTGATTCCGCTGACGTGCTGCAATATCGCGCGAAGATGTTTGATGACCTGGGCGAAACGGATGCGGCAACCGCTGACCTGCAGCATCTTGTTGCACTTCAGCCAGGCGACGAAACTCTGATCAAGGAGCTTGTCGCTCGCCTGCGAAAGCACCAGAAGATTCCGGAAGCGGTCAGTCTGTTGGACCAACTCGCACAGACTTCTCTCACTCCGCTGCCCGCATCGCTCGTCCTGTTACGAAGTGAGCTGCAATTGGATCAGGGAAACCTCGAGGGGGCTCAGTCGGGTTTGGAACTGCTTTCCGAGCCCGATGCGTCATCAAAAGACGCCGCTGTCCTGCGTGCCAGACTTGCGGGCGCGGAGAAGAATGACGAACGAGTCATCGAGGCTCTGAGTCAGCTCTCCGATGAAGATTCAACTACCGAAGTTCGCTGGCTGCGAGCAACGGCGATGTCGCGTCTCGGGCAAATGAATGAAGCAGAAGCAGAACTGTCAGCATTGCTCGAAGACGAACCCGGGAACGTCGCCGCAATTCAGGCGCGAGCTGGTGTTTATGAAGATCTTCGTGACTGGAAAAACGCGATTGGTGACTCATCGACTGTGCTGGAACTGGACGCAACTAACGCTGAAGCACGCCGTCTGCGCGGAACTGCTCAGTTTCATCTGGGACGTTATCAGGACGCGATCGAAGACCTCGACAGCGATGCGGTTCGTGCGATCGATACGGCTTCGTTACAGTGGATGCGAAGCCGTTGCTTTGTTGAGCTCGACCAGACGTTCCGTGCTCGCGAAGAACTGAATGCGTTGATAGCAACAGATCCCACTCATGAACAAGCACGTCTGATGCGAGCAGCACTGGCCGAGCAACAGGGAGAGTTCGATGTCGCCATTGAAGACATGTCTGCTCTTATTGGACAACAACCTACGAACGCGGAACTCCTGATTCGCCGAGGTCTTCTGCAGCATCGCGAAGGGCTGTATGAAAAAGCGATTGAAGATTTCTCAAAGGTCCTGGAATTCAAACCCGGATTCGCAGAAGCGTTGTATCGCCGAGGTCTGGCTCGTCACCAGTTGCAGGAGGACGAAAATGCGATAGCCGACCTGGACGAAGCTCTGAAACTCGATGACAAACATGCCGATGCGTGGTACGTGAAGGGAAATATCAATGCGGGGCAGGGCAATGCCTCTGAAGCTCTTGATTGCTATCAACATGCCGTCGATCTCGAACCCACTCATGCGGCCGCCTGGTATAATCGCGGCAATCTGCTGTTCAACGAAAATGAAATGGAAAAGGCTGTTGAATCATGGACGAAAGCTCTCGAGTTTCAGCCGAACCTTTTCCGGGCGTACAACAACCGTGCGGCGGCTCAGGCCAAACTTGGCAAGTTTGAAGAGGCCATCGCAGACTATGAACGAGCGGTCTCACTCAGCCCCGGGTTTGCTCGCGCGTGGGACAACTATGCGTGGTTGCTGGCGACGAATCCTGATCCGGCAATTCGCGATACAACGCGAGCCGTGTTCATGGCAAAGAAAGCCGTCGAACTGACCGGAAGTAAAGACTGGTCCTGCCTGAGCACTCTCGCAGCCGCTTATGCCGAAGCCGGTGATATGGATCAAGCTGCGACATGGGCACAGAAATCTCAGGAAGTTGCTCCCGAGGAACAGCGAGATGAAATTGAGCAACTCGTGAAGACGTACCAAAGCCGCCGGTTGACTCGCCGCAGCACATCGACCGCCGTGCGAAGCGACGCGAGCCAGAAACAGTAACTCAACAAGCAGCCAATTTTGTCACGACATCGGGTAAGGATCGGCGAAAGCGGCGAAGGCTCCGAGTCCCCCGTCGACTTCCAGGTCCGTGGCCGTGATAAACGCGGCGGCGTCGCTGGCGAGCCATAGCACGGCGGCGGCGATTTCTTCCGGCTGGCCGATGCGGCCCAGCGGATGACGATTGGCGACTTGAGCTTCCCCGCCCTGTTCGGCCAATGTGGCGCGGACCATCGGTGTGTTGATGCAACCCGGTGAGACCGAAACGACTCGGATGCCTTCCCTCGCGTATTCAACTCCCCACTGTCGCGTTTGGTGCAGATTGGCGGCTTTGATCGGACCATACGCCGGAACCTGCCGCGCAGTGCGATGAGCCTGTCCACTGGCCATGTTCACGATCACTCCACTCCGTTGCTTTAACATGACTGGAATCGCATGCTTGGCTAGTAACGTGTACCCCGTAAGATTCACAGCGACCATGCGATCCCATAGTTCCTGTGACATCTCATGGACCGGAACATACGACGCTTTCGGTTGAATCGCGGCGTTGTTCACCAGCACATCGATCGTCCCATGGGTTTCCACGGTGAAGGCGACGGCGTTGCGACAGTCCTCTTCATTTGAGGTATCGCCGTAGACAAATTCAATGCCGTCCGGCAACTCCGCAGCGGCCTCGTCGTTAACGTCCATACAAACAACGCTCGCACCGGACTTGAGCCAGGCTTCGCAGATCGCTCGCCCAATCCCCATCGCGCCACCACTGACCAGGACGACTCGGCCGGTGTTGTCGTAGAGAACTCGTCCTGCGGGCCGTGGTGTCGTCATGATTGCGTAGCCTGTATGGTCGATGGATCATTGGACCGAGGGTGTACGGTACATGAAGCCCCGGAATTTGAAATCTGAAATTTCAAATCTCAGATCAGCTCTGAGCCTTTATGTGGTGGCAAAATCATCGCGGTAAGTCGCAGGATCTCGCTCTTTCGCGTCCTGCACTCAACTATGCGGCGGTATATCTATCGTTGCCGATTACGTTCGATATGTCGGAAGAAGGCACTGGCGTCGAGGCCGGATCCTGTCACCTTCCGAGTCAACTCCTCCGCCGGCATGCGATGGCCCGTTTGATGCACATGACTTCGCAGCCAGGCCAGCAGATGCTGAAACTCACTGCCATCGAGATCGCCCGTCAGCCCATGCGCCGCCTGATAAGCATCCGTCAACTGCGCGGCGTACAGACTTCCAATCGTGTATGACGGAAAGTAGCCAAACATGCCAGCAGCCCAGTGCGAATCCTGAAGCACTCCTTCGCGATCATTCTCAGGCACAATTCCCAGCAGAGTTCGACAACGTTCGTTCCACGCCGCCGGCAGATCAGACACGCTGAGATCGCCTGAAATCAGGGCCAACTCCAGTTCGTAACGCAACAGGATATGCAGGTGATAGGAGACTTCATCGGAGTTTACCCGGACTGACTCCCGCCGCACGGAATTCACGACGCGGAAGAATGTTTCGCCTGTCAGCCCGGCGGTTGCTTCCGGAAAAATGGCTTCGATGATCGGAAACCAGCGATCCCAGAACGCTCGACTTCGCCCCACATGATTTTCCCAGAGCCGTGACTGCGATTCATGCAATCCCATGCTGGGTGCTTCCCCCAGAAACGAATCACGATCCGTCGGCATAAAGCCCTGATCATAAAGTCCATGACCTCCCTCATGCAGCGCAGTGAGCACGGCGCTGGGAAGATCGGACTCCCGCAGTCGTACCGTCAGACGCACATCATGAATGCCCATCTGCGATGTAAACGGATGAGTCGACCGGTCCATTCGTCCGCGTTCGAAATCAAATCCAATCGCGGTGAGAACTCGGCGGCAGAGATCCCACTGGCCGCTTTCGCCAAACGTTCGTCCATCCAACAGACTGTGATCATTGGCCGTTTCAGCTGACCATTTTTCGACCAGTGGAACAAGCTTCAGTTTCAGGTCAGCCAGCACAGGCTCAAGCCGTGAACGACTCATGCCAAGTTCATGTTCTTCCAGCATCGCATCATACGGGTCACCGCCTCGAGATAACGTGACCGCTCGTTCTCGAACCAGAGCCAACAACTTCTCAAACGACGGCGCGAACAAGGAAAAATCTGCCTGAGCGTAAGCGTCTTCCCAAGCTCCCAACGAGCGAGATTTCGCTTTCGCAAGGTCTCGCACTAATTCTTCGGGAAGTGACAAGGCCTGACGTCTAAGTCGACGAATCAACGCCAGTTCCCGAGTCCAGCGGTCATCGCCGTGTCTCTGCTGCGCAACCTCTTCGACCAGATCGCCAAGACTGTCAGCTGTCAACATCGAATGACGAAGGCCTTCCAGAGTCGCCAGCTGCTCACCGCGCTGTACGCGTGCCATGGACGGCATTTTTGTCTCTTCGTCCCAGCCCAGCAGACCAATCGTTTGATCAAGATGCAACAACTCCGAGATCCTCGCGCGAAGTGTCTGCTCGGCACCTTCCGTGCGAACCGGAGTTCGTCGTGGCATCTTAAGTTCTCGCGGAGGACGAGCAATCAACACCGCGGCCAGCCCGCCATGTTGTGCGACATTCACGACCTGCTTCTGGGAAACTCGGCAGAGTATTCCCAGGCCGTTCTCCGTCGAGGCAAATCCCATGACAGAATAGAACGGCTCTTCAAAGACGGTGCCGCCTGGCCCGACAATCGGGAACTCATGGACCGGCAGGCGAGCGACCGACTGCAGCACCCACGATTGTTCAGGGTGATCGTAAAACGTCGCGGCTTCATCGATCAGTCGATCCCATTCGGCTTGATCGGTCGCGGCTCCCAGGGTCACTCCTCGACCGCCATAGCCGCGATTCGGCTTCATCACCAGACGCTCACGATTCCTCTTCGCAAAGTCCAGCAGGTGTCCCTCTTTACCGTGCGGCAGCGTTGTGCGGCGATCGCCGATGATTCGAGTCCACAGGACATGTCGCCGAAACAAACGTCGTTCTTCGGCCGTGAATAGTCGCGATGCGATCGATTCATCGGTCATCAGTTCCCAGCAGCTCTTGTGATCGAAATCTCCGACCATCGACGAGACAACTCGGTTCTGCCGAAACAGCAACCGCATGGCTTCCAGAGGCTTTCCGATCTCCTGCTCCAGAGCCACCAGGTCCCTCATTTCGTAGTCGCGATAAGCGACATCGATCTGGACATCTTCGTAGTAAACCTCATCGCCTTCAACGCGCAGTTCACGAGGATCCGCATGAACAATTGTCAGTCCGTGAAGTTCCGAAAGATGTTGTCTGAGAATGGACTGTTCGTTCGGGCCATCCTGAGCATACTTCGGCTCGACGAGACACAGACGGCAACTATTGCGACCAATCGCACGAGCATGGTCGATCAGCACCTGCAGAAATAATTCTCGTTGATCGCGAGGTAATTCGATGTCCAGTTCCGGATCCTGCGCCAGCAGCGTCGGCACGACGTCATGCATGACAAGTTGCTCGGCCAGCGGGGCGTAATGAATGCCGCCGACGCCGGAGAGATTGGGCTCCAGAAACAACAACGATTCCTGCCAGCCTGCCGAGGTAAAATCGCAGACGGCATCAAGTCGCCCGTAGATCGGGTTGTGTTGCTGATGTTGAGGCGTCCAGGTATCTCGTAGCCAGTGCTCCTCTTCGGGAGTTATCGCCAGAATCTGCCGGACCTGTTCATCTTTCAAATACAGATCCGGCAGACGCTTTAAGGCTTCGGACAGTTTCAGACAGACATGATCCACATAGCTAAGCTGTTCGGGCATCGCCAGCAGTGGACGAAGCATGATGCGAACCGGTTCTTCGACGCCATCGCGTTCGTAGCAAACCGCATTCGCCATCGCATCGGTCCGCAGCCGTTCCGAAATGCGAGCCAGCGCACCATCCCCGACTCGCTGCGCCGCCTTGCGCACACGATTGTCGAGAGTCGACCCAAACAAACCTACAGATTCAGCAGGACTGAGCATGATATTTTGACGGCCGCTATGAGGTTAAGAGAGCATCGATTCAAAGCATTATGAGTGCTGGTGAACACCCGGCCCGCGGTTACACCACTCATCGCCTGATAAATAGTACCAGATCACTTTACCCAATAAGACTTATCGGGCTGATTCGCCCGAACTCCCTGACAATGTGGTGTTCAGAAATTCAGTCGAGCTCAATAGCAGTGCACGCCGAAAATTGGCCATTCACATGTCAAAAACTGTAAGTGACTCACACAAATAGTTAGGCCATTGAATCTTGCAGCAGCTTTTTACGTTCGTAATATCTCCAACGAACAACCGCCCGCAATTGTTCGCAAGCTGAAGATCTTCGAGACTCCCCCGGTAACAACCGAGATAACGCTTGAGATGGCCGCTCATTACCGTCAAATCCTCCCTGCATTTCTCCAGTTTCTTGAGGCGAAAAAGTCCCCTTCGACGTCTAACTGGCCCAAATATGCGGCCTTAAAGGCATTTTGCCGAGACAATGGCTGGACCTTTACGGAGCGGGAGTATTCAAGGCTAAGGAAGACAGGATTTGGGCGCGAAGAACTGGTCGAACGTTTGGTTCAATATTATCAGAAAAGTTTCCAGGGACCTTTGATTGACAGCATCCCGACGCTCCTGAATCAGCCTGATGAGACATGGCTCAATACGCTTACACAATTTGCAGACGGTCATGTACTGCGTCGCAAAGACTATCGCGCCCGTGCTTCCTGGCGGAGTCTTTGCATGGTGTTTGGGTTTTGGAGTCCCAACATTGAAGAGCAGTCCGTTTGTCGCACGGAGGCGGCTGCCAGACTGTTAGCGGAGTCCGCATATATTGAACTGGCGAAAAGTAGGCTGCCACGCAGGAAAGCGTCCCGAGAACAAATTTTGGCTGAGGGGCAGACTGCGTTTCGACAGTCGCTGGATGAGTTCAGTGAGATGATGGTGGCCTTTTGGCGTGTCGTCCCTGAATGCATGTGGTTGAATCTCAAGAAGAGTCAACCTGTCAGCGGTTCGATCGTTCTGCCGTTAACGCCGACAGCCTTTGAGAGACTTTCGAATGGACATTTAGCACCGGGTGATATTGATCCTGAAACTGATCTGCAGTCTCCCAGTCGCTATCTCTGGATTGCTGCGGTGGTGTCACTACATGGTGTATTCAAACCGCGTTTGCCGGGAGCTTTTACTGCGAGACAAATTCGAGGCCTTGCGCAGCATGGTGCGCAGTTGATCGGAGAAGATCCGACGACAACGGAGCCCATGCATCTGATGGTGGGCGTCATGACGAAGCGTGATGAACGAACCGTTCGCAGATTCGGCTATCGTCCCACCGGCCACTCTTTTTATGGTCTGGACAGTCCGATCTTTACGATGACGACACCCGCCCCCGAAAGGACAAGGCCCGATTTTTTCTCGACCGCTGCGTCAGCAAACGCGGCAATTGTCGGGGTCTTCTGGCGACTGGCTCGCTGATGTCGTTCATGAGACCACTCAAATCAGATCAGAATTGCAGGTCAATACACTCGGTTTTGTTTACTCTTCAACATGCGGTTCCGTTGAAATTCATGGTTACTTCTCAGAAAGAGACTATCGATGAATTGCTCGATCAAAATCTTATCCGGCGCAATGATGTCTGTCTGTGTTCTTTCCATGTCAGCGGCCGATGCGCAGACACCCGTTCGCGTAACCGTAGACGGTAAAGCAAATATATATGGAGCTGGTCTCGCAATTCCCCCATCGCCCGGAGGTGGCGGCGGCGGTTTGCTGCCTGTCGCTGTCGAACTTTCGCGACTGCAGAATCCAAAGAAACTCACGTTCGCAAATGTTTCCGGAACGGTAAGTGGTTGGGCGGCCCGCGGCGGATATACAGGGCCGGATGGCGGAAGAAACTGGGGAGGTGCGACATCCGTCCCGGCATGGCAAGGAATCTCGGGAGCTCGGCACGATACTGCCACGATGTATCTCGTGGGCGTTTTTCTTGGAGCCAAAGGCCAACCAACAATCGCTCCTCCAACATTGAACCTTTCGAACGCTAATTTTTCGGCGTCGTCTTCACCTGTTCTTGGGCAACAGTTTTTTGTGGGTGACGGAAAGGCGGGTTCTGGAGTTCAGCAGACCTTCGTCGTGCCAACCGGAGCGACCAGGCTTTACCTTGGATTCGCCGAAGGCCTTGAGTTTCGGAAGAACCGATTACCCGGCTTCTACAACGACAATGGAGGTGTGATTTCGGTAACCATCAACGGATTGGCGAAGTGATCCTGTCACGACTTGCTCGAACGTCAGGGGCACGCCGTCGGCGGATGAACGCAAGTGTCACTGGTCCAACTCAGAAAGATGCAACGAACCTGCGATCCGGAGTAGCTGCCTCGCGCAGCAAACGGCAGGCGGTTTTTCGATGGTTAAAAAGAAAGAGCAGAGTACACCGCGTTAGCGTCATACTCTGCTCGATCTTAACCCTTTAACAGCGTCACAGCCAGTGTCTGATGCTGCAATCAGCACGAACTGCTGACGCTGTCTTTACTTACTTCTTCGCACTCGCCAGTTCGAGCATAAAGCTCTGCAGGCGAGCGGCCATTTCGTTGCCGTTGGGAGCGAGGCCCGCCATAATCATGGCGTTGGCGTGCAACTGCTGGCCGCAGTCCTGAATGAAGCGATGGTTGTCTGAGTTCGAAGCGAGCTCAGCCAGTCGTTTCACCAGGGATGCGTTCGGGTTCAGCTCCAGAATCATCTTCTGCATTTCGAAGTCCGGCGTGTTCATTCGCAGAACCTTCTGCAGAGTGGTGCTCATAGAACCCTGAGCATTCACGAGACAGCAGGCCGATTCGGTCAATCGTTCCGAACGACGAACTTCCTGAACCTGGTCGCCCAGAGCTTCTTTAATCAGGCGAAGCACGGTGTCGAAGTTTTCGGGAACGCTCTGAGCAGCCTTTTCGGCTTCTGCCTTCTCTTCTTCAGACTTCGCCGCATCCTCAGCCTTAGGTGGCAGCTTGAGATCGGCCGAGTCGACGGAGACGATTTCCTTCTTGTCGAATTCACGCAGATGCGACAGGATGAACTCGTCGGCTGGATCTGTGAGAATCAGCACTTCCAGATTTCGTGACCGGAAGACTTCCAGGTTTGGATCTCGCAGCACAGCATCCGGATCTGTTCCACACGCAAAGTAGATCTGTTCCTGACCTTCCTGAAGACGACCGCAGTAGTCAGACAGAGAAATCAGTTCGCTCGTGCCCATCGAATGAGTCGACCCGAATCGCACCAGCTTGGCCAGACGATCTCGATTCTCGAAGTCTGACGTAATGCCTTCTCGCAGCGTTGAACCGAACTCCTTGTAGAACTTCAGATACGATTCTTTGTTCTCCTCGGCGAAGGAGTCCAGATAATCCAGGACCTTCTTGGTGATCACTTTCTGCATCTTGCGGAAGACTGTGTTGTCCTGCAACGCTTCGCGAGACACGTTCAGCGGCAGGTCTGCTGAGTCCACAATTCCTCGTAGGAATCGCAGGTAATCCGGCAGCAGGTCGCGGTTGTCGTTCTGAACCAGAATTCGCTTGGCACACAGGTGCAGGCCGTGGTCCGTGCGGCCAAAGCCCATCTTCTCAAGGTTCGCGTCCGGGCAATACAGGATGCTATGGAACTGGAACGGGGAATCAGCCGACAGGTGCAGATGCCACAACGGTTTCTGACCCGGATAGTGAGTCAGGTATTCAAAGAAGTTCAGGTACTGTTCTTCAGTCACCGTATTCTTCGGCTCGACCCAGATCGGCGGCTGGTTGTTGATGTGTTCCGCTTCGAGGTAGATCGAATGCGGCACGAACGTGGAATACTTCCTCAGGATGTACTTCAGTCGCACTGGCTCGGTGAATTCATCCAGCCCATCCTTCAAATGCAGGCGAATGCTGGTGCCGCGTTCGACGGGTTCGGTCACTTCGCTGATCGTGTAGTTGCCGTCGCCGGTTGATTCCCAACGCCAGCCGTTTTCTTCGGTGTAGCTGCGAGTCACGACTTCAACGCGATCGGCCAGCATAAAGGCCGAATAGAAACCGACACCGAACTGACCAATCAAAGACAGATCAACACCTTTGTCTTTGTCGCCGGCTTTCTGAGCCTTCTTCAGGAACTCCAAAGAACCGCTGCGAGCGATCGTGCCAAGGTTGTTGACCAGTTCATCGCGAGTCATCCCGACACCGTTGTCGCGGATCGCCAGAACCTTAGCTTCCTTATCCGGATCGATTGTGATCCTCAAATCATCAGCCGCCTGTTTTTGACCACTGGTCAGGCTGACATATCGAAACTTGTCCAGCGCGTCGGAAGCGTTGGACACGAGCTCTCGAATCGTGATTTCACGATTCTGATAGAGCGAATGAGACAACAATTGCAGAAGCTGACTGATCTCTGCCTGAAACGAATACTGTTGCTTCTCAGCTTGCGTGGTCATGAACGTCCCCAAAACTAAAATGGTTGATGAGCAGGTTTGTGTGATTCACAAGTCCATCTCTGCAGCCTTCAACGACGCGAGACTGAACTTCCCGGCAATGAGTGATGGCTAGGATCGCGATGCAGAGTTCTGCTCCGGAAAACTCCGCGGCGACCTCCAGTTTCATTGGTCGCCGCCGAGTGCAAATCGCATTCCCGCCGCAACGGCAGACGAATTTGGGGCGGTTGGTGAAGCAGGGCTGGGCTCGCCGAATTTCGCCTACCCCTGCGGCTCGCCGTCAGACAAGGACGCTTAAACTGCCCGCCGGAGTGGCGAGGTGGGACATGAAAACGCTGATTTCTCTCGTGTTGCGAGACGGTTTTCTGACACTGAGCAGCAGAAGTCGACCTGTTGCGAACGTGCGGGTGGGCTGAAGCCCACGCTACGGCGAGACTCAAGTTGGGCTTGGGAAAATGAATGACTCCGGTCAGACTGCCAGGAATGAGAGAATCTGTTAACATCCCGCGGCCAAAGGCTTTGCCACTGGAGTTTCCGGGGCAAACCCTCCTTCGCTGCGCGGGATGTTTGCGGGGCGAAAACACCAGAAAACACAACATCGGTGAACAAATCTGCCGCCGGACCTGAATGTGCGGGGCAGTTGTTCGACCGGACCCAATTTCACTCGACCAACTTTGAAACAGGTGCCTGAATGGCCAACGACCCGTACTCAATGTGCCCTTGTGGCAGTGGCAAGAAGCTGAAATTCTGCTGCGGAGAAATCCTGCCGGACCTGCAACGAGCATTTCGAATCCGCGACAACCAGCCAGAAGCCGCCGTCAAGATCTTCAGCGACCTCCTGAAGAAGAACCCTGACAAGGATGTTGTGGCTCGCGAACTGACATCGACACTTTATGAAATGGGCCTGACTGCGGACGCTCGCAAGGTCGCCACAGATTTCCTGAAGAGCCATCCGGATCATCCGGGCATCCTCTTGTCACTCGCAGAGATCAGCCTGAAGGAAGATGGCTTCGAAGCCTCCCGCAGAATTCTTCACCGCACATTCCAGTTGTGCGCGAAGACTCAGCCGCTTGGAATCGCCTATCTCGCCGCGATGATTGCTTCGGGCATGGCGAAGGCCGGTTGTCTTCTGTCGGCTCGTGAGCATCTCGCGTTGGCCGTCCGCATGTCAACTGGCGAGCGTCAGAAGCAACTTGTTCTGCAACTGGTCAGCTTCGAATCCGAATCATCACTGCCGTTTCATTTCCGCAGTGCCTATCAGTTGCTGCCAATCACTTGCAGCGAAGAGGCGACTCAGCAGGATATGCGAGCACGCAAGTTGAGCGTACTTGGCTGCTGGGAACCGGCCGCGATTCTCTACAACCGTCTTGCGGACACATATCCGACCGAAGGCGCGATCTGGTATAACATGGGACTGTGTCAGGCCTGGGACGGTCGCATCGCTGAAGCCGCCGCATCGTTACATCATGCCGCAACATTGTTACAGGACTATGACCAGGCGATCGAAGCCGAAGCGCTGGCTCAGCAGATTGATATTACGCTGTCGACCGAGCGATACAGCACTGTTGCCGTGCGGCTGAATGTCCGATCCATGTCGGAGTTCGTGACTCGTCTGGAAAGCGATCCTGCGTTCAAACGGAACGATACTCATGACCACGAACACTGCCATCACCCGAATGGCACAGGCCATGCCGCAATGATGGTCATGCTGTCCAGCGTGGTGACTGCAGATGAAGTGACCGATGCTTCGAAGCTGCCGGAATCCATCGCCGATCTGGATCTTTATGACATCATTGATGCTGAAGCAGCCGCATCTGCTTCGATCACCGATCCGTTCCTGGTTGTCACTGCAACCGAGAACCAGATTGATTCAGCGATCGTTAAGCTCCGGGCGATTGCAGGAGATCTGATCCTGACATCGGCGGACGAAGAGAAGAAGTCCGTGACAGATTACGAACGTGCTGAAGCTCGCCCGTTTGATCGTCGCTTCTACTGCCCAACCGGGTTGACTCAAAAGCGATTCAAGTCTTTGGTTCGTTCCGTAGAACCACAGGCGATTGAGCAGTGGCTCAATTTGCCGCTGGCGACACTGAGCGGTAAGTCAGCTCTGGAGGCGTCAAAAGATGACTCGTTGAAAACCAAGCTGGGAGCCAGTCTTCTGGTGATGCAGTCCGTAGCGGCCAACTACGATCAGGCACCGGACCTCAAAGCGCTGCGTGAGCGATTGAATCTGCCTGCTCGCCAGGGCAAAGAAATCCCTGCCAACGCAGCCATGGCCGCTGTTCCTGCAATGCAGTACGAACGCCTCGACGTGACAAAACTCGCCGACAATCAGTTGTCTGAGTTTACCAATCGCTGTTCAGTGCTGGGACTTCGAAACGAAGTTCGCAGCGGACTTGATGAGATCCTGCGTCGGCCTGCCGCTCTAAAAGAATTTGGTGCTCGCCGCGCATGGTTGATGCGAGCTGCGATCGCTCGCGTCGAAGAAAGCGATGAGTTCACTTTCACCTGCCTCGAGAATGCTCGCCAGGCGATCGAACCGGGTGGCGATGCGTTCCGAACTCATCTGGAACTCGATATTCGTGAACTGGCCTTCCGTCTGGAAGATCCAGCCGATCCTCAGTTGAAGCCGCTGCTGCATAAGTTCCGCGATCGATACCTTCATAAGATCCCCGAGATCGAAAGCGTGATCATCGAACAGCTCGAGAATGCTGGCTGTCCAGAACTCGCAGCCGAACTGGAAGGCGGGCTTTACGCGGTCGGTTCATCGGGCGGTCTGTGGACTCCGGGTGCAGAAAATGCTCCTGCGGCCGGCGGCGGACAGCTCTGGTTGCCAGGGCAATAAGTCAGATTGCAGACCAGAGAAGATGTCAGCCTTTGAATTCCATCTCGATGCTGCCGATCCCACCACGTCCGGCCGCGCCGGGCGATGGGTGACGCCGCACGGAGTTGTCGATACGCCGGTTTTCATGCCGGTAGGGACACTCGCGACAGTCAAAGGACTGCTGCCTGCTCAGTTGCGAGAAGCTGGTGCTCAGATGGTCCTGGCCAACACGTACCATCTGGCCCTGCGGCCGGGTTCGGAAATCGTCGCCGAGATGGGTGGTCTGCATCGTTTCATGGACTGGCAGGGACCCATCCTGACCGACAGCGGAGGCTTTCAGGTCTTTAGTCTGGCTCAGATGCGGAAGATGACAGACGAGAAAGTCGTCTTCAAATCGCATATCGACGGCAGCACTCTGGAGCTTTCACCGGAGCGAGCTGTCGAGATTCAGGAACAGCTGGGCGCTGACGTAATGATGTGCCTGGATGAGTGTCCTCCGTCAGGTGAATCGATCGAAAAGATTCGAGTCGCCGTGGATCGGACAACTCGCTGGGCGTGGCGATGCCGGGATGCTCAAAAGCGATCGGACCAGGCTCTGTTCGGAATTGTGCAGGGCGGAGTTCATCCAGCCATGCGTCAACGATCTGCCGAAGCACTGCTGCCAATTGATTTTCCTGGCTATGCGGTCGGCGGGTTGAGTGTTGGCGAAGCACCGGAACTGATGTATCAGACACTCGACTGCACGGTTCCGATTCTGCCAGCGAACAAACCGCGCTACTTGATGGGAGTCGGTCGGCCTGAAGATATCGTTGAAGCCGTCACGCGTGGCATCGATATGTTTGATTGTGTCATGCCGACTCGCAACGGTCGCAACGCGATGGCCTTTACCAGCACTGGACCGGTTCGGCTTCGCAATGCCGTTCATCAGCGCGATGAGAGCCCTCTGGATGCGGAGTGCGATTGCACCGCGTGTACTCGGTTCTCACGAGCGTACCTGCGACATCTGTTCGTCGCGAAAGAAATGCTCGGGCCGATTCTCCTGTCGTTACACAACGTCGCGTTTTACCAGCGACTTGTTCGTGGACTGCGAAAAGCCATCGTCGCCGGAAACCTGGCAGAGCATCGAGCCGCCTTGCTGGCTCGCTGGGGATCCGCCGTTTAATGGAGGTTGGACATTCTTGTCCAACTCGCCCGCGCCCTGCGTCGCGTCGGTCGGTCTCACCGGATGGAGGTTAGTGACACTCAATGGGGCAGGTGCATAAGGCAACCACGAAAGACACGAAACACACGAAAATAGGGCACAGAAATCACAGTTGTGGCATGCTGCTTTTCGTGTCTTTCGTGTGTTTCGTGGTTACAAAATAATCCTTCGACAATACCGAGCCGCCATTACCCCGAATCAATGTCAACACTCCTGTGAGATCGACCGACGCGAGAACCTTGAGCACACATTGTTTCTGCGCACCAACTCGGCATCTCCGCAGAACCACAATCCACAATCAGCGAGGGCGGGGCGTATCGGCAAGCGAATCCGACCCCGAAAAAGTCACCGTCTGGAATCACATGCCTTTTGGAAATTGGGCGATTTATGTCTCTGCTGGCGAATGGGGCGGTCTATCCTCGAAATTGAGACGCCAAAAAACCGAGGGCGAACGGGGCACCCGGACTTCGCGTCTTGTGATTTGTGGTCGATCCATTAGAGTCTCGTCCCTGCGGAACTTCCGCAGATTGTTGGGCGACCCTGACCCCTGCAGAACCATTTCCTGTCTCTGAAGTAAAGTTTCAAACGTGTATCGAGTTCTCATTACAGACAGCCTCTCCAAGGCCGGACTGAAAATTCTGGAACAGACAGAAGGCATCGAAGTCGTCGCTAAGAGTGGTCTGACTCCCGCTCAGGTTCGCGAAGAGCTGAAGTCGGCGGATGGGATTATCATCCGCAGCGGCACGACTCTGACAGCCGAACTTCTGGAAGGTCAGGAACGGCTGAAGTGTATCGCACGAGCGGGCGTTGGTGTGGATAACATCAATCTGGAAGCCGCAACTCGCGCGGGCGTTCTGGTGATGAACACACCGACCGGCAATACGATCAGCACGGCTGAGCATACTTTCGCCATGATGCTGGCGCTATCTCGCAATATCGGGCCGGCTCATGCCAGCATGAAGTCCGGCAAGTGGGATCGCAAGTCGTTCCAGGGAACACAGCTCGCTGGAAAGACTCTGGCGGTAATCGGGCTGGGACGAATCGGCCTCAGCGTCGCATCACGTGCGGCCGCTTTCGAAATGAACGTATTGGGCTACGACCCATTCTTGTCAGAAGAGAAGGCAAAGGAACTCGGGATCACTCTGTTCCGTGACGTCGATGAAATCGTCAAGAAGTGTGATTACCTGACGGTGCATACTCCTTTGACCGATGAAACTCGCGGCATCATCAACGCGGCTCGCATCGCCACGATGAAGAAGGGTGTTCGCATCATCAACTGTGCCCGCGGTGGCATTGTCGATGAGAAAGATCTGGCTGACGCCATTGAATCCGGACATGTTGCCGGCGCGGCGCTTGATGTGTTTGTGGAGGAGCCGCCGAAGGATCGAAGACTGGTCGACCTGCCTCAGGTTCTGGCCACTCCGCACCTTGGAGCTTCCACAGAAGAAGCTCAGGAAATGGTGGCCATTGAAGCGGCCGAACTGGTCGTGGCCTACCTGAAACGTAATGAGATTCGCTGTGCCGTGAACATGGCTCCGGTTTCTGCTTCGGAAATGGGCGAACTGAAGAACTATCTGAATCTGTCGTATCGCCTCGGCCTGCTGTCAGCTCAGATGATCAAAGGTCAGGGGCTCAAAGGGGCCGAGGTCATCTACCGTGGCGAAGCCGCCAGCAAGAAGACTCGCATTCTGACCAACGCGTTCACGGCCGGGCTTCTGGAAGCCGCTCTGGACGAAACGGTTAACGTGATCAACGCGACGTCCGTCGCTCAGGCTCGCGGCATTCATATTCGCGAGTCATCCAGTGGTGATTGCGAGAACTTTTCTTCCATGGTGTCGGTTGTTCTGACGACCGATCAGGGCAAGTTTGAGGCATCCGGAACGATCTTCGGTAATCAGTTCCTGCGTCTTGTGCGTTTGAACGAGTATCACTTCGAAGCGTATCTGGACGGGCTGCTGTTGATTTATCGCCATCGCGACGTGCCGGGTCTCATTGGCTTTATCGGGACGGTATTTGGCGAACACAACGTCAATATTGCTCAGATGGCTCTGGGACGCAAGCAGGATCGTCCGGGCGGAGCCTCAGTCGCTGTTCTGAATCTGGACAGCGAGCCATCAGCCGAAGCGATTCAGAAGGTCAAAGGCCACAAGGAAGTGACTGGCGTCGACATCGTGCGATTGCCTCCGGCCGGTGCTCCTCTGCCGTGGCTGACATCGACATAGGTTGTTGCGGTGCAGCGTGAGATTTAATTCAGATGGCTCCTTCACAAAGGGAGCCATCTGTTTTTCTTGATGATGATTCAAATGGCTTCTGTCGAGCTACGCCACCGGGTTTACCCCGGTTGATCAAGGCTTTTGCACTACTTCGATGTTGTGTGCGTTTGCGATCGTCGTGCTCAAGTGCGACATCGGTAGTGCAAAAGCGTACTAACCACCGACGTAAAGTCGGTGGCGAAGATTTTTTCGCTTGTTCGAAGACTAACTGGCACGCATCACTGAGCCTGGTGCGAGCTGTTCAGCAGAGAACTCAGTCAGCAATGAGTAAACCGTTTCTTCGGTGATGCGAGTCTCCGGCGACGCTTCGTGGACGACTCGCAGCAATGAACACAGGCGAGACATGCGAGCGGCATTGCCCACGGATGTAATCGAAATCGCGCGGACGGCGGATTCATCAACGCTTGATGGCTCCTGAACCTGCTGGCCGATCAGCGAACGAACAAAGTCGGACGACTCTGCGGTGTCCAGCTCAGTCAATCGAATCGGGACCAGTGAACACTCGCTGAACTCAGCCGGCAGAGCTTTGGCTGATGCCACGACAACGGTCAACATTCCTCGACACTGCGAGTTGAGTGAATTTAACACACGCAGGAAAACACTCAGGTCTCCAATCGCGCGGTGCAGATCATCCAGCAGGATCACGGTCTGAACTTCGCAGCGCGCTCGTCCCGCGAGTTCATCGCGGAGCAGTGACATCAATTCGAAACGTCGCATTGAAGGGCGAGTTCGCAGGGCAAGGCATTCGGTCAGCTGCCAGAGAGCCGCCTCTTCATCCATGCCGCTGAGATTCAGATTGACGGCCTGAGTTCCATTTCGCATGAGTTCTTCACGGAGCCTGGAGAGAACTCGCGTGCGTCCGCTGCCATCCGGGCCGAGAACGACGCCCAGCGGTTCGTGGTTTTCGACCAGATAGAGCAGACGGCTGACAGCTTCCAGATGAACGGAACTATCAAAGAACCAGGCTGGTTGAGTCTTCTGGCCGAACATGGAAAATCCTTTTTCGCCGTTTGGAAGAACTATCACTTCGTCGGGACTGTGAGATTTGTGAGCGGAACGGAGCTAGCGTCCAATTGATTTAATCCCCCCTGAGCCTGCCTCAGGGGCCTGCGGGCTTTTGCGCCACTGCACATCATCTCTTCTTTACTGGAGCAGAAGCCGTTAAACCCCCGACGCAGGGTCGGGGGCGACTAAAACGACAACCCGTGGCTAGCGCCATTCGGCTCACGATGGAAGCAACTGTTCTCGGCCTCCACGCAGTCCCACGTCGGCGCAATCGGCAGATTTGGCACAATCGCTTCAGATTATTCCCGGTAATCTGTGCCACACTCAGGATTGGCAAAAGGGAACTCTGCGGCGGGTTGCCGCTTTGGCGGCTTGACAGTCGAGTCGGCAAGTCGTGCAATTCCGCCTGTGATGATGCGCAGTGTGGGCTGAAGCCCACGCTACCGGTGATGGGCAAGGTGGCCTGCAGCCCAGGCGACATCGCGATTCCGAAAAGACCTGTCCAAAGACTTAGTAAATTCCATGACTGAACTGACCTACCGATCCGCCGGCGTTGATCTTGAACTCTATGAGCAGGGAATGCAAAAGCTGCCGAAGCTGATGCAGAAGACGTTTACGCCCGGAGTGATGGAACTGCCTGGTGGCTTTGCGGGTCTGTTTCGCCTGAATCATGGGAAGCAATGGAAAGATCCAGTGCTCGTCTCTGGCACTGATGGCGTCGGCACCAAAATCAAGGTTGCCATTCACTGCGGAAAGTACAACTCGATCGGCATCGATCTGGTCGCAATGTGCGTCAACGACTGCCTGTGTCTCGGCGCGCAGCCCTTGTTCTTTCTCGACTACATCGCGATGGGCAAAGACGACCCGAATCTGCTGGAGCAACTTGTCAGCGGCGTGAGCGATGGTTGCTGTCAGGCTGGAGCAGCGTTGCTCGGCGGTGAGACGGCCATCATGCCGGATCTTTACGCGGCTGGCGATTTTGACATGGCCGGATTCTGCGTAGGTGTTGCAGAACGCGAAGAACTGGTTGATGGACGGCATCGAGTTAAAGCGGGCGATGTGTTGATTGGTGTTCCTTCATCCGGCTTTCATTCGAATGGATACAGTCTGGTTCGCAAAGTTGTCTTCGAACACGCCGGCCTGAAAGTTGCCGATCATGTGGCTGAGCTGAATTGTTCCGTCGGCGATGCGCTGCTGACTCCAACTCGAATTTATGCCGACGTTGTCGCGGCCGCCAGAACTGCAGCTGGCGAAGGCAATATCCACGCAATCGCTCACATCACTGGTGGCGGTATTGCAGACAACTTTGAACGAGTTCTCCCGAAGCATGTGCAGGGTGTTGTGAATCGATCGGCATGGAAGATTCCAGCAGTCTTCCAGTGGCTGCAGAAGTTGGGGAACGTTGCAGAACAGGAAATGTTCAACGTCTTCAACATGGGCATCGGCCTGATTCTGACGGTTCCGGCCGAAGTCGCTGACGCAGTTCAGGCGGCCTGTTCAACGCCCGAGTATCCTGCGTTCCGACTGGGAGAGATTCGAGCTCAGGATGCGGAAGAACCAACGGTTCTGGTGCAATAACTGCAGATGTTTACCTGGCGCGGTGCGTCTTGAGAGTAGCCGGATTCGTGAGAATTCGGACGTCTTCCCGGTCGGCGTTCCGAATTCTTACGAATCCGGCTACAAAAAAATCTTGTCGCCCCGCGCGAAGTATGATCACCGAATGCTTGGAGGTTCTCGTCATGCTGCCCGCATCGCTCATCGCCGCCAAACGAGATCATCGCGAGCTCGGTGATGAAGAGATCTCCTTCTTCATTCAGGGTTTTGCAACCGGCACGATCCCGGACTATCAGATGTCGGCCATGGCGATGGCCATTTATCTCAACGGCATGACGCCGCGAGAAATCGCCACGCTGACATCGGAAATGCTGCGCTCCGGTACTCGGCTCGCGTGGCCTTCTGATGGAATTGCAAGGGTCGACAAGCATTCCACCGGCGGTATTGGCGACAAGACATCTTTGATACTAGCCCCTTTGTTGGCGGAGTGCGGGCTGCAGAATCCGATGTTGTCCGGTCGCGGTCTTGGGGCAACCGGTGGGACGCTGGACAAGCTTGAAGCCATCCCCGGCTTTCGCACGAATCTTTCGTTGGATGAGATCACTCGTCTGACCCAGTCCGTTGGCTGCGTCATCACGGGGGCCTCGGCGGAGTTGGCTCCGGCCGATCGAAAACTTTACGCACTGCGTGACGTGACCGCAACGGTGCCTTCCATCCCATTGATTACCGGCAGCATCATGAGCAAGAAGCTGGCCGAGTCGTTAGATGCGTTGGTACTCGACGTAAAATTCGGCAGCGGCGCGTTTATGAAAACTCGTGAGCAGGCCACGTTGCTGGCTCATTCGCTGGTCAGCACTGGCGAACGCATGGGAGTCCGCACGACGGCGTTGTTGACCGACATGAATCAGCCACTGGGCCGCATGTGTGGCAATGCCGTCGAAGTCCTGGAATCAATCGATGTGCTGAAGGGCGGCGGACCGGCCGATGTGAGGCGGTTGACGCTGGAGCTATGTGCCGACCTGCTTATCTCAACCGGCGTGGAAAAGACATTGAACGATGCCGTGAAGCGTTGCGCCGGTCTGCTGGATGATGGCTCTGCCTTTGAACGATATTGTCGCATGGTGCGTGCTCAGGGTGGAGATCCGGACGCAGAGTTTCGCGTTGCGAAAGCCACGGACCTCATCGCTGATCAGGATGGAGTGATCAGTGCCATGGACACCGAAGCGTTGGGGCTGGTCATTATTTCCCTGGGCGGCGGGCGCAGAAAAATGGGTGATCCGATTGATCATTCAGTGGGCCTCGAAATGCTGGTTCGGATTGGTGACCGAGTAAGCCGTGGGACTCCGCTGGTGAAGATATTCTCCGAGCAACCCCAAGCCGTGATTCCAGCGATTCGTGCAGCGATTCAGATCAGCGAGACCGGGAAAGCTCCGGAGTTGATCGTGGAAAGAATTGGGACATTGCAGGGATCAAAGTAGGTCCTTTCTGCCATACACCTTGCAATCACATTTTTGAAACCCCAGGATGCGACACCCAAGTGGCGGCACATGCTGACTTATTTCACGTCGCTGGAACTTTTCGGTATCCTGCCTAAGTAAGTTTGTGGTGATCCTCTCGTTGGGAACTCGCTCGTTTCGTGTTTGTCACTCACATCGCACGATCCAAGCCTGCGAACAACGTGAGCGTCTCCATTGGTATCGTGCCGTTCGGCAATTCGAGTCAAGGGCACCGCCCTTGCGGAGGACCTCCTGAGATGACTGCCTCATTTTCTTCTCGTCGTCAGATGCTTCAACGGGCCGGTTGCGGTTTGGGATTGCTTGGTCTCGCCGGATTGCTGCGCGATGAAGGCTTGCTGGAATCATCGCGAGCAGAAGACAGCCTCGGCAATCGTTCGTTGAATCCTCTGGCTCCGCAGCCGGGACATTTCGATTCGAAAGCCAAGCGAGTCATCTGGATCTTTATCAACGGCGGCCCCAGTCCGGTTGATACCTGGAATTATCGACCTGAGCTGACCAAGTGGAACGGCAAGTCGATTAAAGAATTCGACCCCGAGTTCAAAGACACGACAGGCTTCTTCAAGAACGCTGTCGGTAACCTGATGCAGTCACCATTCAAGTTTACGCAACGCGGTGAGTGCGGAAAGATGGTGCCGGAGATCTTTCCGCATCTCGGTGAGCATGTTGATCGCATGGCCGTGATTCAATCAGGCTATACTGAATCCAACAATCATTCTCCGGCCTTGTTCGCAATGAACACCGGGTTTGCTCGGATGGGATTTCCCTGCGTGGGTTCGTGGGTCACTTACGGCCTTGGCAGCGAAAGTGCGAATCTGCCGGGGTTTGTTGTGATGAGCGATCCCAAAGGTCGAGGTCTGCCGAAAGGCAACGCGGCTAACTGGAGTGCAGGATTTCTCCCGGGCGTTTATCAGGGGACTTATCTGCGTCCTCAAGGTGAAGCCATCGACAATCTCGTTCGCCCTGCGTCTTTGACCGAGGCAGCTCAGCGAAATGAACTGGACCTGCTGAAACAACTCAACGGTCTGCACCAGCAACAGCACGCAGCCGATTCAGAACTTGCTGCGCGGATTGAGAGCTTTGAGCTAGCCTTTCGCATGCAATCGTCCGCGCCGGAGGCGTTGGATCTGGCGAGTGAACCGAAGCATATTCAGGATTTGTACGGCATCGGCGATGAACGCTGTGACCATTTTGCTCGACAATGCCTGACGGCTCGGCGACTGGTCGAACGCGGTGTTCGGTTCGTGCAGATTTACTCCGGCGGGATGGAGAATCAACGATCATGGGACGGCCACAGTGATATCGAAGGCAACCATCGTCAGTTTGCCGGCGAAACTGACAAGCCGGTGGCAGGGTTGTTAAGTGACATGGCGGCCAGCGGACTGTTGAACGACACGCTGGTTGTATGGTGTGGTGAGTTCGGAAGACTTCCGATTGCTCAGACCGGTGACAAACCAGGACGCGACCACAATCCTCATCATCTTTGTGCGTGGCTGGCCGGTGGTGGCGTCAAGGGCGGCATCAGCTATGGGAACTCGGATGAGATCGGATACAAGTCGGTGGAAAACCGAGTTCACATCAACGACCTTCATGCCACGATTCTCCATCTGCTGGGGATGGATCATGAGAAGCTGACATACAAATACAACGGCCGACGATTCAGATTGACTGATGTCGGCGGTCATGTGATTCAGGATATCATTGCTTAGTGCCCGGTCAGTCCTAAAACGTAGGTTGGACATTCTTGTCCGACACACCTGCGTTTCCTGCCCGCTTCTCCGAGCCCCATACATTGTTAAAGGTAATGCAATATGGCCCGTGTTCTGCTACTCGCTGGTGATTTCGTGGAAGACTACGAAATCATGGTTCCATTTCAAACTTTGCTGACGGTCGGTGTTCAGGTGGATGCCGTTTGTCCCGACAAGAAAGCCGGAGATAAAGTTCGGACTGCGATTCATGACTTCGAAGGCGATCAGACCTACAGCGAGAAGCCCGGCCACAATTTTGCATTGAATGCCGATTTTGCAAGTGTCGACCTCAGCCAATACGACGGGCTGTTGATCCCCGGTGGTCGTGCTCCGGAGTATCTGCGATTGAATGCTCGCGTGCTGGAAATCGTGCGAGCGTTCGATGCAGCGAAGAAACCAATTGCGGCCATCTGTCACGGCATTCAGATTTTGACCGCCGCCGGAATTGTGAAAGGTCGCTCCTGCACAGCGTATCCTGCTTGCGGGCCGGAGATCTCATTAGCAGGCGGAACATATGCCTCAATCGCGATTGATGGAGCTCATGTCGACGGTCACCTGGTGACAGCTCCCGCGTGGCCCGCTCATCCGGCCTTTTGTCGCGAGTTTTTGAAGCTGCTGGGTGTATTGTAGTGAATCTTTGTTGGTCAGTTTCTGTTCCGATTTCGCCTCGTAGAGGCTGCATCAGGTAGCCCCAGAATTTAGCTTGGGGAAATCTTCGAAATGAAAGTGAAGCCGTGAAACGGCGACAGCAAGGCGTTCAAAACGTCGTCAGAATTCCACCGCTATCACCGTTTCACGGCTGATGACCTTATTTTGGCCACCCACCCCAGGCTGAACAGGCTGTTGATTTAATGAGCCGCAGGGCGCTAGCCCCGGTTATTTCCCCAGGAAATGCAGGGAATTTCAACCGGGGCTAGCGCCCATCGGCTAATGTACCCACTAAATCAACAGGCCGTGAAGCCTGGGGCTAAATGCTGCGGCAGCTACGCTGCCGAACACAGCCCCAACTCGTCAGGACTTCGTTCATGTCAGAAGAGTGCTCACCGAGCATTACCGCCCCCGTCAACTTTGAGCAATTGGCGGCAGCACGTCGCGAATGGATCGAATCCGTACTGCGCGTTTGGTGTCGTCAGGCGACATTGAAGGAACTGCGAAAAGCGGAGTTGGAGTGGTTCGACATCGCCGGTCGAGCCGACGTGAATCCAACGCTTTGGACATGGGCCTGGGAACGTTTCCCGGACATCGTGCATCCGGAGTTACCGGGGGTTCATGAGACCTTCGAGGTCTGCGTCACTCTGACCGATGGTCAGCAAATCATCGGCTACCCCGACGGCCGCAAAAGCCAACGAGGAATGCTGGCCATCGTCGGAAAAACCGAAGTCGGCGATCTGAAGAGTCACGACCCCATCAGCATTGATCAGGTGGCAGGAGTACAGAAGACCTAGTTTTTCGTGTTACGTCGACTGGATGGATTCGTTAAGCTGACGGTCAGGACTGAATCGATAGTTTTTCACCGATAGCCCGAGTTGAAATATGTTCAGACTGCTCGGCAATGCAAAAGATCTCTGCAATGGCACGACTCGGCGCGATGTGCTGCAGATTGGTGGTCTTGGGGCATTCGGGCTTTCTCTCGGCAACATGCCTCGGGCAACGCAGGCGAATACTGAAGCGTCCTCGTTGGGGCCAAGATTCGGACAGGCCAAGTCCTGCATCCTGATCTACAAATACGGTTCGCCTCCTCAACACGAAACATTCGATCCGAAACCGGACGCGCCCGTTGAGATTCAGGGCGAGATGAAATCGATTCCTACCAACGTGTCAGGAATCCACATCGGGGATCATCTGCCAAAGATCGCACAGATTATGGATCGCCTGACGGTCGTCCGTTCTCTGACACATCCGTTTCCGCTTCATGGTACTGTCTACGCGACAACCGGTATTCCGGAGGTCGATACGAAAATCGAATCCCAGCCACGCCACAAACGCCAATGGCCGTTCATCGGCTCGCTGGTGGACTACTTTGAGGAACAAAGAACAGGCGTCACGATCCCGGATATGCCGCGTAATGTCGCGTTGCCTTTTGAAATGGGTTCAAAGAATGAGATTCCACCTCTCGCCGGACTCTATGGCGCGATGCTTGGCATGCGATACGATCCTGTCTACACGGAATTTCGAGCAGAAGGCACTGCGATGGCCCCCGAGATCCGGCCGGGCCGAGCATTCAAAGATCCGCTGTTCGGAATTCAATCCACGGATCGGCTCAGCATGTCCGGGGCGGGCGAGCTTAGTGTGACTCGTTCGGAACTCGAACTTCGCCGTTCGTTGTTACGTCAATTCGACACAGCGCGACGCGATTTTGACAGAGTTGCACGGACTCGTACTTTTGATCAGCAGCAGCAGACAGCGTTCTCCATGCTGACATCCGGGAAAATGGCCGAAGCCCTGGATTTTGGGCGTGAGCCGGAAGTCGTGCGTGCGGCCTATGGCATGACGCTGTTTGGTCAGTCTTGTCTGGCGGCGCGTCGACTGGTTGAAGCCGGCTCAAAATTCGTCACTGTGATCTGGGACGCCTATGGGCTCAACGCGGGTTCCTGGGACACGCACCACAATCATTACGGGCGACTGAAAGAATTTCTGCTGCCGGTGTTTGATCAGACCTTCAGCGCATTGATTCTGGATCTGGAACAACGTGGACTGCTGGATGAAACGCTGGTGCTTGTGCTGAGCGAGCATGGTCGTACGCCGCGAATTGATTCCAAACCACTTGGTGCGGGTCGAGATCACTGGTCACGAGCATATTCGCAGGTTTACGCGGGCGGCGGGATGGGCCGCGGCCATGTTGTCGGACGAACGGATAAGCACGCCGGAGATGTTGAGGACGATCCGATCTCGCCCAAGGATGTCCTTGCTACAGCCTTCTACTTGCTGGGCATCGACCCCGAGAGCACCTTCCCTGACTCTGAAGGCCGACCTCGCCCAATCACGGGCACAGGTCGCCTTCGTTCGAATCTTCTGGGGTAAGAAAAAGGTAGTAGCAGATCCGAAGTTGTTGAGGATTGCGTTGCTTCCACTTACCGCAGCGACACCACGTCAACCTGGGACCCAACCGGGATCATTGGCCAGAGGCGGCCGACGGGTTCGATGCGGACGGCGGCGAGAGTGTCGCCGGAAGAACCAGTCGTGTCGGCGAGCATGGGCACGTCGACGATCTGGCCTCGGAATTCCTGATTGCCCGGGAACATTAGTTCCACCTCTTGCCCTGTCTGCATCTCCGTGACGCGGCGAGTTGGCAGATGCACCATGATGTAGCGACGATCGGTGTGCAGTATTCGCACCATGATCTCGCCGTTTGGCAGATCGTCGCCCTGTCGATAACGGACCTGACCCACAACGCCGTAGACCGGTGCGTTCACGTGGATTTCGCGGCTGACAGACTTCATAGTTTCCAGATGTGAGGTCGCATCATTCAATTGTTCCTGGAGCGATGTGACGCCCATGGCCTCATTCACGGTCGAGGGCAGGGCTTCTCGCAGTGAGAGCAAACGAGTTTCCTCGCCGTGCAGCTTCTGCGACTGCTCATCGGCCGGTGCGGCTTCAACCGGAGTTGGCACCATGTCCAATGTCGGCGAATCAGACACGACACCTTCGCGAGGAGCCATCGCGGTTCGCACAGGAACCGACTGCAACGCTGGAGCGATCGGTGTCGGCGATGCTTGTCCGCTGCCGCTGAAAAACATCAGGCCGCCAGCACGAGCTTTCGCTGGCAGAGATGCCAGCGTTGCTTTCGCTGACACCGGGGAGACTCGAGTCCCACGACGGCTGTTTGAAGCGTCTGCAGTGCGAGCTTGCTGATACAGCAGCGGTGTTTTGCGTTGAGCAATCTGGAGGCGAACTTCGGACAGTTCGCGGTCCAGTTCACTGGTTCGCCATTCTGCTTCGATCTTCGCCTGAGCTTCCGCGCGTTTCAGTTCCTGTGTCAGCTTGCGAACGGTTCGCTCCTGAGCTTCCAGCATCGACAGGTGTTCCAGCTTTTCGAGCGTCAGCAGCGGCTGCCCCGAGAAGACTTCCTGACCTGCTTTCACATGAACAGCCGTCAGTCTCGACGGCGCGGGAACTCGAATGGAAGTGATGTCGGCCGAGAGCACACCGGTCAGCGGCTGATTGCGATGTCGCCCCAGCATGTAGATTGTGAAGACTCCCACAAGCAATGCGCAGACCAGAAGGCTGATCGTACGAAAGGCCGATGCCGGCAGATCGTAAGCACTGCCGGTTGGAACGGGATGGCTCAAGCAGCGAGCTTGTTCCATCCAGCCTTCGTCGACGATTCTCGCGACGGGGATCTGCAGCTCACCGGCGATCTCCACAATTTCACGGTGACGCCATAGCGCGATCTGCCCGAACAGGTAGATGCCTCGCTGATTCAGAAGCACGGCTTCGCGAGTCCGGATGCCGTCGATCTGAGTCAGGTCATCCGCCTGCGCCGGAGCGGCGTCGTACACGATTCCGAATTGTCGATCCATGCGGTGTCCGCGTGGCAGTTTCGCGATAATCGGCGATTCCATGTTTGCATCCGTTCAGTACGATTCGCGTAGCGCAATCCATGCACTCCAGCGCAGTGTGC